>JBEKHP010000010.1:0-99761 GCA_050012235.1 Candidatus Acidiferrales bacterium | reverse complement strand
TCGTTGGTCTTTTTCCGGAGTTGCTCGGCGTTGGCGGTATTCAGGAAGCGGGGCGCCTGACCGCTGCGGCTCTGCAGGCGATTTCTCTGCGTCACAATGACTGGTCCACTTATTTTCAGAGCCTTAGCGATCCGCGGGGCACGCAAAACTTTGAAGCTGGCGAAAAGAAAATATTCCTCCGCGGATTCGGACGCTCGAAAGTGCAATTCGTGCTTTCCGCGATTCGTGTAGGCGGGCAAGGCACAAAGATAGTTCTGGCGGCGCACCCAAACTTGGCGTTGCCCGTGGTGGCGATGAAACGGATTTCGCCACGGCTCAAGACGATTGTGATGTCACACGGCGTGGAAGTATGGAAGCCGCTGCCCTTGTTGCGACGCCAGGCCCTTTTGTCGGCGGATTTAGTGCTCGCTCCGAGCCGTGACACGGCCCAAAAGCTTGCAGAATTTCAAGGGGTGCCGCCGGCTAAAATACGGAGATTGGCATGGCCGCTGAATCCAGAGTTTCTTCGGATGGCAGAGACGCCGACCAGCCTTCCGCTGCCCCGCGGGTTTCCACAGGGCCGCGTAATCCTGACCGTGGGCCGATGGGCGGCTTCAGAACGTTACAAGGGAGCGGACGATCTAATTCGCGCCATGGCGCAACTTCGAACGAAGTTCCCGGGTTTGTATTTGGTGGCAGTGGGCGACGGCGATGATCTTTCACGGCTCAAAAAGATCGCCGCCGACTTTGGCGTTTTCGAATCTGTGCGGTTTCTCACTGGCCTCTCGCGCCAGGAAATTGCCGCTTGCTACGCTCGTTGTGAAATATTCGCGCTTCCCAGCACGGGTGAAGGCTTCGGATTGGTTTTTCTTGAAGCGATGGCATTTGGCAAGCCTTCGGTGGGTGCGGCTTGCGGAGGAACCACCGATGTGGTGGAAGATGGTGTGAACGGAGTGCTCGTTCCGCCCAGGGACTCCGAGCGGCTGGTCGAAGGTCTGGCCGTTTTGCTTGAGGACGAATTACTCCGGGCGAAGCTGGGGCAGCGGGGTGCGGAAATCGTGCGCCGGGACTTTTCTTTTGAAGTTTTTCAGGACAAATTCGAAATAATTCTGGAAGAGTGCGGCTTGGAATCTAACCGGCAGGGATAGTAACCTGTTCCGCGGCCCGCCAGCGAAGGCAGCACAGCCCGAGAGCAAACAGCTTTCTGAACGCACTGATCCCGAGCCGAATGCGCGTCTTAATGGTAGTTCAATCCTATTTTCCGTTTCAGGACCGAGGAGGCCCGGTCGTTAAGGTTCGGGCGCTCGCTCGGGGTTTGGCTAAACGTGGTCAACAAGTCACTGTTTTGACGGCAGACTTGGGATTTGGAAACGATTACCGTTCAGATGTGAAAATCCGAAAGTGCGAATGGGGCTGGCAGGCCGAAGAAGATGGTGTGGAGACCATATACCTCTCAACGGTCGGGCACTATCGGGCGCTCACGCTGAATCCCCGTGTGGTAGCATTCTGCCGGGCGTCCATCTCGCAGTTTGATCTGGTTCACCTGTATGGCCTCTACGATCTGCTGGGACCAGCGGTGAGTTTTTTCTGCAGACGCCGGCGGATTCCCTACGTGATTGAGCCAATGGGCATGTATCGTCCTATCGATCGAAGCTTTCGGATGAAGCGGTTGTGGCATTGGGGTTTGGGCGACGTCTATTGGCGCAACGCAGCGCAAATTGTGGCCACTTCCGAGATGGAGCAACAGGAACTTGTCGAAGACGGCGTACCAGCGGAAAAAGTGGTAATTCGATACAACGGTATTGATGGCCGCACGAGCGTTGGCCAATCGCCACGCGGTGCTTTTCGTGCAAAATGGGGAATCCCTGCTGATGAACCGCTCGTGATGTTTCTGGGGCGTTTGATTTCTCGTAAGGGCGCGGATATTTTGATCAAGGCGTTTTCTGAAGCATGCCCGAAATCAGGCCGTCTGGTAATCGCAGGTCCCGAAGGCGAGCCTGGCTATCGTGCGATGCTGGAGAAACGGGCGCGAGATACTGGAATTGAATCTCGGGTGATTTTCACGGGCGCTCTGTATGACGACGACAAGTCCGCCCTGATGATGGACGCGGATGTCTTTGTTCTGCCATCGCGTTATGAAAACTTCGCGAATTCCGCAGCCGAAGCGATAGCGTTCGGCGTTCCGGTAATTATTACTGATTGCTGCGGCATTCGCTCTCTGGTGAGTGGGCACGCGGGACTGGTGATTGCGCCGGAGAAGGGACCGCTGGTTGCGGCGCTTCGCAATTTGATTTCGGATTCGGTTCTATACGCGAAATTAAAATCCGGGTGCGTCGAAGTGGCTGCGGAATTGAGCTGGGATCGCTTGAGCGGGCAGATGGAAAGTTATTATGCAAAAGTCTTGGGGAATTCGCACGGTGATCTCTAATGGGCGATCCTGAATCCGCCACATTTTACGATCAGCACCCCTTCGATTGGGTTCCCATCGACGCGCCGGAGAAAATTGAGTCGGTGGTTTCGCGGCCGCTTGTCGAGCTTATTCAGAGCTTGGATGTAAACTCGCTGGTTCTGGACATAGGTTGCGGTCCCGGCAGAGTTCTGGGTTTTTTGAAGCGACGAGGAATTCGATGCATAGGGCTCGATCGGAGCCGCGTTTCGCTGGGTCTTGCGATAAAAAGGTATGACAGACCGGGCGCCGTTGGCGACAACTTACACCTTCCGTTTGCGGACGGAACCGCGGATGTTGTGATCTCAGATGGTGTGATCCACCACACAGAGGATCCCCTGACTGCGTTCACTGAGAATTTCCGGATCCTAAAACCGGGCGGGCGAATGTACTTGGCGGTCTACAAGCCGAACGGCCGGTACCCTATGCTTTACAAGTTTCCGGGCGGTCTGATTCGAGAAGCGCTGATGCGGGAATGGACGAAGCCTTTCGTGACAGTTTTTTTTCAGGTACCGTATTACGCGATTCATTTTGTTCGTTCTAGCGGAAAACGCACTTGGTCAGGCGCGCGGAACCTTTTTTACGATTACTTCGTCACTCCACGTGTTGCGTTTCTTCCGCGCCGGACCATCGAGGAATGGTGCGAGAAACAGCAGGCCCGCATTGTGCGATATGACGAAAATCGCGGGCAGAATGTTCACTCTTTTCTGGTGGAAAAAGAACGGCGAACGCAGGGTCCGCGGGATCCAGCGAAGGTAATGGTGCAGGAAAGGTCGAATCGGGAAAAACGAGAAACGGCATGAGCCAAGATCACCTGACGAAGACGATCGAAAGCGCGACGAGCCCTCAGCAAACTCGCGCCCATGAAAAGTCTGCGCCTTGGCCGGCGCCGGCTGACAATTCCGATAGCAAACATCATCCAATCTTCCGAAGCCTCTGGTTTGCCGTAAATATCCTGTTACTCGCGGCAGTTTTTGTCGCTGCCTATTCGACGGGATGGGAATTTTCGACTCGAAGATACCTGAAAGGCTTTTCGGACGCGATTGTGCCGGCCACGTCGCCGGGGGATGAAAAAGTTGAAGCTATACTCCAGTGGATGGCCCATGGCCCGGCGCGCAGGAGGTCCGAGGCCGCGAAGCTGCAGGGTGACCGCGACCCGACAGACACGCTGAATTATGAGGCTCTACTGCGAGTATGCGGCACGGCCACAAACGCGTTTATCAATCTGGTGGACACAGGGCACATGCAGGTGCGCCGGCTGCTGCTGGTTGACTCTCACGAGATGACAAAGCATGTTGTTGCCGAAGTTCTCGTAGATGGGAGATGGATCGTTGTGGATCCAACTTTTCGAATCGTCATGCGCGGGGCGGACGGACAGACGCTGACTCGCGAAGAATTGGAGGATCCTGCCACGCTTGCTGTGGCTACGCGAGATCTTCGGGGCTATGACCCAACTTACACTTTCGATCAAGTTGTTCACATTCGGCTTGCGCGATTTCATATCTTCGGATCGTTGCTTCGACGAATTCTGGATCGTGCTATACCCGGCTGGGAAGACGCGCCATCCATGACCCTCTTAGTCGAACGCGAATCCTTTGCCGCCATGGTTTCCTCTTTTCTGCTTCTAATTTTCCTGATCCTGCTGCGAGTTGCTCTCCGCTGGTATGGTGAGAAACGGCTCGGCGTGCAATCGGTTCATATCCGGCAGCAGCTTCGGAGAGCTTGCAACGCTTTCCTGGATGCGGCCTAAATCCCATGTGTGGAATTTGCGGCGTCATCGGATTGGACTCCAAAGCAGACGGTGAGGGTGTTGTCCGCCGCATGCTCGCCGCTATCGTTCACCGCGGCCCCGACGAAGAAGGAATCCTATTGAAACCGCGTGTCGCCGCGGGTGTGCGGCGCCTTAGCATCATCGACCTGCACGGCGGCAGCCAGCCGGTCTGGAACGAAACCGGAACGATCGCAGTCGTCTTCAACGGTGAAATCTATAACTTCCGAGAGCTCCGAGAAGAGCTGGAAGCGCGCAAGCATAAATTTCGGTCGAAATCCGACACGGAGGTTATCGTACACGCCTACGAGGAATGGGGCGAAGATTCCGTGAATCGGCTGCGGGGCATGTTCTCGTTCGCTGCGATTGAATTGCCGGAAGGTCAAGGCGGCGGGGCTGCGAGAATATTTATCGCTCGCGATCGCTTGGGCATCAAGCCGCTGTACTACGCGAAGGTCGATGGTATTTTTCTGTTTGCGTCAGAGGTGCGAGCACTTCTCGCAAGCGGATGCGTTCCGACGCGCCTCTCCAACGAAGCGCTGACTGCATATCTGCTTTTTGGTTCGGTGAGCGAGCCGACAACTCTGGTGGAAGGTGTCTTTTCTCTGCCGCCGGGCCATTGCGTTACGATTCTCGCTGGTGATCCGATCGAAGCCTCCGAGCCTAAACCTTATTGGGACGTAGCGCGCGTGATCGAGAAGAAAGCTAAAACCGGAATTGCTTCACAGAATTCGCAGGTCCCGGAAGTTTCACCAGCCTCGCAAGTTCGATCTTTGCTGGAAGATGCGCTGCGGAGTCATCTGATCGCGGACGTTCCGGTGGGCGTATTTTTGAGCAGCGGAATCGATTCGACCGCAATCGCGGCTCTAGCGGCGAAGGTGCAAAGAGGAATCCACACCTTCACTGTCTCGTTTCCCGACACGGAGTTCAGCGAAGCCGCGATCGCTCGACGCACCGCCGGGCGTCTTGGAACGGAACATCGCGAAGTCGTGATTTCCGGCGACGAAATGGTTGCTCGACTTGATGAAGCGGT
This sequence comes from Candidatus Acidiferrales bacterium, assembly GCA_050012235.1. Classification (GTDB taxonomy): domain Bacteria; phylum Acidobacteriota; class Terriglobia; order Acidiferrales; family UBA7541; genus Palsa-295. The sequence continues at coordinate 94,535 of JBEKHP010000010.1, read as the reverse complement.
CATGGCGCTCGATCAGCCTTCGATGGATGGGATCAACACTTACTTCGTTTCTTGGGGGGCACGACAAGCGGGCTTGAAGGTGGCGCTGTCCGGGCTTGGCAGCGATGAACTGTTTGGCGGCTATACGTCGTTCCGAGATACAGCGAAAATTGATCGCATCGCTGCGGCGGCTGGATTCATTCCGCAAGGAGCCCGCGGGTTTGTTGCGCAGGGACTGAAGAACATGAATGTTTTTCAGTCTTCACCCGATGTTTTTCGCAAGGCGTCGGCAGCTTGGCTTCAGCCGAATCTGTTTCCGCATCCCTACTTTTTCACACGCATGCTGTTTGCACCGCAAGCATTTGCGTCGAGTCTGCGCGGGAGCGCAGTTGCGTGGAGTTCGACGAACTGGTACCAGTGGCTTACTACTGCCGCACGGCAATCGCGATCGTTGGATCCGTTTACACAAGTCTCGTGGCTTGAATTGCGCTCCTATCTTGTAAACACGCTGTTGCGGGATACGGACGCGACTAGCATGCGCAATTCGCTGGAGGTGCGCGTGCCGTTTCTCGATACACCATTGGTGGAATACGTTCTTGGCTTGCCGGAATCGGCCAAGCGCGGCGGAGGGGGACCGAAGGCTCTGCTGGTGGAGGCTCTTGGCGATTTGCTGCCCGAAGAAATCGTCAAGCAACCGAAGCGTACGTTCACATTTCCGTGGGAGTATTGGATGCGGGGGAAGCTGGGAGAGAGAGTGGCCATGGGACTTGGCGATTGGGCTCCCGCGCTGGAGGCCAGCCTGGACCACAGGTTCGCGCAAGGGATTTGGAGGAATTTCTTACGAGGCAAAACGACCTGGTCCCGGCCGTGGAGTCTTTACGTATTGAATGAATGGGTTAAACGCAATCTGAGTGTTTCGGTGAAGGACGGCAGCGAGCGCCATAATTCGGCTACCGTTCATGCCGCTCATTAGGACTGCATAAAGAATTCGCGATGCGAACATTCTAAAATGATCATTCTCGGTATAAACGCGTATCACGCGAACGCCTCGGCTGCCATCTTGGTCGACGGGCGTCTAGTTGCTGCCGTCGAGGAGGAGCGCCTTAATCGGGTTAAATACGCTGCCGGCTTACCGGCGCGCGCGATTCAGTATTGCCTGGAACAAGCCGGGGCAAAACTATCCGAAGTGGAACACATAGCGATTCCGCGCAATCCGTGGGCACGGTTGGGAACGAAGATGCGCTTCGCAATGCGCATGCCTCGCTTCGCTTTGGATCGTGCGCGCGTGATGAGGCGGTTTGCGGGGATCCAAGAAGATCTGGCGGCGGCTTTCGAGATGGCTCCGGAAAAAATCCGAGCGCGTTTCCATCGTATCGAACACCACACGGCGCATCTCGCGAGCGCTTATTTCGTTTCGCCATTCGAAAATTCCGCGGTGCTTTCCGCTGATGGCCTGGGCGACTTTGCAAGTTCCATGTGGGCTTTGGGCGAAGGTCCGAAGATGCGGACCCTCGGCGAAATCACCTTTCCTCATTCGCTGGGGATGTACTACACGGCGCTGACGCAATACATCGGGTTCTGGAAATTCGGCGACGAGTACAAGGTGATGGGCCTCGCAGCGTACGGCGAACCCGAATTTCTGGAGGAGTTCCGGCGCATCGTTTATGCCGATGGTCCGCTTTCGTTCCGCCTGGGACTTGAGTATTTCACGCATCAGCGGCAGGGCGCCGATATGACCTGGCGGGAAGCGAATCAGACGCCAGAGCTCGGCAGGCTTTTCTCTTCCTATCTGGAAAAGCGTCTAGGCCCGGCTCGCAAAGAGGGTGAACCGCTCGGACAACGGCACAAGAACATAGCGGCAAGCATGCAAGCTGCATTGGAAGAGGTCCTCGCCGCCCATTGGACCGCACTGGCGCAAAAAACCAGGCAAAAGTCGCTTTGTCTGGCGGGTGGCGTCGCATTCAATTGCCTCGCGAACGGGAAGATTTTTGATCGCTCGCCGTTTGAGCGTGTCTACGTTCAGCCTGCCGCGGGCGACGCGGGTCTCTCGGTGGGGGCGGCCTTCGCGGTGAACCATCAGATTCTCGGACGGCCGCGCGAGTTCGTGATGGATCACGCGGGTTGGGGTCCGGAATTTTCGAGCGAAGAGATCCGCCGCTCGATTGGACAGTTCCATTCATCGGAAGACGGAGTGACGGTTGCGGAAATGGAAGAGGCCCCTCTGCTTGAAACAACAGCTCGGCATGTCGCTAGTGGAAAAATAGTCGGGTGGTTCCAGGGCCGCGTGGAGTGGGGTCCACGCGCCCTGGGACAGCGAAGCATTCTGGCGGATCCGCGCCGGCCTGAGATGAAAGATGTGTTGAACCGCCGGATCAAACATCGCGAAATATTCCGGCCGTTCGCGCCTTCGATTCTGGAAGAAGCCACAGGTGAATTTTTTGAGAAGACGCACCCTTCGCCATTTATGACTTTTGCTTATTTCGTGCGTCCGGAAAAACGCAATGTGATTCCCGCGCCTACACACGTGGATGGCACAGCGCGGCTCCAGACTGTAAGCCGAACCGCGAACCCGCTTTACTGGAAGCTTCTGCGCGCCTTCGGTGATCAAACGGGAGTGCCCGTGCTTTTAAATACCTCTTTCAATGACAATGAGCCGATCGTCTGCCGGCCGGAGGAAGCTCTTGATTGTTTCCGTCGAACCCAAATGGATACCTTGGTGATGGGAAACTTCATTCTTGAGAAAAGATCCTCAGCCGCGTCGCAGGAAGAGACCGCGGATAGCTTTGCGAAACGCGCAGAATAGGGAGTGATCAGGCAAAGCACAGCTCTCCGCCACAATTGTCCAGCCCGGCGTTGAGATGCAAACCAGCATTTATGCACATTCTTCTGCTGAATCAATATTATCCGCCGGACACTTCCGCGACGGCCAAGATGGCGGTGCAAGTGGCCGAAAAATTGGCGGAATGTCATCGAGTGACCGTGATCGCCGGACGGCCCTCTTACGATCCTGACGAGTTTTACCCTTTTGCATTTCTCCGACGCGATGTTCGCAACAACGTTACGGTCGAGCGCGTCGGCTCCACCGCTTATCCGCGGCATCAGATGCGGCGGCGCGTCACTAATTATTTGAGCTATCTCACGCTCGCGATCCCGCGTGCGCTGGCCATTCACGCGGACATCGTTCTTGCGATGACGGATCCACCCGTTGCAGGCATCGCCGGTGCATTCATCGCGCGCATGACGGGCCGGCCGTTTGTTTACAATATCCGCGATTTGTATCCGGACATGGCTCTAGGTGGCGACATCGTGCAGCCCAACCGGTGGGTTGAAAGCTGGGAGGAAATGCACCGCCGCGCACTTCGTGAAGCTGCGCGCGTAATCGTTCTCGGCGAGGACATGCGCGACCGGATTGTCTCGAAGGGAGTTTCGCCGGACCGAGTGGTCGTAATCCGGGACGGCGCTTCGTTTCCTGCTTCATTGCCGGAGCGCAATGATCCGCTGGTGCAGAAAATTCGCTGCGGCTTCTCCTTTGTCGCCCTCCATGCCGGCAATCTGGGTTTCTACGGGGCCTGGGATTCGCTTCTGAAGGCCGCTGACATTTTGCGCAACGAAAATATTGGACTTGTGTTTGTAGGCGATGGGGCAAACCGCGCGGCACTCGAGACTTCCGCGAAGTCTTCGCCGAATGTACGCTTCTTGCCGTTCTTTCCGTTCGAGCAAGTGCCGCACGTGATGATGGCCGGCGACGTACACATTGTGACCGTAAGGCGTGGGCTGGAGGGAGTCGTAGTGCCTAGCAAGCTTTATTCCATTCTTGCGTCGGGCCGTCCAGTGCTAGTGGTAGCGGATGGAAGGTGCGATGCTGCGCGCATCGTGAATGAATCCGGCTGCGGGATATCGGCGGATCCGGACGATCCTGCCGCAATAGCCGCCGCCATTCTCGAGTTGCGCGACGACCCATATCGACTGGCTCAGATGGGCGTCCGTGCAAGGGAAACGGCAGCGAAATATGCTAGAGTCGATGAGCTTGAAAGGTTTGTGGAAGTGATAGAAGAAGCCTCAAATCAGCGGAATAATTACGGAGGCGGCCATCTGGAAAGGTAAGAAAGTACTCGTAACCGGCGGCGCATCCTTTATTGGATCGCATTTAGTGGACGCTCTGGTGGAGCGCGGCGCGCAGGTACGCGTGGTAGACGATCTGACGAGCGGCAGACGCTCGAACATCGAACAGCTCTTAGCGGATGGCCGTGTGACTTTTGTCGAGGCTGATTTGCGCGAGCCGGGAGTGACCCGCGCGGCGATGAAGGGAATAGAAGTTGTTTTTCACCTCGCTGCGGACCATGGCGGGCGCGGCTACGTCGATTTACACCAGGCGGGCCCAGCCTCGAATCTCTTTCTCGACGGTTTGGTCTTTTGGGAAGCGGTGAAAGCCGGCGTCGGGAAAGTGGTTTACGCTTCCTCGGGCTGCGTTTATCCGAATAACATGCAGACGGATACGAAACAGGAGCTCTATCTTCGCGAACAAGACGTGAAACCTCCGCATGACGCCGATAATATGTACGGATGGGCCAAGCTGATGGCGGAGCTTACGTTGCAAGCCTATCACCGGGAACACGGTCTGAAAGCGGCGTCGTGCCGGTACTTCACGGTGTACGGGCCGCGCGGAGTAGAAAATCACGCGGTCATTGCAATGATCGCGCGCGCTTTTATCGGGCAGAATCCGTTTGATGTCTGGGGCGATGGCACGCAGATCCGCAATTGGACCTATGTGGATGACATCGTCAGCGGAACAATTCTCGCTGCTGAAAAAATCGACGACGGTACCGCGGTCAATCTTGGAACGATGGAGCGCATTCGCGTGATGGATGCCGCGAAAATGGTGCTCGAGTTCTCCGGGCAAAAGGCTGACATACGGTTGCGCCCGGATATGCCCACTGGCCCTGTAAATCGCGTCGCAGATAATGCGCTGGCAAAAAAACTGATGGGCTGGGAGCCAAAAACTCCTTTTCGCGCGGGACTGCGCAAGACCATGGACTGGTATTTCGCAACCAAGCAGAAGGAACAAGTGCGCGGCGTGCTTGAGCAGATGCTCACAGCACGTTGACCGGGGTGATAGCAACGATGCCCATCCGCGCTGACTTGATCGCATTCGCAGTGGCCCTGCTCGCCTCTCTTGGCCTTACGATTCCGGTGCGTCACCTGGCGATTCGGTTTGGAATGGTGGACCAACCGGGCCCGCGCAAAGTACACCTGAGACCAATTCCGCTTTTGGGTGGAATCGCCATTTATCTGGCTTTTGCCCTGGCAGTTCTGGTGACGGTTCATGGCGCCCCTGAAAAGCAAGTGGCTGGGATTCTCTCCGCAGCCACGCTGCTCGCCGTCATCGGCTTTCTCGACGATGGCAAGCTTCTGCATCACCAAGTAAAGCTATTCGTCGGTATGCCTGTGGCTGCGCTGATGCTGATTGCCACCGGAATTCATGCGCAGCTTTTCTCTCAGTTTGTGCCGGGGATGACGGGCGCGGTTCTCGATGACTGCTTCACGGTGTTGTGGGTTGTGGGAATCACCGCGTCATTCAGCATTCTCGACCATATGGATGGGCTCTGCGCGGGTATTGCCGCCGTGGCGGCGGCCTTTTTCACAATTTCCGCCAGCATGAATGGGCAGACGCTCGTTCGCAGCCTGGGCGCTGCAGCTTTGGGCGCGTCACTGGGATTTCTGCGTTGGAATTTCAGCCCGGCAAAGATATTCATGGGTGACGGCGGAGCTATGTTCCTCGGGTTCTTGATGGCGACGCTTGGCCTTAAGATCCGGCCGGATGGCGCTCCTTTCCCGATTACCTGGCTGATTCCGGTGCTGATTTTGGGCGTGCCTATTTTTGATACGACGCTGGTCTCCATATCCCGCGCACGCCGTGGCCTGCTGCCTTTCACTTCGCCGGGCAAGGACCATACGGCGCATCGATTGTCGAATCTGGGATTGGGGCATCGCGGTGCGGTCCTTGTGATGTATTGCTTTGCGGTCCTTTTTGGCGTGGCGGCACTTTTTATTCCAGGAGCTTCACCGGCGGCAGCATATACCCTGGCAGGGCTGGTGATCTTTGGCAGCCTTATTGCCATATTTTTCATGGAAGGGGCGCCGTATGAACGTCAAGCCAAAATTCCCAAGACCTTTTCCGCCTAGTTGAAAGAACCTGCCTGCCTGTCTTTCTTGCTTGCACCCCGGTAAGATATATACTTCAGCCCCGGTGATTACGAGCGTCGTGATCGCCCGGATTTCTGCTCTCTTCAGTGGTGGGTAGAGGACAGTCCCGGTAAGTAGTTCCGCGGACTCGCTCGGATAAATTTACGCAAAGGCAGAATGTAACCAACTCTATGGCGCCCGAACTACGCGACGCGGAAAACAATTCGTCTCCGAGGCCTGTCACCGATAAGCAAAGCGTTGCTGTGGTGGGAGGTTCGGCAGCCGGCTTATTTACCGCTTCCCTGCTGGCGCGCCAGGGCGTTCCCGTGCGTGTGTTTGAACGCATCGAAACGATGGAACCTGACGAGCGCACATTGATCGTCACGGACCGGATGCGGGCTCTTCTCGGACTCGCGGCCCAGAAAAGCGTTGTTAACGAAATACGGCACTTTGAACTGTTTACGGATGGCCGCACTGCGACCGTCACCCTGAGGCACCCCGACCTGATCATCGAGCGACGCACGTTGATTCAAGCTCTGGCGGAAGAAGCGCAACGCGCTGGCGCGAGTATCGAGTTGGGGCGCCGCTTTCACACGCTGCATCCCAACGGTCGAGGATTGGTTCTCGAAATTGACCGATGCGATGATGGAACCCGAGAGGAAGTTCGCGCGGACACGATCGTTGGCGGAGATGGGGCTTCGAGCCGCGTGGCGCACGCGGCGGGGTGGGCGCCGCTTGAGACGGTCCCCTTGGTGCAGGCGATTGTGCCGTTGCCGAAAGACATGCGCCCGGATACGGCGCGCGTGTGGTTCGTGCCGCAGGATACTCCCTATTTTTATTGGCTGATTCCGGAATCGCCCACTCGCGGCGCGCTGGGATTAATCGGCGAGACCGGTCCCGAAACGCGATATCACCTGGAGAAATTCCTGGAAAAAAGGAAGCTCGACCCGATCGGATTTCAAGCGGCGCGCATTCCCGTTTATAAACGCTGGGTTCCGGTTCGCCGTCCGGTGGGAAATGGATCCGTTTATCTGGTGGGCGACGCTGCGGGTCAAGTGAAGGTCACTACTGTGGGCGGCATCGTCACCGGATTTCGCGGCGCGCTCGGAGTTGCTCAGGAGATTTTGAATCGTGGGTCCCGTGAGCTGCGAACCCTGCGCCGGGAACTGGACCTTCATCTTCTGTTACGTCGCTCGCTCCACGATTTTCAGCAGGCCGACTACAGCCGGTTGGTGGACTTGTTGAACGCTCCGGCAAAACGGTCGCTGGCCGACTACTCGCGCGACGAAGCGTGGAAAATTCTTTGGCGCGTCTGCCTGAGCCAGCCCCGCTTGGTCCTGCTCGGCCTGCGCGGGCTGCTATCGCGCAGCCGCTCGCTGCGGCGGACAGACCTCTAAAGCAGAAGGGATCTCAGCCTCTTCGCCGCGCCAGGTATAGCAATCAAATGGCAAACATCGAAAAGTCTCCGACTGCGCGAAAGCGGAATCTACGTGTCGTCTCAGCTTTGATTTTGTTGGTGCTGATCGTAGCCACGATCCTAGTATTTCGCGGGGTAGGAAATTGGCTAGTCCGTGAAGACCCGCTGATGCACGCCGACGCTATCGCGGTGCTAAGCGGGGGTTTGCCGTATCGCGCTGCGGACGCGGCGCATTATTTTGAGTCCGGCTATGCAAGTGAAGTGTGGCTGACGCGCCCTGACGGGCCATCCGAACAGATGAGAGAACTCGGCGTCCAATACGTGAGCGAAGAGGATTACGACCGCCAAATTTTGGTTCACCTTCAGGTCCCGGAGAAAAACGTTCGCATCCTTCCCAACACCGTGATCGACACCGAACAGGAAGTGGAGGAAATAGATCGAGAGCTGCGTAAAGAGGGCAAGAGCAGCGTCATCATCGTGACGTCTCCGGAACATACCCGCCGGGTGAGAGCGTTGTGGAAAAAACTTGCGGGTGAAGATCTCAAGGCTGTCGTGCGAGCAGCGCGCGACGATCCATTTGATGCGGAACATTGGTGGCGCAACACGCGCGATGCACTTTCCGTGGTTCGGGAGATTCTAGGCTTGATGAATGTGTGGGCGGGGCTTCCGATTCGGCCTCACGCTCAGTAAAAAGTGGCACGGATCAATTGCGTTTCTGCGCCGCGTTCTGAGCGACGGGATCCACTTCCGGTTCCAGAATTTTCCAGCGGTCCCATTCCCCTTTCTTATTTAAGTCAAGAACGCGAAGCTGCCATTCAAATCCGGCTTCTTCATCTCGATGAGAATAGAACGCCCGCCAGAAAGAACGATCGAACTGGGCTTCAGAACCGGCACCGTTTGCACCGTTCTCCGAAGGATCGTGGCTCCGAAATTCCGCTAGCTCGGCGGAATCGAATGGTACTCGAAAAAACACTATTTCATTCTTTCCTGAAATGTTGGAATGGCCATTGCCGCCGGGCGTTGGGAGAAGGTGAGCGCACAGCTCCACGGATTTTTCCTTCAGCACTAGTTCGAGCGACGGCGGACGTTCGTTCGAATTCCCGATTCGGGCGAGCGGAAGTTCCCAGAGAGTGATCTTGTCGGCGCCGGATCCCTGGTCAAAAAAACAATCCAGCGACCGCGTCTGCCATGCTGCGGAGCGGCGATCGGGCAGAACTTCCGTTATGGTGGCTACGCTATGCCCGCGCCAGCGCTGGATTTTTACCGAACCTATAAAACTTCCGAAGCCTCGGATAAAGGATAAGTTTTCTTCGGTTGTCTGCAGCGTCCTGCGCCAGAACTGGTCGCTCAAGCGGAAGGAAAAAGTGAATACTTGCTCGAGTGGCGAGGGAGCTGATTCGCCGAGCCGGCGGCGAAATTCCGGATCATCCACTTCCTCGAGAGTGCGGACACGCTCGTTCAGGTGGCGGATGGTCCAGCTTTGGCGCCGAAGGATTCGCTGCCAGTGCTGCACGAGTACAAAGAATACGAAACATATAAGAATGCAAATTCCGAGAATTGGCCAGAGAATTTCCATTGCTAAGCCTTGGCGTGCCTTGAGACGCTACCACTACAGCGGTCGTTTTGTGGCGGGATTCTACTATGCCTCACGTCGATCGCCTATCGCGGATTTGAGCATTGCGCAGGGTGAACTTATGCGGTCGAATGGCCGGCTTGCGCGAGCCGTTCGCGGAAATATTCATAAGTCACGCGCAAGCCTTGTTCCAGCGTTATTTTCGGTTCCCAGCCCAAAACGCGGCGGGCCTTGCTGATGTCCGGACATCTTTGCTTGGGATCGTCCTGGGGCAAGGGATGGAAATTGATTGGGACGTCAGTCCCAACCAGGGCGCGAACGCGTTCAGCAAATTCCAGGATTGTAATTTCCTGCGGATTGCCAATATTCGTCGGCTCGTGTTCGTTGGATTCAAGCAACTTGTAGATTCCAGCGAGCAAATCCGAAACGTAACAAAAGCTGCGCGTCTGTTTGCCGTCGCCATACACGGTGATGGGCTTTCCGCTGAGAGCCTGATACAAAAAGTTCGGCAGCGCGCGCCCGTCGTTTAATCGCATGCGCGGCCCGTAGGTGTTGAAAATTCGCACGATGCGTGTATCCAATCCGTGATAACGGTGGTAGGCCATGGTCATAGCTTCCGCGTAGCGTTTGGCTTCGTCGTATACCCCGCGCGGGCCAACCGGATTCACGTGCCCCCAATATGTTTCCGGCTGCGGACTTACTTGAGGATCTCCATAACATTCCGAAGTGGAGGCCAGAAAAAATTTCGAGCCCTTAGCAAGCGCCAGACCGAGGGTATTGTGCGTACCAAGAGCGCCGACCTTCAGCGTCTGTATCGGAAACTTCAGGTAATCCGGAGGGCTGGCGGGAGAAGCAAAATGAAGCACCGCTTCGACGGGGCCTTGCACTTCAATGTAACGCGAAACATCCTGATGGGCGAACCGGAATCGAGGATGCGATTTCAGGTGGGTAATGTTGGATTCGTTTCCGGTTACCAGATTATCGAGGCACAAAACATCCCAGTTCTTTTCGAGCAGCAGCTCGCAAAGATGCGAACCCAGAAATCCCGCTCCCCCGGTAATCACTGCCCGCAAATTTGATTTCTCCTTCGCAAGACCGCAGTCAACCAGCCGCTATTATCTCCGAAGCAGCGGTCAGGGGGAACAGTTGCGCTCGAATTGCGATACCTTGTTTCCACTAAGTTCAGCGCACAGGCCGTCTGACACAAGGACGCGCACTAGCGGCTAGTCAGCGCTTGCAGCAGAAGGCACAGGGAATCCCGTTGTGTGGTCTGCGACGATTCGCCAGCCTTCAGCAAACTTGCGGAAATTGAGTGTAAAGACCCCGGTGGGCCGGTCCTTTTCGCGATCGAGTTGAAATTCTCCAATCACAAATGCCGAATCCCGGCAGGTTACGTGTACTTCGAGGCTTGAAAACGTCAGCCGACCCATCGCTTTTCCGTCCGAATAGTTCCGGCGGTAGCGGTCAAGGACCGCTTGCCAGCCTCGGGTGATCCCGCTGGCGCCCACAAATTCGGTTTCAGAGGATTTCCAGTAGCCGGTCATGAAAGTGTCAATATCACCGCGATTCCATGCGACGGTTTGCATCTCGAGAACTGCGCGGATCTCTCCTTCGGCAGTATTTTGTCTTGTCGCACTGACGCGCGGGCCAAAGGTTATCGAGATCAGGACGGCGACACCGACCCATAGAACGAAGGCTCGTTGGCTTCTAAGTTGCATGCTTGGCCTCCGGAAAATGCCCCTATCTAACTCGACAACTGCACCGGCAGTTTGTACTCCATCTGTTCCGTTACTACAAGCGCGAGTGCTTTCGTGAATGTGGGCAAAGCGTTTTGCGCTGATGGTACGTAAGTTCTATTGTGCCTGGCGGGCGGAAATTAGAAACTGTGGTTGGTCGAAAATGTTAATCGCAGCCTTCATTCTCGTGATCTCAGCCGCAGCGATGATACAGTTCGCCGTGTTCAGCTGGCGCGCGTCATTGCTGCGAACGGTCTCCGAACCCTTAACAAACGAGGCGGACGGGAGCCTGCAGCCGTGCCTTAACCTATTAAGTTTCAGTAGCTTCCAGGAGGTCTTGGCAGTCTATCGTGACGTGTGCCCGGATCTCGAGACCGGTTCGACTTCCAACCTGCGGGGAGTGAGCGCCTATTACGCTCTCATGCGCTTTCTAAACGGTTTAGGGAGTTCGCTTGTCTCGGCAGCGGGCGCAGGCTGGACGCAACGCGAAATGGCGCTATGCACGCAGTACGCAACAGTGCGACTATCCCAGCGTCTAGAGCGCAACGTTTCTTTCATGAACGACGCTCGTTCTTACCAGTAGTAGCCTTCGGAAATTACTCCCCCCAGTGTCATAACCAAGGCTTCCTTTAACTGATCCTAGCCGGGCCGCCACGTTGTCGGTCCGGTTTCTCGCAGTCAAACCGCCGATAGACAGGAAACACTGCAACTCCTCGCTTCAAACCAGATCCGCATGCTTCCTATGGCGGAGTTTGTCCTGACCCTTGGTCCGGTTGCTTGATACGCCAAGCTCGCCAGTCATTTTTCAACTAGTTACCCAGTTTTGTGGCCAAATTAAATCTCACGAACCCTTGGGGCGTAGGAATTGTCCCGATTGAAGGAGGCGCTAACGATGAAGCGCGCCGGAATTTCACTTTTGCTTGCGGGTGTGCTGCTAGCGCTGGTCCAATTCACAGGCTGCGCTGATAAGCCGGCTACCTTCAATAGGGTTACGATTCTGCAGCCGACTGGCGCGCAAGTCATCGGCCAGGGACAAACTGTTTCGATACAAGTTAGTGTGTTGAACGATACGGCTGCAGGCGGCGTAACGTTTTCTCCTGTTGTCTTTGGCACTCTGCATCCAACGAGCGCAACAACCGCAACATACATGGCGCCGAATCCGGTTACGGCAGAGACGGTGGTCAAGATAGTTATCACGTCAGTGGATTTTCCGAATCAGTCAACGACGCTTACCATCACCGTAGAACCTCCGCCAACGATTACGACTACCATGCTTCCGACGGCACCCTTAAATGGCTCCTATAGCGCTGCGGTGACTGCGACCGGAGGAGTGCCACCGTTTATGTGGTCGATAACAGCTGGAGCGCTTCCCGCCGGACTTAAGCTTTCCAACAGCACCACAGGTACAGTGCAGATCACGGGCAAGGCGACGGCAGCGGGCAGTGCCACATTTACAATCACGGTAACGGATGCTTACGCGGGCGATCCGCCAGCCTCGCAACAATTCACAATCGTGGTCAGCTCGCTTGCGATTACCACGACTTCTCCCCTGCCGCCTGGTACCGTGAATACGGCCTATAGCGAACAATTCACAGCTAGCGGCGGCACTGGCACGGATACTTGGACTGTAGCCACCGGATCGACTTTGCCTTCTGGGTTGACTCTGACCAGCGCCGGTCTACTCTCCGGCACGCCGACGGTAGGCGGAACTTTTACGTTCGGCATTACGGCAACAGATATGGCAGTTCCGCCGGCAGTGGTGACATCAACCTTTACGTTGGTAATCGCCCAGGAGCAACAGCTCACGCTTCTAGATGGCTCGTATGCGCTTGAATTTAGCGGGTACGGCACGAATGGATTTGTGGCGTTCGCCGGAACGTTCACGGCCAACGGGTCCGGACTTATCACGACCGGCGAAATAGACTACAACTCGCAGCTAGGGACGCCTCTCAATTTCGCGAATCTCCTGGGCAGTTACACACTTGGAACAGACGGTCGCGGAACTATCACGTTCACGAGCACGACCTTGCCGGTAGCGCCTATCTTCGCGTTCTCGATTGATGCAAATGGGAACGGCAGATTTATCGAGTCAGATTCATCCGGCACCCGCGGATCGGGACGAATCGAGCTTCAGACGGTTACGTCCTGTGTGGTAAATAGCACGGGCACCAGCACCTACGCTGGTGATTTCGCGTTTGGCGGTGCAGGTTTTGCCAGCGCATTCGCAACCAACGGGACAGGTCCTCTGGCGTTTGCGGGAAGATTTACGGCGGTACCGCCGGTGACTATCTCAATACCAGGTTCGTTAGCACAAGGCGAAATGGACACGAATACACCCGGTTTTGTGACCATTGACGACTCCACAATTTCAGGCTCGTACAATTCGGGACCGGACAGCACACACTGCACGCTCGCACTGACATCTGCAAGCCTGGACAACCCGAACTACAGCGTGTACCCGATTTCGTCCAGCGACGCGTTTGTAATCGAGACGGATACGGTGAGCGGTGTTACTCCCTACATAAGCGCGGGCGAAATGATCCAGCAAATTGGACAACCGTTCGTAACGTCGGGTGTCTTGAGCGGGACGATGGTTGGAGGATTGAGCGGACAGCTCATTTCCGGGGACACTTTTCTTCCCGTAGTTCAAGTGGTTCAAACCTCAGCGACAAGCGGCACGTCGAGCTTCCAAATATTGCAAGAAAATAACGAGGCTGGGACAATCTCGGGCTCGAATGGGACGGCAACCACGGATCCTTACACTTCCGACAACTTAGGCCGAGTCGAGGGCTCGATCGAGTTCAATTCTTTCTTTGCGCCTGTTTTTTATCTGATCAACACGAATCAAGCGTTTTGCGTGAACATCGTACAGAACGCTCCGATTTTTGGCTACTTGGCGCCGCAGTCCGCGGGTCCGTTCAGCGCGCTAACTATAAAATCAACTTCGTTGATAGATGGCACATCGGCGCCGGCCGTTAGTGCTGATCGCGATCTTTCCGGCTTCCTTAGTTTCGACGGGATTTCGGTTGTCGGAGGAACTCAGGATCAAAGCACAACTTTGAGCAACAGTTCGGCCACGGTGACCGGAACATACGCGCTCAATGCCACAGGTACTACGGACGGCAGCGGAACGATGACCTTGTCTACTCCGACCGGCTTCACCGGCTATTTCTTTATCGTGTCTCCAACGAAGATTGTGGTGATTACAACCACGCCGCTGGACACGAATCCGGTTCTGATCATTGTCGGGCACTAAGCTGCATCGTTCAGCGTCAGCATCCGTGTTCGTTTACGCTTGCAAGTGTAACGAAAGGGAATAGAATCGAATTTCGTACAACTTAGGCGATGTTTCGGTGTTGGAACTGTTTAGGCGATCTTACTTTCGAACTTGGGATCCCAGAAAATTCACGTAGGTCACAAATTTCTGTAATTCGGCTCGCACGCCGACTGCCGGGAGGCCTTTATGCTACGCCGCAACGCAATTCTGCTTTTTGTTGGTCTTCTTCTCATTATGCCAATCGTTGATTGCGGCGGGACCGGCCACCATGTGACCTCGACGCCCGCGATTTCCGGAACATTGCCAAACGGCAGTGTTGACGTCGCCTATACCGGCACGTTGACCGTAACCGGAGGCACGGCACCTTATACTTGGGCTATCACAGGATTGCCCGCAACTCTCACGTTCACTTCCTCCGGCAACACCGTCACGATTTCGGGCACGCCTTTGGCCACAGGAACAATTACCGGCACTGCAACAGTCACAGACTCAAATATGAGGGTTTCGCCCGGTTTTCCTTATACGTTCACTATCGGAGAACCGGCGTTGGCCATCACGCCAACAACGTTTAATTTGATGGTTGGAACCGCGGCGAGTCAAGTTCTCACGGTGAATCCTGCGACGATAGGACCTTATACGTGGACGATCATCAGTGGCGCGCTGCCGCCGGGATCACCCGCCTTGTTGCTGGGCAATGGGACTACTACGTCTCCAAATACGATCCAAACCACGACGAACTCAGTGACTATCGCCGGCACACCGAATACGGCTGGGAATTTTCCGTTCATCATTCAAGTGACTGACTCTGCTGCGCCCCCTAATTCAGCTCAAGCTTCCTACTCCGGCTATGTTTCAAACTCCAACGCACAGGCTTGCCCGGCGGGAAACAATAACGCGGCTTTAGCAGCGGGGACATCTTATGCGTTCCTTCTGGAAGGATTCGACGCCACGGATGATTATCCGATTGCCATCGCGGGGAGCTTCACCGTTGATGGGAATGGCGGTATCACGGCCGCCGATGTGGATTACAACGGAGTCACCCTTGGCCCGCAAAATCCAGGGAGCAGTGTCGATCTCGCAGCCAGCACTTACTCGTTCGATCTTAATAGCGTTAATCCAGATACACGGGGCTGTTTGAGCTTGGTTTTTAGCTCGGGAGGCGGTGCAAATCGCGGCGCCGGCCGCGAGCCTCTGGGGTCCGCGGTGAAG
Source organism: Candidatus Acidiferrales bacterium (assembly GCA_050012235.1). Taxonomy (GTDB): domain Bacteria; phylum Acidobacteriota; class Terriglobia; order Acidiferrales; family UBA7541; genus Palsa-295. Next base: position 79,161 of record JBEKHP010000010.1, on the reverse strand, counting down.
CGTATCAGCCTGCGATCTCGGCGCGGCAATAGTGCGAGGAGTGCACAAGTTCCAGCGGCTCCCCCGACTCCGACGAGAGTGATATTCCAATTCGCGCTCGGCGGCCTGGCCGCGGGAGTCTACACGACGGGCAACATTATTGAGTTTGACAACGGCGACGGGCAAACGAATTCATGGGCCAGCGGGGTGATGCATGTGCAGACCCTCTCTCCCACTTTCACAGTGAGCTCACTCGCCCCGAACTTCGCATTTGGCGTCACGGGGTGGGACACAACACCGGATCGCGCCGCTCTTGCGGGATCGTTCGCAATCGCGGGAGGCACCATCAGTCCTATCTTTGCCGACTTCAATGACAATGGGACGCCTTCGGGTGAACAGACCGGCGGGTCGGGAGTGATTAACGCCATCACCACTGCAACCGGAAGGGCGACGGCGAATTTTGATATTCCAATCACCGGCAGTCCGGACCTGAAATTTGATGCCGTCGTCTACGTGATAAATGCCGACGATTTCTACGTCCTTTCATCAGATGCGGTCAGCACGAACGTGCCGCTTCTCAGCGGCCGCGGCCTCGCTGCGCCAGGTACCTTTACGGCCGGAGCGTTGAATGGCTTTTCCCTGCTTGCCAGCGAGGGATTCGACCCGGTTAATTCTACGAATGTTGTGAGCATCGGAACGGCGCAATTTTCAAGCACGGGAACCACCGCGACAGCTTCGTTTACTCAAAGTGACAATGGGGTCGTGACGACTCCGGCGTTTACCGGAACTTACACGGTGGACACAACGAATCCAACCTCGGGGCGCGTTGCCTTTACTGTCACCACGGGCACTGCTGTTCCCCCCGTCATTTACCTGACGAGCGGAGGAGACGGGATCGAAGAGATACAGGGCTTTAGCGTGGGAACGGACGCAAACGTGGGTTCGGGTATATTGGTGACCCAGAGTACCGCGGCTCCGGATTTCACTCCGGCAAGCGTCAGCGGAACGTATGCCTTTGGAATCTGGGAAGATGTTGACGGCCAAAACGGATCATTTTCCGGCACGGCTATTCTCACCGCTCCTAGCACCTATTCCGCCGTTGAAGACGAAACCTTCGTGACACTAACCGCACCGTTCCTATCGCTGGGAACGGCGGTCAGCGGTGGCTTCACAATCATTCCTGCCGGGACCGGCACTATTACAGTCGGTGCGAACACCAGTGTGTTCGTAACTAACGGTGAGCAAATCTTCTCAATTGTGCCGACCACCAATTCGGGTCCGGACGCCATCCTGGCTACGCATACAAACGTCGTCCCGGTCGAATAAGGTCCATTTTCGCGACCGAAAAAGGCCGGAGCGGTTGGGCCGGCCTTTTTCATTTCATGGGGAATAATTCGCAGCGGGCTAATAGGCCCAACGCATCAGGATTGCGCCAGTGGTGTAACCAGCCCCGACAGTGATCAACAGCACCAGATCACCTTTGCGCAAGCGTTTCTGCTCTAGAGCATCCATAAGAGCCAATGGAATTGTGGCGGCGGTAGTATTTCCAAAGTGGTCTATATTCACGAGAATTTTTGAATCGTCCACGCCCAAGCGCTCCTGCATGGCCTTGATGATGCGCAGGTTCGCCTGGTGGGGAACCACCAGGGCGAGATCGCTGCTCGTGAAGCCATTGCGCTCGAGCACCTGAAGCGCTAACTCGCTCATTCGCCGCACCGCGTATTTGAACACTTGCGCGCCTTCCTGGTGAACGTAGTGCATCCGCTTCTCAACCGTTTCCAGCGATGCGGGATTCAGCGAGCCGCCGCCCGGCATGTAGAGATTGCAGCCGCCCGAGCCATCTATGTCGTGTGCGAAGTCCAGAATACCCTCGGCGTCAGAGATAGCGGGTTCGACGAGAACCGCTCCGGCTCCATCTCCAAAAAGAACACACGTGGCGCGGTCTTTGTAATCGAGGATGGAGGTCATCACGTCGCTTCCGATGACCAGAGCTCTTTTGTGGGTTCCACTAGCGACGAATTGTGCGCCCACCGTGAGTGCGTAGGCAAATCCCGAACAAGCAGCAGAAAGATCGAAGCCCCAAGCATTTTTTGCGCCCAGGCGATCCTGAATCAAGCAAGCGGTGGCGGGGAATAGCATGTCCGGAGTGACGGTCGCCACGACGATGAGGTCGATTTGATCGGGTTGCACGCCCTTTGCGGCGAGCAATTTTTTCGCAGCCTCAGTGCCGAGATGCGAAGCTGCAACACCCGGGTCCGCATAATGCCGTTCGCGGATGCCAGTGCGCGTGCGAATCCATTCGTCATTCGTGTCCACTCGTTTTTCAAGGTCAAAGTTGGTTACTACACGCGGGGGAACATACCCGGCAACTCCCGTAATCTTGGCGGCGAGGCGTCTGCCCATTCAGCTTCTCCAGGATGAAATCGATAGCTCGCGATTGTATGCAATCAGTTGTGCGCGTGACAAGCAAAACACGCTCGCCTCATACATTTGCAAGGGCAGCACTAAGATACAATTTCGAAGCGGTAGGTGATCTCTGCGGTCTTTCGCAACATGGCTGCCACGGAGCAGTATTTGGACTGGCTTAGCTCGATCGCGTCGCGTACGGCTTTGTCTTCCAGGTCGCCAGCCAGCCGATAAACCATTTCGATTTTTGTCCACACGGCCGGCGGTTCGCTCGCACGCTCTCCGGTAATAACAACTTCCAGCGACGCCAGCCTCTGGCGCTTCTTGGCCAGAATCATGACCACGTCCACCGAAGTGCACGCTCCCAGCGCGCCTAGAAGCATTTCCATGGGGCCCGGGGCGGTGTTGTGTTTTCGATCCGCGTCAAACGATACCGAGTGTCCGGAAGGCAACTTCGCTATGAACTCTTCGCCTGCAATCCACTTGACCGTCGCTGTCTGCACATTATCTCCTCATCCAGAATCGCATGAAAATGTAGCTGGAACTGCGTCGAGACTCAAGTGAAGCGTCCGGCAGTTATACGCATGGCTGAAGTTAAGATCGAAGAGACGCTTGGTCGTCGACACTGGACCCAAAGGGCACGACGGAAGACATGTTCGGCTCCTTCCTCCCGACCGTTGAACCCCGGGCAACGCTGCCGGTTCCTCGCGCAAGTCCAATTTGCACAATGGCTGCTGGAGCCTCCTAACACTGTTGCGGACCGGATTTGACACGCTAAACTAAGTGTGAATTGAGACTACAGCCCACCAAGAGAACATTCCAGCTACTATTCATAGGCTTGTCAGTTCCTGCCCCGAGGGGAAGTGCAAGGCGTCGTTGCGAACAATGTCGAGTCGGATGGGGAGGCCCACCATGAACGTCTACCTTGTGTTGTTGCGTCGAATGGAGAGAAGTGAGAAACGTCGAGAGCCCGTTTCCTTGGAGCCAACTTTTATTGCAAGCCTCGCAGAATCGAAGAATGTGCAGCTGCTCGACCTTATCGTCTGCGCTGGAATCGTCGATGCGGCGTTGTTATGCCGCGCTTCGGATAACTCGACTATAGCGCGACTGTTGGATTCACTTGAGGGCTGGCACACAGACACCTTGCTGGCAAGTTCGCACATGAGGCACGAATCAACTGTCGGCGGGGGGAAATAGCCTTCATCCGACAGGTATAAATCTCTGAGGATGCATTATTTCCCCAGGTGGAATGGTTTGCACAGTTTGGAGCGATCCTTTGAACACGCAGCGTTAATCGGGAGTTCGAGCGATTACAAATTAGGCTCGAATCGGAATGACGGCTTTGACGGACGTTCCCCAATGCCCAGAAGTGATTTCTAATCGCCCGCCAAGCTCCTCGATCCTGCTAAACATGGACGCCGTGCCTATTCCCGGTTTCACGTCGTCTCTCAGTCTATCCAGTATCTCCGGCAGAATTCCGCTACCATCGTCGCTGGCTTCTACCGACACCTGGCTGAGTTCTGTTTGAATTAGGATCTTCACGTTTCGGCTTCCGGAATGGCGGACGACATTTAACAGGCACTCTCGGATTACGTTTAGTAGGGCACTCTCAGAGGCGCGAGATATCGGTGGCATTGCTGTGGGTATATGGAGCTCGACATGGATTCCACTGCGTTCCCTAAAGCCGTCGACATAAGCCACTATCGCGGCTCGAAAACCGAGTGTTTCAAGCTCCGGCGGATATAGTACGTGAGCAATCGTTCGTAGTTTTTCCATAGATGCCGCGGTCATTTCCCACGCTTCAGAGAGCAACTTTCGATCCGTAGAGCGCACGGCGGAATCACGGAGACGGCCGAGGATTAACCTTACCGCGTACAAGTCTTGTCCAACATCGTCGTGCAGATCACGGGCGATGCGCCGCCTTTCCTGGTCGTGCGAACGCAACAGTTGGCTTGAGAGTTGCTCTATTGTTTGGGAAGAGGATCGTCGGTCCACAAACGAAGTCAGGATGGCTAAACCTTGGACGACCAGAGTAGCTGTCGCAATCGCGATCGCACCTATTGTTGAGATATGCACCATGTGCGGTGCCTCCCGCCCTGGCGGGGAAGGCAAGAAGGTAGTCGCAGCCATCGCGCAGTAATGCAGGGAGGATATGGCAGCGCCCACTACTAAGGCGCCCGCGATCTTTCGCCAGCCGCGACCACTTGTCTCATCTCGAAACCGGAATCCACTCCATAACCCGATGAGCGAAAACAGTATGGCGAGAATTACGGCTAGACCCGCGAGTCGAAGGTCGTATCGGTACTCTGCCGCCATGCGCATCGCGCGCATACCGACGTTATGCACGGTTATGATCGCCAATCCAACCATTACGCCAGCGAACATAATTTGAGTGACTCCGGTCGTTTTCCGGCTCAAGATGAAGAGTGAGACGCCCGCAGCCAAAATTCCAGCCAGGAGTGAGAGCAGTACGGTCGGCCAGTCATAGTCTACCGGGACGGGCAAGCTGAAGGCCAACATCCCTGTATAATGCATCGACCAAATACCTACTCCGATCGCGATGCTGCCGCCCGTCAACCAGGCTGACCGCGTCCAACTGCTAGCAGCAGCTATTCGGGGCGCCAGATCCAATGCGGCATAAGCTGCCGACATCCCGATAAACACCGATAGCGCCACTAGGATGTAGCTATACGACACGGTCATCGGCATGGTTTTCTGGGTGAACCCCGAACAACCATCGCCAGCACCCCCGATGTGTGGCTGACGCCTCCGGTCTGGCTCGTTCAGAATGGAAATACTTGCGGTGCCACTATGGTCGGCAGTCCCGATTCTGAACTGTCCTTTTCATAATTCGACCAATTTCTGACGAATCGCAAAACGAAGTAGATCACAGAAACTCTTACAGTGCAGTTTCTGCATCATGCGATTGCGGTGGACTTCGGCTGTGCGGGTGGAGATTCCAAGCTGGTGGGCCACTTCCTTATTGCTTTTTCCGTGAGCGAGAAGCCTCAAAACATCGATCTGCCGGCCCGTCAGGGGCACGGCCGTCGATCCTCCGTCTGCATTAGGCGATGAGGCTGTTTTGATTACATTTCCCGACTCGTGTATATAACTCTGCGCCATCGAGAGTGCGAGGCGAGGCGAAATAAAAGTCCGGAGGTGTCGGATTTCATTCACTGCCGCGAGGAGTTCTTGGTCAGAGTCCGACTTCAATACGTAGCCGAGAGATCCCAGGAGCACTGCCTTCCGAGCCATGTCGTCGGAACAGTGCATCGTGAAAATGAGAACTTGAGTCTCGGGACATTCCGTACGGATGATGGAGGCCGCTTCTAGCCCATCCATAATGGCCATCGTCAAATCGAGGATGGCGAGATTCGGCTTTTGTTTCTTGCTTAGCTCAACCGCTTCACGCCCGTCGGATGCTTCGGCGCAGACAACGATTCCGGTCAGAGACTCAAGCAAAGTGCGGACACCGCGTCGCACGACCGCATGATCATCTGCTAACAAGATGCGATACGGTTCAGCCGAAGGCATCATTAATTACGGGCCTCTCTAGAGAGAGTGGTCGCGACCGGAAGTTCGACACGTACGGTCACACCTTGTCCCGCCCCCGATTCAATGAGGAATGTGCCGTTCATTTGCTTCACGCGCTCACGCATGCTCGCAATTCCAACCCCTGGAGTGGTGGTTGCCAAGGCTCCCCCGGTGATTCCCTGCCCCCTGTCGGCAACTTCCAGAATCAACCGCTCGTTCTCGAATGAAACACATACGGTTGCCAACTGGCTATGCGAATGGCGATCGACATTCGAGAGGCATTCTTGCACGATGCGAAATATCGCTATTTCGCATCCGCGAGGAAAGCGGCCGAGATCCGCCGGCAGTTCAGCCCTTACCGAGACCTCGATTCCACTGCGCTCAGAGAATTTGCGAGCATACGATGTTATCGCCAGGGGCAATCCGACTTCTTCGAGATGTGCTGGGTGGAGCTTGTAGGACAAAGCACGCACTCGCTGTATCAAGTCGTTGTTAAGTTCTAAGCCCTCATTAATAATACTGACTACTCCACTGTGGTTTTTGGCCGTCTTTCTCCTTAACTGCCCGAGATTTAGTCTCAATGCAGCGAGGTCTTGGGCCAGGCCCTCGTGAAGGTCCAGAGCGATGCGGCGTCTCTCCTCATCTTGCAAATTGATTAACTGAGCAGACAGCAGGCGCAGATTTTCCTCGGCTCGGCAGGTTCTCCGATAGGCCAAAGCGTTTTGAATTGCGATAGACGCAACCTTAGAAATTCCTTCAACTGCCTCGACATCGGAGGATAGAAAATCGCCACCACGTTTGTTGAGCAGGGCGAAGAATGCAATCACCTCTTCTTGATTGCCCAGGACGGGGACGCATAGCACGCTTCGCAATCCGAGCGGAATGTAAATATCTGGAGATATCAATGGATCGTGAGCGGCGTCATTGGTCAAGTATGTCCTCTTGTTGGCTAGAACCCATCCCAGCAGCCCAACGCCAGACGGCCATGCGACGCCCTCTTTCCTCGGTCCCGATCTATCAAAAAAACTGTCACACGTTAATTCCTCTGCACTGAGTAATCCCGCGGACGAACCCTCCGATCCCACTAACATCATAGATTCATAGTTCAAGTGTTCGAGAATGGCGTCCAACTCCAGCGTTTTGGTCAAGGTTTTGGCGATGCGAAAGAGACTCCGGATCGTTGTTTCTTTCTCGCGCAAGGCTTCCTCGGACTGCCTACGCGCAGTGATGTCCGCCACCATGCCGATTATTCGCAACATCTTGCCTTGTTTGTCGAAGAAGGCTCGCGCGGTATTCTCCACCCAGATCACGGAGCCGTCACGCCGCACGATGCGGTATTTCATGTTGGCAGTCGCATTTCCGGGGTTGAGGACACCGAGATTGAAGTTCTGGAGGTCGTCTGGGAAGATAGCGTCTAGAAATTCTTTAAGAGTGGAATGTGTGGGTTCGTCAAGACCGAGAATATCTGTGCACTCCTCTGAGCGCAATACAACATCGGTCGCTGCGTCCCACTCGAATGCGTACATCTTTCCGGCTTGGGTGGCCAACCGCAAGCGCGCTTCGCTTTCTATGAGCGCTCGTTCTGCCTCGACCCGTATGCTGATGTCCTGGGTCATTCCCATCCGTTTGATGACTTGATTGTCGGGACCTAGAATTGGTTTTCCCCACGTGTAGAAAGTCCGTTCGCGGCCTCCGGAAATAATGAATCGCGATTGGTACTCGTATTCGTGCGCAAATTTCATCCCCCCATCGATGACAGTGCGCACGGCCTCACGGTCGTCGGGATGAAGAATTTCCCAGAACAGGTCTTCCGATGGTTTTGCCCTCGTCGGATCGATATCGAGCATCCTGCAGAGATTGGCGGACCAGGCGTCCTCGCCTGTGACTAGATTGTGTTCCCAGCTTCCTAGGCGTCCGATCTGCTCTGCCTCGGCTAAGAGAGCCTCGCTCTTTCGCAACTCTTCAAGATGCATTTTTGCATCGAGGGATTTTTGAGAGAGTTTACGTCCCCGCAACCAGGTGATGAGTGCCCGACTAAATTCCTTTAACATCGCTGGGACTTTCATTAACAATTAGCCCTATTCCTCATGCCTCTGGTCAAAGGATAGCGGACCAGTTCACATGCTCTGCGCATCGGGCCGACACATAGCGTGGAATTCGCCTAGAAGATAGGAAAGTAGTTCTTGATTGCGTAAGTGTCAAGTTATTTACAATAAGTATTTACTCGGATTCGACGTTACGCACTTTTACGAGCCGCAAGACGGTACATGATTGGCAGCCAATCATCGCTCGAAATCGGGCAGATCCGACGACTAGCAGAGTGTCATCTGCCGTCGTGAATCTGGCACCGTTTTGATACGAAGATTCCGCCCGGAGAATCTTCACTGAGACCAAAATGGAATCCGCTCTATCGGAGCCGCTGGGTGGCAAATCATTAAGTAAAACTACTTGCCGTGTGCTTTTTTCTAGGACCATTCATAAGTATAACCACGTAGATTCCAGAACCCAATAATGGTCAAGCTCGAAAAACACAAAACCATGTTGTGCGTTGGTTCCCTCCACAGGTAGCAAACGGCTCTCGAATTCCAGATTTGGGAACTCCGCCATGGATTTCGTTCCGCTGTGAACTTACTTCAAGTGATTCATAGCCTCAAAGCGTATAAGTTGTTCACAAGTCACGTGTTCATAGTTGGCACAGCAAGTGCTGAAGCGGTATTGACCTCGCTGCTTGTTCAACGTTGACGGTCAGCGCAATTTGAGATTGCGAAAGGTGTTCCTTCTCGATGCCGTCTTCGAAAAAGCACGAAAGGAGGAAATCATGCGAACGCGTTTTATGAATCTCTTCGGCATAGTTGTGCTAGCGGGCATTTCTTCAGTCGCAGCAGCACAAACGGTAGCGACCAATTCTCCGTCGGGACACGAAATCGCCGCAACACGCGAGGCAACAATACAGGAGGAAGCAATTGACCGTATCATCGCACGCGAACGCGAGGAGATCAAAGTCATCAACTCTTACGATCCGATTATAGAGACCTATGTCCAGGTGTATAGCCAAAAAAGAAATGGCGACCGGGTTCTGTCGCGCGATTATTACTACCTCGGCCAAGCGGAACTTTCCGACAGAAAGCAGTTTGGCTACCGTTCCATGCTCGCTCGCAAAGATCAATATCCCAAGAAAGGTTTTGTAGACTCGAGTTTCAATCCTTTGGGATTTGTTCAGATGGTTTACATAGACCAAACCGGCTTCGACAAGGAACATTACCGATTCCATTATGTCGGTCAGGAATTTCTGGGCAACGTCCGATGCGTAGTATTCGACGTAGAGCCACTTCAAAAGGCCTTAACCGGAAGATTCTCCGGCCGTATTTGGGCTGAAGACAAGAACGACACGATAGTTCGGTTTAACGGGATCTACTTACCCGTTTCTCACAGAGGGCATTTCAACTCGCATTTTGATAGTTGGCGATTGAACGTCCAACCAGGGCTTTGGCTGCCGGCTTACGGATTCGCCGAAGAAACAGACTTACGAACAACGAAGCTACAGATCAAATACGTCAACGATCTTGACCATCTTCGCTTTAAGGCTCAAACACGATTCTGGGGTTACGACCTGAAGGAGCCGAGGCGTCAACAGGAGTTTAGCGATTTGATAGTGGATGCACCAACGCGCGTAAACGACAGCCTTACTGTCAGAGAAGGCGATCAATCTCCCGTGCAAGCCCAACGCCAGTGGCAGAGCCAAGCTGAAAACAATGTGCTTGCCGCGCTTGAGAGAACGGGCCTGCTCACCCCCGCTGGAGAGGTGGAGAAAACTCTCGACACTGTTGTGAATAATTTGGAAATTACAAACAATCTTGACATTGAACCTGCCGTGCGTTGTCGAGTGCTGACTACAGCCACTTTCGACCTGTTTGCGGTGGGGCACGTAATCGTGATTAGCCGCGGCTTGCTCGATGTCCTTCCTGACGAGGCCACGCTCGCCACGATGCTCGCGCAAGCTTTGGGGCAGATTATTGTGTCGAAGTCGCATCCCGACCAGTACGCGTTCTATGACATTGTGCAACTACCATCCCTTGATGCTCTGAGACGCTTTTCGTTTAAGTTGAATGATCGGGAGCGCGAAGCAAGCAGTGAGAAGGCTGTGGCTCTTCTTCGCAACTCGCCCTATAAGGACAATCTCGCCAGTGCTGGCCTTTTTCTGAAGGAGTTTGACCAAGATTCGCGGAATCTGCGCGCTCTAGTTGCTCCGCACCTGGGAAACGGCGTCGTTGTTGTTTCCCAATTGACCAGTACGGCGCCGCCTCTGCAGCCTGAAAACCTGAGTCAGATTGCCGCACTCCCCCTGGGGGCTCGTATCAAGCTTGACCCCTGGACCGATGAAGCGGAGATTATCAGGGCCAGGCCAACGCCCCTTGTATCAGCCAGAGAAAAAATGCCGCTCGAATTGACTCCTTTCATGCCCTATCTGACGCGTTATTCCAAGCGGGCGCTTTCTGAGGAATCATCCAAGGTCATTTTTAATGAGAACGGTTCTCCGTCACCCCCGGGCCCTAACAAATAGTTGAAAACTGAAACCATAACCAAGTTTTTTCGAACCAACTCTCACTCGCAACCCTCCACTTGAATCGCTGGCTGCGCACCCTACCCCTTCCTGCGCAGCACCGATGCCGGCGGCAACACCATAACGTGCGCTGTGCCAGTTGCCGGGAGAAAAACATGAGAGTCGCCCCGATTCTGAAATGCCTACTAATTCTCCTGGTGTCAGCCGCCCCGATCAGAGCGCAGGAAACAGAGGGAGAACCACGAACAGCGCTCAGCTACGGACAGCCCCTTTCATCAGGTCGACTGTTCCTGGACGCCGACGTAGGGATTCGCGCTGAACTTGGCTTTCTACCGCCCTCCAGCGATTTTGGAATGTCATTTGAAGCTCCCGCTCATCTGGGAATACCGATAGAGATACAAGGGGCCGCATCCTTTTCTCCTGACAAAAAGAAGATTACCCACGACGGACATTCGATTGCCGCGACCGGTAAGGCAATCTTCTGGATCAATCCGCGCTTAGGTGCGTTCGGTGAAGCAGGATATGGCCGTCTATGGACTTCACAGTTTGATGAAGGCGGAGGGATTACGCCAACCCTCGGCGCAGTCATCCGCACTCGTTACGTGTACCCCGGAAGGCTCTACATCAGTTACTCGATTCCAACTGGCTGTGTATGGGCCACGCCTACCAATCCTTGTAAGCTGCAATCCAAACGGCTTCAAGGTTTTACGTTCAGACAGGAATTCCAATTCCGACCGCATATTCGCTGGGGAGTTGAAGCGGGCGTTTACCACTACTGCGCACAGGGCAATCCAGAGGACCCAGCCGCTGGGCGCGATTGTCTCTGGGCTGGCACGGAACTCGTATTCGTACGTTTCCAGTTTCCAGGTTGGCGAAGGAGCGGGGCGTACTGATTTCAAAAGGAGAATTATGACGATTCAATTAGGAATATGCGTCCCTTTCGTTTCGGTATTGATCTTGCTTCCGCCTTTTTCAACCAGGGCGCGAAGTCTGGCCGCGATTGATGAGTCGGTTACGCGATCGAAGATAACGTGGAACTCCCCTGACCAAAAGCCGAGGCAAACAGAAGCCCGCAATCTTGAAGAGTTGGAGAGCCGGACACCTATCGAATATGAACGCCGTGGCACGTTTGGTCGAATCCAACACTACGTAAGCACACACAAAGAACTCTTGGCCTCTGACGTCCTTCTCTTCTCGGCATTATCAGCCGACGCCATCAGTTCCGTGCATTGCGTCCACATGGCAAATCTCTGTTATGAAGGGAACCGCATCTTGCCCGATCGTCCCAGCGACTTCGTTATCTGGGGATACTTCACCGGACTAGAAACAATATACATCACCGCTAGTCATTTGTGGTGGCATAAGCATCCAGATTCCCGGTGGCGTCATATTGCATGGGTCGCGCCCATTGCTTACTCGATTTACGAAGTACCTATTGTGCGATCCAATTGGGACTATGCTCCCGAGAAAATCCAGCGATTGCGGGAAGCTCGCGCCAGGGTCTCTCGTTAGAGAATCACAATGAACCGGGACCCTACCATCCTGTATCTTGAAGTTCAGACGTATCTAGAGATAGTCGTCTCCGCTGCACATCATCCTTTTATCTCTTCTCTTGTTTCAGTTGCTGGCGAACGTCTCCGGGCAAAGCTACCCAATCGGGCAGATGCTTCCCATATCGGTTATTACTTATCGGTTAATGCGAATTGCTTTTTCATATACTTCTCTGTAGAAAGAATCGCGACTTTACCGGCCTCCTGGGGCTCGACAAGAAACAAGGACGACAACCTCGGAAGCGCATCGACAAGCGCGGGGGAACGCTATGTCAGGTAAAAGTACTTCTGTCTTCGCACTCGAACATGTACGCCGGATGCGTGGGGGCGCACAGTCGCAATTGCTTCGCTGTTCGGATGGAGAGTATTACGTGGTCAAATTCCAAAACAACCCGCAAGGAATCAGGATACTGGCGAACGAACTGTTGGCAGGGATTCTGGCAAAGAGACTCGGCCTGCCCGTGCCCGAATGTGCCGTTGTAAAAGTGAGTGCTGAGCTCATCCGTCACTCAGAAGAGTTGGTAATTCAACTAGGACGTGGGCGCGTCCCCTGCCGTTCTGGATTGTGTTTTGGCTCGCGCTATCCGAAGACTCTCGCTGCCAACGGGACTTGCCTGCTCCAAGTCCAAGATTTGCTGCCGGAAGGACACTTCCGCGGGGTCACCAATCTCTCGGATTTTGTGGGAATGCTGGTCTTCGACAAATGGACAGGCAATACCGATGACCGCCAAAGTATTTTCTTTCGTAACCAAGGGCAATTTCAGTTCACGGCTTTGATGATCGACAACGGATTTTGCTTCAACGGACAGGAATGGAATTTCCCCGATGCCCCCAGGCGGGGCATTTGCGCTCGGCGCTTCGTCTATAAAAACGTTAAGGGAATCGAGGCGTTTGAGGAGTGGACCAGCCGACTTGAGCACGACATCGATGAGAGTTTTCTTAGGTCTGCGCTTGAAGCAATACCGCCTGAATGGTACGAACGCGACGAACATTCTTTACTTCAACTCCTCAAGTTACTTAATTACCGACGCACGAAAGTACGAGACCTATTATGCGCAACGGCCCTTAAACTCCCGGAGTTCTTTCCAAATTGGACTTGCGCTCCGTCAGAGTCAAGAGGACCAGTTGTCGGCTTAGGGGCGAATCCCGCCTTAGCTTAGGTCTTCAGTAATTAATGGTCTGCGTCCGATTTTCATTGACTCTTGAAGGAGCTAGCTGAGATGGCTTCCAATAACGGACGAACTCACCAGTTCATCAAATTAAAAATTCCATTGAGCGTATGGGCTGTGCTCGCACTTGCGATGGGAGTTTTCTTCGCGCTGATGATAGTAGGCTCTAGCGAATGAGGGCATCGGGGCCGCCGAGCGAGACGAGCAGGCGGCGCAACTTTGCGCGGTCTTCCAGGCCGATGCCGGTCATTTCGAAACCAGCTTGCTGCGAGCGAACGAATCGCACAACCGCTCGCATGCTGATGGAACGCAAGCCGGCGGGAATTTTCAGCGTAGCTTCGGTTCCAACCGGAATTTGGATGTCGCCGGTGAGCAAGCCACCGTCGAGACTGAGCACGCTAATGGCGGAGGTGAATTTTCCGCGAGCGGAAGTGATGGTAGCGGGCACGGCGCGCGGAAGACGAACGCGACGGTAGCGGCGTTGACGCACGAAATCACTGTCCGTAACGGGATCGAGCGGCGCAAGTGGCAGAGCTTTGAGATCGAGCCCCGAGCCCGGCAGAAAAGCTTCAATCCATTCCGGGTCGAGTTTCATTAAGGCTTGCGCAGCGGCCATGCGAATTTCTTCCGGATAGGCCCAGCCAAAAGTCTTGCGTGACTCCAGGTAACGCCGCAGGTCTTCGACAGCGACGGAAGCGCGCATCCGGCCCAGCGCTTCGATAGCTTTGACGCGCAGATATTCCGAGCCGGGAGGCAGGGCTTCTCCATCGGCAAGGCGCAGAAGCTTTGGCGCAGTTTCAGTGTCGCCGCACAAACCGATTTCGTCGAGGGCCAAGGGGATGATCATGGTGTCAAACAATTCGAGCGAATCGGCAAGGAGCTTGCCGCGCTCGGGCGCACCGGCAATGGATAGCTGGCGCACGATGGCATCGTGAAAGCTGCGTCCGCCGTCGCGAAGCCGGGGTGGAAGGAGTTCCTCGACGGCCTCTGGCTCCATGCGGCTGAGGAGGCCGACGACGGTGGCAGCTTTGGCAAGCACTTCGTTTTTTAGAATTTCTTTCAGATGCCTGGTGCAGGGCGAGCCTACCAATTTTGCAAGCGCGACGATGCTTTCACGCTCGGTGCGGCGGCCGGAGCGCGCCAAGCGCACGGCGAGATGTTCAGAAGAAGTTTGCGGGACGCGCATGAGGACGTCAACCAGGCCTTCGGGCATCTGCTCGGCGGCGAGGGCTTCCTCGATGAATTCCGGGACGCGATTATCAATACCAACTCGCGGGCGCAAACTTTGGACCCAGCTGGGGCGCGATTCCTCGAGATCGGCGAGGGAATCAAGCGATTGCTGCATCGCGCGATAATAGCGGCGCGTGGCCGATTCCTGACTGAGGCGGACGAACGCAGCGCTCAAAAGCGTCTGAAGTTCGGAATCTTTTTCCGCAGCCATCTGCTGGCCGATTTGGACCAGAGCGTCCTGCAAACGCTGGCTGGCGGCTTTGCTGAACAGGTCGGCAAGCTGGCTAAGTCCGATGGCAGCTTTCTTGCGAGCTTCGGAGTCTTTGTGGCGAACGCATGTGGCGTATTTGAGGAGGATGTCTCCGGCTATGTTCGCTTCACCGCGGCCGAGAAGTTCTTCGACGTATTGATGCACGTTGCGCGGAGGAATACACCAGGCTTCGCTGGACATCAAAACTTGTTTTTTGCCGGATTCGGGGACGGCAGCCCAGAACTGGCGGTCGAGTACGTCGGCGTGAGACTCCACCGCTATTCCGGCGCTGGCCATTTTGTCTTCGCGCGAACGGAGGAGCTTTCGCAGGGTGTCGAGTTCATGGCCCATACGGTCGAGCATCTGGCGCACGGCGTTGACCTGCACTTCGCCACGCTGGTAGCGATCCATGGCGAATTTGATGGCCAAATCTTCGGCCAGACGCAGGAGCATGGCCTCGTCTACTTTTACAGAGGGGGATTTTGCGGCTACGGTGGCCAAAGCTTGGCGCAGAGTTCCCTGGGCGTTCTGCGGCAAGCCGGCAAGTTTGTGTTGCCAGGACTTTTGATCGAGCTGGGGAGTCTTGGAGTTCTGGGCCTCGCCAAATTGCACGAGCAGCTTGAGCAAGCTTTGAAGTTCGCCCTCTTCCAGCCGGGAGAATGCGCCGGTGACATCAGATCCAGACGGCGTTCCAGGTACGCCGGTTCCACCGACTCCCTGATTAGCGGAACCACTGTGGGCGCCTTCTGCGGCGGCGATGAGCTGAATCATTTTCTCGGGACTTCGAAACCAGTCCTGGATCATGTCAGCGTCAGCGCCAAGAGTTTTTGCGGTGAGGGTAGCGGCAACGCGCGCTTCGGAAAAACCTGAGTCCTCGGCGACGAATCGGATCTCGTTCACGCGAATGCCGGAAATATTTCTATTTCCGAAATACAGCTCGAGGCGCTCGGAGAGAGGGCCGGCCTTAGGACCAGTCTCCATGAAGGCTTTCACCAGATTTGAAAAGTCATCGCGTGTGACGCCGGTGGTGAAGCCGATGCCGGCCACGCCTGAGGTTGTGAGCAAGTCAGCAAAGCTGCGTTCCGCGGGAGTTGACTCTAAAGGCACGCCATCGAGCAAGAGCTGAGAGCCCGAAGCCCCCAGCAAGAGGCCGCCTTCTCCCGCAGCGTTCACTGCATCCTGAAGCTCGGTCCAGGCGGAGTCAAACTGCTCGATGGAGCGAGAATGGTCTAAACCATAGAGCCGAGAGTACTTAAGGAGGATATTCAGGCTGCGAATAAACGCACGAGCATTCGCCTCTCTGGGGTCGTTGGATAGTGTCATTTCAAGTTGAAGGCCAGAACAAGAGGCCGCCTTCAAACAGCGTACTAGGACTACGGTCCAGGGAAATGGTACGAAAGGGCTAGAGGGGTACAGTGCAGATTGCGGTGCGAACGAAGATTCTGTCTCCGGCAATTTGCCAAGAGACTTCACGGGAGCCCACCGAGCGGTCGAACATAATATTGACGCACCTGCAGTCGGCTAAATCGGCACCGCACCCAACCTTACTAGAGGATACTGCCGTCAGACATGTCCGGGACACCGACAATGGCCTCAATCCGAACCCGCGGCGAACGGCGCATAGTCTCGACGAATATGCGAACGAGTTCGGGATCAAACTGATTCGCTGCGCAGCGCTCCAGTTCACTGAAAGCGTCCTCGGAACTGCGGGCCTTTTTGTACGTGCGCTCTGATGTGATGGTATCGTAGGCGTCGGCAATCGCAATCAGGCGCGCCCCGTAGGGGATATTTTCGCCTTCTAACCGGTCGGGATAGCCCGTGCCGTCGAAGAATTCATGATGATGTCGAACCATCAGCCGAATTCTATTCATCGCCTGTAAGGGCTCCAGAATCTTGGCGCCGAGTTCGGCGTGGGTTTTCATCGTTTCCCACTCGGACGCGTCCAGCGGCCCCGACTTGTTCAGAATTGTCTCGTGAATCCCCACTTTGCCAATGTCATGCAGCAGCGCCGCAAGCCGGATTTCTTCCACTTCCGGATCGCTCATGCCCAGCGCCTTGGCGATTACAACAGCATATGCGGAGACTTTTTGGGAATGTCCCTGGGTGTAGTGATTTTTCGCATCAATCGCGAGCGCGAGTGAGGTAACCGTTTCGACGACAGCGACCGGCAATGTATCGGACGGCGCACCTCCGGCTTGTTCGCTTAGCGAGCGCGTGAATTGTTCGAGACGCCGGTAAATCTCTTCGAAAGCCTCCGGCCCGGTGGAAAATAGACGCTTCAGCGTCACTCCTAAATAAGCCTCCAAGACGTCCTTCTTCCATTTTTTGGTGTCGTTCGGCCCGCCTTCCTCCGCGCTCGATACCGAGTTTCCACCCTGGTGCTTCGAAAGGTACATCGAAGAGTCGGCCACCTGGATAAGCTCTTGCGGCGTTGACCCATGGACCGGGAATCCCGCGATGCCAAAACTGGCGGTAATATTCTTGTCCCGCAGAAGCGGATCGGATGCCACCCAGCCCCTGAGTTTGCTTGCGAGTTGCCGAGCTTGCTCCACAGTGGTTTCAGGCATGAGGATAACGAACTCATCTCCGCCGTAGCGCGCCACTACATCGGACCGGCGGCAGTTCTGTTCCAGTATGTGTCCCACGCGCTGAAGCACAACGTCGCCTTCCAAGTGTCCGTAGAAATCATTCACGAACTTAAATCGGTCGAGATCCATCAAGACCAGTGCAAATGGCCGGTTCGCGCGTGTCGAGCGTTTCCATTCCGACGACAATGTTTCCATCAGGTAGCGGTGGGTCTTGACGCCGGTCAGGCCATCGGTGATCGCTTGCTCTTGTGCTTTCTGGAATGTCAGAGCGTTGTGCAGGGCGCCGGCGAAAAGATCGGCGAGGGTACGAAGCAACAGCCCTTCTTCTTCCTCGAATTCGCAAGGTTCAGAGGATTCGATATACAGAACACCTAGCAACTGTTCGGCGTAGGCGACCGGGAGCGCAATGGCCGAAACGGAGCTTGCCAGGACCAGCCGCGGCGACGATGCATTCACTTCCCGCACAATAGCCATCTGCCCGGTGCGGGCGACCTCTCCTACCAGGCCTTCGCCCAAAGGAATGCGGCGCCCCACAGCGTCCCGGCGGGCCCCGGCTTCCGCCTGAATCACCAACTCCTTCGCGGAATAATCGAGCGTGGCGATGCCGATGTGGTCGTACTTCAAGCCATTCTCAATCTCCTCAGCGATCTTCGCGAGCATCTCCTCCGGATCCAAAGTGGTAATCGCGCGGCTGGATACGTTATTGATCAGCATCAGGTGGCGCGACTTTTTCTGCTCTTCTGAAAAGAGCCGGGCATTTTCAAGCGCCACTGCCGCTTCGCTGGCAAGCACGCGCATCAATTCCACGTGGCCTTCGTCAAATACCCGTTCTTGCTTGCTGTGCACCGCCATCACGCCGATTGCGCGATTGTAAAGAATCAGAGGCACCGCGCAAATAGAACCGACCTGACGAGTTGGTTCGAAACCCAGCCGTGTGACTTCGTCCTTATAGTGGTCGCGGATGAGGAGAGGCTGGCAAGTGTTCACAACATACTCGGTTAAATGGTTTCCGGCGGTGCGGGTTCGTTTGGGCAGCCGGTCGCCTTCCAGCACATCAATTTCAAACCGCACCTGCTGAGTCTTGTGATCGTAGAATGCGATGAAAAGGCTGCTTACGTCGAGCAGACGTTTCATTTCGGAATAAATGCGATCGAACAACGCGTCCGGCTCAAGCGTCGAGCTCAGCGCCCGTCCTATTTCATTCAGAATGTGGAGCTCTTCGCTGCGCCGCGATGTCTGCTGAACCAGATAACTGTTCTCCACCGCCATCCCAATCTGGTGGCCCAGCGCCAGAAGAAGGCGCAACTCTGCCGGAGTGAAATTCCGAGCGTCCGGAGTCCCGAGTAGCAGCACCCCGAAAACGCGCTCTTTTGCCTGCAGACTGATTCCCACTACGGTGCGTAGATTTTGACCGAGCAACAGTTTTCGAACGTGACGGAAGGCTTCTTCTTTTTCCAGAGCGGCCCACTTCGAGTCCGTCTCCAAGTCGCGCAGCACGACAAGTCCGCCCAGACGCGCCACCAGGTTGACGATGTAATCGTCCAGGTTGTTTTCTTGTATCGCCGCACAGAATGTATCGCCCAAACCGGTGACGACTACTGAAGTCGGACCGTTCTCCTCGCCATAATGCAGGCAGAGCGCGCCCGCCGGTATGCGCACAACATTCAAAACGCGGTCGAGCGCCTGTGCCAGCATCTTCTGAATCTCGCCTCCGGCAAAACTTGAGGTCGCCAGGTTCAGATTCGAAAGCGCCAGCATGTTCCGCTCAACTCGCCGGCGCTCTTCTTCGTAGACTGCCATTACCATCAGAACGCCGGCGAAAAGCTCGGGGAGCAACACAAGCGGCATCAGATTCTGGCCGGCTAGTGGACCCAGTCGCTCCTGAAAAACCGTGGTCAGACGCAGCAATCCCCATACAACAAAGGTAATCGCTAGAAACTGGTCGGCGCGAGATTCCTGCTTGCGTCCCTCTTCCCAAAAGGTCCGCGCAATGAAGAAAAACAGCAGTCCAACTCCCAAAGCCAAGGGCACATTCACCCATTCGCGCGAATAGCCCAGCGCCCAGATGGCCGCGGCCACAGCAAGGCCCGCAATACCGCCCCAGGAGACCTTGAGACGCGTGTACGATCTCGCAGCACAGTAGAAGGACAATGCCGCAGCGGCAAGCAGCCATTCGCCTACAGCTCCAACCGACGCGGGAAGCACCAACGCAGAGCCGAGTGCCGGAATCAAAAAGTGAAGAGACATCAGCAGCCATCCCGCAGCCCACACGAGCATGTATTCCTGGCGTTTTTGCTGGTAAATGTAGGAAAAGAACAACGCCAGCAGGAAGGCGCCTGCCAAGAGAACGGTCGCGGTCATGTTGATATAGCTCAACAAGTCATAGCTCCGGCTGATATTTCTGATACTTCTCTTGAGAATAGCAGAAAATTAGTGGGCGCCCGGAGGCGTATCCGGTGAAGTTTCGTGGCGGTCAACGTCCTCGATTGCACCCAAAACGGGGCAAGGCTGCCCCGGAGAGCCGGCTCCAATAGGACCCAGAGTCCGTTCAAACTATGGGGGTTGCCACTACATGCGTCAAGAGTACCCCGGTACCTTTCACAGCTTACGTGGCGTTTTCTTGGAGCGCGGCTCGATTTTGCTCATCCGTTCCGCTAAGATTGATGGTTTGTCTTACCAGGAAGGAACCGTTCGAGGATGAACTCCACTGAAAAACCGCGGGTGCGTTTCGCCCCATCGCCGACGGGGTTTCTACACGTTGGCGGGGCACGCACCGCTTTGTTCAACTGGCTTTTCGCGAGACATGAAGGCGGTACGTTGCTTCTGCGTATCGAAGATACGGATGTCGAGCGTAACAAGCCCGAACTGGTTGATGGAATTCTGGTGGCGCTGCGATGGCTCGGAATTGAGTGGGACGAAGGCCCGTTCTTCCAGTCACAGCGCATCGAAATGTATCGCGCAGCTGCCGAGCGCGTCCTGGCAAGCGGCGCCGGATACGCCTGCTATTGCAAACCAGCGGCCTACACCGGCGGCGACGCTGCCGAAGAACGCGAAGGAGAAGGTGACGATGAAGGCAAGGCAACAAAGGCGGTCGCTTGTCCTTGCCGCGATTTGACGCCGGAACAGCGCGCCGCGAAAGAAAAAGAAGGCATACCCGCGGCGATTCGTTTTCGCACTCCGCGCACAGGCACCACCCATTTCGAAGACGCTGTCTTCGGTCCGCGAGACGTGCAGAACGCCGAAATCGAGGATTTCGTACTGCTGCGTTCTTCAGGTTTGCCCACCTACCAGCTGAGCGTGGTGGTGGACGATATCGACATGCGCATCACGCACGTGATTCGCGGCGCCGATCACTTGTCCAACACGCCCAAACAGGTGCTGATTTATGAGGCGCTGGGAGCCAAGCCGCCCATATTCGCTCACGTTCCGCTGATTCTCGGGCCCGATCGAACACGACTTTCAAAACGACATGGCGCTACAAGCGTCGGCTCCTACGCGGAAGAAGGTTTTCTCCCCGAGGCTTTTCGCAATTTTCTGGCGCTGCTCGGGTGGTCTTCCGGCGACGATTCTGAATTCATGCGCACAAATGAACTGGTTGAGCGATTCACGCTTTCCGGCGTGAGCCGCACTAACGCCATATTCGATCGCGCGAAACTCGAGTGGTTCAACACACAATATTTGCAGAAGCCGCCAGTTGAGGAACTATTGCCCTACGTGGAAACGGAACTCAAACGTGCGGGCTTGTGGAAGGAAGCTTGGGCCGGCACGGATCGCGCGTGGTTTGCGCACACAGTAGATTTGATACGCTCACGAACGCGGCTGCTCGGAGATTTCACCGGATGGGCTCGCGCATTTTTCAGCGACAATTTCGAGTACGACCCGGAAGCTCGCGCGAAATTTTGGAAAGATGAAAAACTTCCGGCGCTGATGCTGAAAGTGACGGACGCGCTGGACGCATTGCCAGAGTGGAATCACGATGCTTGCGATGCGGCGTTGCGTGCCGTGGCGGAGTCCGAAGGCGTCAAAGCAGGCTTGCTCATAAATGCGGCGCGGGTCGCCATCGTTGGCCGCGCAGTCGCGCCGCCCCTCTTCGAGACAATGGTTGTGCTCGGGAAGGATCGAGTGATTGCGCGTCTTCGCCGTGCCCTGCCGGCTATATCCGTTCGCTAGTGCGCTCGCGACGAAATT
The DNA here is from genome assembly GCA_050012235.1 of Candidatus Acidiferrales bacterium. Lineage (GTDB taxonomy): Bacteria > Acidobacteriota > Terriglobia > Acidiferrales > UBA7541 > Palsa-295. Next base: position 57,706 of record JBEKHP010000010.1, on the reverse strand, counting down.
AGGCTGCAAAAACAACGAACGAGATCAGCGGGCAGGTACTAGCCTGGAAAAAACTTCGGAATGAACCTCGCGAGAAGTTGTGCCTTCCTTGGCAAGTTCAAATTTCGCGCTTAGGGGAAATTTCACCGGGGGCAGGCATGTGGAGTCGTTGCACGCCTGGTAACGCAATACCATCGGAATTTCCGTCGGTCCGAGCGTGGCCGCCGCTTTCGCGGAAAATCTAAGCAGAAACGTAACACTTCCGCTGTACACATCCAGAGGTTGGTTCGGAGAGAAGCTGAATTTCTCAAGCTGTCCCTTGGGATAAATCGTGTCGATTAATTCAAAATCGGGAGGGAGTTTCGGCGCCAGCGTCGTGGCAATGAGATAGTCTTCAGACGGTTTGTGAGAATTCATGTGAAAACCGGAGGCAATGTCCACCACCACGGCGACTTTGAATTCTCTCGCGCGCGGAACGGGATCAAGCGAAACGAAAACGCGCGGCTTGACGACCGCCGAGGCATTGGAAAGATTGGGAGGCTCCTGAGGCAAAGGAAAGTTTGACGCCGCATTCCCAAACATTACCAAAGCGGTGCCAGCGCAAAAAAGCGACAAGAGGCAAAAACCGAATGTTCGTCGAAAGCGCATCTTCGCCTAGACCTGAACTGTTGACCCCGTTTTCTCGGTGAGAATCCGGCTCATCACCTGGCTCAACGTCTCGCCCGTCTTATCCAGCACGAATGCCTGCGCGGAATCCGACCACCCAAGCTTAAAACTCGTGGTGAGCGCGGAAATCCAGATTTGCCGCACCGGCGCGTTGGGGCTTATTACAAAGCGCGTTTCGTCCTCATCCTCAAACTCAATTTCCAATTTTCCGCTTCCGCCCTCGACCTCGAACTCATTTTCATCGCTCAATTCAAGCAGACGTTTGCGCAGGCTCTCAAAAGCCGCGTCGCATTTCTTTTGGAAATCTTGTTCGTCCATCATTTAGAGCAGTCCCTTAATTTCTTTTTCCAGATCTCCCTCATCCGCAAGACCGATATACCGTTTCTGAACTTTCCCGTCGCGGGAGATCACGATAGTGGTTGGAAATCCGATCAGTCCTCCGAACTTCTCGGCTAGTTCATCGTTGCCCAGCACGATCGGATAGTTCATTGTTGCCTGGTGGCCGTCCACGTCGAACTGCGTCTTCTGGACGTAAGGCTCGACCACGCTCTTCCCTTCTTCGTCCATTGCCACGCCGAGTATGGTCAGGCCTTTGTCCGCGTATTTCTGTTGGAAACTGATCATCCAGGGAATTTCCACCCGGCAAGGTTCGCACCATGTGGCCCAGAAATTCACAACTACCACTTTTCCTTTTAGACTGGCGAGCGGCACATCCTGCCCTTGCAGACTCTTGAAAGTCACGACGGGCTCGTCCGGCCGAGGTTCGGTGGCGTTTGAAGACTTGCTGTTGGCTGCTCCCGAGTTGCAGGCTGAAAAATTCGTAGTGACAATCAGTGTGAGCAACAACAGCAGTAAAAAAAGATTCGGCGGCCTTCGCATATGCTCAACTCCCCTCACCGTGAAAACTTGTTCAAGAATGTCAGTTTACCCGAAAGCCATATCAGACGGTTCATGAATACTAGGCCGCCAACAGCGATCAATAGGACGCCGCTGAACACTTCCACCGTATGCAAATGGCGGCGAAAACGTTGGTAAAACTTCAAAAAGCCGCCGATACCTAGTGCGGTGACAAGAAACGGAATCGCCAACCCCGCCGAGTAGCACGCGAGAAGGAAAACTCCTTCACCGATAGTTTCCCGGGTAGCTGCAATAGCGAGCACGCCGGCGAGAATGGGGCCGATGCACGGCGTCCACCCGAAAGCAAACGCGAAGCCCATCAAAAAGCCGCTGACAATTCCGGGCTGGCCGCCAAGATTCCGGAAATGGACGTCGCGATTTAGCCAGCGAGTCATGGCCGGCCCCAAGAGAAAAATGAGAGCGACTGAATAAAAGTGGACGGCTTTCAGCGTATGCCCGGCGATTCCGGGCCGCAGGTTGAAAGCTATACCCGCTGCAACCAGGATAATTCCAATCACAAATCCGGCACGCAGGGAAATTTTCGACAGCCATCCAACCAGGTGCAGCCCGAACAATATGATCAGCGCTCCGGCCAAGGGCGCCAGCAAGCTGCGATTGCGCACCAAAAAGGACCCCACGGCGCTGGCGGAGGCGCCAAACGTGATGAACACGATGGAGAACCCGAGCACAAATGCGAGAGCGGAAGTCAGCAATCCGGCGCGCGGCGTTTGGCCTTCCTTGAGTTGCTCTACGCCGATCCCCGAAAGCATCGAAATATAACCCGGCACCAGCGGCAGCACACAAGGAGAGAGGAACGAGACTAGTCCAGCGACAAACGCGGCGAATACGGAAACACCCATTGGGTATTGTCGAACCTCTTAGAATTTGGCGGAAACCAGACTCGGCTCAGACCTGTATTTTCACACATTCATTAGACGCACGGCTAAGCTTTTTGACGCTGGGCCAAGCGGATAGAAGATGCGGACTTAGCGGCCTATGGTAAGTGCGTTAGACGGGAAGTCGGCGATTCCTCAGTTTTTTACCGGGAACTCCGGATGCCTCTCATGCCACGGCGTCGCCCGCTCGTAAGCAAGCGCAATCGCGAGCAAATGGGCTTCGCCCCAGCGCGGCCCGATTAGCTGCAGGCCCATCGGCAGCCGGGCCTGTGTGAATCCGCACGGAACGGAGATAGCGGGATGGCCGGTCATGTTTGCGGGCCGGTTTAGACGCACAAGCGCGGAACGAACCGTTTCTTTCTCTCCTACGATTTTTGCTTCGACCTCGCCAATGAGCGGCGCGGCAATAGGAACCGCGGGCGCCAGGATCGCGTCCACTCGTTCAAACGCCGAGTCGAAATCGCTTTCCATTTGTCGCTTCACGTCAAATGCTTGAAGGTAATCCGCAGCGCGCACTTCCGTGCCCATCTTGAGCCTGCCGCTCACATCCGCTCCGTATTCATCCGCACGAGAGGGATAGAATCCCTGCGATTGATGGTAGCGGGTGGCTTCGGCCAGAGCGATGTTCGCACTGGCTTCCAGGGAACTGCCGAGGTGAGGAAGCGACACTTCCTCGATCCGCGCGCCGGCCGACTTGAATACGCCCGCCGCAACTTCGATCGCGCGCCGAATTTCCGGATCAACTCGCTCGAAGAAGTATTCTTTTGGCCAGCCCAGGCGAAATCGGCGCGAAGCTTCTGGCTTTAGTTTTCGAAAATTCGCGTGAGGTGCTCCCTTGGGGTATTTGCCCGCAATCGCCTGCAGCATGATGCACGCATCGGCGACGGTTCGCGCGAGGGGGCCCGCATGGTCCAGGCTCTCGGCCAGTGGAATCACGCCTTCTACACTCACCAACCCATAGGTCGGTTTCAGCCCCACGATGCCGCACAGCGCCGCCGGAATGCGAATGGATCCGCCCGTATCCGTCCCGACAGACGCGAAACACGTTCCTGCTGCAGTGGCTGCGGCTGAGCCGCCGCTCGAGCCACCTGGAATACGACCAAGTGCCCAGGGATTGTGGGCCGCGCCGTAATGAGGATTCTCGTTCGTGATGCCGTAAGCAAACTCGTGCATGTTCGTCTTGCCCAGAAGTATGGCGCCCGCTGCGGCCAGTCGCGCGGCGACTTCGCTGTCTTCCTGTGGAACACAATTTGCGAGAATCTTCGAGCCGGCCGTCGTGCGGATTCCGCGCGTCTGGAAATTATCTTTCAGCGAAATGGGAATGCCAAAAAGTAGGCTGTTCAGATTTGCAGGACTCCCTCGCCTGGTACGGCTAAATTCGCGTTCAGCCGAGCGAGCTTGTTTTCGAGCGCTATCCCCAAGCACGGTCAGAAAAGCATTCAGGGACGGGTTCAGCTTCTCGATACGAGCGAGTGAGGCGTTCACAAGATCTACAGGAGAGATTTCCCTGCGCCGGAGCAAGCGCGCAGCCTGCTCGATGGAAAGAAACGCCAGCTCGGATTCGGATTTGGGCGTCACGCAGATCGCTTCAAAAAATCTTCTCGGCCCGGCGCAGCGTTCCGGCGGAGCCTATGTTGGCGATGCGGAAAACCACAAGATACTGGTTCTCATTGCGAATCGTGCCAAATGAAAACCGGCGATACTCGAAGCCGAATCCGCAACAGGAACCGTTATAGCTCGCTTCCAGGATCTGGTTTTGAAATGCTTGCTGCGTAAAGTCGTAGCTCAGGCCCGCCGTGAAGTTAAAGCCAACGCGCGTCAAATCGCCGTACCCCACCAGCGCGCGCACCTGGTTCGAACGCGATTCAAAGACGAAATTCGGGGGATTCTCATTGAACGGCGTCGCAAGATTCGTCGTCGAGAAATGCGCGAGCGTCAGAAAAGACTGCTTGTAAGGTTTGAGCTTCAGCAGCGTGCCAATCGCGGTCAGTTGATTGCGTTTGGGGTCAAAATTGAAAATGAACTCGGTATCGAAATGTTTGCCCGGTTCGATTTTCAGGTCGCTCACGATCGGCGAAAAGCGTCGCGGTGAATCTACAAACGCGAATGGGGTGATTTCGTCGAGGGTTTGAAATACGTTGCGCTGGCCATTAATCAGCGCTCCGCCGAATGTGGTGTCGAAGAAGTATTTTTGAACCAGGCGCCAGCTCACCAGCTCCTCGGCGTCGCCGTCCTTTTTGCGACGGTAAAGCCGCTGTGTGATTCCGTATTCGATTTCGTTCGTATCGGTAAGGGTTTCGTCTTCGTCGAAACGTATGAAGCGGCTGAAATCATTTACGCCGTTCACGTAGCTGTACACAATGTCCGGCTCGATCACGTGCTTCCACTTCGTGCCGGACCGGTCCCAGATGCGGTCGAACGACGGCGGGCGGATGTCGAGCGAGAATTCCTCCGTTGTTCGAAAAAATCCTCGATCGACAAAAGAACCGTTTTGCAATTGTCCGCCATAATAAGTCGACCTCAGAGTGAAAGTGGGGGTCACATCCAGCCAAGGTCCTAAGTGAAGGGGCATCGAAACGCTCGGCGCCAACTCGCTTCTACCGACAAAATTCGGCGTATCCAGCGGAGTTGCCGTGACGGTATCGCTACGATGCACCGCATCGGAAAAACCGTCGAATGAAAAATAAATAGGGAGCTGTTGAAAAGGCGCCTGGTCCACCGAGCTGAAGCGCACCTCCGGCGCAGTTCGCAGAGAAACGTAGGTATCCGGCGAAGCGCTCAAATAGTTTTGGTAGCTTAGCGCGGCGAAATTCAGGCTGAACCCGCGAAAGTTATTCGTAAGGAAAGCGGAGTTGCGTACCTCCGAATTCACCGCTTGCGTGTATGTCTCGCTCCAAGCCAGCCGGTAGGTAAGCGAACTCAGGTCGTCCAAATCGGCTACCGCGCGCCAGCCGTCCGGCAACAGGGCGGTGAAAAGTAAACGGGCTTCATGGCCTCCCTGGTTGATGGCAGGCACGGGCGGCTCTCCGGCCACTTGCGGCTGTTCCAGGCCGCGGTCCTCGATGCCGCTATAGATCACGTCGAGCTTCGCATTTTCCCAGGGACGCATTCGCAGATCCGCACGCTGGCCCCAGCCCCGTCTGCTGTAATAAGTTCCGCCGATACTCACGTCCATCCAATCGGTAGGCGCCCAGTAATACGACTCTCCCAAAATGTATCCTTTGCTCGAACTGTCACCAATGTTCGGAATCATGAATCCTGATTCGCGCTCTTTCCCCGCCGGAAAAGTCGCGTAGGGAAGATACAGAACGGGAACGGAAAAAACTCGAAAGTCGCCGTTCTCCAGATGCACCGACTTCTGCAAATACACGGTCGCCTCCGGAGCATAAAACTTCCAGGTGGGTTTATCCGGGTCGCAAACCGTCATCCAGGCTTTCTTGATGCGGTATGTATGTTCGTCCAGGCGTTCCGCCTCTTCGGCTTCGAAATAGAGCGGGTTCGGACTGATTAGCAAGGTGGGCGCCGGATGCCGGTCAATCGCAAACGTGGCTCGCACATGAAAAAAAGTCCCGTGGCCGGTGCGTAGTTCATAATGGGCCTCCTCTGCTTCCACATGCTGGTTCATGTAATCAAGCTGAACGTGGCCGCGCGCGATCGCAACCTGGGTGTCGTTGTTGTATTCGACATGATCGGCGCGCAATCGTGTGTTCTGATAACGCAAATCCACGTCGCCGTCCGCGTGAGAGATCCCGGCAACCTCGCTCTGCTGTTTCGCCTCCAGAGTCGCGGTCTGATCGGCGTTCACACTTGTCTCCGGCGGAGTGTTTGCAACGGATGACGGTTTTTTCGAGGGGTTTTGCGGCGAAGACTTTGTAGCGTCTTGCGCGTCAGTAAATCGTGGACTCGCAAAAAAAATACCGAGCAAAGCGAGAAAAAGGCACAGCCTGCGGAGAGTTCGCGTGATTTTAGCGTCAGGCATCAACGGAAGTGCCGAGTTAATCCTTACAAAGCGCAAAAAAGAAAGCTGAGACTAACACGCGTCTCCCGCAGCCGCAATCGCGCCGACGGCATGGACCTCGCTAATCTCTAGTGAGAACCTGCGCTCGACCGGGTTGCCTAATACGCGACATCAGCTTGGCACCATGCCTGCTGGTCCATACATAGGCATGCTAAGATTCTCGCCGTTCCTCCACTGGAGCTTCCGCAGCGCAAAACGGACCAGTGATCAGAATCTGCACGGAGTGTGGCGCCCTTTTGCTCGAGGACGCTGATAATTGCTCTTTTTGTGACGCACCTCTCGCCGCGACCGGTGAGAACGTCAAGCCAGTGGCGGTTAAGGCGGCCTCGTCTGGCCTCGGCGCGTCCGCGCAGCCGGCTTTAGCCAGCGCGCGCTCGATCGAGCCGGAATGGCGTCGGGAAGTCTCGCGGCGCCTCGAAGATTACCGCGCGCGCCGCGGGCACCTTGGTCCAAACGATTCGCAGTCAGGCCTTCCCTTTTCGCGCCAATCCAAACTCGACGAGGAGGAAGCGGCTCGTGAACACCAGCGCGAAGCCGAGCGCCAGCGTCAGGCAGAACGCCCGCGCCCTCGCCCAAACCCGCGCCAGGCCGAGCGTGTCGAAATTTGCATTCAGCCGGAACTGGATTTCTCGTATTCTCCGGACGACCGCGCACACCCTCAGACCGCGCTCGTTCCCGTGGCAAATCTCACTGAGCGGCGAAAAGCCGGCCTGCTCGATGTGTTATTCCTAGGACTGACCTATATAGGATTTCTTGGGCTTTTCCGCTCGCTGGGGGGCCAGCTACTAGCCGAAAAGGCGGATGCAGCCGTCTATCTCGCGGCGTTCTTTCTTTTCTATGCGCTCTATTTCTTTCTCTTCACCACGTTCGCGGAGGCTACGCCCGGCATGCAGCTTCTCTGCCTCACAACCGTGCGTCTTGATGGCACGCTGCCGGACACGCGACAACTCCTGTGGCGGAGTTTCGGTTACGTGCTCGCGGGCGCTACTCTGATGCTCGGCTTCCTGTGGGCTTTGTGGGACGAAGATCACTTCACGTGGCAGGACCGCATCTCCCAGACTTACATCACCGCCGCCGCGCCGGTCGTTGAACCTGATGCGCTTGAGCTTCCGCCAGGCCGTCACTCATTCGCCCGCAAGTAAGGTTAGACTCTAGCAGCCTCGAACTCTCCAGGCACAAAAAAAACCGTGGGAGCTTTGAGGCTCCCACGGTTTTGAATGTTACCGTTCGGCTAAGCCAGTGGTGAGGCCGACTGGCAGCGCCTGGTTTCCGGCTAGTAGACCAGCTTTACAGCGAACGCAATCGTTCGGTTCCCGCCAGACGTGACCTTGTTATTTGCGAAACCGGTCCCGATAGCAAGAAGGCCGGCATCCTCGATGAAGGGATCAACGCTGGAGTAGTTTGGATGGTTGAACACGTTGATAAAGTCCGTGCGAAAATCAAAGTGCGCACGCTCATTGATCTTAATCCTCTTGATCAAGGAGAAATTCCCCGAGTTGGTGTGGAAATCGCGCAGGGAGTTGCGGCCCGCCGTACCAGCATACGGCCCTCCAAATATACTCTGGGATTCTCCGCCGTTGACGATGAAGCGGACTTGCTTACCCGTCACCGGAGTTACCACCCCGTGGTTCACGTCGTTGGCTGATATCAGGATATTCGCGGGAATTAAACAACCTACTACGTAGAGGGCGCACGCATCTCCCGCATAAATTCCCACTTGCGTCGCAGGTGCACTAGGGTTGCTCAAAAACGGCCGCAACGTCTCATATGTTCCGATAAATGCGTTGTCGAAAGCCGTATCCTGGCCAACCCCTCCGCTAAAGGTGGAAGAGAAGAATTGGACCGGGCTGTAGGTTTGACCGGATTGAATGATGTAATTTCCGGTAAGGATCCAACCACCAAGAGCGTGACCTATGTAACCCTCTTGTTGCCGGAAGAACGGAAGGGCCTCTGTAAAACTGAGAGTCCAACTCTGGGGGAAATCCAGCCCCGAGAGACCGTTTTCACCCGACGTGAAGTCCAGAGGGTTTTGAGAGAATGCGTACGTCGTTGCACCACCGAAGGTGCTGAAGATTTCGCTCGCATTGTCGGTGGTCTTGCTCCAAGTGTAGCTGGAGTGAAGCGTCAACTGATGGAAGAGCTGGCTGGAGCGCAAATCGAGCTGCAAGCCATTGTAATGCGAGTAGCCCGTATTTGTTCGCTCTCTCTCTATTCCTTGAGTGCAGCTCAAGCGTCCTGTCGCGACGGGGTTGATGGTACCGTCGGGGTTGAGGAGTTGAGATTGCGGACAAGGAGTTACACCCGCAGGGAAGATGTTGGGAAACTCGGCAAATGTGTCTGCTATGAAAGGGTTCGCGTTAATCGATTGGTATTGGTTAAACCCGTAATTACCCACGTAGCGGGCCTCGAAAACCACGCCTCTGCCAAGCTCGCGCTGAATGCCCAGCGACCAGCTATGGACGCCGTCCGCCGTAAAGTGTGGGGTGACCCTCGTCTGGTTGAAGGTACGCGGATCGGACACACCGAAGGTCAGCTGATCCGCCAGTTGATTCCGGACATTCGTACCTACCGGGTCCGGTAACAACGGAAGACCGGCGGCCACGTTTGTCACGTTTCCCGGAGTTCCGTTGTTAAGGCCTTGCGCCAGTACTTGAGGCGCCGCCGTCGATATATTCAAGTAGATGTTATAGAAGGGAGGATCATACGATAGCCGGTATCCGCCGCGGATGACCGTTTTGTCGTTGCCGAACCAACGCTCGCCCCAATGCGGAGTGTATGCAAAGCCCACTCCTGGGCCCCAAAGGTTCTTCGGGGCCGGAATGGAAGGAGCCGTTGTAACGGACAATGGCAGGGCCGGATCCCAAAATGGGTTCGGCCCGGTTTGCTGCGCGACAGTGTTTTGATGAAAAAGGTTCGCCGGCTGGCCAAAGTACGTCCAAGTTAATCCCAAGTTAATCGTAAGATTTGGACGGAGTTTGTAATCATCTCCCACGTATAGGAAAGTGTCGTATTCCTTAAAGCCGAGTTCCGTGGGGCCGTTTGTAATGTTGATGGACGACGGAATGTCGCAAGCGAAGGCTGACAGCGAATCTAGAGTGACTCCGCCCGGCAGCGCGCATATTGTGTTTCCGGCGGAGTTCGTGGTCGTAAATCCCGCAGCCGGAGTGGTGAATTGCCCGAAGCTGTATGTGCCATTGTAATTTGGCAGGAAAACATTGGGAGATTGTTGGTAAGTGGCGTTCACTCCCGCCTTCCATTGGTGCCTGCCATGAACGTAACTCCACTGATCCTGTATCTGATAGGTATTTACGATGCGGGCTTGCGGGAGGTTGTCGGGAGGCCCAACGTTGTCAAACGTTACACCCGCGTCCTGAGTAATGGAAATACTAGACAACGCGTTAGCCAGGTTTGAAGGCGGCGGGACTGAATTGCCGAATGAGTTGCCGCCAAACGCCACATTCAAGCGACCATAACTCATGCGGAATTCATTCGTCATGTTATTCGTGATCGGACGGGACCAGCCGACTAGAACCACCTGCGAAAGCGCTGGAACGCTGTAAAAATAGCCTCCAGCGATATCGCCATTTCCGTCGATAGAGTTGGTCTTATTGTAAATATACCTGGCGTAAAACCGGTTGGGGCCCAGCACCCAGTCTTCTCGCGTAGCGAAGTCATACTCATGAAAGGGCGTCCCGAGACTCCGCTGGATTTGAGATACCTCCACGTTGCAAGGCGTGACTCCATTTGCTCCCACAGTCGTAATTACTACCGGAGTACCGACGGCCGTCGGGTTTCCGGCACCGATGCCGAACGCGCCAAAGTTGCGAAGCGCGGTAACACTGTCGCTGTTGGGATAGCAGGTTGCTAGTTCGGCAAGACCAGTCGGATCGGGTTGAAATGAACCCGATTGAGCGACGGCATTCGACTCGGAAATATTGGTGTCAAAGCCGCCCCAAACGAAGAACTTGTCCTTAATGATGGGTCCGCCGGCCGTGGTCGAAGCGAAGACAGTATTAAACCACGGGACTTCGCCCAAGCACTCCCCAAACACGCAATTCGCCTGAAGGTTCGTGCGCGTGGTTAGGTCCTGGTTTTCCTCGGAACCCGCTACCGTCCCGTGGAAATTGTTTTTTCCGGAGGGTGTAACTTCATTAACGACCGAACCCGAGTTCCTGCCGTATTCGGGAGCAAAATTGTTGGTGGTGACTTGGTATTGCTCGACGAAATCCGGGTTCGACAGGAAAAGCCCCGGACCGGCCACGGAGTTGTCATTGTTGTTCTGACCGTCGATTTCCTGGTCATTGTTGCGGCCACGAATTCCGTCTACGGAAAAACCCACACCGTTACTGTTAGAGAAGGTGTTGTCGCGAGTCATGGCAACGCCGGGAAGCTGTAGGGCCAGAAAATCCAATCCCTGATTTTCTTGTATGCCGGCGTAATCGGTGATCTGTTGCGAGGTCATGGTAGTGCTGATCTGCGATTGGCTGCTTTCCATAAGAGCGGGAGCAGCGGACACTTCAACAGTCACGGTCACCGCGCCTAATTGAAGTGAAATCACGCCCAGCCCATGATCCACGCCAGAGGAGACTGAGACGCCACCTATGACCGTCTTCTTGAATCCCTGCTTGGTGAATTCCAAGTCGTAGTTTCCAATCGCGAGCGAGCTGATCCGGAATAGACCGGCGCTATCGGTTTTCGAGTTGAATTGTTCCTTGGTGTCGACACTCGTGGCTGTAATCGCGACGTCCGGAACCAGCGATCCGGTAGAGTCCGTGACCGAACCCGATATCGAACCGCCTCCTTCTTGCGCGCGGACAGGACTTGCTGTCAGTAGAACCAGCGCAAAAACTGCCAGAGTAAACCACACGCCTAGGCGTGCTGCACGGCTTGAAGAGAATGTGTTCACGGACTCCCCCTTTTCAATTTTCCTTCGAGTTCTGCTGAACGTGGGCGAGAGATCGAAATCGCGAGACGGTGCGGTGTGTCCATCTTGAATTGAAGTTAGAAACGAGCTGCGGAATGAAACACGTCGCACGTTATATTCCCCCACCCCGAGGAAACTTTGGTGCAAACTTGGAATTCTAGCTGCTTAAAGGCAATCGCTGCCAAAAGACATGCACGCTATATACCAACATCGGGACGAATCGACAAGCACTTAATTTTGCTGAAAGGGCAGATGTTAGCGCTACTCGACCGGAGCCTGAAGCTGAGAACTATTGAAACTGGAAAGTCAGAAGTACTAATTTTAGTAGATGAGGGTCACTTCGCTTCTAAACGGACGCTTCGGCCGCCGAATCTTAAGCAGATTTTGTTGGCAGACCGCAAACCGACCCGGCGAGAGGTCTGCGATGGCATCAATTTGAAAATTCTGGCTCGGCGATACGAGCGAGGCAAAATCGGGACTCGAATGCTATAATTAGATGTTCGCGATCATCGCCACTGATGCAAACCTGTGGAGCGAGGACGCGACTAACCTAGCATCGCTGCAGACTTGGCGCAGAAGAGGGAAAACTGATGAGCCCGCTATCGAAGAAGATTGTCATCATCTTGTCTCTAGTCGTCATCGCCTTTGTGGCCACCGGTTATCTTCGCGCCCGGTCGAACGACGAAAAGGCGTACCGAGCGCTGACCGTGTACAGCGAAGTGCTGGACAAGGTTCAGAACGACTACGTGGACGACCCGAACATGGCTCAAGTCACTAGTGGAGCTCTTCATGGGTTGCTCGACTCGCTGGACTCGGAATCGGCCTACCTTAGCCCGCTCGAGTACAAGGATTACAAAGAAAAGAGCGCCACGAAAGCTACGGGCGAATCGGGCCTCGTACTTATCCGCCGCGGTTACATCGGCGTGCTCGGAACGTTAGCAGACACGCCGGCAGCGAAAGCCGGCTTGCGCATCGGCGATATCATCGAAAAAATCGCGGGCTTCAGCACGGGACAGATGGCGATTGGACAAGCCGAGCTTCTTCTTCGCGGCGCGCCCGGCACGGTGGTGAAAATCTCCGTAATTCGACGCGGGAAAACGGAACCACAAGACCTAGACCTGACGCTTGAAAAACTGCCCGCGCCCAAGCTTCTTGAAGACAGGCTCCAGGGCGATATCGCCTATCTGCGCGTTCCAACCTTTGACGCGGGTATGACCAAACAGATTCGCGAAAAACTGGCGCAGTTTCAGCATCAGGGCATCAAAAAACTGATTTTAGACTTGCGTGATTGCCCTTCCGGGGAAGTTCAAGAAGGAATCGCCACCGCCCAGCTTTTTGTGCCTTCCGGAACGATTACCACCCTCAAGGGTCAAACGGTGAACCCTATTGTTTCCACCGCCGAGCCTTCCAAAGTTGCCTGGACGGATCCAGTGGCGGTGTTGATTGGAATTGGAACTGCCGGTCCGGCTGAAATCGTGGCTGGGGCTATTTCCGGTAATCATCGCGGAGAGACGGTAGGCGACCGCACGTACGGCACAGCATCGATGCAAAAGCTGATTGAAATGGATGATGGGTCCGCAATGATTTTGACGGTTGCGAATTACTACACTCCAGACAACAAGGAAATTCCGGCTAACGGAGTTGCCGCCACTGCCGAGGTCCATCCCTCGCTCGATGAGGTTATTGCGGCAAACGATCAGAAGCAGCCCGTTCCTTCCGAGAAACCCGTTTCTGCGGATGATCCGGTGATCAAGAAAGCCATCGAAGTTCTGCAAGGTGCCGCAACCTCCGCGCGAAAGGCTGCGTAGTTACTCGTGAAGGCGGGTCGGGGACCTGCGTTCCAGCGGGTCCCGGATGTGCCGCGGATTCTGGTTCTCCTCATTTCAGTAATCTTTCTCCTTCTCACTGGCTGCGGAAAGACAAAAATATCGAAGGCAGAGCTTCGCGCGATTACAGGCGAAATCGTCGCCGCAGCGCAAAAGGTTTCCGGGCACAAATCCGAGGTTACAATTCGTCCCGAGCTTCAACCATCCAAAGCCGGAATGCCTGGGAAATTGGCCGCGGATAACATTTACGTCTCGCTTTCCGACGCTTCTGAGGCCGGGACAATTGCGCAAGCGCTGAACGAAATCGCGCGCCGCCACAAACTGTCCGTCAGAGAAAGCGCTTCGGACGGCATCATGCGGTTTGACTACTACTCAGACAATATTCGCACGCATACGATTCATGTGATCACACCGCTTACGGCCCGCTCGCATGTCGCAGCGAAGCCGGGTCACCGAGATGCGCGGCTCGCGATTATTATTGATGATCTAGGCTACGACCGCGCGGCCGCCGATTCGCTGCTCGCGCTCGGTTTTCCACTCACCGTTTCTGTCCTCCCGCATTTGCCGTTGTCCACGGAAGTCGCGGAGGAGGCACACCGGCGGGGAGATCAAGTAATGCTGCATCTTCCGATGCAGTCTGAGAGCGCTGCGGCCAAAACGGAGGAAGTCGAGTTACGGGTCGGAATGAACGAACGGCAGGTGGATTCGGCATTGGCGGGGATGCTGGAAACGGTGCCGCACGCGGTTGGCGTGAACAATCATCAAGGCTCGCGCGCCACGGCTGATCCTGCGTTGATGGCTGCCCTGATGCCGGAATTGCGCCGGCGTGGGCTGTTTTTTGTGGATAGCCGCACACTAGCTTCGACGGTGGCTTACGACACGGCTGAGCGCATGGGAGTGCGCGCCGCTTCGAGAAAGGTGTTCCTCGACGACTCAGAGAACCGCGAAGCGATTGTCGGACAACTCGAGCTTGCCGCGCGCGACGCCCACCGTGACGGATTCGCGATAGCGATTGGACATCCCAGACCTGACACGATCGATGCGCTCGCTGAGGACGTCCCAAGACTCGAGGCTCGCGGCATCCGTCTGGTTTTTGTCTCGGATGTAGTTAAGTAACTCCGTCCGACGAAGTATTGCTTCAGGCGACGATCCAATTCAGTGCCCGCACCGGCGTTACGACTAAGGGCCGATTCGTCCAATTGCTTTTAGTAGTCGCCGCCGATTTTATCGAACAGGGGAGTGCACGGAACGAGCCGCGCCTTGACGCCGTCGTGGACAGCGTATTGTACCCGGCGGCCATTCGGATGCATTCCCCACAAGCTTCCGGCGCCGTACTCGCCATTTTTATTCAGGGCGTAGAACTGAATGTGAAATTGCTTCAGGCGGTCGGGAAACGGCTTGTAATTACGCGCGACACGGTGCAGGGCTTCCAGGCACGCATCGGTGGGAGACATACCCTTGCGCATCATTTCGACGATCGTGTGGCCGCCGGAAATCTTGATGTTCTCTTCTCCGCGCCCGGTGGAACCGGCTGCGCCAATGTCGTTATCCACGAAAAGTCCCGCGCCGATCACCGGAGAATCGCCGACACGTCCGGCAATCTTCCACGCGAGACCAGAAGTGGTGGTGGTGCCGGAAACGTCTCCCTTCGCGTCCACGGCAAGACAATTTATCGTTCCGGTCGGCGGATGCATGACGACATTTTCGATGTGATCGCGCCAGGCCAATTTTTCGGGAGTGTCCAGCAGCTGCGCGAGCTTTTCCTTCCATTCAGGGCTATCGAGGCCCGGTCGCCAATTTTCGGAGGAGGACGCTTTCCATGCGAGCCACGCAATACGCGAACGGTCGGTGAGCAGATCCATGGTTTTGAAGCCTTCATCGACAGCAAACTTCTCTGCACCGGATCCCACGATGAAAACATGATTCGTTTTCTCCATCACGGTTTTTGCCACCAGCGACGGGTTTTTGATCTTTTGGATCGAAGCAACCGAACCGGCGCGGCGCGACGGGCCGTGCATCACGGATGCGTCAAGCTCCACTACGCCATCTTCATTGGGCAAACCGCCGTAGCCGACTGAATCGTCATTTGGATCGTCTTCCACTTTGGTGACTGCGGCGAGAACGGCATCCAGAGTGTCGCCGCCCGATTTGAGGATGGCCATGCCATCATCGAGATGTTGCAGTCCGTTGGCCGCGGAAATGATCAGCGGGCGGGCACTCTGCGCGGAAGCTTTCGCGCTTGCTTGCGGCAAAGATTTGACCGTTGAGGGAACAGAGGCACCGAAAATCCGGCGCGTGCTCGCAGCTAGGCCGCCTGCCAAAGTGGAAAGAAAGAATTTCCTGCGTGTCCATTTTTCCATTGCTCTCTCCCAAGAATGCGACGGATCAGGTACGGATCAGTAGCCCACGGTTTGAAACCTAACCCTCAGAAAACTCAGAGCGGAGGATAGCCGCAGAGTGGGAGGTTCGCAAGGCGAGAAAAGCCAAAAGGTCTTCCCATGATATCGACGGCGCCCCTTGATTTTGACGCCGGGACCGCGCAACATGACGGCGTTTGAAAAGGGGAACCATGAGTGAAGGAATATTGTTGCGGAACACTGTGGAACGCAGCGAGAAAATGCGAAGGTTTGTTCTACTTCTGATTGTCATTTTGGCATGTTTCACAATCGCAACATCGACTCGCGGTGCGCAAAGTTCAGGAGGCACGCCAGCTTCGTCCAATAGAAAGTCGCTCGATGAAGCCATGAAGGCGATGTTTGACGTACGCACATTTCAGCAGGCCGAGATTTCTCCCGATGGAAAGAAGGTGGCTTGGGTGGAATCACTTCCCGGCCCGGGCGGAGCACCCTCGGCGAATTCGGCGATTTACGCGGCCGAAGTCAGCGCGCCGGACACAACAACGCGCATTACAGCCGGCGATGGCAAGACAGCGTACGAGGAACATGACGTAGCGTGGTCGCCGGACGGGAAACAGATCGCATTTCTGTCCGACGCTGCAAGGCAGGGGCAACTCCAGCTCTTCGTCATGAATTCCTCCGGCGGCAGCGCAAAACAAGTGACTCATATGAAAGGTTTCCTCGCTGGCCCGGGATGGTCGCCCGACGGGAAGACGGTCGCGCTGCTTTTCACCGAAAACGCGACACGTGCGGCCGGGCCACTCGTGGCGGAGACTCCCGATGAAGGCGTTGTCTCCGAAGAATTCCTCGAGCAGCGACTGTCGCTTGTGGATCCCGCCGCTGCAACCATGCGACAAATTTCGCCCGCGGATATGTATGTGTACGAATTCGATTGGGCGCCCGACAGCAAACGCCTGGTAATTACTGCCGCGCGAGGGAATGGCGACGACAACTGGTACGTCGCTGGCCTGTTCAAAATTGATGCGGCCTCCGGCGCGATGACGGACGTCGTCGCGAAGCCGGGCATGCAAATTGGCGTTCCCAAATGGTCGCCTGACGGAAAGACAATAGCGTTCATCGGAGGACTGATGAGCGACGAGCCGATCGTCGGCGGCGACGTTTATCTTGTCTCAGAGTCAGGGGGAATGCCGCAGAACGCGACTCCCAATATGCACCAAACCGCGAGTTGGCTGACGTGGACGTCAGACTCCAAGAGGATACTGATGGCAGAGTACGCAGACGGCGTGAGCGCCATCCATGAAATGAGTCTCGATCACAGCAGCTCGCATGACACATTTTTTGACGGCTCGATCGTTTCTGGCGATTTCGGGATGCTGTTTTCCATCTCCCGCGATGCCGAGACGATCGGTTTAATTCGACAATCGTTCGACAAACCGCCGGAGGTGTGGACGGGAAAATCAGAAAAGTGGAAACAGATTACTCATCGAAATGATGGCTTGCATCCTGCGTGGGGCAAGTCTGTGAGCCTGCATTGGACCACCGACATCGGCAAAGTGCAGGGTTGGCTGACGTACCCTATCGATTTCGATCCAGCGAAAAAGTATCCGCTGATTGTGAGCGTTCACGGCGGTCCGTCGTGGGCCGTCACGCCGGCGTGGCCCACACGCTGGAGCTATGCGATGGCATTGCCGTCCCAGGGCTACTTTGTATTCCAGGCAAACCCGCGCGGCAGCTATGGCCAGGGCGAAAAGTTTACGGCTGCGAACGTGAAAGACTTCGGGTACGGTGATTTCCGCGACGTTATGGCCGGCGTAGATGAAGGGATAAAATCCGCTCCCATCGACCCCGAGCGCATCGGGCTCACCGGTTGGAGCTACGGCGGCTACATGACCATGTGGGGAGTCACGCAGACGAACCGCTTCCGCGCCGCTGTGGCCGGCGCAGGGCTCTCCGACTGGCTGAGCTACTACGGTGAGAACAAAATCGACCAGTGGATGCCGCCTTTTTTCGGGGCAAATGTTTACGACGATCCCGCAGTGTACGCAAAGAGCTCGCCCATCACGTTTATCAAGAATGCGAAGACTCCAACATTAGTGGTCGTAGGCGATAGCGACGGAGAATGCCCACCGCCGCAATCCTATGAGTTCTGGCACGCTCTGAAAACGATGGGCGTGCCCACGCAGTTCGTCATTTATCCACACGAGGGCCACGAGTTCGCCGATCCAGCGCACAGCCGCGATGTGATTGAGCGGGCTGTGGGCTGGTTCAATCAGTACCTGCAGCCATCGCCCTAAATCGTCTGTTGTGAACGCCTGGCGAGCCTGATTTTGCGGCGAAATTCGGGAGCATAGCCATTGCCCTTTTTTTGCCTGTCTATCCGGCCAGTAACCGTTCTAGCCCGAAAACTGGCCCTGCGTTCTATTTCCATCCGCGATTACTGACGATAGTCTCTGATCAGCCCCGCAAGTGTCCGGCGGGGCAAAGAAGGAGCCAGCCTATGTCCCACTGGATTGGAACTACCTCCCCAGCCGATGCGGGAATGAGCGATTTCAAAGAATGCCTAAAGCACCTGCGCGACGGCCATGCCGAAGAGGCACTCCAGCATGCGCGGCGCGCGCTGGGTGTAGCGCCCAAGAATCCGTTTTACCTTTCCTACACGGGATTGTTGGCGGCGCTCTCTGAAAAGCGCTTCGGAGATGCGGAAACGCTCTGCCGGGAAGCTTTGGGGATGAAACACAATCACGCGCAACTGTATTTGAACCTGGCCGAGGTTTACTACCAGGCCGGAAGAACGCCGGACGCGATTAACACCTTGGAAAAAGGAATGGTATCCGCGGGGCGCGATTTTCGGATTCGCCGGGCACTCGAAAAAATCGGAATGCGCCGGCCGCCGGTGCTCACCTTTCTGCACCGCAGTCATCCCCTGAATTCGACCCTGGGGAAATGGCGCCATCGCTTTACCGGGCCACATAAAGCAGCCTGAACGATGCCGGCACCATCGGCGAAACCTCTCCTCCTTGCCGTAACCGGGATGGGGTCACTGGCGGGTGAACCTGTCCCGGCCCCCTTTTTGCAAACATTTAGAAAACGGAAACTGTGATCTAGCTCTGGCCCAGGGGGAGGAAGTATTGCGTGCCTTTCACGGGCTGGCGAAGCCGCCGCAAAAGCTCCTGCAAATCCTCATTGCGTTCTACGAAATCAATCTCCGAAGTATCCACCACGAGCAGATTCGAAGCTGAGTAGCGGAAGAAGAAATGTTCGTAGGCATTCGCCACGGCCTCCAGATATTCGGGTGAGATTTGCGTCTCGGCGGGATCGCCCTTTTTCGAAACGCGCTTCAACAGCACATCGGGCTTGGCCTGCAAGTAAATCACCAGATCGGGTGCCGGAACGGAAGAAGCAAGCATATCGAAATAACGTTCGTAGAGCCGGAGTTCTTCGTTATCGAGGTTGAGATAGGCGAAGATTTTGTCGCGTTCGAACAGGAAATCGCTGACGATGGGTGCGGCAGCGTCCTCGGGCTGGGTTTGCATCAAGCGGCGATGGCGTTCGTAAAGGAAATACATTTGTGCGCGAAAAGCGGCGCCGTCTTTTTCATCGTAGAAGTCGCCGAGGAACGGATTGTCTTCGCAGTCGAAAATGCGGCGCGCGTGAAGCTGTTCTGCGAGAACTTTTGCGAGGGTCGATTTGCCCACGCGTATGGGGCCTTCGACCACTATGTGGCGGGGCGGCTTGAAGTTTGGTTTAGATCCATTCACGCCGCGGGATTATAGCAGAGGCGCAAATCGGCACGAACAGCTCTCGAAGCCGTCGATGATGGCGCGCACGCCGGCTGACACCCGCGGGCTACCAGGCCTTTGCGATTACCGTAATGATGCGCGCGAGCGAGTCCACATCGCGAGTGTCAATCACTTCGGCGGGAGAATGCGAATAGCGCAACGGCCAGCCGAGCGCAATGTCCACCGAGCCGTAGCGCACGAAAGCCGAGCCGTCGTTTCCGCCGCCGGTGACGCCGTACTGCACCGGAATTTGATTTGCATGCGCTAGTTTGATGGTTTTTTCAACAAGATCCGATGGAACGATGTTCGAGCTGTCCACCGCGCGGATGACGAATCCTTTGCCGATCTCAGCGTCAGCGAAGCGCTTGGATTCGATCGGAGAATCAGAGCTGACAAACGTATCGACGGCGAAAACGTAATCCGGAATGTGGCCTTGCGCCGCGAGGCGTTTCGCAACCGCGGCGGCTCCCAGCAGACCTTCTTCCTCTCCAGTGGACCACACGAATGTGACGTCGCGGCCCTTCAGCGGACCTGCCAACGCCCAAACAGCTGAGATCAGGGCTGCGTCACCTACACGGTCGTCGAAAGCGCGGCCGTTTGCGCGAGTGCCAAGGAGGGGCCGATATGCCTTTCGAATTGTGACGGAATCGCCGATCTTTATGCCGAGTTTTTCCACCTCTTCGGGAGTGCGCGCGCCGACGTCCACGCGGATCGCATTCTCGGGTCCACGCGGCCATTCGAATTTCGGCTCATCCCAGCCGTTGGGAAGCTCCACGATTGCATCCTTGTCTCCGCCGTCGCTATGGACGAGCGCCGGATGGCCGGCAAAAAAACTAAGCTCGCCGCCCCCGCGCCATACGGCTTCCAGGCGGCCGTCCTTCGAGATCGATTTCACCTCGAAACCGATTTCATCCATGTGCGCGACCACCAGAATCCGCGGCGATTTACTTCCGTCCGCGGCCGTACCGACTTGCAGAACAAGATTCCCTGCTTCATCTGTTTCCGGCTTGGCCCAAGTTGGTAAGAGCTTTTTGACGTCTTCGCGAACGGGTCCCTCATGGTTGCTCACACCGTAACTGGGGATGAGGATGCGGAGAATTTCGACGTTGGAAGGATGATTTACGATCATGCCATCCCTTGTTGAAGATCCTCCCGTCGCTTCCTGTGGATCTGTCAAATTTCCCTGCACGTAAAGCTGGAGAAGGTTTTCCAAATTCGCGAGATCTGAGGTATCAATCAACTCGGCTGGGGTGTCTGGCCAATCCGTTGCAATTCCCAGATGCGCCCATTTCGCCGGCATGGGCGGCCCAGGAAGATAACTACGCGGAACTAGAGACGCGGAGAAATCGGTATCGATCTGAATCTTGTTGGAATCCGCGAGTTGCTTCAGGCCCGCACCAAGGCCCGCCGGAGTGCCGTTTGTTTCCTCCATACCGATGAGAACGCCGCTGCCCGGCTCGCGACGCGGT
The DNA here is from genome assembly GCA_050012235.1 of Candidatus Acidiferrales bacterium. Lineage (GTDB taxonomy): Bacteria > Acidobacteriota > Terriglobia > Acidiferrales > UBA7541 > Palsa-295. The sequence continues at coordinate 36,895 of JBEKHP010000010.1, read as the reverse complement.
GCACGACGCACGCCTTCCATTCCAGCGACAGGGCCTCCCGGGAGAAGCCGTCCGACGTAAATCATTTCATCAGGCTTCATCGTACTTAAAATGCGCTGGAGCCCGCGAGCGCCGGTCCATTGCTGAACAACGAAGGCAACCGTCAGCGTGCCTTTCACCTTTGACGGATCGATGCGTTGAAGCAAGTCAACAACCGCTGCTGCGCCAAAACGATCTCCGATAGATGCACCAGCCATCTTGCAGTAGGCAAGATTGGCCGCCTCGCGACTGATCGCAACGGGACTAAGGATGTCCACGCCGCTTTTTCGAACCTGAGCTGCGGAAGTGGCGCCAATGTCGATGTACATATTTTCGAGATCACTTGATTTCGGCGGATTCGCGCGGCCACCCTGGAGGTGAACGGAGAGACCGGCGACGACGCCATCAATCCATTTGCTTGCTGTCGTTTCGATCTTCACAGGCTGCGCGGAATAGAGTTCGTTGAAAATTGGCGGCAAACCACTCTGTGGAAGGCGTTGCACTCGCAAGAAGCCATCGTCAGTGATTCCGCTAACTACGAATCCCGGCTCGTCGATGGGTGTGACGATAAGACGGTTTGGCGCACCACTGCCGATCGTCACGATTACGTCGCCGAGGTTGTCTGTATTTGCGTGGAGGCCTGAAATTCTAGAACGAATTGTTTCAGCCAGCTTGTTTTCATAGCCGGAAATAGCGGGAATTTTCACGATTTCATCCAGGACTTGCGCCGCTTTGCCGCGTGGTGTTTGCAGCATGTCCGGTTTTGAAGATTGGGGCGCCTGCGCCGCCAGGGGTGCAGAATTCGCCGAACCAAAGATAAGAACCGAAAGCATGAAAGTCGAAAGAAGTGAGCGATTCATGGATTTCCTCGGCCACGCAAAAAGAACAATTGCGCTGCGACGCGAATGTATCTCAGGGAGCGCTATGGGCGCAAATTGAAATCGGACCTGGAATTGAGGTGCTCGGCCGTTTCGTTCATCAGCGGGACAGCTCTTCGTGCCAATTACGCGCGGCAAAGCTCGGCGAGGATTACGTCGCGGCGGTCGAGAGCAATACGATCTGCACGATTTAGGACCGTTATGTACCCAACGGCCGCCAGGCCGGCCAAAATCAGAAAGATCACGGCCGCTATCCAAACGCTTCCGAACGCTCTCGCAATCAGGAGGGTAACGGCGGCCAAACCGAACACCGCGGCCTGAATGCCCAGGCTGGCGAAGACGGTGGTAGTCGAAGCCCGTTGTTTGCCGAATGCTCCATAGTCAATTTTTTTAGGAGCATAAATCGAAAGCAGATTGCCGATGGTTAAGTTCAGGAGAAGTGCGAAGCCGACTCCCGTAACCGTCGCAAGCGTTATGTTTATGGCCGGCGGATGAAACATAAAACACACGGCTATCCAGACTGCGATTACCTCGCCTGCCAGCACCAGCGCGTGCGCGAGATTTTTTCCCAGCAGGATTTCGCGAAAGCTCACCGGAGAAACAAAAAAAAGCTGCATACCGACGGCGTCTGCTCCAAAACAGTTGTAAACAAGATTTGTCAGGATGAGCAGGGCATATGCTGAGCCCACGGGAAAAGCCAAATCCGGGGCGTGCGCCAGAAAATTGCCTTGTCTCGCTGAAGTTTGGGGACCGAGTCGAAAGATCAAGAGAATGACGATCGGCATCACAAACGTGAACAACATGGGTCCGCTGCGCGAGAGGTAGTTAAATTCCTTTTCCAATATCGCCGCGACGGGACCGGAAATGCCTGATACGTTCCAGCCAAGTCGAATCGCGCGTTTCTCTTTGGGCGCAGTGCTGCGCGCCATCCCTTCGCTCAGATTCTCCCCGTGATACTGCGCCCGAAGGCGAATATTCAGAAGCAAGAATATAGCCAACGTATAAACGCACTCCAAAGCGAATGCAACCATCGCCGGAGGGAATGCGCCGTGGATCGCGCTGGCGATGGCTTCTGCGGCCAGGCCTGGAGGGAGAGCGCGCTCGAAAGGGAAAACCAGCGTTGTGATTCTGGACACTCCCGGATGACTGTGGCGGCCGACTCGGCTCATGAGCGGTCCGATAAATTGGAAGCAAATGATAAAGATAAAGAAAATAGCGCCGAGAATTTCACGCGTGCGGCGCTGAACCAGCCAGCGTTCGACCCAGGCGAAAATCATTCGCGCGAGCAGGATATTCAATATCGCAAATGCCAGCAGGACGATTGCAGCCCACAGGAAGAATCGAGAATCAGCGATTCCGATTCCAACTGCCAATCCCAAGAGCCAGAAGCTTCCGAGGAAGGTAGACGGTTCTAGCGCGCCGTAAACCAAGCGAACCAAGAAATAAGAAGGAAAGGAGAGAGGAAAGCGAAGCAGGCCCGACGAATCAACGGTGTCGCCGAATGCAGTGGCCATCACCGGGAAGAGCTGCCAGAACAAGAATACGAACCAGAGCAGAATGGAGAGCCATGCGAGACGCCCTCGCGTAATGAAAAGCCAAGCGAGCGCTCCGAGGGTGACAGAACCTCCCAGGCCAGCCGCCGCGAAGCCGAGAAACATGAATCCGCGGGCAACCATTTCGAGACGGCCGCGAATGTTGCGCAGGCGATTTACAAAAAGCTGCCATCGAACGCGGGCGATGGCGGCGAACTGCCCGCGCATCCCGGGCGAGAAACTCAGCCCAGCCATGAAAGCTCCTGATCGGAGCGTCGTGTGCTGCCAACGATGCGAAGGAAGATTTCCTCGAGCGCAAGCTTTTCTCCCGGTGCGGAGGGGGATTCTCCGGGTGAGGCGCCGGCCAGAGCAGCAGCGGCCTGCCCCTCGACACCCGCGCGCAACTCCTCCAAAGAACCTTGCGCCACCAAACGTCCTTTGTGAATGATGGCCAGGTGGCTGCAAAGACGCTCCACGATTTCTAGTACGTGTGAAGTGAGGAAAATCGTGGCGCCCCGCGCAATCATGCGCTGGAGCATGGCCTTGAGCGTGCCGGAAGCGATCGCGTCCACCCCCTCGAAGGGCTCGTCGAGAAAAAGAATTCGGGGTCCGTGAATCACGGCCGCGGCGAGAGCAAGTTTCTTCTGCATTCCGTGCGAGTAGTCCGTCACGAGAGTCTTTGGTTGATCGGCGAGCTGCATGAAATCGAGAAGTTCGGCCGTGCGTTTGCCGGCGGTTTCGCGATCGAGACCATACATGCGGCCGACAAAATTCAAATATTCAGCGCCCGTAAGCCGTCCGAACAGCGCCAGACCTTCCGGGACCACTCCGATTTGGCGTTTTACCTCCACAGGATTTTTCGCCAGATCGAGGCCAAGGACTTGAATGCTGCCGGAACTCGCCGCTAGCAGGCCTGTAAGCATTTTAATGGTCGTGGATTTTCCAGCGCCATTGGGGCCAAGAAATCCGAAGAACTGGCCCGGAGCGACGGAAAGGTTCACGTCTTGCACGGCGACGAGGTCGCCAAAGCGGCGGGTCAAGCCTTGTGTTGCAATCGCTGGAGCATCCATAGATTTTGGACTCTAGCATATTCTCTGGAAGTTCCCACATTCGAGGTTCATGGGTCACAACTGGCCGCATCTAGAGAATATCTATTTTCAATCTGTCGTTTTAGCGAGTGTTGACGGGTGCAATCGGCAGCGCGGACGCTTGCGGAAACATCGCGAGAACCGCGGGTAGCTCCAAGCGAAACGTGCAGCCGCCTTCGGGACGATTAAATCCCAAAATCGTGCCGCCATGCTCTTGCATGACCCCGTAACAAATACTGAGGCCCAGCCCAGTGCCCTTTCCGACCGGCTTTGTCGTATAGAACGGGTCGAAAACCTTTTCGGGATCCAGCATGCCGGGGCCGGTATCGGAAAATTCGATGACGACGTTGTTTCTCTCACGCAGCGTGCGAATCATAAGTATCCCACCGCCGCCCGATTCCATGGCGTCCACCGCATTGCTGATCAGATGATAGAACACCTGAAGCAACTGGTTTGGATCGCCGCGAACGGCCGGAAGCACGCTACGGCTTTCGAGTTCGATGCGGATATTTTTTTCGCGCAGATCCAGATTACGAAGTTGCACAGCACCGGTGAGCACGGTGTTGAGGTCGAGCAATTGCTTTTCGGCCGGCACTTGCCGCGCAAAGCTGAGAAGATTGGTGACTAGATCTTTTGTGCGTCTGGCTTGCTCCCGAATTTTTTCTCCTAATACGTGCGGACGCGTGTTTCGAGGATTTTCAACGGTCAGCACGTCCGCGTAACCCAGAATGGCCGTAAGCGGGTTATTTATTTCGTGCGCTGCACCGGCGGCAAGTTGCCCGAGCGAGGCAAGTTTTTCCGATTGTACGAAATGAGTCTGCAGCCGCTTAACGTTTTCGAGCGACTCCCAGAGATCGCGCACCAGACCGGTACGCTCCTGATAGACCATATGCTGCCGAAGGAAAACAAGCGATGTGCCGACGAGCAGAGTAGCTAGAGTTGCTATCAGACGAAATCTCACCACCGGCGCAGGAGCCCTGCTGACGAAAACATCCCATCCAGCCAAAAACAGAACCGCGAGCACTCCGAACATAGCGAGGCGCGCAGGCCATTGCGTGTCTCGCCGCGTCGGTGTTGGCGCAGGCTCCGGTTCGAATCCCAGGTCGTGAGCCACAATTCCCGTGACCCCAAACCAAACAAAGGCGGCAAATGCCGGCAGTCTAATGAGCGACCCGCTGTAGAACCCTGGAATACGCATAGCCAGGGCCGCCAAAACAAATCCAGCCACATACAGAGAAGCGGCTCCGAAAAGATGGCCGTAAATTCTTCGCCATGTGCCTTTGGCGCGAAAAAAAAGAAGTCCGAATCCGAGCACCACGACGAGGTTTTCGACCATATAGCTGGCGATGTCGCGCGAGTAGAACGACGCCGCGTCGGGCCAGATCGTCTTCCAAGGCATGGCGGCGAAAATGTAGACGTAAAGCCAAAGCATCGAGAGAAGGATCAAATCCAGTAAACCAAAGCGAAGTGTCTCGCGCATCTTCCGGGCATGCGGCGCCAAAGCCAAGGCGGCCATGAAAGGCACGGTGTGAAGAAAAAAGAGAAGATCGACATAAAACGGTGTATAGGAAGTCTGCTGAATCACCAACCGCAGGTAAACAGTTACTAACATGCCAGCAAGCCACAAAGTACAGCCGAGGGCGAGAAGCATCCAAAACGCATTGCGCCGGCGATAGGGCGAAGCAGCGTTCCAGAGCAAAGCAGTATTGGCAAAAAGCGGGATCAAACACGCCAAGAAATAGCTCAGGGCCGTTTGCGTCGAGCCGGGCGGGAGCAATAGACCCACGACCACGTAGCCACCGACGAAAAACAACCAAGCGCCCAAGATGAGCACGGATGATCGAGAGGATTTCATGTAGGCAAGACCCAGAAGTAAGTTTACAGGAGCCTTATATTGGCAGGCGGCAAAGTTCGCCAAAGCATACTAATAAATAACCAAGGAGATCCAACATGCTAACAGCGCATAGAAAACGGTCAGCGCGGTGTCCACTGCGGATGGGTGGTGAACAGTCCGTTCACGAAGCCGATTTCGTATACCAGGAAAAGGCCGAACGCCACACTGATTAGGCCGGAAGCAATGCGCAATCCTCGATTGAGCCGGGAGAATCGTTTGTTCGCGTAGGCAAACGGCAGCACCATCGCTCCTGTAATGAGCATCATTCCTGCAATCGTGCCAATTCCAAAAACCAGCAGGTAGACAACTGCCCATTTCGGATTGCGAATCGTCGTCAGGACCAGTAGGGCGACCGCCGCCGACCCGGCAAGACCGTGGACGAGCCCTACGATGAGGGGCCGCGCAACTTGATAGAGACCGATCCGTCCGAAATGGCGATCGAACCACCCCAGTGGCGTTTGCTCTGCTGCGTGCGGATGAGCTTCGGGATCGTGTTGGTGCGGGTGGGTGTGAGTGTAATCACCGTGGCTGTGAGGGTGAGAATGAGCCAGCCCGGATGTTCCCTCCGTGGAAGAAAGCGAGTTCGTAATCCATTGAAGCATGCCGGTCAGGTTCAGGACGCCTAAGAGAATCAGCATCAAGCCGACGGAAAACTCCATCGAAAGACCGATGCGCGCTGGAATCACCCAGCCGAACAGAATAATTCCGCTTCCCACCAGGAGGATCGTGAGCGTGTGGCCCACGCCCCATAGTGCACCAATCACCGCGGCGTGACTGACCTTTCGGTATCGCGAAACAATCGTGGTAACAGCGATGACATGGTCAGGATCGGTGGCATGGCGCATTCCGAGGAAGAAGCCGAGCGCGATGATGGAGAGTAGGCCGATCATTTTTTGTGTAGTGCGCTCGCCGCCCGCCATCAGTCGGATGCCGCGAAAGCCTTAGCACCTTGAGAGGCGGCCACGATGCGAGCGGCGTGACGACGCAAGCGCAAGAAATCGAGAAACTGCTCCATGCCTTCGCCGGATTTTGCCGATACGTCGAGGACGATCATACCGGGCCGCACCGCTTGAATGTTACGATTCGCTACCTCTGCATTAAATTCGACTGCTGCGGCCAAGTCAATCTTTGTGATCAAAGCAACGTCTGCACTGTTAAAGATTGTGGGGTATTTAAGAGGCTTGTCTTCGCCTTCCGTCACCGACATTAGAACGAGCCGTAAATCCTCGCCGAGATCGTAAGAGGAAGGACAGACCAAGTTGCCGACGTTTTCGATGAATAGAAAATCCAGTTCGCCGAGGCTCCATCCTTCGAGCGCGTTTTGGACCATCGCAGCTTCGAGATGACACACCGTTCCGGTGATGATCTGCTTCACCGGAGCCTGACTGCGCGCGAGCCGCGCAGCGTCATTTTCCGTGGCGAGGTCGCCGACCAGAGCGGCCACGCGAAATTCCTGCCGCAGTAGTGTTAGGGTTTTCTCGAGCAGCGCTGTTTTCCCCGCGCCCGGACTCGACACCAAACTCACGACAAAAACTCCAGCTTCGTGAAACCGTTGCCGGAGCGCACGAGCCACGACATCGTTCTGCTTCAATACATTCTGTCTCACTTCGATCATGCGAGTCTTCGGGCTCATTCTTCAACCTCCAGGCCCACGACCTCAAGTTCTTTGCCTTGCACGATCTCTCCGGTTGGAGCGCCGCATTCGGAACAGCAGAATAGCTGAACGGAATGAAGCGGCCGCTGCGCATCACACTGCCGGCAGAAAACCAGCACTGGAACTTCTTCGACGACGAGGCGGGATCCTTGCAACGGCGTATCCTCACAGGCCATTTCATAAGATGAAAGCAAAGCATCCTTCACTACACCGGACAGCAGACCCAGGCGAAGATATACAGCCTTGATCTGCACACCGCCCCGGCGGTCCGCCTCCTCCTGGGCCAGGTCCACAATGCTCATCGCAATGGAAAGTTCATGCATGGCTGCTTATAAAAACACTTTCTCCTTCGAGTTCACTGGCGCTACGAAATCGAATCGGCCGAACGACGCGAGTGCCGCTTGTCCCAGGCTGATGCCTCCGTCGTTTGCCGGAACCGCGTGGTTGGTCCAAACCTGGAACGGCGTCGAGTTGAGCATGGTTTTCAAATCCTCCAGGAGAAGTTCGTTTTGAAAAACTCCTCCTGAAAGAACGATCGCGTCCGTCTCGTGCGTGCGGCAAAGTGTAGTCACTGCGTCGAACACTCCTCGCGCGATTCCACGTTGAAACGCGCGCGCGCATTCGCTCACAACCCGCCCCAGAAAGCGATCCCGAGCTAAATTCGCCAGCAACGGGCGGAAGTCAAGTTCGCCATCTGCGAACGGAAATGGGTAAGGCTCCATAGGCAGGGCGCTGCGAGCTAATTGCTCCAGCCACATCGCGGCCTGTCCTTCAAAACTCGTTTCACGCGTGAATCCGAGAAGCGCCGCGGCAGCGTCAAAGAGCCGGCCCATCGAGGTCGTCGTGAACGTTCTCACTCCTTTGCAGACCAACTCCATCGCGTGCTGGTAGCGCTCGGGAAAATTGAAGGGAGCCGAGGTTACGTCGGGCAAACCGTCGAGTTGCGCCAGGAATCCCGCCGCCGCTTGGACTGGATGGTGCGCTGCTGCATCTCCGCCGGCGAGAACTGCGCGGCGAAGATGAGCCACTCGCTCGAAACCGTCGCTAATGCTGCCCACGAAAAATTCGCCACCCCAGATGGTGCCGTCGTTTCCGTAGCCGGTGCCGTCGAAACTAACGCCGACAACACGCTTCTGGAATTCGCCGCGCTCCGCAAGCACCGAGGCAATATGTGCGCGGTGGTGCTGGACGCTGCCCTTCTCAGAACAGGAAAGCGCCGCCGCGTGCGCTACGGACGCGTAGTCCGGATGGCAATCATGCACTACGAGCAACTCCTCCCTGCGAACCTCGTACATCGAGACTAAATCCTCGATGGTTTTCTGAAACGCTTGAAGCGACTGGAAGTGTTCCAGGTCTCCGATGTGCTGGCTGACGAATGCCTGGCCGTCCACGACGAGCGTAATCGAATTCTTCAGATCGGCGCCGACGGCGAGTATCGGCCTTTTGGACGGGAAGACAGCGACCGCGCCGGGAGCGTAACCGCGAGCGCGGCGAAGTACGGTCGGGCCGAAAACTCCGGCGCGCGCGATGGAATCATCCACTCGCCGCGCGATGGGGCGCTCGCCGATCAGGAAGGCATCGGCGATATCGGCGAGGCGGTCCAGCGCTTCGCTGTCGTCGAATGCAATCGGCTCGCTCGAACGGTTCGCGCTCGTCATCACCAGCGCTTCCGGCGCGCCTGCCGCGAAGAGCAGATGATGAAGCGGCGTGTAGGGCAACATTACCCCGAGTTCATGATTGTCGGGAGCAACGCCAGCGAGGTTGATTTTTGCAGGCGCGATGACGATGGGCCGCGCCACCGAGGTTAGGAGCGCTTCTGCGTCCGCAGAGATCCAGATCAGGCGTCGAGCGACGTCCAGATTCTTTGCCATTAATGCGAAAGGTTTTTCCTTACGATACTTTCGGTTTCTCAGAGACTGAACGGCATCTGCATTTCTAGCATCGCATGCGAGGTGGTAGCCGCCCAGTCCTTTCACCGCGAGGATTTTGCCCGCCTGCAACATCGCAACGGCGGCGCGAATGCTCGGTTCATTGCCGCGAACCACTTTGTCACGGGCTTGCAGATAGTATTCCGGGCCGCACTGCGGGCAGGCAACCGGCTGGGCGTGAAAGCGCCGATTGTAAGGATTGTTGTATTCGCCCGAACAGTATTCGTCGAGCGGCCAGCGTTCCATCGTGGTATTCGAACGGTCGTAGGGGAGTCCTAGGATTACGGTGTAGCGCGGGCCGCAGCTCGTACAATTAATATAAGGATAGAAATAGCGTTTGTCGGCGGTATCGAACAACTCCCGCAAGCAATCTTCACATACCGGAAGGTCCGGCGAGATTCGAACCGATAGCTGTTCGTTCCGCCGGCTCTCTCGAATCGTGAATTCATTGCAGCCGACCGGACTCGACGTGTGGATTTCGATGTCCGTGATCTGTGCGGCAAGAGGCGGTTCAGTCTTCAGCGCTTGAACGAACGCCTTCAAGCCTTGATCCGCGCCCTCGAGAAAAATCTCGACGCCTTGCTCGCCATTCAATACCCAGCCCGCCAGCGTATTTGCACGAGCCAGCCGAAACACGAACGGACGAAATCCCACACCCTGGACCACGCCGCGAACTTTAATCGAACACGCGCTCGCCATTCCAAATTACTCCACGCTCACTACGCAGCCGCGCCCTTGCCAACCGATTTGAATCACCTTGCCGCCATCGACGAGCATCGGGACCGTGCGGTGCCCGTTTGCCAGAGAGCGCATTCGCTCGCGGGCTGCCAGATCAGCTTCCACGTCGTATTCGACGAACTCGGCTCCTTTCCATTCGAGCCACTCGCGCATTTCCTGCGTGTATTGGCAGCTCTTTGTCCCGAAGAGTTCAAGAATCGCCACGGCCGAGCACCTCCAAAGCCTCGCGGATCACATGGTAAATCGAGGCCTGTATTTCCTGAATACGCGGAATGTAATCGGAACGAACGATCAACGGAAAATCAGCCAATCCGCGCCGCTTAATTTCGCCGCCATCGTAGCCGAGCAGCGCCACCGTGAGCAGATTGCGCTTCCGTGCTTCTTCCAGCGGCATGATCAGATTCCGCGATCCGCCGCTGGTGGAAATCGCGATGGCGACATCGTCCGGCTGAGCCTGCGCAATCATCTGCCGGAGAAAAATAACTTCGGTGCCTACATCGTTGGCGATCGCAGTGATGTTTGCCGGTTCAAGCGCGAGCGAAATCGCCGGAATGGGCTTCCATCCCGCGGGCGGTGACACGCAATCGATAGCCCAATCGTTGGCGTCGGTAGCCGATCCGCCATTTCCAAAAATAATCAGCTTGCCGCCACGGCTGACGCGTTCCGAAATCGCGGAAACGGCATCGCCGATCTGTTCCGCCTCTTCGGCAGCCACTTGCGCGCGCAACTTTGCGTCGTCCGCCACTTTCATTTGGATCGAGTTGGCTACCTCGGCGATCACATCGCCGGTAGCCTGCTTCTCGCGTCCAAGGAACGGATAGAGAAATTCGGCCTGCCCTACATCGTGCCCCAGTTCACGGTGCTCGAAGAAGACGTGCACCGTCTCCCAGAGTGTGTGATAGAGGACCTCAACCAATTCCTGTTGAATGAACGGATCAGCATGTGCCGGTGGAATGGTGTAAGAACCTTCGAGACCGGGAAACGCAAACGTCATCGCTCCGCGCGCGCCCGCTGCATCGAGAGCCGCCCACACCTCCGGGTCGCCTTCGGGCGGCCCAAATCCCATTACGATGTCGTCGGGACGGACGATTGCTTCGAGCCACGGCCGGAAAAGAATGGAAAGATCGAGCGCAGGCAGCGCGCGCTTCCCTACGATAACAGGATGAACGAACTCGACGGAGACGTGTTGCGCGTCTGTCGCATAGGGTCCTTGCCCAAACGCGAGCAAGCGGCCGCCCCGAAGAAGCCGGTCGGACATCTCGCGGCATGCAACAGCGAGCCGATTGGCTTCGTGCGCGAAAAATGTTTCCAAAACCTGATTTCGCGCCAGGAGGCGCTGTTCAATTTGCGCGGCGAGCTGGCAATCCGCAGCCATTTTTCTTCTTGCTTCGGGCATTCTGCCTTCCGATTAGCAGATCCGCGGCAGAGGATCGCCGACGAGCATATCAACGATGCGGCTGCCGCCGTAGAGACTCGTCACCAGAACCGAGCCTGCGGGTTGTTCGCGAATTTCGCCGACAATGCGAGCTTCCTCGCCGCCCGGTGTTTCTTGCAGCGACTTTAGCGCTGCGTCAGCAACCTCTGGCGCAACAACGGCGAGAAACTGTCCTTCATTCGCGATGTGCAGCGGATCCAACCCCAACAGCTCACAAGCTCCTCGCACGGCGTCGTGCACCGGGATGCTGTCCTCGAAAAGAATGACTCCCAACCCACAATCTCTCGCGAGCTCGTTGAGAGATGTTGCCACGCCACCGCGCGTGGGATCACGCATCCAGCGAACGCCCGGACCCGCCTCGCGTATGACGGCGCTAACCAGTGGAAAGACGGAGCGCGTATCGGAACGGAGATCGCCTTCCATCTCGAGCTCGCCACGAGCCAGCAAAATCGTGATTCCGTGATCACCGATCGGGCCGGAGAGCAGAACTTTATCGCCGGAGCGCACCGAGTGCGGATTGATCTCGACGTCCGGCAGCGGAGCGCCAAGCCCCGTGGTTGTGATGTACATGCCGTCGGCCTTGCCGTGCTCGACAACCTTTGTGTCTCCGCCGGCAATTCTGACTCCGGCTTTCCGGGCAGCATCGGCGATAGCCTGAATTTCGGCTTGCAGGACGTCCGTGCGCAATCCGGCTTCGAGGATTAATGTGAGAACAAGCGCTTCGGGTTTTGCGCCCGACACCGCCAAATCATTTACAGTTCCGTTGACAGCGAGTTCTCCGATGGAACCGCCGGGAAAAACGATCGGCTTGACCACGAAGCTATCCGTGGTCACCGCCATCGGCGCGCCGTTAATTTTCAGATGGGCAGCATCCCCAAGCGGCTCAGCAGACGCACCAAAAAAAAGAGGCGCAAATAGCCCTTCCACGAGACGGCGGCTGGCCTTCCCGCCCGCGCCATGCGCCATCTCGATTTGAGGTTCGCGAAAGCGAATCTTGGGAGCAGGATTCCCGAGCTTGGCGCCGGCACTCATGCTGATGCACTGATCGTCGTCAAGAGATTGCCCTTCCGATGCTCGTAATTATAATAAGCGGCGCAGGATCCTTCCGACGACACCATCAGCGCTCCCACCGGATTCTCCGGCGTGCATTCCCTGCCGAACAATTTGCACTGCGCCGGTTTCAGAACGCCTTTGAGCACTTCTCCACACTGCGCGGCTTTCGGATCGGTAACGCGAATTCCCGGAACGTGGAATCGTTGCTCCGTATCCCATTCGGCATACTCCTCGCGGATGCGGAGCGCCGACTGCGAGATGAAGCCCAGGCCGCGCCACTCGAAATACGGGCGCAGCTGAAAAGTTTCGGCCATCGCGCGCAGAGCGGCACGATTGCCCTCCCAGGGAACAACGCGCTTGTATTGATTTTCGACTTTGGCTTCGCCTTTTTGAAGCTGAGTGAGAAGCATCATGATCGATTGAAGGAGGTCGAGCGGCTCAAATCCACATACAACGATGGGTTTGCGCTCATTTTTTGCAATCCATTCGTAAGGCCTGCAGCCGATAACAGTGGAAACATGCCCTGGCCCGATGAAACCATCCAGGCGCATGTCGGGAGAGTCCAGGATCGCGCGGATCGCGGGGATGATGGTGACGTGATTGCAAAAAATTGAAAAATTATGGATACCTTCCGCTTTCGCTCGCAGCAAGGTCAAAGCAGTAGAAGGAGCGGTAGTCTCAAAACCGATGGCAAAAAACATCACGTGCTTCTGAGGATTCAACTTTGCCAGTTTGATCGCATCTGTCGGTGAATAGACGATGCGAACGTCCATGCCTCGCGCCTTATGCTCGAGAGGGCTGCCGTGGGTGCCGGGAACTCGCATCATGTCGCCAAAGGCGGCGAAAATCACGTCCGGCTGCATCGCTATCGACAAACCGTCGTCAATGCGGCCCATGGGGAGGACGCAGACCGGGCAGCCGGGCCCGTGAATCAACTCGATATTCGGCGGCAGAACGTCTTTCAGTCCGAAACGGTAAATTGCGTGCGTGTGCCCGCCGCAAACTTCCATTAATCTGTAATGCCGATTGGGATCGGCCAGGCGGCGAATTTCTTCAGCGGCCTTGGTGATCAGCTCCGGATCGCGAAACTCGTCCACGTATTTCATTTCGGCCCTCGGAAAAACGCTTACGACGCTTTATCTTCGATTTCTTCCAACCCGTATCCGCGCACTTCTTGCACCGCCGCTTCGCACTCGCCAAGCATTTCCAGCGTTCGCATTTGGTCGAGCGCGTCCACTTCGCTGATTTTGCTCATCGCGAACCCCACGTGAATCAGGACCCAGTCGCCCGGCACAGGCCTGTCGTCTTCGAGAAGCCCTAGGTCAACCCTGCGCCGCATGCCGACTACGTCGACGAGCGCTGAGTTTGGATTGTCAGGGGCGATCTCGACAATTTTTCCCGGTATGGCTAGACACATATGGCATCCTCCCGGCGGAATCTCAATTTCGTCGTCAGCGCTCATCGTTTCACGTCATTGCGGCCATTCGCCGTTTTGAATCTTATCCACCAGGGACTCAACCAGCCTCGCCGCTTCTTCTACCGCCGCTGCTACGGGTTCGCTGAGGCCCATTTGGCCTTCTTCCGGTCCCAGCGTCGCCGGCTCACATCCAACCAGCAGGATCCGCTTCAATTCTCCGCCCATTGATTTCGCCATGCGGATGACGTTCATGGGATTCATGCTGTGCGCATCGACCGAAGTTTGCCCCGCTTCAGGAGCATCAAGCGCGTTCAAGTCCGGCTCGATCACGTAGAGGCTTCCGGGCTTTCCTCCGCGCGGGCATGCGTCCACCAAAATGGTGACGTCGGAACCATCAAGCAGCGCGTAGGCCAAATCGAAACCTCGGATGCCGAAGTCTATGGCTTTCACGCGCCCGGGCAATTTGCGGCTTGCCAGTCGCTGCACTACTTCGACGCCAAAAGCGTCATCGCCGAGAAAAATATTTCCGATGCCGGCGATCAGAATGGACGGCGTTTGCGCCTTGACATCTTGTTCTGATTCGTCCATGGGAAGCGGCTCGACTTCCTCCGGATCGAAGAAGAAGCGATGCCCGGGTTGCCGCATGATGCCGATATCCCGGCCCGGATCATCATCGGCTACGACGCAGACATGAAATTTGCCTTCGTAATCCTGCTCGATGGACTCGATTATCGCGGTCTTCCCTGCGAGAGCGATATCCATCACGTCGCCGCGCTTGCCGGGATGCAGGCGGACTCGGTGTCCTGGTTTGACCTCAACGCCCGCGATGCTCAAGCTTCCCGCGGGAGCCTTGTCTTCCAGGAGCCGCCACTCCCATTCATTCATCGCTGTTCCTCGCTCGCGGGACGCAAGCCTCGCAAGACCCCGTGAAGCTTCATAAAGTGTTCCGCGGGCATCGACTCAGTGCGCTCCAGAATCTGGCGCGAGCGCTCGTCCGCTTGCCGCATTTCGTGTTTCTCGTCTTCCGTCAGGGTCAGAATGCGCAGCGCCAGAATTTCGTCGATCTCGGTGCCATCGAACAAATTACCCGGGCTCTCCGGAGCAATCTGCGGATAATCGTAAAGAATAATCGGTGACGAAAGCATGCAATCGCGCTGCCCTTCTTCGCCAACTAAGACCGGCCAAGTTCCCACGTTTTTGCACTCCGAGGCGACGCTTTTCAGCTCGGCCGGAGGGTCAATGGAAGATACAAACTCGCCCCCACTAATACTGAGAATGGTATGGGCGGAAAGCAGCGACTGCATCAGGGCGGCGTCACGGTTTGCGGAACTGGGAATAATGGTCGCGGTGATATTCGAGATACGCACCGTGATTTTGAAGAGTCCGTGTTGGACGCATTCGGCAACCACTTCTACTTTTCCAGTGATGGAGTCTTTCGTTCGCACAATCACTGCGGCGATGCGTCCATCGTCCGCACGAACCGGTTCCAACTCCCTGCCACCGGGGAAATTAATAACCGTGGAGCGACCCGAGGCGAGAAGATCGGCAAGACGGAAGGAAGGGAGTACGATTTCGCGCTCAACCGCTTCTTGCCAGGTTTGAAGGATCTGGTCTCCCACTTGAAGCGTTTCAACGATCTGAAAATCCGGGTCGCCGCGTTTATCGCTACTGACCGGCGATTCATCGGGCGGTGTCTTGAGCTCGCCGATCGTTCGCGCGACTGCTTGCAAGAAGCGCACCTTGACGCTCAACTCCGTAGAGAAGCTTCCGCTCGCGAGGCATTCCGTTTGCATGAACCAGTTATCCGCACCGTTTTGCATTTCGCTGTATGCCCTGGGGTACACGACGCCGAAATTCCACCGTTGGCGATTTTTCACGGACGAAGGACGGTAGGGATACAGCATGTAACCTTCGTAAAGGACGGCGTTCGCGATGTCTTCCACAAGCTTCACAATCACAGCTGCACCGTTTCCTCGGTCCCGGACAGCACGCGCTCGATCACTTGCTCCCAAGTGGGAATTCCGTGGCGCACTTTGTATTGATAAAGCCGGTCGAACACATCCCGGCGCAAGTAAAGCCAGGCGCTGTTGGGATAGTAATGATCGATCAGGTCCTTCCAAGCCTTCAGCGGCAGCTTGAATTTCGCTTCCTTCTCCCAGGAAATCGGCGCGACCTGGAGATGGTCGTTCTGGTCCGGATAAAAGACCGTGCCGCTGAAGAGGAAATTAAGGGGCAAGTCTCCATCGGCCAGGCCGTGGAAGTATTTTGTGGCGGCGACGTTGAAATCGAAAGTACACGGCACCTGTAAATCAACGACCGTCTCTTTCGCGAATGGCGGCACTACGACGGTCGCGTGGGTCCACAACAAATTACGCAATGTTTGGCCCCAACGGTCCGGCTCGCCGAACAGATCGAGAAGCTTCGACTGTTCGTCGCGGCTATAGTGGCGGCGCGTGACTTCGATTTGGATTTGCGCCCGGAGGACTACAGTGTGGATCTCTTCTTCGGCGCCTGCGTTGGTTACGCGCAGCTTGAATGAAAGCAAAGGAGCCGCGCCGTACGGGACCGCCTGTGCATCCTCTAGCTTGAAATTCAAGTCAGGCATTTGATTCCCCACCAACAGTTTCTGCTCTTTCCTTCAAGCTAGCGAAAAACTTGGTTACTTCGCGCCAAACTTCAGTTCCACCCGAAAGGCCGTGCCAGTTGAGGCGGATTAGACCGACAAGTCTGTAGCACTCGTCAATAGGAACAATGTAGTACTGTGCGGCTACGCCGCGTGCGGCGCCCACACGATTCGCGAGAAGAGCTTCCACTTCCGGTTCCATTTCCTTAAGCGACGGATTTTCCTGCTCGATATCGGCCCACGCCTCAAGCGACAGTAGCGATTCCGTAGCGCCTGCCGGTCCCGGATAGAATGCGGACACCTTACCCGGACTGCCGCTCTTAAAGAAAAATGCCAGCTCGATGGGAACCATCAAACCGTCCCATTGCGCCTCGGTCATCTGGAATTGCGGAAGAAACCGGATGCGCCGTGGCACGCGTTTGTATTTCGTCGCGCTTTGATTGCTGAAAAGAATGGCGCAAGGATCGCAAGCGCAAATTAATTTCCGGGCCGCAGGATCAATCAAATGCTGATGCCCGGCAGGCAGCTCGGAACTGCACAATTCGCAGCACTCCACCGCCGGCCGCTTCCGGGCAAACTGGCGCAGCGCCGCAAATGCGCCGTCTTTTTGCGCGAGGGGTGAAAATGGCAAGCTCACATTCCACTCCGCTGAGCTTTCGAGAGCGGCAGCGCCACTCTTACCCGGCCGTTCTCACTCAATAGCGGAACAGGCTCGAGATGAATCGTATCCAAATCAACCCCGCGCCCGGCACGCAAGACATCATAGTGTTGGCTGCAGATGGGACATGCCAAAACCGTCCCTTGGAGTCGAGCGGCGCCAAGTGGCTGGCCGCACCCGGGACAAGAGTTGTTGTACGCATACAAAGTTTCTTCGAGGCGGCAAAAAAGAATGTCGCGGCCGCTGACTTCCTCTCTCCGCAAACTTCCCGAAGGAATCGCGTCGAGGCCAAACACTTCTTCCCATCCGATCCGCTCGGACTCCGCTTTCGGTTCATGGCCGTTGCCGCCCAATTGCGAAAGAGGCACAAACGCGATGGCCGGTGACTTCTCCTCAATGGATCCCTGAACGATGATCGCTGTTACATCCGGTGCAGCCTCGTAGATTGCTTCCTCGACAGCCAGCTTTAGCGTGGCCGACGATGAAGGACATCCATGGCAATTGCCCTCAAGGCGCAACGTCACCGCTCCCTCGTCGTCTACTCCTAGGAGGCTTACGTTTCCACCGTGAGATTTCAAATAGGGACGCGTCTTTTCGAGGGCCTGAGTCACGCGAGTTTCAAGACCGTCCGGGTGAAGCCCATAGATCAGTAGCAGGCTCCGAACGAGATCATCGCGCCCCAGCGCTTCGATGATGGCCGGCCCGGAAGTCGAGCTCTGGTGGACGATTTCGAGGATCCGTTCGATGGCCGCGCCGTGCAGCTCCATCAGCGACTGCACCAGGTCCTTCGCGGTTGCCTTCAGTGCGGGATCGGGGACGTTTTCAATCTGATGGACCAATGCCTCAATCGATTTCAACCGGCTCTGAACATCTTTTGTGGGCATGGACACCTTTCCCTGCTCCGACCGACGAAGACAAGATACGGATTCGACGCGTCCGCCGCAATACAGAACTTACCGGACGCGCCTTGGATCTTCCGCAGGGCTGTTCTTAGGGCTGAAGACCAAACATCGGCGAATGGTGCGTTTCCAGCACCTTGCCGTTGCCCAAGTACATATGCACACCGCACGGCAGGCAGGGATCGAAACTGCGAACCGCGCGCATGATGTCGATACCTTTGAACTTGTCGGGGCCGTTCTCCTCAAAGATCGGCGTGTTCTGAACCGCGTCTTCGTACGGTCCCGGCGTTCCGTAGATATCCCTGGGATTCGCGTTCCACGGTGTGGGCGGGTAGGGGTGATAATTCGCGATCTTGTGATCCTTAATCACCACATGGTGAGAGAGAACGCCGCGGACGGCTTCGTGGAAACCGCACCCGATGGCGCTTTCAGGAACCTTAAAGTCGGTCCATGTTTTCGTTCTGCCCGCGTGCAATTCTTCCAACGCTTTTTCCATGAAGTGCAGCGCGGCGGCCGCAGAATATGCCTGGAAGTAAGTTCGGGCCCGATCGCGTTCAATGGCGTTGCTCCACTTCGGAATCTTCCACTCGAACTCGACTTCGGGAAGCGATTGAGTTTTCGGCAGGTAAATTTTGACGCTGTGGCCCGTGGCCTTGATGTAGCCGATGTCCACGATTCCCGCGAGCGCTGTGGCCCAGAATCGGGCGATCGGGCCGCCGCCGGTATCGAGTGCCAGATGGTCTCCCGTCCGCTTATCCAACCACCGCGGCGACATCACCCATGTGTATTTGCCAGCGAAGTCGCGCTTCTGCGGCCGCGGGATGGTCGTTTGGTTCCACGGATGGTTTTGATCCACGGCGTTCCCTAGTGGGTCGGTCTTGACGAATGTTTCTGAATTCTTCCATTCATCGTAGTACGAGCTGCCCAGCAGAATGCGGATGTTGAGATTTATGTCGACCAGATCGTTGGTCACCAACTTCCCATCAACCACCACGCCGGGGGTCACGAACATTCCCCGGCCCCACTTGGTCATATTCTTGTAGGTGTAGTCGCAGACGTCCGGATTGTTGAAAGATCCCCAGCAAGCCAATAGAACGCGGCGCCGCCCGACTTCTTCGTAACCCGGAAGCGCTTCGTAAAAGAAGTCGAACAAGTCATCGTGAAGCGGAACAACTTTCTTCATGAATTCGACATACTTCATCAGGCGCACGAGGTAGTCGGTGAAGAGCTGGATCGTGGGAACTGTGCCAACGCCGCCGGGATAGAGCGTGGAAGGATGAACGTGCCGGCCTTCCATCAGACAGAACATTTCCCGGGTCATGCGGCTTACTTGCAGAGCTTCGCGGTAGAACGAGCCGGTGAACGGATTAAGAGCGCGCATGATGTCGGCAATCGTGCGGTAGCCGTGAAGATTGGAGTGCGGCGACATCTTGGTCTCGGCCTTGGCCAACACGCTCGGGTTCGTTTCCTTCACCATCTGCTCGCAGAAGTCCACGCCGACCAAGTTGTCCTGAAATATATTGTGGTCGAACATGTACTCCGCAGCTTCACCGAGATTCACAATCCACTCGGCGATGGCAGGAGGACGGATTCCGAAAGCCATGTTCTGCGCGTACGTGGCGCACGTCGCATGGTTATCGCCGCAGATCCCGCAAATGCGGCTGGTGATGAAGTGCGCATCGCGAGGGTCTTTACCCTTCATGAAAATGCTGTAGCCGCGGAAAATTGACGAAGTGCTGTGGCACTCAGCCACGCGGCGGTTTTCAAAGTCGATCTTGGTGAATATTCCCAGGCTCCCTACGATCCTTGTGATTGGATCCCAGTTCATTTCCACCAAATTTCGAGATTTTGTCGGCGTATCCTTACTTACTCCGGCGATCGTGGCCATCTCTCGGCTCCTTTGGAATCTTAGTAAGTCCGCGGCTGGTAGCCGGTGTTGAGCTTCGTACCGGGGTGCCGCCACTTCGGTTCCTTGTTTACTGTTTTATTGGTTATGGAACGCAAGGCGCGTATCGCGGCCCCGTAGACGCTGATACCGGCGGAAGAAACTCTCGCGCCTGGCGGCTCGTCCATGAAGGGCATGAATTTGTCCGGGAAACCCGGCATGGTGCAACCGATGCAGATCCCTCCCACGTTCGGGCAGCCGCCAATTCCGGCCATCCATCCTCGTTTGGGCACATTGCAGTTCACCACCGGTCCCCAGCAACCGAGTTTCACGATGCATTTCGGAGAGCCATACTCCTCAGCGAAATCGCCTTGCTCGTAATAGCCGGCGCGATCGCAACCGTCATGGACCGTCTTGCCGAAAAGCCAGGTGGGACGCAGTTGGTCGTCAAGAGGAATCATGGGAGCAAGTCCGGCGACTTGATACAGAAGGTAGAGCAAGGTTTCCATGAAATTGTCCGGTTGAACAGGACATCCTGGAACGTTCACCACCGGCAGGCCAGCGCCCGATTTCCATCCCCATCCAAGGTAGTCTGCTAGCCCCATCGCACCCGTTGGATTTCCAGCCATGGCATGAATGCCGCCATATGTAGCGCAGGTTCCGCACGCAACCACGGCTAAGGCCTTGGGCGCCAAACGGTCGATCCAATCATTCGTCGGAATCGGCTGACCGGTCTTCGAGTCGGTTCCCAGTGCAGCCCAATATCCTTCTTTTTTGATCTTTTCATTGGGGATCGATCCCTCGACCACCAACACGAAGGGATTGAGTTTACCCTCGGCGGCCTGATACCAAAACTTCAGAAACTCGTCACCGTTTTCATACGCAAGGACGGGATTGTGCAGATGAACTTTGGGAAGTCCCGGAATGGCACCAAGAATCACATCTTCAATGCTGGGTTGCGTTGCGGCGGTTATGGAAACTGAGTCGCCGTCACATCCCAGGCCGGATGTCATCCATACGATGTGAATATCTGAAACGGGAGAAGCTCTCTGAGTCTTATGACCGTAAGGGACCGCATCTGCCATGGCTCGATTCTCCTTTTCAACTCAAACAGTTTCGTGCCGGGCTTCAGGCGAAGAAACGCAATGCTGAAGATCGTGAGGAAGATCCCAAGCTTTGCAGAGGAGAGATACAACTTAGAACAAGGCGTCTCAAGCGGGTACTTGCTGTTTTCTCTATCGGGGTCATTCCGATGATCGCCATAAGGAATTTCCCTATGCGCTAAATTATTGACGAAAAGGGCTTTGCTAGAGACGGGATCGTAGGGCGGAGGAAGGTTCGGCAGGACAATTAAAAAGTTCTAATCATGCTCCCTTCTCATTCAAGGACGACTCGATTGCATGCTGCACAAGTTCTCGTGCATTCCGGAGTGAAAGCTTCTCCTTAATATGAGCCTGATAAGATTCAACCGTCTTCGTGCTGACGTGCAACTCATCGGCGATCTGGCGCGTTCCATGGCCTGCGCCGATCAGCCGGTAAACTTCCAATTCCCGGTCGCTGAGCTTCGCGAGCGGATCGCGCGGCGAAATGGCGCCGTGGACAAATTGCTGCAGCATCCTTTTTGTCAAACGATCGCTCAAGTAAACATCTCCGCGCAAGATGTGGCGGATTGCGGTGAGCACTTTCTCCGTTGCTTCCTGTTTCATGATGTAGCCGTTTGCGCCGGCGCGGAGCGCCCGCTCTGCGTAAGCCGATTCATCGTGCATCGAAAGTATGAGGACAGGCAAATTCGGATACTTCGCGCGAAGAGTTTTTAGCAGTTCGAGACCGTCTGGGCCCTCCAGAGAAATGTCCAACACAACAAAGTCCGGCAACGAATCCTGGATTGCTTGCAAGGCGGATGTGGCTCCGTCCGCTTCGCCGCAAACCATCAGATCCGGTTCCCGGTCGATAAACAGAGCGAGCCCCTGCCGCACGATCGGGTGGTCATCGATGAGAAATACCTTACACTTCGTTGTCGACGGACTGACTCGGCTCGCGTTCATGCTCGATCCTTTCTGACGCCCCGTCACGGAGCGGAAAGATGCACACCACGGAGGTTCCCCCAGTCGAATTTTTCCTGACGTCGAGCGACCCTCCGACCATATTCGCTCGGTAGTTCATGATATTCAAACCCATTCCCGCATGGTTCGCAGGGACTTCTGAAATACCTCTGCCGTCGTCCCGAACGGAGAGTGTGCCCTCCCCATTCTCCGCGGTCAAGCCAATGACGATGTGGCTTGGATGTCCGTGCTTAATCGCGTTATTTACAGCTTCTCGCGCGATATGGTAGAGGTGCGTCGCCACGTTCACGTCGTAAACCAGCACCGGAGCGCCGCATTCGAAGCGGCAGCTAATTCGGAAGAGATCCTGTGTCTCTTCAGCGTAGCGCGTCAGGGCCGACATCAAGCCGTGGGCGTCGGATACGACCGGCAGAAGGCCTCTCGAGAGTTCCCGCGTTTTGTTGATCGCTTCATTCACCAACTTCACGATCTTCGCGGCATCAACCGATTCCGGAAGCGACATCTCGGACAGCTTGCTTTCCAGGACTTTGCTCATGAAAGCTATGCCGGTGAGGTGCTGGCCCAGCCCATCGTGCAAATCCTCGCCAATTCGATGTTGCTCTCGTGCGCTCACTTCCAGGATCGCCTTTTCGAGGCGTTTGCGCTCCGTGATATCGATTCCTGTGACGATCACATGCGACGTCGCACCGTTCTTGCCCGCGAGACTCGTGCTCGACCAAGCGATCAAGCGGGGGTCGCCATCCCGCGTCAGCCAATAGGTTTCATAATTCCTCGGCACCTGCGCAGAATTCGGATGCTCAAAAAGCGCTTTGAATGTTTCTACCTCTTCCGGCATCAGGAACAGGTCCCATACATACTTTCCGCCCGCTTCTGCGAAGGAATATCCCGTTGTTTGTTCGCAGGTGCGGTTGAAACGGACGATCCGCCCTTTCGAATCGAGAACCACGATCAACGCTCCCACGATGTTGAGAATCGCAGACAACACATTGCGCTCTTCCTGCAGCGCTTCCTCCGCCTGCTTCAGTTCCGTGATATCGACGCCTACGCCATGAATGAACCAGGGGCGGCCGTCCTCCTTGCGGATCATCTCGGCTTCGCAATGGAACCAGAGAACTCTTCCGTCGCGCGCGAGCACTCGATAGGCGGACTTCAGCGGTTTGCCGGAGAGAAACATCTCTGCTGCTTCGGCACTCCAACGCTGCTTATCGTCCGGATAAATCTGCTGGTACCAGCGCACCGGATCTTCCAGCCATTCGTCCTGCGAAAAGCCGAGCGCAGCTTCTATTTGGGGGCTGACGTAGGCTTCGCCAATTCCTTTGTCAAGGTAAGCCATGAAAATTACGGCAGGGATTTGTTCGACCAGAGCGCGGTATCTCGCTTCAAGACTGTGCGGCTGCCGGCTGGACTCATCCTCAGTCGCCGTCTGATCGACCGGGCCGCCGGCCGACTGCGTCGCCAGGAAACGGCTCTCCAAGAACACGCCTGCCAATTTCTGAAGAGTCGCTTCCGCATCCACTGCGCTGGAATTCGGTTCACTCGAAACCAGGGACTCCGCGAGTTCGCGCGCCCAGTCGTTCTCAGTTATGGAATGTCCGCTCATTATGCTTTTCCCAAAATGACGTACTTCATTCCGGTGTGCGCCGTCTCCAACTCGGTTCCTTGTTGAGAGACGCTTGAGTGAAGCGCCGGAGCGCATGAATGGCACGGCCATACGTCGCCACAGCACTTGCAGAGAGAAGCGAACCCGGAGGTTGGTTCATGAAGGGCATGAATTTGTCCGGAAATCCGGGCATGGTGCAGCCGATGCAAATCCCTCCCACGTTGGGGCAACCGCCGACTCCGCCCATCCAACCGCGCTTCCCTACATTGCATTGGACCACCGGCCCCCAGCAGCCCAGCTTCACGATGCATTGAATCGATCCATATTCCTCTGCAAACTCGGCCTGCTCGTAGTATCCGCCTCGGTCGCATCCTTCGTGCACCGTTTGGCCGAACAACCACGCGGGCCGCAGAGCATCGTCGAGAGGAATCATCGGCGCTCTTCCCGCCACCATATTTAATAGATACAGAATGGTCTCCGTCATGTTGTCCGGCTGTACCGGACACCCCGGCACACACACGATCGGAATATCTGCCTTCGACTTCCATTTCCATCCGAGATAATCCGGGAGACCCATACATCCCGTCGGATTTCCTTCCATCGCATGGATGCCGCCGTAAGTCGCGCACGTCCCGGCGGCGATTACGGCCCAGGCTTTCGGCGCCAGCCGGTCAATCCAGTCGCAAGTGAGAATTGGCTGGCCCGTTTTCTGGTCCGTGCCAAAGGTCGCCCAGTAGCCTTCGCTCTTGTTTTTCTCGTTGGGGATGGAGCCTTCGATTACCAGAATAAAAGGCGCCAGCTTGCCTTCCGCCGCCCGATGAAACAACTGCATAAACTCCTCACCGTTTTTATAGGCGAGAAATGGATTATGCAGTTTCATCCTGGGAACAAACGGGAGGGCGCCGAACATCAGCTCTTCGAGACTCGGTTGCGTCGCCGCGGTCATGGCGATCGTGTCACCATCGCAGCCAAGGCCCGCGGTGATCCACAGCACATCGATTTCAGTTAGAGCGCCCATGCGGTGGCGCGTACCCCTACGGTGAACGGAGCATTCAGGGGGAATGCTTGCCGCTTTGCGCGATTGTACCCAATCGCATATCGCCCTGTCGCGGTTTTATTCCGTCTGGGCGGGAAAGCGCTGGTACTTGTGCGGCCAATCGTTTATCAGGAGTTTATTGAGTTTCCTGCACGCAGCCGAGCAGAACCTGGCTCGCTAGGCACAGCTGTCCGCACGGGGTGAAGTCCGGGTTGTGCTTGCACCCTAGAAGTTCTACTTCAACGCAAGTTGAATAATGCGCGGCCCGGCATTGGTTGCCCTAATAGTGCCCACCCAAGGTTTGTGCATCACCATAGAACCTACCCAAAGTGAGCGATCGCTCGCTATGCCGACGTTGACTTTTAAATGCGAGGCCCGTAACTTGTCAAGGGGATTGCGATGGGGTCCATCAACATCCCGTGCGACAGAGCCCCAGGCCCAAACGATTCTTTGAACAGGCAGAATGCGTTTGCGAAGGAGATTGTCGTGATTGGCAAAGTAGCTGTGATTACGGGCGCCGCTAGCGGAATCGGGTTTGCCATTGCGGAGTCCTTGAGCACAGCCGGAGCCGGCATAGTTCTCGCTGACGTGAGCGCCGAGGCTGGTCAAGCCGCCTTGGCCAAACTGACCAAATCAAGAGCGAGTGCGGAATTTGTGGCGGCCGATGTTTCCAAATCCAGCGACGTGCGTCGGCTGATGGAAGTTGCGATGAAGAAATTCGGACGCATCGATATTTTGGTGAACAATGCGGGATTACAGCATATCGCCCCCGTTGTCGATTTTCCGGAAGACCGTTGGGAACATCTGATCGGCGTAATTCTCACCGGCACTTTTCTGTGCTCCAAGTATGCCGTACCGCACATGATCCGGCAGAAGTGGGGGCGGGTAATCAACATCGCTTCGCTGCATGGCAAAGTGGCTTCGCCCTTCAAGTCGGCTTACGTTTCCGCGAAACACGGGGTCCTGGGTTTCACAAAGGTGCTCGCGCTCGAAGTGGCCGAACACAACATTACTTCAAACGCGATCTGCCCTGCGTATGTGCGCACTCCACTGGTGGAAAAGCAGATTAAAGAACAAGCCTTCAGGCATGGCATTTCTGCTGACGAAGTCGTTCGGAAAATCATGCTCGAGCCCGCGGCTATCCGTCGTTTGCTCGAGCCAAACGAAGTGGCAGCGCTGGCGCTGTACTTGTGCTCGGATCTCGCTTCCGGAATCACGGGTGCCGCGCTGGATATCGATCTCGGCTGGACGGCACGGTGATCAATTCCCAGCGTGCCGTCTTGTCGGTTTTCTCCTATGAAGATCACCGAGGCAGATCGAACCGGTAGCGCAATGCGAATCGCACCTGGAAGGGTTCGGTGGGGTGGAAAACGTCTGTAAACGCCGGGGTGTCTGTTGGCGTTATTCGGGAGATATAGGCGTAGTCGATGTCGCTGTCGCGGCGGTCAAGCAAATTCAAAAAGTCGGCCGAAATGCTCCATCTCCTGTTAATTTGATAACGGACCTGCGCGTTGAGCAACGCCGTTAAGTTTGAGCGATAAATTCCGTCAGACGTCAAATCGCGCGGGCCGAAGTAGCGCAGGCGCAAACTCGACGAAAAGCCTTTGTAATCGTGCACTGTGACGCCCGAGGAAATCACCCACCCAACAGCTTCGGGCACACGATAGCCACCCGGGCCCTGCACAGGATACTGGCCGCCACCCACGTTGCTGAAGGCCGCATCAGCTGGGTCTATTTGGGTAAATCGGGCGCGGGAGTCCGCAAGGTCAAAATCAAAAGCCAAATGTTCCAGTGGCGTGTAGTAGTTCGCCCATTCGACGCCATAGCGGTTGCTCGACTGTTCGGATGCAACCGTGCCTCCGGTGTCGCCATCCTGCTGCAGTTCGGAGTTGCTGTGAAGATACCAGATCGAAAGAGTGCTTTGCAGATGTGGGACGATCAGAGTACGCACGCCGACTTCCCCGCCTTTGGTTTGGACTAGGGGAGAAATTAGAGTGCTGGACGTCGGGAAAGGGAAATCCGGCGAAATCGGTTCCACCCTTTGCGTTGCGCCACGCGCGTCGTTGCTGTGGAAACTGAATCCTCCCTGTAGATAGAACTCAGTCTTCGCCCACGGGCCGAAAATCAAGCTTGCTTTGGGGCTGGGCAGGAACTTGGTGGCCAAGCCGGAATTGAGCTTCGCAAAGTTGACCACCGGAGCGCCGGGCAACTCGGTAGCGACATACGAGGGAGTCAAGCTGGTGACGTTATATATTGCTTCGTCGCCGCGGAAGGCCAGGACCGTGCGAAATTTTTCCGCCCACTGGATTTTATTTCCCACATAAAAACCGATCACAGTGTCGGTAAATTTATTCAAATCCGTGTCGGCAGGCAAGATTGCTGTCAGATTCGGATTGGTAACGCACGCGGGGATCGGTTCGTCGTTGCAGGCGTTGATATCATTCTTGTCCGTGCGCATACGGTCTTCCGTCCGGAAAAGGCCGTTGTGGACCCAATCGTTGCGGAGCTGCAGGCCGAACGTATTTGCCACCTTGCGGCCAAACCATGTGCTGAAAATCGTGTGGTGTGCGTCAAACCCCGCCACCCAGCGCCTGTCCTGTTGTTCGAACTGATCGCCTTTAATGGGGTCATCCAGGAAGTAAGTGAAATCAGAAAATAAATTGAGATCATAATAAAATGCGTAGGCGGTGACTTTCGTCTCGGAATTTGCGCTGCTGCGATGCCATTCAGCCTGCAAGCTGTAACGCTGTGACTCGCCACCGTCCGTCGGGTTCAGTGCGCCAAAGAAACCAACCAGGGGTATGGCGTCAACGGGGATTTGATCGCTCGAGTGCCATGTTCCGCGGTAAGCGCGGGCCGTGATGCTGAATCCATTGTCCTCTCCGCCCTGGCTATAGGTTACAAGGCCATTGTATTTGTAAAAATTATCCTCATGCGTGGTCCATGGGCCGTTATCGTGGTACACCTCGCCTCCGTACAGCAAAGTGTCCTTGCGGAGCTTTTTCGATACGCCGAAAACCATACGCCCATAGCCATACATGCCGCCTTCCACCTGGAAGAAGTTCTCGGGTAGAGTCTTGAAATACACCACATCGGCCGCTCCAGCCGAGCCATAGTTGCCGACATCAGCGTAATAAGGACCTTTCTCGAAATTCACCCGCTCCACAAACTCCGGGATGACGATGTTCATGTCCGAGTAGCCCTCGCCGTGCGCGTGCGACGGCAGGTTAAGCGGCATGTCGTCGATGAAAATGGCGAAATCTGTGCCGTGGTCGAGATTGAAGCCGCGAAGAAAATATTGGTTGGCCTTGCCGCCGCCGGCGTGTTGAGTGATGATGACACCGGGAATCGTCTCCAAGATTTCTCCCGAACGAAGAATCGGACGATCTTCGATTTCCGCTGCCCCCACCGTTCCCTGCGTGGCGGAATCGGCAATTCCAAGGAGGCTGTCCTCCCGGCTCTTTACGTTGATAGTGGTGCTCACCGAGCTCACAGCCAGGGAGATGCGCAGAGGGACCGGCGCCTCAGTAGACCCTATGGTGACGGGAATTTCTTTCGTTTCCAGACCGGGACTAGATACCACGAGTCGATAATTACCTGCCGAGAGTCCAGAAATAATGAAGGAACCGTACGCGTCCGTGTGCGTCGTGATTTGTACAGTACCGTTCGCGCTTCGAACCCGGGCGGTCGCCCCGGCAATCACCGCGCCGGACGTGTCAACCACAGTTCCGGAAAGCTGAGTGATTCCTTGAGCATTTGCCGCTGCCCACGATGAAGGTGTGGAACAAAACAGAATGATCAGGGCCACCATGCACGTGTGCAGCCGGGCCGTCGAGCGCCTGAATCGCATGACCTCTCCACATACGACTCTGGAAATCGTGCTACCGAATGCGACCGCGTGTGTAACACGTTTCGAATAATCGTGCTATCAGGTTTCCCCTGATACTGTCATAGGGGTTTCTCCTGTGGCCAGCCCCAATTTTGGGGAGGGAGGCAGCAACTGAATCTGGCCTCCGGCACGCCCTGCATGCTATACACCAAGGCTCAGTGGGAGAGGATAGTGGTGAACTCCTAGGCAAAGGATCAAAATATGTCGGAATTAACCCGAACAGGACTTTCGATAAACCGGGAATTGCTTGCGAGATTCGACCTGGCCATCGCCAAGAAACGCTACAAGAATCGGTCGGAGGCCGTGCGGGACTTGATTCGCGATCATTTAGTGTCGGAGGAAGCCGACTCCAATAAACTCGTGGTTGGAACGCTGACCATCGTGTACGACCACCATCGCCCGAATCTCACCGAGAAGCTAGTGGAAGCACAACATCGAGCCGGTAGCAAAGTACTTGCCGCGACGCACGTGCATTTAGACCATCACAATTGTCTCGAGGTCGTGATAATGAAAGGCCGCGGTGGGGAGCTAAACGATTTGGCCAACGGAATTCTGAGTCTTCGCGGAGTCAAACACGGCAAGCTGGTTATCACCACGACCGCGAAAGACCTTCCCTGAAATCCGCCGCCACGGAGCAGAAAGATACACATCTTTCTGTATGTTCGCGCTCTTATATTTTGGTATGATTGCCCGGTAACCCTGAAAATAATCTGGGGAAGGTTAGGAGCCCACATGCGATATTTCTTGATTGGCGCAATCGCCTTGGTTGTGGTTGTTGCAGGTGTAGCCGTTCTCCCGGACGTCGTCCGCTACATCAAAATCAGTTCGATGTAGAAAATTCGTTGCTTCCGACCAGAAGCTGGTGTTTGACAGCTCTGGCCGGACCGTGGCGGAAGAGAACGCTCGACGGCAGCATTGTCACTGTGATTTCGAGCGGCCTGCTCCGTACTATCGTTTTGCCCGCATCCCTCGGGCGCAATAATTCGCATGAAGAGAAACGTTTGCGCGATCAAATTCCCAGCATGTTGATTTGCAGCTTCTTGTAACCGTGCTCGACTGCCCACAAGTCCAGCGGAATTGTCGCCAGCTCATCCACAATAGGAACCGCCAGCCCGGTCTTGGTAAAGTCGATGTTCTTCAGGTAGGTGTGGCAGGTGTCGCAAACGTCCACGCGGACGTGCGCGATTTCCGGCGCGGAATAAAACGCCATCTGCGGCTCTCTTTCTTCTCCGCACGCCGGACAATAAATTCTCCGAAAAGTCCACTCGTGCGCGCAGAGCATGCAGATCAGAGACTTCTTCGCACCGTCGCCTTCACTCCTCAATACGCCCACGATCGGCCTGCCGCCGCAGACCGGGCAGGTCGATGGAGTCCCATCCACGATTGTCGGTTCGCGGTGAGCGGCAAGGTATTCGGCATATGGCTGGAGAAAAATCCAGGCCAGCAATCGATCGGAAGAGGTTGACTCGAGTGAGTCCCCGCTCTGCAGCTGTTCTGCGTCGTCCGCGGCCGGCGCCAATTCCGGGTCCCCGTGCCAGAAATCTTCAATCGCGTGCTGCCATGCCGCAGGCCCTCTCCGCGCAAGCTCAGCGGCGGCTTGGGAGAGCGGCGCCGGCGCGATCTGCTGGATCACGGATAGAAATGGGGAAAAGTGCGGCAGGAGAAGGAAAAAGTCCAATTCGTCCCGCAGGGGGCGGTCGGCCGAAATCTTAGGCGAACCCTTCAGCGCCTTCTGAATTTCCGCGTAGAGGCTTTTCTGGAAGGTTGCCACGCGCGCGTAAAAGCGCAGTCCTTCAGCGCCGAATGGATAGCTTGAGGTTAATTCAGTGGCGCGGCGGATTCTCCGATCCCACTGCGCAGGGATCATTGTTTGGATCGGGATCTACCTGTGACCTGGTAATACCATTTGCGGTGGAAGGTCCAGGCCCACGCGCGGGTCACCGTTCCGTAAACCATGGACGCGAAACTCCCTTCTTCCAAAAGGGTGCTCATGTAAACGTGAATGAGGAAAAGGCCAATAGTGATGAGCGCTACGCTAGCGTGAATCAAGATCGCCACATAGCGCAGAACGCGGAAACTCCACGGGACGGATTCGACGTACCACAGCACGAAGCCGGAGAGAAGCAGAAGAATTGTGCTGCCAGCCATCGCCCAAAAGTAGATTTTCTGTCCCCAGTTAAAGCGTCCGACCGGAGGAAGTTTGTCGTCCTCGTTATTTATGTAGGCTTTGATGTTATCGGCCCAGACGCGATCGTCGTGATCCATTTCCATATCGCCGCCCCAGTGCATGAACATGAAGAACTGGGAAACGGTGAAGAACAGACCGAACCATGGATGCCAGAATCTCGCTGTTGGTCCGCCGCCGACAATCGCGGCCAGCCAGTAAAGGTAAGGTGTCCAGAAAGCGAGCCCGGTAATCAAACAGTAGGTATATGTTAACGCGCCAAACCAATGATTCACCCGCTCGACGAACGAATAACGCGGGATCAGCTCCTCGTCGAAATCCGTAGTCGTTCGAGGATGCCGTACAGTATCGGTGGTACTCATGAAGGCCCCCGGTCGTCCGGCGGGATCGGCTCTTCTTTCTTCGGCCCGGTTCGCAGGTAATGCAAGGCCAGGCCCACGATGCCGCCGATCATGGCCAAATTCCCCAGCCATTTCAGAGGTTTTTTCCACAGCCAGACTGAATAAGGGATATGCGGATCTTTCGGCAGCCCGCCATACAACTCGGGATTCTTGGCGTCATGCAGCACGTAGATCACGTGTGTTCCGCCCACTCCGGCAGGGTCGTACACTCCCGCGTCGGCGAATCCGGAAACGTTGCGAAGCTGCGCCGCGCGCCCTTCCGCCAGTTCCTTCATTTCCGACTTGGTGCCGAAGTGCAGGCAGCCCGTGGGGCACGCCTTAATGCACGCTGGTTCGAGGCCCACCGACACGCGATCGTTGCACAACGTGCATTTGAAAACTTTGTGCGCCTCCGGGCTGAATTTTGGAATGTTGAACGGGCACCCGGTGACGCAGTAGCCGCAACCAATGCAATGCGCTTCCTGAAAGTCCACGATGCCGTTCGCGTATTGGACGATGGCGCCGTCCGCCGGACATGCTTCCAGGCAGCCCGGCTCTTCGCAGTGCATACACTGATCTTTGCGCATCAGCAGCATCATGCTGCCGTCGGCGCGCTCATGCTCGTTGAATTTGATCAAGTTCCAGTAATTCCATGTCGTCTCCGGCATGGTCTGGTAGGAATTGTCAAACGTGGTTTCGCTGAAGGTGTATCCGTTCCATTCCAGGCAGGCCACTTCGCAAGCTTTGCACCCGATGCAAGTAGTCGTGTCCACCAGCTTGCAGACTTGGAATTCGCGGTTTAGCCCGGCGCCCGGAACCGTCCCGGGGTGCGCTGAGATTCTGATTATTTCCGTTGACGCCTGGCTCATCGTCCGCTCCCTACGCCTTTTCCACTTTCACTAGGAAGCCCTTGGATTCAGGGGTGTGGGCATTCGGATCAGTTACCGCAGGCGTCAGCAAATTCGCCGGCGTCCGCGCGTCTCGTCCTTCGTCCTCGGGAATTCCGCGGAAGCCCTGATGAATCGGCAATCCAATCTGATACACCTTCTTGCCGTCGATCATCATCGGCTTCAGCCGCCGCGTCACAAACGCCTTCGCCGTATAGGTTCCCCTTGCGCTGATCACGTGGATCACATCCCGTCCACGAATTCCTTTTTCCTCCGCCAGCTCCACCGGAATCTCCACGAACGGCTCCGGAATCAACTGCACGTTCATCGGATTATTTTTCGTCCAGTAGTGATATTGCTCCGTCAGCCGGTACGTCGTGCACACGATGCTGTATTCCGCCGGGTCGCCGAATTTGTCGTACGGCGACTTGAACTTCTTCACCAGAGGATTGTTCGATTGCTCCGGGTGGAACAGATTCTTCGTCGGGCTTTCGATTGGTTCGTAATGTTCCGGGAACGGACCGTCCGCCAACACTCCAATCGGAGCAAATAACCGTCCCACTCCTTCGGGGTTCATGATGAAGGGTCCCAGGTGATCTTTCGGATGGGAGTCAGCTTTGAAGTCCGGCACGTCATTCCCAACCCATTTCCCTGCCGCTTCGTTCCACCATACCTGCTTGCGCTCCGGATCCCATGGCTTTCCGTCCGCATTGCACGACGCGCGGTTATATAGCACGCGCCGGTTCGCCGGCCACGACCACGCCCAGTTAGGAAACACTCCCATCCCGGAGGGATCTTCCGTGCCTCGCCGCTGAATCTGCGATCCGGCTTCCGTCCAACAACCGGAATAAATCCAGTTGCCGCACATCGTCGTGCCGTCGTCCTTCAGCCACGCAAATCCAGGCAATTGTTGACCCGCCTTAATCACTTGTTTCGTCACCGGGTCCGTCAATTCCGCCAACGCCTTCCCGTTTAGCTCCATGGCCACTTGCGAAAGCGGCGGGTGAGCTGCGTCAGCGTACGCCCAGCTCAAATTCAGAATCGGGTCCGGGAATTTTCCGCCTTCTTTTTTGTATAGATCCCTGACGCGCAGGAAAATCTGCGCGATGATGTCCTGGTCGAGCCGAGCTTGTCCTGGGGGCGGAACAGCGGCATATTTCCACGTGACCCAACGCGCGGAGTTCGTCATGCTGCCGTCTTTTTCCGCGAAGCCGGCGCAAGGCAAGCGATACACCGTCGTATTGATTTTCTTCTGCTCGTCAACCGTGATTCCCGGTGCCTTCCAGAAGTCGCTAGTCTCGTCCTCGTAAATCTCGCCGACCACCAGCCAGTCGGCCTTCTTTAGCGCATTAATGTTCTTTGTCGTGTCCGGACCGATCATTACTCCGTTCATTCCGAACGCCATCATGCCCTTGACCTTGCCGTTGTACATGTCTTCCCAGATGTGGGTCCACGAATAGTCCCGGTCAACCTTCGGCAGATAGTCAAACCCGAATCCATTTTCTTTCGTAGCTGCGTCGCCATACATCGCTTTCAGCAGCGACACGAAGAATGCCGGGGTGTTTGAATAATAGTTCCACGAACCCCACGGTGCCGGTTTCGACGCTGTCGGCGTGGTGCGCTTCAGAAACGCAGCCAAATCCGTGTCCGCGGGAGTCGGCGCCTTCAAATATCCGGGCATCGAGTCAAAAAGTCCCGCCATGTCCGTCGCGCCCTGAATATTCGAATGCCCGCGCAACGCGTTTACTCCGCCGCCCGCTCGGCCCACGTTGCCCAGCAGAAGCTGAATCATCGCGGCCGTGCGAATGATTTGCGTTCCGAAGGTGTGCTGCGTCCAGCCCACGGCGTAGATGATCGTCGCCACCTTCTTCATGTCCCCGTCTTTGCGAACGGAAGTGAACATGTCGATGGCTTTCAGGTATTGGTCCTTGGGGATACCCGTGATGCGCTCGACCGTTTCCGGCGTGTACCGCGAATATTGCTGTTTCATCAATTGGAAGACGCAGCGCGGATGCTGCAGCGTCAAGTCGTAGGCTACGTTCGGCGGCAGTAGAGGAGGGGCCGGGGCCTTCCCGTGCTCGGGTTCCGGTGCGTGACCAGTCGCTCCACCAGGGCCCGACGCTCCACCTGCGCCCGACGGCCCGCCTGCGGTCCCGCCGCCCGCAGCATGCGCAGCCACGTCCGGTTTCCCGCTCAGGTCTCCACCTTCCTGATAATTCCACGTGGTTTTGTCGTACGTCCCCGCCGTCGCATTGAACCCGGAGTACAACCCATCTTCAGGAAGCTTGAATCCTTCCTTCACAATGAACGCGGCGTTCGTGTAGTTAATCAAATACTCTTTTGCATACCGATTATTCTCGATCGCGTAGCGAATCACTCCGCCCAGAAACGCAATGTCGGTCCCGGCGCGAATCTGCAAAAACAGGTCAGCAGTAGCGGAAGTGCGTGTGAATCGCGGATCTACGGAAATAATCTTGGCGTTGCGGTTGCGCTTGGCCTCCATCGCCCACTTGAATCCGCAGGGATGGTTCTCGGCGGGATTGCCGCCCATGATCAACATCATGTCGGTGTTCTTGATGTCGATCCAGCCATTCGTCATCGCCCCGCGTCCGAACGTTGGTCCCAAACTTGAGACCGTGGGGCCGTGTCAAACACGGGCTTGGTTTTCTAAATACACCAAGCCCAGACTCCTCATTGTTTTCACTACCAAATAATTGAATTCGTTTGTGTCCGTGCAGCCGCCGATAAAAGAAATCCCTTCGCAGCGATTTACGGTCACGCCGTTAGCATCCTTTTCTACGAACGACGCGTCGCGGGTCTTCTTGGTCCACTGTGCAATCTCACTTAGCGCCGTGTCCCAGGAAATGTCCTGCCACTCCGTCGCGCCGGGCCGCCGGACTTGCGGCTTGACGAGTCGGCGCGGATTGAGCATGTCCTGCTCAAGCGAAGAGCCCTTCGGGCACAGCGTCCCGCGGTTGGTAGGATGGTCGGGGTCGCCTTCGACGTGAATCACTTGCGGCGTAACGTTCTTGGCCTTGTCGCCGATCGTATAAATGAGAACGCCGCAGCCCACCGCGCAGTAAGGGCACGTCGAGCGTGTCTCTGCGGCGCGCGCGATCTTCAATTCTTTCAACTGGGCGTAAGCAGGCTTGAGATCAAATCCGAAGACGGTGGCGGCGACGCCGCCGACTGCTGCAATCTTGAAGAAGTCTCTGCGGGATGTCTGTATACCCACATTACCTCCCGTTCGGCTCGGAACCGGGACCCCAAAACTTATAAGTCTTCGATGATTCGTTTGTCAAGAGTTATGAAAGACGCAACGGCGAATCTGACCTGATACATGCGTAGCCCACGCCCAGGCAAAGTGTGATATCACATTTCACTCAACGATATACAGAACCAAGAATAAAGAACTGCCGGAGAGATGGAGCTGCTAAGTGCATCGCAACCAGAGCAAAATTGGTGGGCCTTGGGTAACGTGAAAATGAAGTTCACGTGATGAACGCAGCAGCGGGAGGAGACGTATGAGCGAAACACTTGGCTTCATAGGTTTGGGAAATATGGGCGAGCCAATCGCGGCGAATCTGCTTCAAGCCGGTTACACCTTGCGTGTTTACAATCGCAGCCCTGCGAAAGCGGCTGCGCTTGCGGCTAAGGGCGCAACGGTGGTCCAACGTCCTGAAGGGGTAGCCGTAGCCGGTGGCATCGTCCTCACCATGCTTTCCGATGACCAGGCTGTCGAAGCAGTCTGCCTCCCATCGGGGTCGTTCGTTGAGAAGCTAGGGCTCGGAGGTGCGCACGTTTCCATCAGCACGATTGCCCCCGCCACGGCGCGCCGCCTAGCTGAGCATCACGCGAAATACAAAGTTGCCTATGTGGCGACCCCGGTTTTCGGGCGTCCCGAGGCCGCCGCGGCAAAACGTCTGTGGATCTGCACGTCCGGCGATGCCACGGCCCGCAAGCGAGTAATGCCGATACTCGGCGCGATTGGCCAGGGCACATTCGAATTCGGGGACGATCCAGGTTCTGCGAACGTCGTGAAACTGTGCGGGAATTTCATGATTGCCTCCGCGATTGAGGCCATGGCGGAATCTTTCATCTTGGCGGAGAAAAATGGCTTAAACAAGAAGGATGTCGCCGAGCTGTTTGGCAAAACGCTCTTTGCCTGCCCCGTGTATCAGGGGTACGGAAAACTAATCTCCGAAGAGAAATTCCTGCCAGCGGGCTTTCGGCTCGCTCTGATGCTGAAGGACATCTCGCTTGCCCTTCAGACCGCTACCTTGAGCTCAGTGCCCATGCCACTCGCGAGCCTTTTGCGCGATCGCTGGCTGACTGCGGTGGCGAAGGGCCGTGCGGATATGGACTTGACCGCCGTCGCTCTCGGCGTGGCCGAAGACGCCGGATTGAAGCCGGTCGCGGCAAGCGCGAACGAAGGGAAATAAGGGCGGCAAAGTCTCCGCCAAGACTTAGCTTGGCGCTCTGGCGACGTTGGGGCAAGCGGTGTTCGCTTACTCGCCAGTGCTCGACCTTCAAGTGAAGGTGCACCTCTCAAATGGATCGGGAGAAACACCAAGACCGTCTGGCGGAGGGCGCAGTCTCGCGCGAATCTTTCTCAAAGGCGCTTGGAACCAAGTATATTCGCAGTACGCGCGTGAAATCCCGAATAGATGTGGCCTTGAAATTAGAAGCCGGGGAGCACCCCCTGAAGACTTTGGCTTAGCTGGGTGAAATCGAATGGAATATTTGGTTGCGCTTTCGCTTTCGCTTGCGTTTGCGTTCGCCGGCCTTGCTGCGTTTCTCTGTCTGCTGCTTTATTTCGATTTATCCCCCAAGACGGCTCTGAATCGAATCGTGCGACGATTCGCTGAAGCGCCCGCCGTCTCGCAGTTGAGCCTGAGCGATGCCCCGTACCGTCGCGTCAAGCCCGCGAAAAACCGTTTGCCGAAGCCGACGCTCCTAAATCTGGAGACTTCGGACGGTTCAGGGCAAGCGGCTCATCCCGATGTTGTATATATTCCCCAGGGATTCGGTAGGCAGAAGTGGCCTTACTGGATGGCCTGCACACCGTACCCTTATGGAAACGAACTCTTTGAAAATCCGGAAATTTTTGCCAGCTTCAACGGGGTCTCCTGGCAAATTCCGGATGGAGCCAGGA
>JBEKHP010000009.1:0-164674 GCA_050012235.1 Candidatus Acidiferrales bacterium | reverse complement strand
GTGTTCCCGCAAATCAGCGCAGGCATAATTTTCCACGACGGAATGGCCATGGGAAAATTCCACGGCGTAATAAACCCGTTCACGCCCACCGGCGTGCGCACCGACATCGCAAATTTGTTCGGTAGCTCCGAAGGAGTGGTCTGCCCAAACTGCCGCCGCCCCTCTCCCGCCATCAAGTACGTCATGTCGATGGCTTCCTGCACGTCGCCGCGCGTTTCCGCCAGCACTTTGCCCATTTCGCGCGTCATGTCCTGCGCGAAATCTTCCTTGCGCTCGGTCAGAATTTCCGCCGCGCGATAGAGAATTTCGCCGCGCTTCGGAGCAGGCGTCAGCCGCCATTTCTCAAACGCATTCGCCGCCGCGTCAATCGCAGCATCCGCGTCTTCCGCGGACGACGCCGGAAACATCCCCACCAGCTCGTTGGTGTCCGCCGGGTTGCGATTCTCGATCGCCTTCCCGCTCCGCGCCTCCACCCACTCCCCATTGATGTAGTTCTTAAATACCTTCGGCATTACAGCCGTAGCCATGCGCGTTCCTCCGTTTAAGTGTTTACCCTTGCTTTACTTCCGACCGATAGCGATAGTGATTCGATGAAGCAACCAAATAGAGGACTCAGAGTAACAATCCCGCCGCGACACCGTCAATCCTCGCCGAGGATTATCTGATGAGCCCGCACCGCATACGCCGTTCCACCCGCGCAGGCTTCTGCGCTTTGGCTCGGAGCCCAACAAACGCGATCATTAGAAATACCTAGTCTTCAACCACTTGTACTAGGTTTCTACGTGGCATGCTAGAATCCGCCCGATTGCCGTAAGTCCAACGAGGTGAGTGCGTGAGAAAGTCTCCAAAGCAGCCCAAAGAAACAAAGAAAATATCAAAAGCGGCACAAAAGTTACTTGCGCTTGTTCCTCAGGATGGGGTTTTCATAGGCAATACGTCACTTCAACGCAAATCGAAGTTGGGCAACGGTTACTGGAAACTTAGGGATCAACTAGTTGACGGCGGGTACCTGGCACTAGGAAAAGGACGCGGCGGCAGCGTGGCGGCACAGGTGGGAGCCGCTCCGGCGAAGCGCAAAGGGAAGCTCTTTGTCTCCAAGGAGTCTGAGCTTTATGAACCGGTCAGGAAATGGGTCGCTGAGGAATGGAGCAAGAGTGTGACGCCCGTGGATTTCTTTGAAGTTCTTGTGACGGGTACTCCAAGAAAAAAGGGACGGGCAAGTGGCAAATGGTCGCGGCCCGACGTTACCCTAGTGCAAGTGAATCGGTATGAATATCTAGCCCAACCTAGTCTCGATGTCACTACGTTCGAAATTAAGAAGTCCTCCGACGCAGAGGATGTTAGATCAGTTTTCGAGGCGGCAGCCCATTCGCGTCGTGCGCATTTCTCGTACCTAGTAGTTGAGGTTGAGGAGCGAGACTACGAATTTCCAGAACGACTGGTTTCAGAATTGGAGCGCTTCAATATCGGTCTCATTTTCATGTGGAAAGGAAAGGGCGAATGGCAGTTTGAACAACGAGAATGGGAAAGCGACCGACTGAATCCAGAACCAGAAGAACTCAACCAATTGCTGGAAACCTTTTTTAGGGACAGCAAACGCGTACTTGAATTCAAACAAGCTATGGGAAAGTAATGGGCTTTCCCCGAGCGTCCCACTACCAAATGGAAGCCAATCTATTTGCTTGCCTCAATCGCTTTTACAGCTCGAACGCTCGGGAGAGAAAGTTTAGCTGAGATGTCCAGACAGAGCGCCTTTGAATCTCTTAATTTTTGGGGGTTCGGAGTTGAAACAGGCATTTCTCTGCACAACTCTGAATATGTCCGGGCAAGCACCACCTTAGAGGGCTCGTCTTCGATCAATTCCTTCGCGACGTCCTTAAACCAGCGGCCAGTCGTTTTCTTTTCTTTTTTTTCGTCCTTTTCATCTTTATCAGATTTCGCGCGCTTTTCGGGCTTATCTTTGGCCGATTTGTGCTCTTCCCATGACCTGCGAACGCGCTCATCCAAATCCCTCGGCTCAGGTTTGCCCTCGGCCTCGCAAGCGCTTACGAGGGTCCTCGTTACAGCCTGAAGGAATTGCTCTTCGTATAAACAATAATCTTCTATAGAGCGCCCTTCTGGCAGTCGTATCGTCGGAACGTCAAGTTTCTTACAGAGGGCTGTGACGCGCTGAATCATCGTCTTACCCTCCGAGTCTCCATCGGCCATTACGAGTAAAGACGCACCCTGATCGTCTCTCTTAAAAACCTGCAGCAAAAACCTTAGGTTCTGATAGTCGTAAAAACTCATAATTCCCAGCGCGTTGAGGTCAACATCCGCGTCCCCGGACCTGTTCAGTTGTCGAAACAGCTCATACAGATACATCGGGTCCGAGTCACCCTCCACTAGAAGAACTTTGTTTGAAAAGAGAATGTTCGAGGTTAAGTACACACCGAGAGCGTCGGTGGCTAACTTCCAATTTTGACGATACGGCTTCTGGTCAACTTTTGTACCGCCCTTATCCTTAAATATAAGTCGATGCCTCTCGGGAAAATTTTGGTTTAATAAGAACAAAGAGTGAGTTGCGTAAACAATCTGATTCTCCTCGGACAGCTGTTCAAATACCTGCAACAAATCACGTTGTCCTTGCGGATGAAGCAGGACACCGGGTTCGTCAAAGAGATAGATGTAGGAATTGGCCGGATGCTTTTTCCGTCGGGCGTAGAGGACCATTGAAACGCGGAAAAACTGAGTCACACCAGAACTTCTTTTGGACATCCTTGCCTTTCGAGTTTTGATTGCCGGATCGTCGGCAAGGAATTCAATCGCCGCTCCCTTGTGTCGAAGTTCGAAATGGAGCTCCGTGCCTTGCCCCCAAAGATTTCTTAGGCTGCCGTCTAATTGCTCCGAAGCAATATCGAGAGCGCGCTGGGTCTTATCATCCTGGTTGAAAATATAGGAGCAATTCCGCGGGTCCAACCCTGCGTAGAAGAAAACACCCTGCAAGAATTCATACTCGGGAGTGGTAATCGTAGTTGCGACAGCGGAATCCTGAAGATTCCCTGTAAGCGCCTTAAAGATTTCTACACGCGGCTTTTTGCCGACAATAAACTCCTCTATTTGCTTCGGCAAGTTGACAACTTCAAAGCTTTCAAATTGGAGCGAGCCCCCGACCCCGATACGAGTAAGGGTTATACCTGCGGCTGCGGGATCCAGCAAAGATCGCAGGAGCGAGGCCGCCGCCAAATCCTTTTCGACTTTTTCCTGTTCGTCCGCTTCTTCTTCTTCTTCTTCTTCTTCTTCTTCTTCTTCCTCTTCCGCTTCCGCTTCTGCTCCCGCTTCGTCCGACTCGTCCGACTCTTCCTCCAACGCCTCGTCCACCCCGCTTCCCGTCAGCGCTGGCGTTATTCCTGCCTGTTGTTTGAAGAAATTTGAGACGGCAGCCTTCCATTCCTCCCTCTCAGACTTCGTGAACACGAAAGCAAATTCTAGCGATGGCTTGCCTTCTGCATCCCAATTCACCTCGTCTTCCATGATAGGTACGTCGTCGTTCAAATGTTCGAGCGCTCGTAGAATGTTACTCTTGCCGTGGTCGTTTGAACCGAGCAGGATCGTAACCTTTTTATCCAAATCGATGGCTAACGTGCCTTTAATTGAAAGAAAATCCGTCATTCGAACTTGGCTAAGCAACATCCAATCCCCCCACAACCATCTGAGAATCGCGTACCCAAAACGCCTAATCCTAGCAAACCTGTACCTCGGCAGCAAATTTTAGATAAGTAAATGCCTTTGAATTCTATTCTTAACTCTCTGGACCGCTTTATTTGCATTTACACTATGTAATTTATTACTCTTGACTTATGTTTACCACTATGATATCATACGTTTGGGGCGTTATTGACGCCCCGCGAGGGAGCTATATGGCCAAGGCCACGAGCAGTCGAGAGAGCGGTAGCAAGGCGGAAGTGTCTTTATATTCA
Source organism: Candidatus Acidiferrales bacterium (assembly GCA_050012235.1). Taxonomy (GTDB): domain Bacteria; phylum Acidobacteriota; class Terriglobia; order Acidiferrales; family UBA7541; genus Palsa-295. The sequence continues at coordinate 160,715 of JBEKHP010000009.1, read as the reverse complement.
GAGACTTCACCTGAGGAACCCGAAGTCGGGAACATCGAGAAGCGCGCGCGTCGCGCCAGCGCCGCCCGGCACGCCCGCAAATGCACGGTTTGCCATCACAAGGATCGCGAATTCATCGACCAGGACTACCTCCGCTGGCTCAGCCCCAAGAAAATCGCCCACGAGTACGCTATCTCCCATCAATCCGTCGTTTACCGCCACGCCGACGCCACCGGCCTTCGCGCCCAACGCCGCGCCTCGCTGCGCGCCACCCTCGAAAACTTCATCGAGCAAGCCGAATCCGTCCGCGCCACCGCCGGCTCCGTCGTCGCCGCCGTCCGCCTATACGCCCAAATCAACGACCAAGGCCAGTGGACGCCCCCGGTTAAGCGCTACATCATCGAGCATCGCCATGTGCCTGCCGAAGGCGCCACTCCCACACCTGTCCCTGGGGTTTCAAACGCAGCCGACGCGTCACCGGCTGCCACCTCCGCTCATTCTTCGCACACGAAGAATGACCCAGAGAACTCCCACAAGCGGAGTTCGAAGGGCAGCGCCGATCTCGCGCCTACCCCAGGCTCCGCACCTAAAAAGGACGGCGTGCCGCCGTCGAATACCTTCGACGCGCACCCTGCGGCGCCACAGGCGCAAGCCCATAAAAATTCCGATCCTGTAAACGCGACAGGCAGCCTCCAGCCTGTCGCCACCATCACCGCGGGTTCCGCGGTGCCATTCAGCGCAAGCCCGGACAAATTCCCCGCCGTTCCCGTCGCCTCCATAAATTTCGCCTCAGATCTACCCATTTCTAATCGAGAACACGTGGAATTAGAACATGCTCCAACTCATTGAAAACAAACAAAACGAACCCGTTCTAATCGAGAACTTTGAACCAAACCCTGCCCGCCGTGGCGGGGGTTGCGCGAGAAAATCAGCCTGCACGCCGAGGCGTGCGCAAAAGGTAGAAGTTCAAAGGCGAAGCCGAAGACTTTGCGCCCTTCGCCACTCAGGGCAAGCGGGTGAAGCCGCGCCCTTCGCGAAGGCGCTCTGGGTGAATCCTTGCCCGGATTCACAAAAGGTAATTGAGCTCGAACTACGTGGCTATTGGCGAGGCTTGCTCGAAGACGATTTGCCAGGCGCCGTTGCGGCGGAGGCAGAAACGGGAGCAGCGGTTGTCGTCGGTAAAAGTAGCGCCATTGAGCGTGCCGGTGCCTTGCAAGCGGTCGATAATAACCGCGGCGGAGTCGCTGAGCAGATTAATTTGAACCTCAGTCCACGCGGCGTGGTGAAGTTTGTAGCTGGGCGAGAGGATGACTCCCAGGATTTTGCTGCGGTCGCAGACTTGGCCGTTCGGCGCGATGTAAACGTACTCGGGCGCCATGAGCCGGTCCACGGTGGCGCTGTCGTTTTCAAGCCAGGCTGTGTTCCAGGATTTTCTGAGGTGGTCGAGTTCTTGACGCAGCGCTGCGGTGTCCATCTTGCCTCCGACCCGCTTGAAAGACGATTCCCGACGAACGAAATATACAATGCACACACCCTATTCTCGAAGTTCAAACAAAAATCACCGAGGATTAGTATAGTGCGCGCTGGGGGTGGAACTATGCGTGCAGCCTGGGTAGTGGCGGCGATTTTTGTTTGCGGGACGGTGTCGTTTGCGCAGGACAAGCCGTTGGGAGATGTGGCGCGCGAGGCGCAGGCGCAGAAGGCTGAATCGGCGCGGGCGAAAAAAGTGGTGACCGAGGATGATTTTAAGCCTGCTCCGCCTTCACCGGTTGCGGCTACGGATGATCCCGTGGCGGTGGTGAACAAAGCCAGCAAAGAACTCCTTCACGACACGGCTCACATCTGCCGCCGGCAAACCTTCAACAACAGCGGGCCCGGTTACGCTGACGACCGTGTGACGGAAGCGGCCGCGCCGAATCGCTTTCACATCGTCGTGAGCCAGTCGCGTCCGAACCCGGGGCGCTACGAACTGATTGTCATCGGCGACGACGTGTACGGCAGAAACGGAAATGAACCCTGGCAGAAAGTGGAGCCGAATCAGGCCCAGCTTGACAGGTCACCGGGCGCACTGATTCCCGATGTGCTGATGTTTGGTTACAACGCCGGGGATTTGACGCTGATGGGGAGCGAGAGCGTCGATGGAGAGCCGACGTTTCGCTACGAACATAAAATTCATGCCGGCGACATGGACAGGACCATCGATATTTGGGTGGGCGCGAACGACGGCCTGCCTCGAAGAACGCACATGCTGACGGTTACGACGACGGTAGCCGGCGCGGTGCCGATCAGGTGGACAGAGGATGCTACTTGCACGTATGGAGAGAAGTTCACGATCGAGGCGCCCAAGTAGCATGCCGCAACTAACTGCCGTCGAGACAAAAAAAACGGGAAGAGCGGAGGCTCTTCCCGTTTGGTTAACAAAATATTTGCAGGCGGACTTTACTTTTAGCGCGGGCCGACAAGCGTCAACGGCTTGGTGGCTTCGAGCTTCTTGGCCTTCTTCAGGATTTTCTTTGCCATGTTCTTGTTTCCTCCAGTTTTGGTATGTGCCGATGGTTCCACTGATAAAACATTTGCAGCCTTACTTTTCTTTTAGCGACCGAGAGCGATCGTCAACGGCTTGGTGGCTTCGAGTTTCTTGGCCGGCTTTAAGGTTTTCTTTGCCATGTCTTGTTTCCTCCAGTTTGGTGTGTTTGGATGACTTCATTAATCAGAAATTTACGGCCGGACTCTGTTGCCCGCCTTCACGAAAGTCGTCAGCGGCTTGGTGGCTTCCAGCTTCTTGGCCTTCTTCAAGGTTTTCTTTGCCATGTTCTCGTTTCCTCCGGTTTTTTGGTCGGCCCCCCATTGCTTGGCAGACGCGATACATTATGCATCTTGATTGCCAAATTTTGTCGAGGAATTGAAGATTTGCTATGTGCTTGCGATTCAGACACTTGCGGCGCGGCGTGGGTTGCTCGACGGCGGCGGCGCGCGGCGCGTAGTGTTGATTTAATCAACCCAGAGATGAATTATTCAACGGATGGGCGAGCAGGACAAGAGATACGAACAGCAGATCCCTCCGGTCTGTCGCGAACGGCGCGACTTCGGGATGACAGACGTAAGGCAAAGGCTGCCGGGGTGAAGGCCTCCTTCGTTCCTCAGGATAAACCGGCGCTACATTTATACCCAAAGCTTTGGAACGGCGAAAAAACAGGGGATACTGGAGTGGAGGTACCATCATGACTGAACCAACCAAAGAAGAATTGCTGGCGCGCATCGCGGAGCTCGAGAAACAGGCGGGCGGAACGAAGCGCAGCGGGGCGCTCGAGTTTCGCGTGGGAGAAAAGGGCGGCGTCAGCGTGTACGGGCTGGGGCGCTTTCCGGTGACATTGTATTACGAGCAGTGGATTCGCCTGCTCGATGTGGGCGACAAGCTCCGCGCGTTCCTGGAGGAAAACAAACACCGGCTGAAGCTGAAAACCTAGGAGTTGAAGACGTAAGAGTAGGCCGACTTCCCTGCTCCCGCCCGCACCGCGACTGGGCAAAGTTGGGGAGCGACGGCTCAGAATTTTGTGATGTCAACCGGCGTCAGGCCTTTTTCGGCGCAGTGGTCGTGGTAGCGCTTCAGGAACGTTTGCCAGTTTTCGACGCCCACGGTGTTGCCGGCGTCGTCGAGAAAATTGAGCGCGCCTTCGATCACGGCGAAAACGATGGTCTCCTCTTTGCCGACCATGCGCGGCGAGTGTGTGGACCCGGCCACTTCGAAGACAACGTCGCCAGCCTCGGAAGTCCAACCCTCATCGTAAGTCCACGCGCCTTGCACGGTGTAAACGACCACAGTCCCCGGATGAAAATGGACCTGGAGCGCCGCGCCCAGCTCCGAGCGAATGAAAAGGACGATCTGGCCGGTGACGGGGTTCAGTTTTATGAGCTTGATGAAATGTCCCGGGGCCCAGGGGATCCAGGGCAGTTCGCTCGGTTTGATATGACTTGCAAGCGCTTTGCGAACGGGTTGTGTGGCCTGCGCGTTTTCCATGACGAGCCTCCGTGTTTTAAGTTGGTATTCTACACGCTGGCGCCCGGAACAAAAGACTCGAAGAATGGGGGACTAGCGCTGCGGGGGTTTTGCGGCGGTTGACGGTGAAGCTGCGGCGGGAGCGGGAGGAGAATCGGCGGGCGAGTTCGCGGATTGCGGCACGGGGGCTGGTGCGGCGGTTGCTGGAGACGGAGCAGGAGGCTTCGTCGTGGCGGGTTGCACGGGCTTGGGAGCCGAGACGCCTGCAACGCTCGATCCGAGGCCGAGTTTCTGCAGACTGGGAGCGTTTAGTTTTCCGGATGCTTCCAGGCCGTTGCCGGATTGAAATTTCTGCATGGCGGCGATGGTGTTCGAGTCCCATTTTCCGTTTGGCTGGCCTTGATAGTAGCCGTCTCGGGCCAGCGCCGCCTGAATTTCGGAAATGCGCGCGGGGGTCGGGGCTCTTTGCGTGGATTCGCGCTTGGAATGATGCTTCTTCGAAACTGTTTTCTTCTTGGGGGTGGCGGAAGGCGCGGATGCAGATGAGTCCGGCTGCTGTTGGGATGTAAATGCCGGGGCGGATGCAACCAGGAGAGCTGCGGCGAGCGCCAGGTATTTGAGAGATATCTTCATCGAGATGGCCCCCTGCCCTATTATCGCGCAACCCCGCTGCGGCACAAGGCGGGGAAAGTAGGCGAGAGCGTATTAGGTACGAGGCTTCATGGGTTGAAACCCCTGAAGGATTTTTTGCAATTTCGGCGGGGTTGAAACCCCGCCCTTCCGCTTTCTTCCGCGAGAAGACCCATGGGGCCGGACGGTGAGATGGAAGCTGCAAGAACGCACGGAACCGGCGCCACGAACACGGATGGCTATTAGGAATGGGGCTGTGCGGCGCGGATAGGTTGGGGCGCGTTGTAAGAAGTCAAAAGAGCCGGCGAGACGCCGGCGCTACGAAAGACTAGGGCTTCGAGGCCCGGGCGGGTCCGGCAATGCTAGGCGTTGCGTCAGCGGGCACAGCATGCTGTGCCCCTACGGAAATGATTTGGGCGGAGCGGAAACGTTGGGGCGCGCACCACAACGGGCGGGGCAAGCAGCGCCCCTACGGGATATTGTTACGGCGGGGAGTTTTGAGGAGCAGAAAGCGGGAGCAAGCTGCCGCCCTCCCCAGAATCGCGGCGACGCTTGGCCCGGCGCTACGAAAGACGAGCCGTCCGTACTAAGCAACGGAGCGTTATTGGGCTGCGGGGACGACTCCCGCTAGGAAGACGGTTAGGACGCGGTCGTTGGTGGCGCGGGGTGGGGCGACCTTGAACAGGACGTCCTGGCCGGGTTTCAGTTTGGCCATTTCGCGGCGATAGTCGGCCAAGCTGTTGATTGGTGTGTGGTTGATTTCGGTGATGACGAAGCCGCGGGCGAAGCCGATATCCTCGGCGAAGCTGGCGGGCTCCACTTCGCTGACGATGACGCCGGTTAATTTACCGACGCCCAGGCGGTGCGCCAAGTCAGGCGTTAATTCTTCCACGTGCAAGCCGAGCTCTCCGGGCGTCTGTTCCTCTCCGGGCTGATCTTCTTCGGTCTGAGCGGTCTGGGGGAAAATCTTGGAACGGTCGGCGACGGTGAGCGTCGCATTCTTCGTCTGGAGAGCGTGAATATAACGAATTTGCACGGACTGGCCGATGGCGGTTTGAGCGATCGGGTTCACAAGATCGGCGCCGGTGTGAACCGGCTGGCCATTAATTTCGGTAATCACGTCGCCGGGCTGCAATCCGGCTTTATCCGAGGGACTGTTAGGTTCGACGGCTTCCACCACGATTCCGTACGGAGCGCCAAGCTCCTTCAAAAGCACGGGATTATTGCTGCGCTCTTCCTGGAAGGTGATGCCGATCGAGCCGCGGGTAACCTTGCCGTTGGTGATGAGCTGGTTGTAAACGCCGATGACGGCATTGGAAGGCATGGCGAAACCGACACCCTCAAATCCACGGCCGCCGGTGAAAATAGCAGTGTTGATTCCGATTACTTCGCCAGCCATATTGACCAGCGGGCCACCGGAGTTTCCGGGGTTGATGGCTGCGTCAGTCTGAATGAATCGCTGAAACTGACGGTCGCCACTCATCGCACGATCTTTCGCGCTGATAATTCCGGCGGTGACGGTGGAATTCAATCCGAAGGGGCTGCCGAAGGCGAGCACCCAATCGCCGACTTGTACGCCGTCAGAATTGCCAAGCTTGGCTACGGGCAAGTCATGATTCGCGTCGATCTTGATTACGGCAATGTCCGTGTCCTTGTCGATGCCAACTACGTGGGCGTTGTAATGGTTGGGATCGCCGTCGATCAAGACCTGGATTTTGGAGGCCTGATCGATTACGTGATCGTTGGTGAGGATGAACCCGTTCTTATTGACGATGACGCCGGAGCCGAGACTTTTCTCCGCGTCCTGGCCGGTATCAGGCGTATCAAAAAACCGGTCGAAGAAGTCCTGGAAAGAAGGGTCGCCTGAACCGCGGGGCTTCTTGCTGCCCTTGGGCTTCTCGATGATCTGGGTGGTCGAAATATTCACCACGGCGGGCCCGAGTTTCTTGGAGATGGTTGCGAAGCCGTTGGAGAGCGTGACCGGATCGGGAATGGCGAGCAGCGAAGCGCCGTTGGCGCCTTGATCGCGAGTGGCCAGTGCCGGGCGAGAAATCACCGTGCCTATAACAATGCCAATACCGAGAGTGACGACGACGAGGAGGGTGGCAAAAATCTTGCGGCGCCTGATCCAGCTATACAACTCAAGAAATTGGATGGCCATCCTCAAACTCCTTCGGGACGCGCTGAAGTTTCAATAGCGCCGAAATCACTGAACGGAAGCGGCGAAAACTGAGTATAACACTTATTCCAACCCGCTAAAGGGCCGAAGGTTGCGGCTTGCCGTAGTAAGCAAGCCGCAACCTTTCGGAAAAGCCGTCGCCGTTCGATTGATATTCGCCCGCGCCTTAAAACTCAAGTTCCGAAGTTCAAGCGGGGATGGTGAGACGCAACTATTTCTGTTCGGAGGGAGTTGGGGAATCGTCAAAAGCCAGCGGCTGCAAGTCCTCGATGCGAGTGTCAAATTCTTCCACGGGACCGCCTACACGAGGCTCCAGCTTTTCTTGCGCGCGGCGTTCAGCCTTCATACGCGCTTTGTCCATGCGCTTCATTTCTTTCTGGCGCTTCTTGAATGTCGTTGTCATAGCCTCTCCTTGGGATGGGTAAAAGGGGCAACATTACGGCAACCGCCGACGCTGACGTTATAAAACTACCAACGAGGCTCGCGGGGCTGACGGGCCACCTCGCGGTAATCCTCGTTCGAAAATCTTTCCCGGCCACCGCCGCCTCCGCCGCGGTTTCCGCCGCTGCCACCACGATTGCCGCCGGGGCCACCGTTGCCGGGGCCGCTGCGAGGACCGCGCGGGCCGGTGGATTCGGACTTGGGACGAGCTTCGTTCACCTTCAGGTTGCGACCACCGAGATCCTTGCCGTCGAGAGCGGCGATAGCCTTGGCTGCTTCCGCGTCGTTGACCATTTCAACGAAGCCGAAGCCGCGGGCTTTGCCGGTTTCGCGGTCGGTAGCAACGTGAACGCGCGCTAGTTGCCCGAACGGCTCGAACAGTGCCCGGAGATCCGCAGCAGTAGTCTGAAAACTCATGTTGCCGACAAAAAGGTTCTTCATGCTGATCTCTCCCTGAACGAATTACCCCGCCCATTGCAAAGATTCACGGCCGATGGACCTGCCCCTGAAAACATTAGAAACGGAGGCGAGGAACCCAGCATAACAAAAGACTTGTGGTCGGGCAAAACAGGTCGCAAGCCGCGCCCCACGAGGCGATAAAGCCGCGTAAAACCTTCAGGAAGCGCAGGCTTATCTTATCACGTTTGCGCGGAAAAACCACGCGGGCATTGGAAGCTGGGCTAGCGGTTGGGTTTATGCATTTTCATGAGCCGGGCCTAATTTTTGAAGGCTTGTGACTGGGCCGCATCAGAAGGTGTGCGGGCGAAAAAATTAGGAACATTTATTGGAACGGTAATAGAATGCCCCGCATGGGAACTGAGCCATTTCGAGTGATACCGCGGGCCGGGAGCCGCGAGGGAGCGCACATTCTGGTGCTGAAGGGCTCGTTCACGTCGTCTTCATCGCCTATATTCAACGACGCAGTACTTAGCGCTGCCGCGCCGCGGCTGATTGTGGACCTCTCGGAAGTGCCCATGATGGACTCGGTGGCAATCGGCGCGCTGGTTCGCGCGTTTGTGTCATGCCACAAGTCGGGGCGCAAGCTTGCGTTGGTGGGGATGAATCACCGCGTGCAAAATGTGCTGCACATTACCGGGATCGCGCCGCTATTTGATTCCTATGAGACGGTGGAACAAGCAGAAGAAGCGCTAGGATAGACTTTCACCTGACCTTACGTACCATTGACCCCCAGTAGTACCTGCCGCTAATTTCTATTCTGAAGGGAATCTGGTCGAACTTCTTCGTTTTGGGGAGCGATTCATGCGCGGAATTAGGTTTCGCCTGGTCTTCTATGCAGCGGTGACAATTCTGTTTGTTGCCGGGGCGGCGCAAAACAGCGGCGCTCAAACGACACCGACGTTGACGGTGGATGCGGCGGGAAATCCTCATGCGATCAATCCCGATATTTACGGCATCGCGAATTACAATTTGGACGCGACCTTCGCGAAGGAAATTCAGGTACCGAATATACGATGGGGCGGGGACGGGACGACGCGCTACAACTGGCAAGTGGATTCGAGCAACGCGGGGTTCGACTGGTATTTTATGGGCGGCAACGGAGAAACAACGCCGGTTCCCAGCGCTTCGGCCGATTTGATGGTCAACACATATAAGACAGCTTCGAACGCGCACACTCTGCTGACGATTCCGATTATCCCTTATGTGAACAAAATGGCGGCGTGGAACTGCAGCTTTCCTGTTTCGGTTTACGGAGCGCAGCAATCGACCAACCCATACGTGCATCCCAACGGTGACAATTGCGGGAACAGCATCGCGACAAACGGGACGCAGTTGATCGACAACAATATTTTTGCGAATCACATCGCCAATACGGTGGCGCTGCAGCAAGGCTGGGTGCAGCACATGATTACGACCTTCGGAACAGCGGCGAACGGAGGCGTTCCCTACTACCAGCTCGACAACGAACCGGGAGGATGGAGCAACACGCATCGCGATGTGGAGCCGACACAGCCGGACTACGACACGATTATTTCTCTCGGCCAACAGTACGCGGCGATGATCAAGCAGACGGATCCTTCCGCGAAAGTTTTCGGGCCGGTGGATTTTACGCTGGGCGGATGGATTGGAACTCCCAGCGAGCAGAACAACCTGTACGCGGGCCAATACTATTTGCAAAAGATGGCGGCTTACGAGCAGGCGAACAATCAACGCATCCTGGACTATTTCGACGAGCATTATTATGGAGGAGGATCGACAGACGCGGCTGAACTGGCTTCGACGCGCGCGCTGTGGGATCCCACGTTCAATTCGGGGAGCTGGGTGGAGCAGTACTATTTTGATGGACCGATGCAACTGCTTCCGCGATTTGAGAATTGGATTCAGACTTATTATCCGGGAACGAAGCTTTCGATTTCGGAATACAGCTTCAGCAGCGGGACGAATCCGCTGGTGGACGCGCTGACCGAAGCGGATGTTCTGGGAATTTACGGCCGCCAAGGTTTGGATTTTGCGAATTTCTGGACTGTGCCGAAGCCGACCGATCCGGTGGCGTACAGTTTTCGTTTGTACCGGAACTACGACGAAGCGGGCGGGCAATTCGGGGACACTTCGGTAAATTCGAGCAGCACCGATCAAGGGCAGCTTTCGGTGTACGGTGCGCTGAGGTCTAGCGACGGCGCTCTGACAGTGGTGGCGATCAACAAGACTACGAGTGCGATTCAGACTAGCTTGGCGCTCGCGAATTTCAACTCGACCGGGAGCGCAGCGGTTTATACCTACAGCAATGCGAATCTGATGCAGATTGTGGCTGGGACGCCGGTGGCTGTGGCGTCAAACGCGGTGAGTTACAATTTTCCGGCGTATTCCGCGACGGTTTTTGTTTTTACGCCGGCGAGTTCTTCGGCGGCGGCGACGAGGGCGTCTCTTACCGCTTCAGCTGCGCAGATAACTTTCGGGCAAACCGTCACGTTCACTGCCACGATTGCTCCGGTGTCGGGACCGGGAGTGCCAACTGGGTCGGTGACGTTTAATGATGGCGCGACGCAGATTGGGACTGGGACGCTGAATTCCTCGGGAGTTGCATCATTTAACACATCGAGTCTGGGTGTGGGCTCGCACTCGGTGACGGCGGTGTATTCGGGCGACACGAATTTCTCTGGGTCCACTTCAGCGACGGTCGTGGTAACTGTTGCGGCGCCCGCGAAGGTCGCAACGAACACTTCCCTTGCCGCGTCGGCGACGCAAGTGACTAGCGGGCAGAGCGTCACGTTTACGGCGGGAGTCGCGCCGCAATCCGGGAGCGGAACGCCTACGGGATCGGTGGCTTTTCTCGACGGGGCGTCGCAGATTGGAATGGGGACGCTAAACGCAGGATCGGCTTCGTTCAGCAGCACCAGTCTTTCGGTGGGAAACCACTCGATTTCGGCGGCGTATTCTGGTGATGCGAATTACGTCGCGTCGAGTTCTGCGGCGCTCAGCGTGTCAGTCGCTGCTGCGCCGGCGGCGGATTATTCGCTGGCGATGAGCAGCTCGTCCCTCAGTGTAACGAAGGGAGCTTCCGGGACTTTGACGATCACGCTGACGCCGAAGAACGGATTCAAGCAAGTTGTTGGGTTTGCGTGCTCGGGATTGCCTGCGGGGGCAAATTGCAGCTTTAATCCGCCGAGCGTGAATCCGGTAGCGGGCGCGGTTTCGACAACTTTAACGGTAGACGCGGCTAGTGCGAGCGGGAATGAAGTTCCGTCGAGAGGTCCATTTCCCGGCGCCGGCAGTATGGCCATCTATATTTGGACGATGGGGCTCGCGGGAATTTTCGGGGTAACGCGCAGGCGACCGGCTGTTGTAGGCGAGCGAATCAGGCGAGGATTGTTTGCGGCGGCGATGATCGTTGGGCTGCTCGTTACGGCGAGTTGTGCAGGAGTGGTCCAAAAAAGCGCGGCGCAACCGGGTAGCTACACGGTCACGGTTACGGCATCGGCGGCGAATGGGCCGAGTCACACGCAGCAATTCACGTTGACGGTTATGCCGTAATAGCTTGACGCAGGAGACCAAATCCGACAATGTTGTTAGGGGATTTCTGTAGAACACTGGCGCCTTGCTGACGTACCATACCCTTCCGAAACTTAATAATTCTCAGGTCTTAAATCTTGCAGCTTTTAGAGACGCGCCTTTTGCGCCGAGCTTCGGAATCCCGATTTTTGTGAACGTACCTGACTAAGCTAGAGGAAGGGAGCACCATGAAGAGAGTGACAATTTTGATGCTTGCGTTGGTATTTTGGTCGATGGCGCTGGGGGATGCGGCGCGGGGGCAGAACAATTCGGCGCAGAGCACGCCTACCTATCACGTGACGATGTCTCCGGCTTCCATTGTGACCATTAATTACCAGCACCGGAGCGGATCGACGACCATCGGATTCCAGGGATCGCCGCTGCTGCCGTTTGCCAAGGGGCAGGCCAAGGTGGCGGGAAAAGTGGGACGCATCCAAATCAATGCGGAGTTCAGCAAGCTCGAGCCGGCGCAAAAGTTCGGGGATGAATACCTGACATACGTTCTGTGGGCCATTACGCCGGAAGGGAAATCGAACAACCTCGGAGAAATTCTGTTGAATGGGGATAAGAGCAAGATCGACGTGACCACTTCCCTGCAGACGTTTGGACTGATCGTGACGGCGGAGCCGTATTTCGCGGTTTCGCAACCGAGCAATGTGGTGGTGCTGCAAAATGTGGTGCTGCCGGAGACAACCGGGACAATCGAGCAAGCGCCCGCCAACTATCAGCTGCTGGATCGGGGAGCGTATAGCTACAAGGTAACGATGGCGAGCGGGAAAATGTCGAAATCCGATTCCAAGGTGCCGCTGGAGCTTTTCGAGGCGCAGAACGCGGTGCAAATCGCGATAAATTCCGGGGCGCAGAAATACGCAGCCGACGCGCTGAATAAAGCTCAAACCTCACTTACCGAGGCGCAGGATCTGCTGGCCAAGAACGGCAACAATAAATTGATCGTGCAGGCTGCTCGCGACGCGGTGCAGAACGCGGCGGATGCGCGACATATCGCGCTGGACCGCCAGGAAGACGAACGCGCTGCGCAGGAACGCGCGGACGCGGCCAAGCGTGAGGCGGATGCGAAGGCCAAAGCGGATGCTGCGGCCGCAAGCGCGCAGCAGGAAGCCGCAGCCCGCCAACAAGCAGAGTTGCAAAGACTGCAAGCAGAACGCGACGCTGCGCAGGCGGCTGCTGCTACGGCGCGAGCGGACGCGGACCGTCTGGCGGCGCAACACCAGGCGGAGCTAGAAAAGTTGAACGCGGAGCGGGAAAAGCAGAACGCGGAACAGGAGCGTCTGAAGGCTTTGCAAGCGCAGGATGCGGCCGCGCAGTCCGAACGCGAGAAGCAGGAGCTTCGAGCGCAGTTGCTCCAGCAATTCAATCGAATCCTGCCGACGACGGACACCCCGCGGGGATTGAAAGTTAATATGGCGGACGTGCTCTTCGCTTTCGGCAAATATGAGTTACGGCCGCCGGCGCGTGAAGCGCTAGCGAAACTTTCCGGAATCGTTCTGGGGCATCCAGGATTGAAACTGGCGGTGGAAGGCTATACGGACATCATCGGGAGCGACGAGGTGAACCAAACGCTTTCGGAAAAGCGCGCCTCGACCGTTCGAGATTATTTGGTTCAACAGGGACTGGACCCGGCTTCGATCACGGCAGCTGGCTTTGGGAAGTCCAATCCAGTTGCGAGCAATGATACGGTGGAAGGGCGCCAGCAAAACCGGCGAGTTGAAATCATTATTTCGGGCGAGGTAATCGGCACGCAAATCGGCGGGACCCCGGCAACACAACCTCAATAGGAACGAAGTTTCTGGCGAGAACTTCGTTACGTTTTCGTGACCCGACATGCAAGCAGTCACGATGCTTGCATGCCGGGCACGCCAGAGATTACAACGACCGCAGATAGTTCAACAAATCCTGCTGATCCTGAGGCGAGAGTTGATTGAACAGGCTGATCACCTGATTGGCCTCGGAGCCCTGGCCTGCGTGATCGCGTATCGCTCGCAGGAGCCCGCCGTTTGCCGGATTAGCGCGTCCGTCGTGCAGGAAGAAGATGCGCTGGCCGACTCCCCATAGAGGCGCGGTGCGGAACTCGTCGCCTGCAGCCGAACCTTGCGAAACATTGTCTGCCAAGTTCGAGCCCATGTGATGCACGAGCAAATCTGAAAAAAGCTGCGCGGTCTGGTTGCTTAGGCCCGGCGTAAACGCGGAACTGCCGGTCTGCAGCGCCGGAGTGTGGCACATGTCGCAGTGCGCCTTCGAAAATACGGCCTGGCCATTTTGAATTGAGCGCTCGGACGGGTTTCCCGGAATTCCCTGGCTGGACTGCGGCGGGGGCGCCAGGAACCTCATGAAATTGGCGAATTCGACTATATCGCTTAAAATCTGGGTGCCCGATAAATTAAAGTTCGTGGAATCCTCCGGAGTCGGATTGTAAAGACAGGACGCGGGAGGGTTAGCACGTTCGTTTGGGAACAGCTCGTTGGTCACGCCCATCTCCACGTTGTAAGCTTCGCCCGCAAAAATTTCGAGCGACTTGTTCTGCGCCTTCCATCCGAATCGCGTGATGCTTCCATCGTTGCCGCTATAGTTGGGGTGACCGGTAATACCAAGCCACTGTTTGGTCTGAGCGTTCGCGCTCATATTGGAAAGAATTGTGGAATCCGGAACGGCCTCGATCAAACCGGCGCCGAAAACCGGCGTGGGAATGCGAAAAATCAAGTTGTTGAGCTGCTGCATTTGTTCGAAGTTGGGCTGGGGCATGGTGCAGCCCTCGGCGTCTTGCCGCCCGGCGATAGTGAAGACATCATGAACTCCGCCGTCAGCGGTTTGGCTCACGGATCCGTTGGCATTGACCATGAATGGAAATCGCGCCTCGCGCACGGGCCCGTCTGCTGTAATGAAGAACGGCATCGAGTTCGAAGCGCCGTAGTCCGCGCCGGCCTGAAGCTGGGGATTGGGGCCCACAAACGGATATTGATTTTGGCTCGGGCTCGACCCGCCGGTGATGGGCTGCGAATGGCAGCTTCCGCAACTATTGGAGTTGAATCCCGGCCCAAGTCCGCCGCCCGTCTCATTGGGCGCGCTGCCTGTGACCGAATCGATTTGAACGAATCGGGCCAGGCCGTCATTGAAGAATTGAAGTTGCTGGGGTGTCAGCGTGCTGAGGGGCTGGCCGACGCCACTGTTCGAAGCACGCACTCCGGGGTCTTGGGCGGTGCTGCCTTGTCCGCCGCCACCGGAATTTTGCCCGCCAAAACCGCGACCGCCTGGCTGCCCTTGGCCAAAAACGGACGGACTCAATGAGCAGAATAGGCAAATTGAGCTGATTGTGAAACGCCTGATAAGTTTCATTGTTACTCCTTTCCCCCGGGGCTCAAATCTGAGCACGGTTAGGGATTGACTCACGCCGAAGCGTGACGTTCGGGAGTTAACCTGGCGGGTGAGTTAACCTTGTGAATCTGTGACGTAACTGTGGGCTGCGCTACGCCGGGGAACTTCAGATTCACGGCGAATGATGGGTCAGACCATACGTCGGACGCGAAGTAGGGTCAAGCTCGTCGGGGTACAGTTTAGGTACAGTGCCGGGGCCAGGGCCGGAGAAGCACTGAAATCGCGTTGATATTCGGCAAATTGTAGGCGAAGGTTACTACCGGGTGCGGACCGGGGCGATCTGTCGAACCAGCCAGCCCCGGAAATCCAATGCTCGAGTACCGAAACAAATTGGACGGGATCTAACGGAAATGCCGTTCACTCGCAAACTGACAAACTCACCTACTAGCGTCTGATTTCTACGACTTACGCGTTCACCTTCTGGACATAATCGATTCACCGCCCGTGCATTGCCATTCTGCTGCGCATCCGCCAAAGTGGGCCCGTTCGAGGGAGCTGACCAGCCCAGTTCCCGAGACGGTCGGTGGGGAGCGGCAAACCGCACCGAATTGTGGTGAGAGGAGAAAACAGATGCAAGTTTTTAACGGTCTCAGCTTAATGGCTCTGTGGACAAACAAAATTCGCGCGGCGACTAGCGCGCCGCCAGCTCTCGGATTTGTGGTGGAAGTTCCGTTCAGCTTTGTTGTCGGCACGGGAAGCTTTTCCGCCGGCACATACCGGTTCGAGGCGCTGCACAGTCCGACTCCCGGGATCTGTGTCCTTGCCGTGCGAGGAGAAGATGGGAGGGTTTACAAGCTGGCGGTGAACCTCGCCGCTGCATCGAGCCACGAGCACAACAGATCGAAACTGATCTTCCATCAACAAAATGGCAAGCATTTCCTGACGGAAGCATGGATCGAAGGCAGACGACTCGGGCTCCAACTTTATCGGTCGATCCAGGAATTGGATTACGACGAAGAGAATTCGAGCAACGAAGTGATTCTGCTGGTTGAGCCGGACAAGTTCGGCCGGACAGTTTACGTGATTGAAGATTTCGGGTGCACGGCTTGAAGTAAATGTCCTCGGCAGATACATTTCGCGTCGCTCTGGTTCCGGGCTGGCCGCTGGGTTGGCGGCGCAGTGTGGGCCGAATAGGGCTTTGGCATCCGGAATCGGCGGGTGCTAGTATGGGGCGTTCGCTCAGTCTGCCTGGAGACATGGCGAAACCCTCTCAAGTCTATCGGTTTGCCGATTTTGAAGCGGAAGTGCGCTCACGCCAGCTTCGCAAGCACGGAACAAAACTCAAACTGCAGGGCCAGCCTTTCGAGATGCTGCTCATGCTGCTGGAATCTCCCGGCGAAGTAATCACGCGCGAGCAAATGCAAAAGAAACTTTGGCCGGTAGATACCTTCGTTGATTTCGAGCATAGCCTGAATACATCCATAAAAAAACTGCGGCAGGCGCTCAACGACTCCGCAACTGAACCACGGTATATTGAGACGCTGCCGCGCGTGGGCTATCGATTTATCGCGCCAGTCACGGTGACTGAAGAATCCGCCGGTGACTTCCCTGCTCTTCCCCTCCAGGCCCCTTCCTCAGCAGACGGCACCCCAGGGACCACGGGCGCAGAGTCGTCCCCCCGACACTCGTTTACCGGGTTCCTGGGCCTTGCCTTTGCGGCGGTGGCTATCGCGGGATTGGCGCTTGCGCTTAACGTGGGCAAAACTCGAGATCGTCTGATGGGAATGCTACGGCCGTCAAAAAATGGCGCGGGGATGGCAAGCTCGGCGAAAAAAGCGCGGCGCTCGGTGGCGGTTCTTCCTCTACAGAATCTTTCGGCAGACCCCAGTCAAAATTATTTTGTTGACGGCATGACCGACGAGCTCACCACGGACCTCGCGCAATTCGGCGACCTGCGCGTAATTTCACGGACTTCGGCGATGCACTACCGGGACGTCAACAAGACCGCTCCGGAAATTGGAAAAGAACTGGGAGTGGATGCGCTGGTGGAAGGCTCGGTGGAACGCGTGGGGGACCGCGTGCGGATTCGCGCGCAATTAATTGATTGCGCCACGGACCGTCACCTGTGGGCGCAGAGCTACGATCGCGACATGAAGGACGTGCTGTCGATGCAGACGGAAGCGGCGCGAGAGATCGCGGATCAAATTCGAGGGTCGGTGGGCTCGCCGCAGCCCAGCCTGCATGCGGCGAATCCAGCGCCGGTGAATCCTGAGGCTTATGAGGCTTATCTTAAGGGGCGCTATTTCTGGAATAAGCGCACTCCGGATGGGTTGAACAAGAGCATTGAATATTTCGATCAAGCTATAGCAAAAGATCCGTCGTTCGCCGCCGCTTATGCCGGGCTGGCCGGTTCGTATTCAATTCTGGGATCGGACGTGCTGCCGGCGGACGTGGCGAGTTCCAAGGCTCGCGCCGCCGCTGCCAAAGCTATCGAGCTCGACCCTTCCATCGCAGAGGGCCACGCGGCGATGGCGTTAGTGGAGTTTTACTACGACTGGAACTGGAAACAGGCGGACGAGGAATTTCGGCGCGCGATCGAGTTGAACCCGAATTATGCGACGGCGCACCAGTGGTACAGCTATTATTTGACGGCAATGCTGCGATTTACGGAAGCGGTGGAACAAGCGGAAGCGGCGCAGCAGATCGACCCGCTGTCTTTATCGATCAACACGACCCTGGCTACTCGATATCATCACGCGGGGCGGGACAATGATGCTATGCAGTTGGACCGCCGCACATTGGAGATGGATTCGACGTTCGTTCCGGCGCATTTTGGTCTTGCAGCAGTGTACGAGAAGCAAGGTGCGCCGCAGCAAGCGATCGATGAGTACAAGAAGATACTCGAGCTTCGTCCGGCGGATCCGGCGGCGCTGGCAGCACTCGCATACGTAGAGGCGCGCTTTGGACAGAAGGATGAGGCTCGCAAAATACTTGGGCAGCTGAAGGAAACCGCGAAGAAAAAGTATGTGGCTTCGTTTGAAATCGCGACTATATATGCGGGGCTGGACGACGCTGATAACGCGGTGCTGTGGCTGGAGAAATCTTACCGGCAGCACGAAAGCCAGATGGCGTTCATCCAGTCTGATGACAGATTCAATTCTTTGCATGCAGACGGGCGATATCAAAACCTGATCCATCGCCTCGGACTTCCGTCGTAATTCCGCAGGAACGGTTTCGCACCGCATACCCGTGGCTATTTAAAATTGTTCTTGATTTTGAAGCGAGCGGGAACTTCAGGGGCTGAAGCCCCTTCTCGTGGGCCTTGGTTATGTCGCCCCTAAAGGGGCGACCCACAAGGATTCGGACAGAATCCATCGTTTCGGACTTCCGTCGTAGTTCCCTTCATCGCTCTTAGCGCGGCTTGCGCAAGAGCCGAAAAAGCTTCCACAACGCGATTGGCACAAGTGTGAATGAGTTGTTACAATGGGTGAGCGGGGCGGCAGCGCTTCCGTTGCTTTTTTCGGGGAAATTCCCCGCAGGTGGAAAAACCAACCGTATGGCAGCTCGCACTCTCTACGAAAAAATTTGGGAAGCGCACATCGTCCGAGAAGAACCCGGGCAGCCCACGCTGATTTACATCGACCGTCACCTGATTCACGAAGGCACTTCGCCGCAGGCTTTTGCGGGACTGAAAGCCGCGGGGCGGAAAGTTCGCCAGCCGCAGCTCACTTTTGCGGTGATGGACCATTCCGTTTCGACGAAGAACCGTTTGCTGCCCGTGCTGGACGCCGACGCGCTGGGGCAGTTCGAAGCGCTGGCGCGCAATTGCCAGGAGCACGGCGTGCATCTTTTCGACATGCACAGCAAGAACCAGGGGATCATTCACATCATCGGGCCGGAGCTGGGCATCACGCAGCCGGGACAGACGATCGTTTGCGGGGACAGCCACACGTCCACGCACGGAGCGTTCGGAGCGCTCGCGTTTGGAATCGGGACCAGCGAAATCGAACACGTGCTGGCGACGCAGTGCCTGACGCAATTCAAATCGAAAACGATGAAGATTGAAATTAACGGGAAGCGGCCGCGCGGCGTGACGGCGAAAGATTTTATTCTTACGGTGATCGGGAAGATTGGTATTGCCGGAGGGACCGGTTACGTCTTCGAATATACGGGCGAGGCTGTGCGCGGGTTGTCGATGGAAGGGCGCATGACCATGTGCAATATGTCCATCGAAGGCGGGGCGCGGGCGGGAATGGTTTCTCCGGATGAGACGACGTTTGCGTATCTGGAAGGGCGGCCGTTTGTTCCGCGCGGAAAAGAATTTCAAGTTGCGGTGGACCACTGGCGTTCGCTGGCGACTGATGCGGGAGCAAAGTTCGACGAGACGCTTACTTTGCAGGCGAAGGAACTCGCGCCGATGGTTACCTGGGGGACGAATCCGGGGATGGTGACGCAAGTGACGGATCGCGTGCCGGATCCGGCTTCGTTCGGTGATCCGGTGGACCGCGAAGCTGCTTCTCGCGCGCTCGTTTATATGGATTTGAAACCTGGAACAAGGATTGAGGACATTCCGCTGGACCGCGTTTTCATCGGGTCGTGCACGAATTCGCGGATTGAGGATTTGCGGGCGGCCGCGAAGGTTGTAGCGGGCAAACATGTGTCGAAGGATTTGAAGCAGGCGCTGGTGGTGCCGGGCTCGCGGCGCGTGAAAGTGGAAGCGGAAACCGAGGGGCTGGACAAAATATTTCGCGACGCGGGATTCGAATGGCGGGATGCTGGGTGCAGCATGTGCATCGGGATGAACGACGACGTTTTGCTGAGCGGAGAGCGGTCGGCGAGCACGTCGAATCGAAATTTCGAAGGGCGGCAGGGGAAGGGCGGGAGAACTCACCTAGTTAGTCCGGTGATGGCTGCGGCGGCTGCGATTGAAGGGCATTTTGTGGACATACGCGATTGGAAGAACGCGGACGGAGCGGAGTAAATGGAACCATTCGTCAAGCATACGGGGCTGGTGGCGCCACTGGACCGCGTGAACGTGGACACGGACCAGATGGTGCCGAAGCAATTTTTGAAATTTCTGACGCGCGAAGGATATGGGCGCGTGTTGTTTTACGACTGGCGGTATTTGCCGGGGGAAAAGCCGAATCCGGATTTCGTTTTGAATCAGCCGCGGTATAAAGGCGCTTCCGTGATTTTGGCGCGCGCGAATTTCGGATGCGGGTCGAGCCGCGAGCATGCGCCGTGGGCAATTCTGGATTACGGATTTCGCACGATTCTGGCGCCGAGTTACGCTGATATTTTTTACAATAATTGCTTCAAGAACGGGATTCTTCCGGTCACGCTTTCGAACGAGCAGATGGACGAGCTTTTCAAGCGGGCCGAAAAACAGCAGGGCTATCGGCTGACGGTCGATTTGGAGCAGCAGATAGTAACCGACGAAGACGGACTGCGGTATTCGTTTGAGGTCGATCCGTTTCGTCGGGATTGTTTGCTGCGCGGGCTCGACGACATCGGGCTGACGTTGGTGCACGATCAGCACATCACTGGCTTCGAAGGGAAGAACCTGAGGCTGCCCGTGATGTACGATCCGGTGGACGTGAAATACCACAAGCAATAACCTCCGCAACACAAGTAACCCTGCAAACAGCGCACAGAGACCGTTAGAGGCCAATCGGACCGTGGAGGCCAAGAATTTTTGGCGGGCGCAGCATGCTGCGCCCCTACCAAGGCGATTGTCGGCGACTCGCAACGCCGGGGCGTACTCGCTAGGATTCTTTGTGCGCGGCGGGCTCGAGGGATTCGGGGGCGATGGCGGGAGTGTGGCCTTTTAATTCGGCGAGCAGGATGCCGGCGAGAATCAGGGCGGCGCCGAGTAACACGCGGGCTCCGAGATGTTCTCGGGCGAGGAGCCATGACGTGATTGCCGCGAATACGGGCTCCAGGCTGATCAGGATTGCGGTGTGAGTGGGCGAAGTGTATTGCTGCGCCCAAGTTTGGAACGAGAAGCCGATTGCTGTGGAACCGATTGCGGTGACGAGAATCGCGAAGATCAAAGTGCCGGTGGGGACGAAGCGCGGAGGTTCCCAGCCTGCAACAGCAAGAAGCGGAAGAGCGACGGTGGCGAGAATTGCGGTGGTGGCTACTTGCACGACTGCCAGGGCGCCGACGGAGTGAAGCTCGACGTAGCGGCCGATGAGAATCATGTGCACCGCAAACATTACGGCGCAGCCGAAGACGATCGGGTCGCCCCGATTCAGTCCGCCGAGACCTTCGGGCGGGACGGTGAGGAAATAAAGGCCGACCAGCGCGGCGAAAGCGCCGGACCAGATCCACGCATTGATGCGGCGACGTCCAAAGAGCGCGAGAAGAAGAGGAACGATTACGACACTTGAGCCGGTGATGAAGGCGGCCTTCGAAGGCGTTGTGTATTTCAGTCCGCTGGTCTGAAAGACGTAGGCGGTGAACATACAGAGGCCGATTTGGAATCCCGCCAACACGGCGTTTCTGCTGATGCCGATAAGGGAACGGCGAAACCAAATCGCCATCACCACGGCGGCGAGCGCGAAGCGGACTGCGAGGTAAACCAGGACCGAAACGTCGGCGAGCGCGTCTTTTACCGCGACGAAAGTTGCGCCCCAGATAATCGCGCAGAATCCCAGAGCGAGATCGGCGCGCAGGCGTTTGCTGAACATGGAGCAAAGAGTGTAAGCGCGGGGCGAAATGATGACAAGACGCGAAGTGGCGCGCAAGTCGACTACTCGCGGAAACTGCGCCGCGAAAGGTGGGCGCTGCGCGCCACTGCTTTTTGTCGCAGCTGAAGCTCCGACCCCCTGAAAAACGGCGGCGGATGTTCGAGAGTCAAATTAAAACACTGCGCTTAGACGCGGGTTGTTGACGCGAGAAAATGGATGTAGTAGAAAGCTCGCACTTTATGGCTCGGTTACTGCTGATTGTCGCGATGATGGTTTGCGTTTCGCTGGCAATACCGTTGCGGCGGGGGCGAGCCACGGGGGAAGGAAATCCTGCTGAGCATACCCGGGTGGATGCGGAAGGCGGAGTAGGCGACGTCACGTGTTCGGGCGTCGAAATGCGGCTGAAGATTGCGGCGTCCAACGGAACTTTCAGATTGCATGCCCGCGATTACACACGAGTGGACATTTCGGAAGATGTTCCGTTTCAAGCGGGCGAGTTCAAGCCGTGCACGGAGCTGGACGGAAAGACCGCGAAAATAACGTTTGTGACGGTAGAGCACAAAAGCTACGACGGCGAAATTCAATCCATCGAAGTCGAGAGCGAACAGAGAAGGTAGTTACATCGAAGGGCGCAGGGTCCGCATGCATTCCTCAAGCTAGCTTATTCCGCTACGGTTGCGGCTGCTGATAGACAATTTTTCCGCCGACGATGGTCATCACCACCGGGAGGGTGAGGATGTCGGAGGCTCTCGTTTGATTGAGGTCGCGCGGGTACACCACGATGTCCGCCAGCATTCCGGGGGTGATCGTTCCTTTCCGCTGCTCTTCGAATTGGGCGTAGGCCGAGCCGACTGTGTATGCGAGGAAACAATTGTTCGCGTGCAAACGCTCCTGCGGCTGCCAGCCGCGTTCAGGCGTGCCATCGGTCAATCGCCGGGAGACGCAGGCATAAATTCCGCGCAAGGGATTGATTGGCACGACGGGATAGTCGGTGCCGAAGGCGAGACGGACTCCGTTTTTTTCCATAGTATGCCAGGCGTAGGCGCCGCGTGAACGTTCCGGGCCAAGACGGTCGGCGGCCCAGCGCTCGTCGTCAAGGAGATGCGCGGGCTGCATGGAGGCGATGATGTTTAGTTTTCCGAAGCGCGCGAAGTCGCCGGATTCAACCACTTGCGCGTGCTCGACGCGATCACGGCGGTCGCGCGGGCCGTTGGCTTCGAGCACTCCGGCGAAGGTGTTGAGAGCGACGCGGTTTGCGCGGTCGCCAATGGCGTGAAATCCCAGTTGGAAACCGGCGCGGTCGCGCTCGATGGCCATTTGCTTGATTTGATCGGGATTTACTTCAAGAATTCCGGATGTGTTCGGATCGTCGGAATATGGCGCGAGCATCGCTGCAGTGCGCGAACCTAGCGAGCCGTCCAGGATCAACTTCAACTGGCCGGTCGTGAGCCAAGGGTCACCCGGATTCCCCGGCGACGAACTACCGCCGACGCGGCGCATTTCTTCGAGGCGCGGAAGCGGAGCATTAAAAGGGAGCCACTCGGTGATTCTGAATTTCAACTTCCCTTCCCGCTGAAGCTGCTGCAGGAGAAGAAAATTCTGCCAGCCCCAGTTTGCAGAGTCATCCGCATCCATCACGGAATTGTCCTGCACGGAAGTGACGCCGAATTTCGCGGCTTCATCCATCACAAGTTCAAAACCGCGCAGCCGCTGCTCCGCGGTGTAGGGCGGAACGCGTTTGTAGACTAGACTCATCGCGGAGGCTTCTTCGAGCATGCCGGTCGGCTCGCCGGATTTCGCGTCGCGTTCGATATGGCCGCCGGGAGGATCGGGAGTGTCACGCTTGATGCCGGCAATCTTCAGAGCGCGGGAATTTGCGACGGCTACGTGACCGTCGAGCCGGCCGAAGAGCATGGGATGCTCGGTGGAGAGAGCGTCGAGGTCTTGCCGCGTAGGAAATTTCTTCTTGGGCCATAGAGTGTGGTCCCAGCCGCGGCCGAGAATCCATTCACCGTGCTTGTAATCTTTCAGACGGTCGCGAATGCGCTGCTGAAATTCGGCGAGAGATTTCGCGCCGGTAAGATCCACTTCCAGCTTTGCATAAGCGGCGCTGAAAAGATGGGCGTGCGCGTCGTTAAATCCGGGCATGGCGAATTGCTTGTGCAAATCGATTACCCGCGTGTTAGGTCCAATCAGAGCTTCGACATCGGCAGCTTGATCCGATTTGATGGCGTCGGAGATGTTGAAAGCGACTGCGACGATTGTGCCGCCGCGAATTGCAATCATGCTTGCGCGCGGGTGAGTTTCGTCCATGGTGGCGATGACTGCGTTTGTCAGGACGAGGTCTGCGGGAGTTTGTGCCGACGGTGTGGAGGCCTGATTCTGGAGCGCCGGATTTTGCGGCGCTTCCGCCTGGATGGCCTGCCAGCAAATGGCAGAGACGGAAATCGCGACGAGCACCGCCGCGAAAATCCGGACGCCGATCGCGAGTATGTTGGTGCGCTGGTTTTGTAGTCCCAACTGCGAAGGCCGCCTGGATGATCGCAGCACTAGGGCTGGACTCCGGCGAGAGCGACCGTGGTCAGGAAAAGGCGCTTGAGTCCGGTTTCGCGTCCGCTCGCGTCGTACCATTCCGTGAGCGTATGCGAGCCTCCGCCTTTGCCTCCTCCACCGACCGAGACGGCGGGAATGCCGAGAGATAGAGGGATGTTCGCATCGGTGGAACTGCGTTCCAGGCGCGAACGATTGCCCAGAAAGGCGTCAACATTTCGAAAGGTATCGAGAAGCGGCGAGTCGTCAGGAAGTTTTCCAGCCGGGCGCGAGCCCAGCGAGCGGACGCTTACTTTCAGCGGGTCATTATTCACGCGCGCGGCAGACATTTCTTCTTTTATGCCCGTATCCACGGCGTCGCGGAGAGCGGTTTCCATGATTTTTACTTGAGCTTCCTGTTCGGAACGAAGGTCGACTTTGACGGACGCGCTTGCTGGGATGGAATTCACGGACGTGCCGCCTTCGATGACTCCGAAGTTAAAAGAGCTGCGGGGATTATCGGGAACGTTGACGGCTGAAAACTTTACAATCGCGCGCGCGAGGGCCGTGATTGGATTCGGCGCGCCGAAATCCGACCAACTGTGACCACCGGCGCCAGCGATGGTGATTTCCACGCGCTGCGAAGCGATGCCCTGGGTGGTGATGTGCTCGATGGAAGCTCCGTCAATAGCAATCACGGCAGCGAGGCGCGATCCGTAATTTTCTACCAGCGCGCGAATGCCGCGAAGATTGCCTTCGCCTTCTTCGCCGACGTCGCCAGCCAGGACGATTGTTTTGGTGGTGCGAATGCGAGATTCGGACAGCGCGCGCGCCAAGCCGACGAGAGCGGCGAGGCCGGCTCCGTTGTCGGCAATGCCCGGAGCGCTGAGGCGATTGGCGTCGCGTTTGACGCGGACGTCGACGGACGCGGGGAAAACGGTGTCGAGATGAGCGACGAGGAGAATTACCGATTTTGCGTCGGTGCCGGGACGCTCGGCGATGACGTTGCCGGTCTTGTCGATGCGAACCTGCCAGCCTGTCGCTTCGAAAAGTGTTTTGAGGAATTCACCGCGACGCGCTTCGTTGAATTCAGGAGCGGGAATTTCCGTGAGGCGGACTTGCTGGTCGGTTACCCAAGGGACGTTTTTGGTGATCCAGTCGAGGCCGCGGGCGCAGTCCGGCATCTTGGCGAGCTGTTCGATCGAGTCATCCGTGGCGCGCGGGGAAAGTGTGACCATCAAGAGAAAGATACAGGAGATGTGAGCGAGTTTCACGTGTTTCGTGCACGGATTTTAGCAGCGAGGCAAGGAGGCAAGCAAGGCGAGGTGGGGCGCGGTCTGAACGCGACATACAGATCTGCGAGACGGGACGACTGCGGGAACTTCAGCGGCTAAAGCCGCTTGGGTTGTGCGGCGGTTATGTCGTGGCTAAAGCCACGACCCACAAAGATGTTCGAACCCGGACTGCGACATGCGGCCACGACCCACGAAGATGGCCAGCGTCTAGAGAAGGGACGCGGCCAAGATTTGTGAGAGTCGTCGGTCTAACGACACCACGGTGGCCACGACCCACAAAGATGGCGGGTGTCCGGCAACAGGACACACAGCCAAGAAACACAAAGATGCCTGGCGTCTGACTACCCGATACGCGGCCACGACGCACAATGAGTTTGAGTTGTGGCAAGAGGCACGGGGCGTGGCGGAATTATTTACCTTTGCGAGGAACAAAAACAGAAACCGGCGGCGAAATGTTGTAGGTCTTGGAGAAATCGCGCTGGTTGAGCGCGAAGGCCACGCGGCCGCGCG
The DNA here is from genome assembly GCA_050012235.1 of Candidatus Acidiferrales bacterium. Taxonomy (GTDB): domain Bacteria; phylum Acidobacteriota; class Terriglobia; order Acidiferrales; family UBA7541; genus Palsa-295. The sequence continues at coordinate 135,125 of JBEKHP010000009.1, read as the reverse complement.
AGTCGATGTAGAGCAAGGGCTGGCCGACGGGGACATCCATGAATGTATTCACGTAAGGAAAGGTGAAGGACTTCGCTTGGATTTGGATCTTCACGTTTTCGCCCAAGGTATAGCCGAGCGTTTTGAAGTCGTCGCCCTGAACGTTGGTGATCAGGCTGCCGTAGGGATCGTCAAGACCTATCACTTCCCCGGTGATTCCTTGCGTGTCCATGGTCGCTACTAGTGGGTGCAGCCGAACTAATCCGAATAGTTCGGGGCCGGCCTGAGTCCAATCTTCTCCTGCTGCGAGATGGGCTGCGGACGGGGAGAAAATGTCGCGGCCGTGGAAGGTGGAAGAGACTTTGTCGCCGATCATCCAGGCTGTGTTGGCGATTTCGTGCACGCCTTCGATGCCATCGCGGTCTGCAACCGGGGTGATGAGGCCGTTATCCGGAAGAACGAAATACTGTCCCCTTTTTGATTTTGCGATGATGGCTTTGCGCGAGGTTCCTACTCCGGGATCCACTACCACCAGGAAAATTGTGCCGGAAGGATAGTAGGGCGTAACGGCAGCGAGAAATCGCGAGGCTTCTTCGATGGAATAGGGCGTGACCTGATGAGTGATGTCCATGATGCGGACATCGGCAACCATTTTCAGAATCACTGCTTTGCAAATAGCGACGGAATCGTTGGCTGTGCCGAAATCGGTCATGAAGACGATGGTGGGGCGCGGAGCGGTGGCCTTCGCGGATTCCGCTTCGCGATTCGCGCCGCGGCTACATCCGCTGACGGCCGCCGCCAGGAGGAATACAACTATCCAGGATGACTTACGAGAGGAACGCATCATGGCTCACGGCGAGCTTAATACTTGCTTGGCATCGGATCAAAGAATATCTCCGGTTCAGTTGCCGCGCGAGGTTGCAGTGCCAAGCAGCGCGAGGATTTCTTCTTCGGTGAGGATGCGCTCGGATTGCTTTGCGACGTTGAAGATGCGGTCCACGAGTTCGTCCGTGGCGGGAACGCCGCGTTTTTCCAGCCAGAAGATCACGTTGGAACGTCCGCTGAGCGGGCCGACTTCAATCACCTGCTCGAGGCCGAAGAGATGCGAGGGCACGCCGCTGTAGATCGAGTTGGCCAGCTCGTGATCGTTTTTTTTGTAGGCTTTCACGATGGCGGCGGCGTGAACGCCGGTGGCGGTGCGAAACGCGTCGCGTCCGACGACGGGATAATTGGGAGGAATTTCGGTGTGGGTGGCTTTGGCTACGGCGCGAGAATATTTCTTGAGCGTCGAAAGGTCGCGATCAATTAGGCCGAGCAGGCGGAGATTGACGAGCATCAATTCCATCGGAGTGTTGCCGACGCGCTCGCCCAGTGAGAGAGCGGCGGCGTGGACTTGATCGGCACCGGCGGCGATGGCGGCTAGCGAATTGGCGATGGCGAGGCCGCGGTCGTTGTGGCCGTGCCAGTCCACGCGAATTTTTTCGCCGGAGGGTTTTACGACTTCGGCGACTACGAAATTTACGAGATTAAATGAGCCGCGCGGAGTGGCGTGGCCGACGGTGTCGCACAGGACGATGGCACGCGCGCCGGAACGAATGGCGGTGGAATAAAGAGTGATGACGGTGGACGGGTCCGTGCGCATGGTGTCTTCGGTAACGTACATCACCGGGAGGCCGGCGGAGGCGGCGAATTTTACGGCTTCCTCGGTGGTGCGCTGGAGGTGATCGACGGTCCAGTCTTCAACCAGGCGGCGGATGGGGCTGGAGCCGATGAAGGTGGCGGCCTCGATGGGCATCCCGACGCGCTCGGAAATTTCGATGATGGGCTTGATGTCATTTTTGTGCGTGCGCGCGGCGCAGTTGGGGCGGATCTTCATGCGAGCGCTCACGATTTCGCGCGCGAGGGCTTCGGTGTCGGCGTAGGCGCGAGGGCCGGCGCCGGGGAGGCCGATATTCACGGTGTCGATGCCGAGCGATTCCATCAGGTGCAGGATTTCGATTTTTTCGGCGATGGTGGGATCGTGGACGGAAGGATTTTGCAGACCGTCGCGGAGGGTTTCGTCGTTGAGCATGACGCGGCGGCCGACGGGGATTTCGGCGCCGGTGTAGGTGTTCCAGTCGTGGATGAGTTCGTGTTTCATTGTTGTGTGGCTTCAGGGGCTAAAGCCCCTTGGTCATAGCTTCCTCGCAGCGGGGCCCTTCGCTGGGCTCAGGGTAAACTGAAGCCCCGCGCTTCCAAAGCGAATTGGTCTGCGATCTTCCGCATTGCCTTGGCTACAGAGAGCAGATCCCTCGCTTCGCTCGGGATGACAGCGAAAAGCGAAAGTCAAAACCCGAAAGTCAGAGCCAGAAGACAAAAACGAAAGTCAAAAACAAAAAGCAAAAACCGAAAACGCAAATAGAAGCCAGACCTCCTAGTACCTCAAGGTGTAGCTGTGGGGCGGCTGCGAGCGGTCGGGGGTGTAGAGAGTCTTGCAGAATTCGCAGCGATAGACTTCTACTTTGCCGCCGACTAGGGCTTCGATGTCCTTGGGATAATCGTACCAGCGCTTCAGGTGGCCACAGCAGAGCTTTCCTTTTGCGTCCTTTTCGTCGCAGGCGCGTTGCGTTGCTTTCTTTGGCTTGACTTTGGGAGCTTCGGGCGCGGCGGGTTCGGCGACGGCTGTGGCTGCGGTAGTTGCTGCCGGAGCGGCAGGAGGCGCAGCAGCGCTTGGAGCGGTGGCGGCTGGCGATGGCGGGGCCGCGGCTGCGGGGGATGGCGGCTTTGGCGGAGCTTCTGGAACGGACTCGTCTGGCATCTCGATGGCTCCCTGGGCTAAAGGCAAAAAACAAAACCAAGATGCCGGGCTAAAGGCCCCGGCGCTACATTAAAACCTTAAACACTCTCTTACATGCGGTCGCGGCGGAAAATTACGCCGCGGGCGCCGCGTTTATCTGCTAGCGCGGAGAAACGCTTTTTCCAGCTTGGCGCGAACAGCAATTCTACAAAACTTCCGGCTGTGGCGGCTAGCTCCGCAGTGTAACCGAAACACCAGGACTTCGCGATACCGGCAGGTGGTCCACATCAATATATTTTACTTGAACCATTTCGAGCAGTCCAAGGAGACGATGGGGGCGCGACGTCTTCGCTTCCTCGCGGGAACAGCTGTGGTCAAGGTTGCTGCACGGTGCGACGACGAGACGCGGAGGACGCAAGAGAATCGGTGGGGTCGGGATAGTCCAGCGCGACGAGGTACAGGCCTTCGGGAGGGACGGTGGGGCCGGAGCGGGAGCGGTCGCGTAATTCAAATATTTGAGGGACGTCGTCTGGAGAGAGGCGGCCTTTGCCTACGTCAATCAGAGTGCCGACGATTTTTCGGACCATGTAGCGGAGGAATGAGCGGCCGCGCACGACGTAGTGGATTTCGTCGGAGTCAGGCGGACGGATGATTTCCGAGGAATAAATGAGGCGCAGCATGTCGCGCTCGGCGTCGTCATCTTCGGAGCCAGAGGAGGCGGCGAAGGAGGTGAAGTCGTGTTCGCCTTCGAAAAGGCGGGCGGCTGCGGACATGGCGGCTTCGTCGAGCGGCCAGGGATAGTGGAGCGCGCGGCGGTAATCGAAGGGTGGGAGAACGCGGCCACGATAGATGCGGTAGCGGTACGTTTTGCCTTGGGCCAGCCAGCGCGAATGAAAATCGTGACCGACTTCTTCGCAGACGACGATGCGGATCGTGGGAGGAAGAAGGGCGTTGAGGGCACGCTGGAATTCTTCGGCCGAGAGAAGCGAAGCTGTTTTGAAATGGCCAACCTGACCGAGGGCGTGGACGCCGGCGTCGGTGCGGCTCGCGCCGTGCACGACGATTCTTTCCTGGGTGATTTTGCGCGCGGCGGCGTCAATTTCGCCCTGGATCGTTGGGAAGCCGGGCTGGAACTGCCAACCGTGGAAGTCAGCTCCCTCGTAGGCGATGGTGAGTTTGATGTTTCGCATGCGCAGCAAGATTATCGCACGTGGGACCACCTGAGCACGCGCCAATGAGCCGACACGAGTTTGTGGCTTAAAGGACGGGAACCCTGTGGCCTGACTACGGATTGGCTCCCTGATGGAATTCGACGAGTTTTAGCTCCGTATCAGCGGTCGTGCCGTGGTGATGGTATTCGTAGGCTACTAGACCGATTCCCGCAACATAGGTGATTTCTTCGTCATCGGGATTGGTTCGATATGTGAGGTTGTATGCAGTTCGAAGGCCAGGAGAAATCCCCTTCACACCGTTCAATGAAACCTGGCCGGCTGATTCAACAACCCAACAGTAGTGGGAATCCGAGCGAGCCATTCCTTCGGGATCACAGAATTTCTTCCCCTTTGCTAAAGGAAGATCAAGAAAGATGTTGTCATCACTTAGGACACTCGTCAGCGAACCATTGGGGTCTTGAACGGTCTTGAGCACCTTATCGACCTCGTCTGAGGGGATAAGATAAAACTTCTCCTCGCCGGACTGAATTATCAAAGAATTCTTTGGGTTCGGATGGCCGTCCGACCAATTCAAGTCGGCTGGAAATCCATTTACCACGGCTGCTAAAATGTCTCTTCTTCGCATGCATTTCCGTACCTCCATCCTCCATTGGACAGCAGTCTCCGAAACTTCATTGCTGTTGTCGTGGGTCCAACGAACGATACCCCGGTAAATCCAATAAGTGCCTTCGGACAAAGGGAAGGTTGCGCCGGAAACAATCTGCGCTGCCGGACGAGCAAACGAGAAAGCGCACAACAAGATTGTCGTTAGCCGCACGACTCGAAACTGAGATGTCCAAATCATTTCCGATAGTTCCGACCAACCCAGTCTATTGACTAGATTAGGTGGGAGCGAAATATTCTTAACGCAGGACGCGAGTGAGTTATGGCCGGGAGCGGAGGTAGCGGGAGCCGGGGCGGGTGGGCATGCCACCGGCGCGACAGAGCGGGCATTCGTCGGGCTCGAAGCTTGGGACGTCCATTTCGAGCAGGGCGCGTGCGGGGACGTTTAGCTCGAGGCGGCCGCCGCTGCGGTCAATCAAAGCTCCGGCGGCGACGACGAGGCCGCCTTCCTCTTCGACGACGCCGATGGTTTCGCGGGTGGAGCCGCCCGTGGTCCAAACGTCTTCTATTACGAGGACGCGTTCGCCCGGTTTGAGTTCGAAGCCGCGGCGGAGGGCCATTTGGCCGGAGCGGTCGCGTTCGACGAAGAGTGAGCGGACGCTGAGGGCGCGGGCGACTTCATATCCGACGAGAATGCCGCCCAGAGCCGGCGAGACAACGCAGGCGACGGAATGTTCTTTAAAAAGATCGGCGAGCGCGCGGCCTAGTTGCTCGGCATGCTGCGGATGTTCGAGAACCAGGGCGCACTGGATGTAGGTGGCGCTGTGGCGTCCGCTGGAAAGCTCGAAGTGGCCGGTGCGGACGGCACCTACTTGTTCGAGCAGTTTTAGAATTTCTTCGCGTTTCATAGCATGCGCTGCCGACGCCGAGCAATCCGGGCGTCAATGGCAGCAGTGGCGCATAGCCTAAAGGCGCGGGCGAAAAGTGTCAATGCAAACGTGGACCAACCAGCGTTCGGGGTGCCGCTAGCTACTCGAATTCGCGCCTCAGGGGATAATCGATGATGATAGCGCGGCCGTCGGTGAGAGCCTTGATGGAATGAGGGGCGTTGGCGGGGACGATGGCGACAACCCCGGGACTCGCAATGTGCGGGACGCCGTCGATGGTTATTTCGAGCTGGCCATCGATCACCTCATAAACTTCTTCTTGTGGATGGAAGTGTTCGTGGATTGATGCGCCACGTTTGAAATCGTAATGCGCGAAGGTCATGCTTGCCGAGTGGAAGTAGCGTCCATACCAGCCGGGTAAGCGTTCGACCACGTTAAGGGTATTCGTGTCGATCAGGGGCATGACAGTCTCTCCTCGGCACATACTAACACGCCAGAACAAGTCGCAGCCGAGTGCAGGCTCGGAGTCGGCGGTCGCGCCGTTTTTCCGCTACAATCGTCGCGATCATGTCAACTTACCTGCTGATTCATGGCGCGTGGCACGGCGGCTGGTGCTGGCGTAAGGTTCTGCCACTGCTCGAAGCCAAGAAGCACAAAGTTCTCGCGCCGGATTTGCCGGGGCACGGAGATGACAAAACGGCGACGGCGAGCGTTACGCTGAAAAGCTATGTGGACCGCATTTGCGAAATCGCCAGTGCGCAAACTGAGCCGGTGATTTTGGCGGGGCACAGCATGGGCGGCGTCGCCATTACGCAGGCCGGAGAGAATTGCCCGAAACAAATTCGGGCGCTGGTGTACGTGTGCGCGTTTTTGCCGAGGAACGGCGACTCGCTGATGACCTGGGCGACACAGGATCAGGGGAGTATGGTCAACCCGTCCACGACGGAGCAGCTCGCGGACGGAACGATCGTCTTCAAGCCGGAGTTTAGCCGCGAGGCGTTTTATGGCAATTGTTCGGACGATGACGCGGCGTTTGCGCAGTCGCGCCTTTGCTCCCAATCCGCCGAGCCTCTTGGAACGGCGTTACAAACGACGGCGGAGCGCTGGGGACGAATCCCGCGCTACTACATTGAATGTACTCGCGACCGCGCCATAACGCTCGGGCTGCAGCGGGAGATGCAGAAGGCTTCGCCATGCCGGGATACGCTTTCCATCGACACGGATCATTCGCCATTTTTCTCTGCGCCGGAGAAGCTTGCGGATATTCTTTCGCGGATTGGAAGCGCCTGAAGTCAGGAACTGTGCCTGCGTATCGTAAAATGACTCATTTCGGCCAAGACTAAGGAAATTGACACGAAAGCGAGGGTCGGATACTCTCGATGATTGGAATAAAACTACTAAGGAGTAATGAATGGCACAGGGCGGGGCGGTAAAGCACAAGAAGAAGACGAAATCGGTATTGAAGAATATCCGGCAGGCGGAACACCGGCAGGCTATCAATCGCATGAATCGCACGCGGGTGCGGACGGCTATCCGGCGGATGCGCGCGGCGCTCACGTCAGGCGACGCGGCTGGCGCGGAGAAGCTGGCTTCGGCGACTTTTTCCGAAGTGGATAAGGCGATTCGCAAGCACACGCTGACCGAGAATACGGCGAACCGGTACAAGTCGCGTTTGACGTTGGCGTTGAATGCGCTGAAGAAGAAGGCGTAACCGCACGGGAGTATTTCGCGGGATTTGGGCGCTCCGAGGTTTTGGGGCGCCTTTTTTTGCCTGCGCACTCACATCGCGGACGCCGCCCACAAGCGGACCCCCGGGGCGCGACAACGTAAAGGCCAAACGCAAACCTACAACTAATCGGAATTTGCGGAGCGGCTGGCGACGCGAGTTGATGGTGGCGACTGCGGCGCAGGCGCACCCGTCGTTGGCGGTGCGTTCGCGGGTGCAAGTTGTTGCGGGGACGCTGGCAAGCCGTGGGGCGCGGATGGTGGCATGCCGAGAGGTACGGATCCCGGGGCAGTGGGCTGGGTTTCTGTACTAGCTGTGGGCAGTACGTTGACTGTGGCGGATATTGAAGAGGACGACCATTGCAGCCGCCCATTGCTTTTCGCGACTTCTTCCACAATTTTTGAAAAGAGCTCGTCTTGTTTGGCGGTTCTTTTGGTGTACTCGACCACGTAGCTCAGGCCGAATTCCAAGGAGCCATTAACCACGCTGAGTGTGACAAAGGGTTCCAGCGGCGGCTTCTGGATTCTAAAATTGTCACTGACGACCTTCCAGGAAATCTGCGCTTCGATCAGGTACTCACCAATGGATTCTCTTCCTACGCGCAAAAGCATTTCGCGGGCGTAGCGGCAATCGCTGGTAGTGGTCAAGACGATCTTAATTTCGTCCCATAAGAATGGGAATCCCTGGGAATAGTTGTAAACGGTTCCTTTCAACACGGCGCTATTGGGGACACGGACGACGCGGCCGTTGTACAAATCCTTGCTGACCCAGCTCCCTGTTTCCATCAAGGTGGTGCGCAGAAGGCCGATGTCGATCACGTCGCCGCGCGTGTTGTCGCCGATCTGAACTCTGTCGCCTACGGTGTAAAGTTTCGAAAAACCGATGGAGAAAGCGCCGGCGATGCTGGCGACCACGTCTTGCAGCGCGACGGCAACGCCCGCACCGACTACGCCAATTGCAAAACTGAGGCGGCCGAGGCGGTCTTCAAAGAGGATGGCGAGAAAAAGAACGACGCAAACATATCCAAAAATGGCCACGAATTTGCGAACCTTATATCGGGCATCGGCGCGTCCAAAGTGGCGAGGAAGAGTTCGTTCGAGGACGCTGAAGACGGTGTAAATGACGACGATTCCGAACACCGCCGCCACACACTTGGCGAAAAGGGAAAGCGAGCCAGCTTGCTGTGCGAAGCTATTCACGCGGCCACCTGCGTCCTAAGTGCGCCGCAAAGGCGCAAATAAAGATTACACCAGTTCAGAAGAAAACACCTCACAGCAGATCCCTCGGGATGACAGGTTGTGGCTGTTGCGCAGAGTCTGGCAGGTGGCGGATCGACAGTATTGATAAGTCGCGAGCAAGTGCAAGCTGGCTGGACGGTGCGCCGGCTGAAGAAACAGCAGATCCCTCGGACTGCGCGTCGCGTCCTCCGCTTCGCGGAGGAAAAGGCAAAGGCGCGCGACGCTTCGCTCGGGATGACAGGTTAGGGCGTGTGCGCGACGTTTGAACTCACGGATCGAGTAGGGCGCAAAAAAAAACGGGCACAACCTTTGTTGGTTGTGCCCGCAGGAGAGAAAAGTTTTTTGAATGCTACTCCGGGATGGGCGCTGTCTCCGGCATTTGCAGCTTGGCTTTGGCGAGCGCGCGGACGATGTTTACTTCGACCGCTTGCTCGGAAGTGTTGCGAACGGTTGCAAGCTCGCTGATCAGAAGATACTTTGCGCGTTCGAGCATCTTCTTTTCGCGGAACGAAAGCGGCTTGGTGCGGCTGAGAGCCACGAGGCCTTTCAGAACGGCGGCCACTTCCATCAGCGAACCCGTGCGCATGCGATCGGAATTTTCCTTGAAGCGATGCTTCCAATCGTGATGCGAAGCCGAGCGGCCCTTTTCCAGAAATCCAAGGACGGCGGTTGCTTGCGTGTTGCGGATGATCGGGCGCAGGCCGACGCAATCGACGTTGGACTGCGGAACCATTACTTTCAAGCCACTCGAAGCGATTTTCAACATGTAATACCGCTCCGATCTGCCATTCAGGTAGCCGTAACTTATTTGTTCAATAATCCCTACACCGTGGTTCGGATACACGACTTTTTCGCCTAGCTTAAATTCCATAGGTGGAAGGCCCCCCCGAAGGGCATGATGAAAGTTTAGGCAGATGGGACGTTGGCGTCAAGCGAATCTAGCAATATCCGGAAGGATAAAGAGGGCGGAAAGCGCTTAATTTTCACGGGTTTGGCCCCGCAATTGCCCTATAATAGTGCTTGTGCTGATTCTTGCTTTAGACACCTCCTCACCCACCGGCAGTTTGGCGATTCTACGCGATGAGAAAGTCGTCGGCGTGATTTCGACGCTGGCGGAAGAAACGTATTCCTCGCGGATGTTTCGCCACCTCGAATTCCTGTTGCAAGAGCTTTCATTGAAGCTCACTGACTTCGACTTATTCGCGGTAGCGGCTGGGCCTGGATCGTTTACAGGGCTGCGCGTGGGGCTGGCGGCTGCGAAAGGCTGGGCGGAGGTTTACGGCAAGCCGGTCGTGGGAATAAGCGCCCTGGAAGCGATCGCGGCGCAATCAAATTCCGGCGCGATGGTGCTCGTGGCTGCTTCTGACGCGCGGCGCGGGGAAGTTTATTTCGGAGTGTATCGACGTGAGAGAGATTCGTTAGCACTCGAAGGCGAGGAGTGCGTGTCGCCTCCCGAAGAATTCCTACGGACGATTGTAGCGCGGCCTGGGAGCGCGGAATTTGCGATCGTCTCGCCGTCGCCGGAAGTGCTGAGCGGCGCTTTGTCTCGAATTGAGATGGAGCGCTTGCCGTTACCACGGGTCGAACGGGTTTCAAGCGTGCTGGCTCCGGTGATTGGGCAGATTGGTTACCGTCGCGCGAGAGCCGGCGATGTTTCGGACGCGTTGACGCTGGACGCAAATTATATTCGACGCACCGACGCCGAAGTGCACGCGAAAAGGCAGTAACGAACTTGAAGAGCCGCCGGATGGAGGATCGGGATGTTGAGGCGATTCTCGCAATCCAAACAGCGTGTCCGGAAATCGCGCAGTGGACCGAGCGGGATTATGAACGAGTGGCTCGCGGCGAAATGGCGGGATGGGTGGGTGAAGAAGGATCGAGCGTGGTGGGTTTTCTTGTGGCGCGAAGAGTGGTGAACGAGATTGAGGTTTTGAATTTTGCGGTTTCGCCGGAAGCGCGAGGGCGCGGCATTGGCGCGATGCTGCTGCGAGAGACTCTTACTTGGGGCACGGAGTTCGGAGCGGTGCAAGCAATTCTCGAAGTGCGCGCTTCGAATAGCGCGGCGCTGCGTTTTTACGAGCGGCACCATTTCCGCGTGGTCGGGCGGCGCGCGCGATATTACAACGAGCCCACGGAAGACGCGCTGCTGCTTAGCGCGAAACTTAGCTAGAGCGATTGGGAGCGGTGATTAGTCCTCAGGCGTTTATCCTATTGGCTCGGCGCCGAAATTGTGTTACATGTTACAGCCATGTGAATGCGCTTTCCAACCTGGAGGGAAAGGATGCCGATTACGACCCACGATATCCGGCAGGCGCTGTTGGAAGTTGACCAGGAATTCCGCAGACTCGCAGAAGAACACACCCGCTGTGAATGCCAGCTTCAAGAACTCGTAAAACAAAGTTACTGGAACGTAGAAGATCTGGCCCTGGAAGTCTCCCTCAAAAAAATGAAGCTGCTTTTGAAAGATCAAATGGAAATGATCGTGGCGCGCCACCGCCGGGACCAGACGGTGTTGCAGGTTCAGTTGCGCCAGACGCAAGTGCACTACGAAACTTAGAAGCGGCGCGCGCGTGCGCTAAACGGCCATCAGCACACTCACTTCTGTCGTACAATACCTGTGCACTCAAAATTCGCCGGTGCGTTTCTCTTTCGGAATCAAGGGCTTCCCACTCGCTGATGGTAAAAGACGCGTATAAATTTGCGCTCCCTCCGCTGATTGCCGGCGCGCTGTGTCTGATTCTCGGCTGGATATGGCCGGCGGCGGTTTTGATTTTGCTAGGTCTTTTTGTTTTTTATTTTTTTCGCGATCCGGAGCGCGCAATTCCTTCCGAACCGGGCAGCGTGGTCTCTCCGGCCGACGGGCACGTGACGGAGATCGTGGACGAATTACACGACTCGGTGATGGGGCATCGCGTCACCATTTTTCTCGCGATTTGGGACGTGCACGTGCAGCGCGCTCCGGTGGCCGGACGAATCGCGGATGTGGTTTACCGTCCGGGAAAGTTTTACGCCGCGTTTCGTTCCGCGGCTTCGGTGGAAAACGAGCAGAACATTATTACGATGCAGACGCCCGCAGGCAGTTTAGTGTTCAAACAAATCGCCGGAGCGATTGCGCGGCGCGTGATATGCTGGAAACGAGCAGGCGAAACGGTTTCGCGCGGCGAGCGCGTCGGCTTGATTCGATTTGGATCGCGCGTGGACATCTGGCTGCCGATGGAAGCTGAAATCGTGGTGCGGCGCGGACAAAAAGTAAAGGGCGGCGAAAGCTTACTGGCGAAATGGAATTCAACGGCATAGACCCCATCGGCGCTCCAGAGGAACGGCGACGCCCCCTCCGCAACGGCCGCCTTCGACGCGGCATCTACATTCTTCCCAGCGCACTCACCGTAGCAAATCTGCTTTGCGGGTATTACGCGATCCTGGCCACCCTGGACGGAAGGTTCGTCGATTTCGACAACGCTGCGATTGCGATAGGAATTGCCTACCTGTTTGATGCCATGGATGGACGAATCGCGCGTTCGATGGGAACGGAGAGCGCGTTTGGACGCGAATTCGATTCTCTCGCCGACGTGGTGAGCTTCGGAATCGCGCCGGCGCTTCTGGCTTATGCCTGGGGGGTGCGGGCTTTGGCGGCGGCGAACGCTTCGGAGTCGCTGCACCTGACGCAGCTTGGCTGGTTAATGGGGTTTATCTTCGTGGCCTGTTGCGCGTGGCGGCTTGCGCGCTTCAACATCCAGGGAATGGCGCCGGGCGGAAGCAGATATTTTGCGGGCATGCCGACGCCGGCGGCCGCGGGAATGGTTGCGGCTACCGTGCACTTGCGCGATGGGCTGCCAATTTCGGATGTACGCTGGTCGGTGCTGTGGCTGGTGCTGTTGGTAGTGCTCGGCGTGTTGATGTCGAGTTCATTGAGATTTTATAGTTTTAAAGATGTTCAGTGGACGCGGCGGCAGCCATCGCTTGCGGTCATATTGTTGGCGCTGCTGGTGGGAGCGGCGGTTAAATTTTCCGGACCCACCTTGTTCGCGCTGACGGCTGCGTATGCGATCCATGGGCCTGTGATGCAACTAATCCGCTTCGTACGACACCGCACGGCTTCTCGGACCGCTTAGGCTGATGACGAGGGGCGCTGAAAAATCAACGCGCGTGGCGATTGTGGGCGCTTCTTCGTTGCGGGGCAAAGAAGTAAAGCTCGTCCTTGAAGACCGCAACTTTCCCGCTAGTGAAATCATTCTGCTGGACGAACCCGCCCTGGCTGGGACTTTGACTGAAGCGGGCGGCGAGCCAGCGTTTATCCGCGCGCTGGATGAAGACAGTTTCGAAAAGGCGCGGTTCGCTTTTTTTGCGGGCAGCGCGCAGGACGCAGAGCGGAATTGGCAGGCGGCCCAGCGCTCCGGTGCAAGGGTTATCGATATGACCGGAGCGATCGCCGCGGCCGGCAAGGGCAGCGGATGGATCCCTTCGCTTGGCTCGGTGCTTCCGCTGCGAGTTCCTGCCGGAAATGGCTCGGGAAACTTGGCGCCTTATTCTTCGCCCGCGCCGGGAGTGGTGATCACGTGCGCGCTCGCAGCCGGGCTTGCTCCGTTTTCACCGCTGCGCGTGGTCGTGATGCTGTTTCCGCCGGTGTCCGAGCGCGATCAGGCGGGCGTGGATGAACTTGAAAGCCAGACTACGAATTTGCTTACATTTCGGCCGATCGAGCAATCGGTTTTCGACGCGCAAGTTGCCTTCAATTTGCTGGCGGGATATGGCGAGGAATGCAAACCTGCGCTGAAAGATTTGCGCGCGGCGATCGCGCGGGACGCTGGAATTTACTTAGCGGGCCGCGCCCCCGTTCCGGCGATTCAGTTGGTGCAAGCTCCGGTGTTTTATGGATATGCATTTGCGGCCTACTCGGAATTCGGTTCGCCGCAGGCGCCAGGGCAACTCGAGAGCGCGCTTGGAAATCTAGGAATGAAGGTGGCGGCTCCGGACGAAAATGCGCCGAGCAACGTGAGCGTTGCGGGCGAGGGGGAAATTCACATCGCGCGAATCGAACCGGATCCGAGCGTCGCTAACGGCGTATGGATTTGGGGTGCGGTGGACAATTTGCGGCTCGCGGCTACGAATGCGGTGCAAATTGCGGAGGGGTTGCTTGAGCAGCCAGCTTTGTAAACCCGGGGAAAAACTTCTGAGGTACAGTTCCCTGCTGGCGATACTGGTCGCGGCATTGTGCGCGGTGAGCTGCGGCTATCACGTTGCGGGACGTGCCTCGAACCTGCCGTCAGAATGGCAAACGATCGCAGTGCCGGCGTTCAAGAATGATACGACGCGTTACCGGATCGAGCAGCGCTTTACCGAATCTGTAATAACGCAGTTCCTTCAACGCACAAAATACAAAATCGTCCAGAATGCGCAGGAGGCCGACGCTGTGCTGCACGGCGAAGTGATATCGATTGAGACGAATCCGATGATCTTCAATGCAACTACGGGCCAAGTCACCATGATGCTGGTAACCGTTCACACGAAAGTGCTACTGGTGGACAATAAGACGCTGAAAGTGGTGTACAAGAACGACGATATGGTTTTCCGCGACGAGTATCAGATTTCGACTGACGCGCGGGAGTTTTTCGAAGAGCAAGATCCGGCGCTCGAGCGAATGGCGCGAGATTTCGCCGCCCAGCTTGTTTCAAACGTGGTGGAGACTTTCTAATGGCCGATATTTCGCCGGAGAAACTAATCGAGCGGCTGAATGCGGGGAAACCCGTTGCCGCCGTGGTTTTGTGGGGCACCGATACCTACCTTCGCGAAATGTGCCGCAACAAAATCATCGAGGTTTGCGTCCCGGAAGCCGCGCGCGATTGGGCGCTGGCACGAATCGCGGTGCAAGAGAGCGGCTGGGACGAAGTGATACAGCGAGCGCAGACCATGCCGATGCTGGCGAAGCGGCAAGTGATTATCGTGGAAGGAGTGGAGTCGATCGAGAAAGCCGGCGACAAAGCGCGCGAAGAAATCGTCGGAGCGCTGGAGAAATACTTTGAATCGCCGGCGCCGTTTACGGTATTGGTGCTGGAAGCCGCGGATATGGACAAGCGGCAGAAATATTACAAACTGCTCGCGGAACACGCGCTGATTGTGGAGCTGACGATTGGCGGTGAATCGGCCGCTGCGCTCGCAACACAAATGGCGAAAGATTGCGGCGTGGAGATCGAGCGCGAGGCGGCGGCGCTGCTGGCGGAAATTCTGAATAGCGAGCCGTCGCGGATTCGCATCGAAATCGAAAAACTCGCGACCTACGTTCAAAAAGGCGAACGCATCACGCTGCCCGTCGTGCAACAACTTGTGGTGGCTGCGCGGAAGAACACGATTTGGCAATTGGCAGATATGCTCGCCGCCGGCCAGCGTACTTCAGCGCTCGCGTTTCTCGATAACATTTTACGCGAGGGCGAGCAACCCGCGGGATTGATTGGAGGGATCGCTTGGAGATACCGCCAGTTGATCGAAGCGCCCGCGTGGCAGGGTCCTCGTATGCCGAAGAAGAAGCTACTCGCGGGCTTGGTGGCGTTGGCGGAGGCTGACAGCCAGTTGAAATCCTCAAATCCGAATCCGCGGGCGGTGATGGAATTTCTGATCGTGCAGCTAACGTAGCCGCTGCAAAGCCGCTCGCCGAATGCCCCTGTTCGCTTTCCTACTTTTTAGCCGCGAGTATTCCTTCGATTTGGGCGATGTGGTTGAGGTCGTGGCCGGCAAACATGCGTACGATATGCTCGATCGTTTCTTCGCCACGCTCGGAGTGTATTCCGTGGTGTTTCCATTGTTCCGGTGTGAGAGTTTTCAGCATAGCGAGGTTGGTTTCGCGAAGCACGCGGAATTGCTCCAGAGCTTTGCGCGGATCTCGCTTGTCGTAGTGAAGCGCCGCGACCCACGCGTCTTGATCGAATGCAGCCACAGGGCAACCTGGGGCTCCCAAGATGAGCCGCATTCGCCACGCCCCCGCAATTTCGGCGTCGGCAAGGTGGACGACAATTTCCGCGATTGACCATTTGCCGGGAGCGGGGCGCTTGCGCAATTTCGACGTTGTCGCGCGGCCCAGCAGGCGCTGGATCTTCTTCGGCGTTGCAGCCTGAATCTTTAGAGGTTCTTGACCGGACGTATGACCAACGATGCGCTGAGTGTATTGCTGCGGCGTTTCGTTCATTTTCTCTCCTCGACGTTTAATCGCCCCGAAATGATTGTAGTTCAGCGGCTCTGCTCCGCAGAGACTTCCGTCAGCGAGCGAAGCTATTGGCTCGACCAAATTGGCTCGTACTGACTCGGCCGCCGGAAAGCCTGCCAAAAACGCCCGGAAACCCGTGTGCCGAAACGCTTATCGCAGGTTATGGAAACCCCGCTTGCGGAACAACTTCCAGAGCAGGCAGCGCGGCTTAGAATTAAGAGAATGGTTTAGAGCCGGCGAGGGCGCGGGAAACTCCTTCTCATGACGCATCGCTAGTTAGAAATTGTCCGAGGCCAATATTGTGACGTTGAAGACGACCCATATCACGCCTGTGAAACCCGAAGAGCGGGAGCTCGCGCGCAAACGCCAAGAGCAGGCGGCGCTGGAAGTCGAGCTGGCCGAACGAGAACTGCGTTCGGCGAACCTCCGCGCTGAGCTCGGCGCGTTCGAACGGCGCTATCTCCATTTCGTCGGGTTGCGCTACGCGGAACTGGATGAGTTGAAAGCGGAGATCGCCGAACGGCTCGCGAAAGAGCAGCCTGGCAACGAGCGGCTTCAGCGGCTGGCGCTCATCGCGCGAGCCGGCGCCAACGAGACGAAATCGAGCGCCGGTGAAGACACCAACGAGGAGCCGGCCGCGTTTGAGTCTTCCCCGGAAATGAAACGGCTCTATCGCGAAGTGGCCAAGCGCGTTCATCCGGATCTGACGTCCGACCGCGACGATCGCGCCAAACGCCAGCAATTGATGGCGGAAGCGAACGATGCGTATGAGCGCGGAGACGAATCGAAGCTGGTGAAAATCCTGACCGAGTACGAATGCAGCCCCGAAGCCGTCCAAGGCGAAGGCGCGGGGGCGGAATTGATACGAGTGATTCGCAGAATCAGCCAGGCGCGCGGAAGGCTTTCCGAGATCGAAGCAGAGATGCAGGAACTCTTGCGCTCGGATTTGTATCAATTGAAGTCGCGAATCGACGAAGCGCAAAAACATGGACGCGACGTGCTGAAGGAAATGGTGGAGAAAGTGGAAGAACAGATCGCCCAAGCCAACCGCCGGCTGGAATTTTAGGCGCGTTCGCCGGTTCCGAACCAACATGTGGAAGAGATTTATGGAAACTGGAAAGTCCAAGATGGAATTGTGCTGATGCAGACGCGCGAAAAATCCGCCACGCGGGCGATCGTTCCCGCCGGTCAGCAAGGGCTGGCGGTGCGATCTGCCGCGCTCGTAGCGCGTGGACTTCGCGATCTGACCAGAGACTCCAACTGGGTGGTCAAAAAAGTGTTCGCTGGACACACTTCTTCTCTCGCGATTTCCGGAATGGGGCATGTGTGCTTCGTTTCACGCCAATTTCAGAGGGGCGGGCAGTACCGCACCGGAGATTTCGGGCAGCGCGTGGTTCTCTACGACATGGAAATGAGTATCCCGATGATCGCGCTTTCGGTTCCGAACGAAGTTCCTGTCGGAACGCAGGACTTGACGGCGGCATTTGCATGGTCGCCGACGGCGCGTTTTCTGGTGGCGGCCTGGGGCGGGTGGCAGCCGGCGCTGCATTCCTTCGATTTGCACGGGAAAATGTTGCTCGGCACTTTTGGCGAATTCGGAACCATTCCGCGGTGCCTGGCGTGGTCCGGCGCTGAAAAATATTTCGTGGAAGCCTGCTCGGGCGGCAAACAGGCGTCGTTGCGGCTCTGGCGCGTTCGTGACGACGGCATGTCGCCGAAGGGGCCGCTCTCAGGACAACCCACGAGCGAACTCGGCGTGCCGGGCTGGCTCGAACGGCAAACCTACGAATCTGAGTTCGGCGAGGAAGGCGCGTTTGGCGGCTATGGACGCGCTGTTTTCAGCCCGGACGAAAAAACGCTGGCGAGCGTGATCGAAATCCACGGAGACTGGGCGGACGATTCCATCGCGCTGCTCGCAGTTCCCACGCTGAAAAAGCAAAACGCGTTTCAGGCACAGGGGCACATCACGGATCTTTCCTGGACGAATGATGGCCGAAAGATTATTTATTGCGCGGCGGGACAGGCATACTGCCTGTCCGTCGAGACGATGAATTTCGAGCCGCTTCCATTTGGCGCGGAGTTGTGCGTTTGCCATCCTCATCTTCCGCTGTGCATCTGCTACAGCTCGTGGCTGAAGAATTCGGCGAAGGGGCGGCTGTTTCTGGTGGACCTGAACCGGATGGAAGTTTTCGATGAATATGCGGCGGAAGGCGTCGTGATATTGAGTTGGAACGGCGATGGATCGAAGGCTTACGCTGCGACGCAGAGCGGAATGGCCTACATTTACGAACCCACGTTGCTTTGACCTACAAGCACAATCCCTCAGCGGCTGAAGCTGCACAGATTTAACATCAGGTGCGGCACGGCTTCAGCCGTGCCCTGACGGAAACCATCAATCTCAGCTACGCGCGGCATGGCTAAATGAGAGCCCTGACGGAAACCGTCAATCTCAGGCAGATTCATTAGGCTAGAGGGAGATTCGCTGCAGGGTCGAGCGTGCAATCTTCATACTGCTGGCTCAAGAAGCGAGGGTAGCCGGCGGCGGCGATCATCGCGGCGTTGTCGGTGGAAAGCGCACGGCTTGGGAAAAATACTTCGAAGCCATCGCGTTTTGCTTGGGCATCAAAGGCCGCGCGCAGTTCGCGATTTGCGGCCACTCCGCCGGAAACAAAAATGGAGCGCACGCCGTGCTGCTGCGCCGCGGCTACGGTGCGCGTTACGAGGTCGTCCACCACGGCGCGCTGGAAGCTGGCGACAAGATCGAGAGTTGCTGGCGTCGAAAGCTTGCGCAGGGCGTCGGCAGAACGTTCGCCGCGCGCGAGAGATTGTTCCCTCGCCGCAATTTCCGGCTGAAACTCGGGATGGCTGCGCAGATGGTAAAGCACGGCGGTCTTGATGCCACTGAAACTGAAATCGTAGATATTCCCTTTCATCTTGGGCACGCCGAAGCGAATCGCTTTTGGATTGCCATGAGCGGCCAATTGATCGACGACAGGCCCGCCGGGATACCCGAGCGCGAGCATTCTGGCGATCTTGTCGTAGGCTTCGCCTGCGGCGTCATCGCGCGTTCCGCCGATGCGCGCGTAGGAGAAATGGCGGGCGCCGTTAGTCGATTCGGACTCCACGCGGTAGAGCACGGTGTGGCCGCCGGAAACGATCAGACAAATCGCGGGCAAGGGCGGCGGATGGCTCGCATCAGCGGCTTCGAGGAACACCGCGTGCACGTGGCCTTCGAGGTGGTTCACGGCAATCAGCGGCTTACCTAGACCTAGCGCGAGGGTTTTGCCGTACGTGACGCCGACGAGAAGCGCGCCAATCAGACCGGGGCCGCGCGTGACGGCGATTGCGTCGAGGTCAGACAAAGAGACACCTGCTTGTTTTATAGCCTCGCGCACAACCGGAACGATTTGGCGAAGATGTTCGCGCGAGGCAATTTCCGGGACGACGCCTCCGAAGTTTCGGTGAATCGCGATTTGCGAGGAGACGATATTCGACAGAATGCGGCGGCCATCCTCCACGACTGCGGCGGCGGTTTCGTCGCAGGAGGATTCGATCCCCAGAATCAGGTTTTTCTGCATGTTCATCCGTTTGTCGCGCCGGAAGCTCGCAATCAATATGTTAGCATGGTGCTCGACGATGGTTGCCCACGTAACTCGCGCCGCGGCGCTGCATCTTAAGAATGCGGAATCTTCATTCATCCCGCACACGCGGTTTCAAAGGATAAAATAGATTTCGTACGGCTTTCTTTTACTCCTATACGATGGGAGTAGCCGCCCGAAACGGTGACCATGAGCTCACAACGAAAACGCGTTCGCAAAGCGGTTCTGCCGGTGGCAGGGCTGGGTACCAGGTTTTTGCCCGCCACGAAGGCGCAGCCGAAGGAAATGCTGCCGGTGGTTGATAAACCGCTGATTCAGTACGCGGTGGAAGAATGCATCGCTTCGGGGATCGAAAGTATTATTTTCGTGACCGGCAGGCGAAAGAACGCGATTGAGGATCACTTCGACTCAGCGCCGGAGCTGGAACGTTTTCTCGAAGAGAAAGGCAAGCCGCACCAGGCGGAAATGGTGCGCGAAATCAGCGGCGGTTTGCACTTCAGCTACACGCGGCAAAGCGAAGCGCAAGGTCTGGGCCACGCTGTGTTCTGTGCGCGCGAACTTGTGGGCGATGAACCGTTTGCCGTGCTGCTCGGCGACGTGATTATGGACGGCGCGGTTCCCGCAACGCGCTCGCTCATGGAGGTGTGGGATGCGACGGGCCAGGGAGCTATTGCGGTCGAAGAAGTCGAGCGAGCGCGGCTTCACCTTTACGGCATCGTTGCGGCGAGCCCCGGAAATCAGCCGCGCTGGGGCGACCAGCTTTTGCGCGTGAATGATCTGGTGGAAAAACCGCACGCGGACAAGGCTCCGTCGAACCTTGGTGTGACCGGACGTTACGTGCTGCCGCCGGAGATTTTTGATTATCTGGAGAAACTGGAAGCGGGAGCGGGCGGCGAGATTCAGCTTACGGATGCGCTGAAGGAATTGGCACGCGGGCCGGGACTATGGGCGCACATTTACGAAGGAAAAACCCACGACGCGGGGGACAAACTTGGCTTCTTGAAAGCTACGGTAGAGTTTGCGTTGAAGAATCCGAAGCTCGGTCCGGATTTTCGGGAATACCTGCGCGGGCTGAAATTATAGCCGCTTCGGGACCACTACTTCTTTCTCTTAGTTCCCTTTTCTGAAGACGATTTCGAATCGCTCGATTTAGACTCCGACGATTTAGAATCGCTCGACTTCGATTCGGTTGATTTCGATTCGCCGGATTTTGAATCATTGGACTTCGACTCGGCGGACTTCCCTTCCGACTTTTCACCGGAGTTCGATGAGCCGCCGTCCCCAGACTTTTCCCCGGACGCAGGAGAGGAAGTTTTCTTGCCGTAATCCGTCACGTACCAGCCCGAACCTTTGAACTGGATCGCGGCAGCGGAGAGCATGCGCTGAGCTTTTGCCCCGCACTTAGGGCATTTCTTGGTTTCCGACGCGTTGTGGCCTTCTATTTTTTCGAATTGATGACCGCACTTCTCGCACTTATATTCGTATAAAGGCAATGAGGAACTCCCTCCGGCGATGACCCCACACAAAATAGTAGCATGTCTTCCGGCATCGTGCGGCGGCAACGAGGACACAAGTGGCCGTGCTAGACTGTGGCATTCACCGTTCCACGCAAGCAATCGCATGACACAGGTATGACAAAAATAAAACCCAACGAAGCGGGAGCGGGCTGCCTGTACGTGGTGGCCACGCCCATCGGCAACCTCGAGGATATTTCGCTGCGCGCGTTGCGCATTTTGAAAGAAGCCGACTTGATTGCTTGCGAAGACACGCGCCAAACGATGAAGCTTCTTTCGCACTTCGACATTCAGAAAAAGCTGGTGAGCTATCACGAGCACAACGAAATCACGCGCGCGCCGGAACTGGTGATCGAACTGGAGCAGGGCGCGAAGGTGGCGCTGGTGAGTGATGCGGGAACTCCGGCAATTTCCGATCCGGGGCATCGGTTGGTGAGTCTTTGCTTGCGGCATGAGATCGAGGTGGTGCCGGTTCCCGGCGCGTCTGCATTTGTGGCGGCGCTGGCGGCGTCGGGAATGGCTATCGAGGAGTTTACGTTTGTAGGTTTTCTTCCGGCGCGGCCGACAGAGAGGCGCAAAGCGTTGCGCGCACTGGCCGATGAGCCGCGCACGCTTATTTTTTATGAAGCGCCGCACCGGGCGGTCGATACGCTGGAAGACGCGCTTGAAATCCTGGGAAATCGGCCAGCGGTGATCGCTCGCGAGTTAACCAAGATATATGAGGAGTTTCTGCGTGGGCATCTTGAAGATCTGGTGGCGAAGGCTCGCGCAAAAGCGCCGCGTGGGGAAATCACACTCTTGATTGGCCCCGCGGATGGAGCGAGTCTAACTGCGGCGTCCGCCGAAGATGCGAGCCGCGCGCTGCCGATCGCACGGCGCGTGAACGAAATCGTGAAAGAACGCGGCGTGGACCCGAAAGTTGCGTTGAAGCAGGCTGCGCGTGAACGCGGGATCACACGACGCGAGGCTTACAAGCAGCTTCTCATCACCAGAGACGAGTAAGTCCGGCCGCGAAGCCCTCGACTCACTCCGATGTCCGAACTCTACGCGGTCAGATTGAACTTAATCTGCTGAAGATGCAGTCGTTCGTGCGAAAAACGAATCCACGCCGCTCAGGATTTCGGCGGCGTTGTGGGCGTGGTGCACGGTGTGACGAAGCTCGGAGCCGTTGCGAACGCCGTGGGTGAATAAGCTCGCGAACTGTTTCATCTTTCCAACCGCGTCAGGCATTTCCGCCGCAATCAAGCTGCGAAAATAGCCGGAAAGCAGATGATAGCGGTCCATTTCGGACGGCTCGTCATAGCGGCCTGTCGCGATGTAATCCGCGATCTGGGTAAAAATCCACGGATTCGAAGACGCCGCGCGCCCGATCATCACAGCATCGCAGCCAGTCTCTTCGATCATGCGGACAGCGTCCTGAGGCGTATGGATGTCTCCATTGCCAATCACGGGGATGCGCACGGCTTTTTTCACATCGCGAATCACGGACCAATCGGCGGAGCCGGCGTATCCTTGCATGCGCGTGCGCGGGTGAATGGCGATGGCTTCGACGCCAATTTGTTCGGCCATGCGCGCTACGTCTACCGCAACGATATTTTTTTCGTCCCAGCCGGAACGAATTTTGATGGTGAGCGGGATGCTGACGGCCGCGCGAACGGCCCGCAGAAGAATTTCGAGGTGAGGCAAATCGCGCAGCAAGCCCGAGCCGCCGCATTTCACAACTTTTTTCACCGGGCAGCCGAGGTTGATGTCGATCTGATCAAATCCCAGATCTTGTGTGAGCGCGGCGGCGGAAGCCATCACTTGGGGGTCGGAGCCGAAGATTTGCGCGGCGATGGGATGCTCGTCCTCACCGAAATACAGATAGTGCAAAGTTCGCGCGGAATTTCGCGTCAAGCCTTCTGCGCTGGTAAATTCGGTCATGATTAGTCCGCAGCCGCCCAGCGAGCGAATCACGCGGCGGAAGACAGTGTCGGTGACGCCAGCCATGGGCGCGAGAATCGTCGCGGGACGAATCGCTCGGTCGCGGATTTTGATCTCAAGCGGGAACATAGTCTTCGCCTAGGTTACGGAGTCGCCGCCCGTGGGCGGAATGACAGCGGAACTTGCGACAGCCGCGGGTGCGGGCGACGTTGCGGCAAGAACGGGATTCCCGGCACCGCCGGCAACCGCGGCAGCGAGCGCTCGCGGCTTCGGTTGCGCTCCATCCAAATGGGCCATCAAAGATTCTTTCGAACCGCCAAAGAAACTTTCGATCACTTGCGAGAGCGCCTGCGCTCGCGCGTTCTCCGCGCTTAAATTCGGGCGATACGTGTACGCGCGGCCTGTCTTGCGGCGCTCGACCACGCCTTTGCGCGCAAGGCGGTCCATGATGGTCATGATGGTGGTGTAAGCGCGCGGCCTTCGCGCTGCCAGTGCGTCGCGGATTTCACGGACGGTGCCTTCGCCCATGGGCCAAAGCACATTCATGCAATCGAGCTCCAGAGGGGCGAGATCGAGAACCGCGTGGCGTGAGGACGAAGTTTTCGTGTCGGTCATTTAGGCGCGCTCGCTATCTTTCTTGCTTGATGCCGCAGGCGAGCCGAAGCTGCCGAAGCTGGTCTGAGGCGAAGGCGAGCTTTGGTGTGCAGCCGTCGCGGAAGCCTGCGATGTCGCGCCACACTGTTCACCGCCGGGATAAAACTTATCGGCACGCAAAAGTGAACGGCGAAGCGAGGGGTTGCGGACCGTCCAATCATCGGTCCCTTCCGTAGATTCAAGCGTGGCGCGCATGGCACCCATTTTTGAATCCATGTCGTCAAGGAAATGCAGCGCCACGGCTTCGCGAATCTGCGGCAATGAGGGTGAGCCGAATTCGTAGGATCCATGGTGGCTCAGAATCAAATGCTCAACCAGCATGGCGAGCGGAGCGGGAAAATCCGGAATCGCGCGAATCCTTTCACGAACCATCGCAGCGCCGATGCTGATGTGGCCCAGCAGGCGCCCTTGCGTGGTGTAGTCAATGGCCCGGCCGTAGCTGAGCTCATCAATTTTCCCGATGTCGTGCAGCACGATGCCGGTGAGAAGCAGATCCGCGTCAAGCTCGGGATAGTGGGCCGCAATCGCGCGGCCAAGACCGATAAGGCTGACGATGTGTTCGAGCAGGCCGCCGATAAACGCGTGGTGCATAGTCATTGCGGCAGGAGCACGCTTCAGCTTGGGAACGATCGCGGGGTCCTCGATCACGCTAACGAGCAGCCGCTTGAGCCAGGGATTTTTCATGGCGGCGACGGCAGCATGCAGCTCTGCGTAAAGCTTCTCGACGTCATACTTGGTATGCGCCAGGAAGTCGGAAATTTCGTAATCACGCTCGACCGCCGGGATGATTTGTTCCAGCGTCAATTCCTTCTGGCCGTTGAAGAGTTTTACGCGGCCGCGCACGTGCACCACATCATCGCGTTCGAAAGTGACGGCGATCACCGCGAAGTTGTCCCACATTTTGGCGGAGATTCTGCCGGTGCGGTCCACCAGGTCAAGCTCCAGCCAGGATTTTCCGGACCGAGATGAGGTGCGAATTTCTTTTTCGCGGACGAGGAAGAGCGAGGCCACTCCCTGGCCGTCCTGCAAATCACAAATGTAATGTGTTTTCACTGGCCGTTGATCTTGGGCTTCGCCATTTTCTTTTTCTTTTTGGCGTCTGCCGCGTCGGGCGTGGGCGCTACTTCCTGGATCACGCTTGCGCCGGCCACCGCGGCGGTGTCGATATAGCCCGGCTTCACCATCACGTAACTCTGTTCGCGCAATTGCCCCAGGTATTCGCGCATGGTGGGCTGCATTTTCTGCGCGTAAATCCGATTCATGATTTCGTTTTCCACTTTATCCTGCGGCTGCAGGCCGGCCTCATAATGGGCCTCCACCTTGAGGACTTCAAAACCAGTTTTGGTTTGAATCACCTCGGTCATCTGGCCTTTGTTCAGCTGGAAGACAACGTCTTCGAGCTGTTTTGATAACTGGCCGTGCTCGAAGGTTCCCAAAAATCCGCCGTCTTTTGCGGTGCTGCCTTCGGAAAAATGCTTGGCGATTTCGTTAAAGTCCTCGCCTTTTACCACGCGGTTGCGCAGGTCTTCCGCCTTCTTCTCCACCGAGGATATTTCCTCCGGGCTTTTGCCTTCGGTGCTCAGGAAAATTTCGGCGAGTGCGACCTGCTCGGGACGCACGAAATCCTTCTGATGTTCATCGTAATATTTTTTCACTTCGTCGCTGGGAATATTGATGTGCGACCCAACCTCGCGACGAATCACCTCCTGCGTGAGGAGATTGTTGCGAATCTGAGTCTTGAGGTCTTCCCAGCTCAACCCCTGTTTCTCCACCTCTTTCTCCATATCTTCCATGCTCGCGATATTGTTCTGCTTACGGAGTTCATCGAGGCGTTTGATCACGTCGGTTTCGACGCTGAGGCCCATGTCTTTGGCGCGTTCGGTGAGAAGCTCCTGGTCGATTAAATCGCGCAGCAAGTCCTTTTGCTTCTCCTTGTAAACCTCTTCGACCTTGCTGGGCGAACATCCGGAACAGTCGTGCACGATTTCGTCGTGCAGCGATTGGTCCGCCTTCAACACGTCGGAGAGAGTGATCGCGTCGTTATTCACGCGCGCGACGATTTCTTCGACCACGATGCCCTTCGATTGCGCGCGCACTTCTGGTGGCATCGCAAGCGCGAGCCCGGCCAAGCCGATAATTGCGGCGGCAATGAAGGTCAAAAACGAATTGCAATTTTTCATAGGATTCACTCGAGTTGAATTTTAGCTCTACGCTTGTAGTTGTAGCAATACGTTTCTAGTAGCCCCTGTGGGGCCGCCCTTTTCGCCCTTCCACTCGAACCATAGGACACCCGACGGATCGAGACGCATACCCTTGCGCTTGCGTATCAGTTTGACCAGCTTTTCGGGGCCCAAAGGCGTGTCCTCGTAAAATTTGATGGCAACTTGGTCTCCTCGATGATCCACCGAAGCGACGAGCAATTTTTCAGCGAGCGCTTTCAGCACCGCGTAATCAAGAAGGTTTTCAACCGACGCCGGCGGAGGCCCGAAGCGGTCGTCAAGTTCACGGCGAACTTCTTCGCGCTCGACATCGGACGTAACGCTCGCGATGCGCTTGTATATCCGCAGGCGTAGGTTCTCGCTCTCGATGTATTCAGGTGGGATGCGGATTTCCTGTCCCAGGTTGAGTGTGGCGCGTCGCTCGACGGCAAGCGCTTCACCTTTTCGTTCGGCGACAGCGCGTTCCATCATCTGGCAATACATATCGAAACCGACGGCCTCGATGTGGCCGTGCTGCTCGCGGCCAAGCAAATTCCCGGCGCCTCGCAATTCGAGGTCGAGAGCAGCGATGCGGAAACCGGCGCCCAGGTCGCTGAATTCCTTCAAAGCGGCCAGACGCTGGCGCGCGATGGAGGTGAGCGACTTCTCGGTCGGAACCAGAAGATAGGCGTACGCTCGCTGATTCGAGCGGCCCACGCGGCCGCGAAGCTGGTACAGCTCGGAAAGGCCAAAGCAGTCGGCGCGGTCGATCACGATGGTATTGGCGCGCGGGATGTCCAAGCCATTCTCGATGATGGTGGTGGAAACCAGCACGTCCGCTTCGTCGCGCACAAATTTCAACATTACTTTTTCCAGCTCCGTTTCGCGCATCTGCCCGTGGCCGACTACGATTCGCGCCTTCGGGACCAGCCGCTGAATCAGCGCGGCAAGTGTGGCGATGGATTCCACGCGATTGTGAACGAAAAATACCTGGCCGTCGCGCGCGAGCTCCTCTTCGACCACGTGTTGAATGAGAGTCTCGCTGAATGGAGCGACTGTAGTTTGTATCGCCAGGCGGTCTTTGGGAGGCGTTTCAATCACGCTCATATCGCGCATGCCAACCAGCGACATGTGCAGCGTGCGCGGAATCGGCGTGGCTGACATGGTGAGCACGTCCACGTTCTTGCGCATCTCTTTCAAACGCTCTTTGTGCGCGACTCCGAAGCGCTGCTCTTCGTCCACCACGAGCAGGCCAAGGTCCTGAAATTTCACATCCTTTGAAAGCAGGCGATGCGTGCCGATCAGGATGTCCACTTTGCCCGCTTCCATTTCTTCGAGAACTTTTTTCTGCTCTTTCTCCGTGCGGAAGCGGCTGAGCATTTCCACGCGCACGGGAAAAGCAGAGAAGCGGCGCTTGAAAGTTTGAAAATGCTGGAAAGCGAGAACGGTCGTCGGCGCGAGCACCGCTACTTGCTTTGAATCGGCAATGGCTTTGAACGCGGCGCGCATGGCGACTTCGGTTTTGCCGTAACCGACGTCGCCGCAGAGCAAACGATCCATGGGGAGCGTGGATTCCATGTCGCGCTTCACATCTTCGATGGCTCGAAGCTGATCGGGAGTTTCGTCGAATTCGAACGCGTCCTCGAATTCGCGCGTCCAGTTGGTGTCGGGCGGAAAGGCGTGGCCGGGCGCGGTTTTTCGCTCGGCATAAAGCTTTAAAAGCTGATCCGCCATGTCCGTGACCGATTTGCGCACGCGCGTTTTGCGCGCTTCCCAAATCGTGGTGCCCAGGCGGTCGAGCACAGGCTCTACGCCGCCGAGCGATTGATATTTCTGAACCAGATCGAGCCGGGCCAGCGGAACGTAAAGTTTTGCGTCGCCCGCGTAGCGCAAGAGCATGAATTCGCCCGTCGCGCCTTCGACTACTACCTGGCGCAGGCCTTCGAATTGGCCGATACCGTGATCGATGTGCACGACGTAATCGCCAGGCTTCAGGTCCGAAAAATCGCTGAAAAAACTCGCTGTTTTGGGACGCGAGCGCGAACGCTGCTGCGAGGATGGCGCAACAGTTTCAAAAAGATCCGCGTTGCCGTACAGAGCGAGTTTCGCGTCAACGAACACGACGCCGCTTTCGATGGGAGCTTTGATCAGCACCATGGACGGACCCGCGGCGCTGGAGCCTTCTTCCGCAAGGCGCGTCACCGTCGTGTTTTCTTCCAGCTCGCCCATGCGGTATGGCAACTCGAATTCGTGGCAGATGTCGGCGAAGCGCTCAAGCTCGCCGGTGCTCGCGGCCGAGACGAGGACGTGTTCGCCTGCAGTGATGCGGCCGCGAACTTCGGCAACAAAAGCGGCGACATCACCGTGATAGCGACTGGTGGGCTGCGTGTGAAGAGTGCGGTCGAACGCGCTTGCTTCGCGTGCGACGTCCAAATGTTCGATGGCAAGGTGCGGCAGGCGCCGTACAGCGTGCAACCATTCTTCGTCGTTGAACAGATAAGCGCTGGGAGGCTCGGCGAGCGGGTCGTCGCTTTCGTCAAACGATTCTTGAAGCTGCTTGCGATATTTCTCCAGGCAGTCAACGAGCAGCGAAGGCTCGTCTTCGATCACGAGCGGGTCGGGGCCGAGATCGAAAACTGTCGATTTACGCTCTTCGTGCAAAACCTCTCGAAATTCCCATCCGGGATAAAAACCTTCCGGCGGAGAATCGTCTTCACGATTTGACGCGGACGGCACACGCAAACGGTCGAGAACTTCACGGTGACGCGGAAATTCCGTGAGGGGCATAAGCGCGACGCGTTCTACCGGATTTGTTGAACGCTGCGTATTGGGATCAAATGCGCGGATCGATTCGATGGTGTCGCCGAGCAGTTCTACGCGAATCGGCTGCGGCGATTCAGGCGAAAAGATGTCAATGATGCCGCCGCGAACGGAATACTGGCCCGGCATTTCGCATGTGACTTGCCGGTCGTAACCGGCGCTTGAAAGAAATGTGAGCAGCGCTTCGTGCGCGATGGATTGGTCGCGCGCGATCGTGAGCGCTAGCTCGCCGTAGAACTCCGGCTCGCGCAGGCGCCAGACTGCGGCTTGAATGGGCGCGATTAAGAGATCAGCTTCGCCAAGGGCAAACCTCCAGAGCGCGACCGCGCGGTCCTCTGAGATCTCGGCGTGCGGAGAGCGTGACTCGTAAGGCAACACGTCATAGGCGGGCAAAAGCGCGACGCGACGGCCGGGCTTGCCTGTTATCGCGCGGTAAAACCAGCGCACAGGCTCGACGAGCATTTCTGCACGCTGATTGGACTCCACAATCAAAATCGCGGGCCGACCAAGTTGAGCAGTGGCGACGGCAGTGACAAAGGCTTTGGCGGGATCGGTAAGGCCTGCGAGACGCACTTCGCCCGAACTGCGCCGGAGCGCGTCGAGTGCTTCCTCAATTTCGGGACGCCGCGCGACCCGACTGAGAAGCTCAGAAACCAAAGAAAGAATCATGCGCGCAATTGTTTGATGCGTTCGACCAGCCGTGAGGTTGAATGCCCCGGCTCGGGCGGAATCTGAATCACTTTTACTCCGGCTGCCTGTGCCGCGCTGATTTCTTCCGCGGCGTGCTTGCTGGAGCCTGTGTCGCGGCCCTGTACCACGGCGTCAGGAGCGAGCCGCGTTAGGAATTCGTCCGGTCGTTCGTCGTTCAATATCACCGCAAAATCGACCGCCGCCAGGGCGTCAAGAATCTCAGCGCGCTCGGCAGCAGGAGTAACGGGCCGGCTCGGGCCTTTTTCTTCACGCGCACGGGCGTCATTCTGAACGCCAACGACCAAAATGTCGCCCGACGCCCGCGCCTGCTCGAGCAGACGGATATGACCGGGATGCAGCAAGTCGAAAACCCCGACAACGCAGACCACACGCTTTCCATTGCGTTTCCATTCGCCCCGTTGGAGAATCAACTCACTTTGCGAAACGACTGCCAATCTTCAGCTCCTTCTTTAAAGATCATGGGAAGCCGCAAACACTTGATTCTATCATGCGGCTCGGAATCGTCCTCGGAGACGCGCCGGGCATCTCAAAATGAATATGTTTAAGCCAAAGTGGTGGGAAATCGCTCTGGGCGTCGCAGGCGTCGTTTGCCTAATTCTGGGTACGAAATGGGTTCGCAGCGGCGAGCTGCCCGAACAGCGAATCGTGCTCGATGCAGGCGGATGCCGCACTCCGGCCACGATTCTGAATCCGCGCATCACGAACGAGCCGCCCGGGACCGTGATCCTGCTGCACGGACTCGCGGCCAACCGGCGGATCATGATGTATCTGGCTTCGGAGTTTGCGGGACACGGGCTACAAGTCTATGCGCTCGATTTTCCGGGGCACGGCGATAGCGCGGATTCCTTTTCGTTCGCGAAATCGGCGGAGTGCGCAGCGGCGGCGATAGACTTTTTGAGCCGCAGCCACCGGATCGATCCGACTAAGACGGTTCTCGTTGGGCATTCGATGGGCGCGGCGATTGCGATTGGAATGGCGGACCGATTTCCGGTGGCCGGCACGATTGCGATTTCGCCGGCTCCCATGATTTTGCCAAAACGCATGCCGTCGAACCTGCTCGTTTTCAGCGGACAGTACGAGCTGGACGTCCTGCATCAAGCCGCAGCTGCGCTTTTGCGGGCGGCCGGAGGAAATCGCGCGTCCCCGGAAGATTTCGCGCAGAAGCGGGCTTTCGATTTGCGATACGTCGCGCACGCGACGCATACCAGCCTGCTCACGGACCGCAACGTCGCGCATCAGTCTGAACGGTGGATCATGCAAACTCTTTTCCCGGACATCCCGCCGGAGACGCTGGCGCTGGATCTTGATTTGGCTCCTTACGCGACGGCAAACCGAGGGCGTCATCGGTTGGCTGGAGCGGTTCTGGGACTGATTGGTATCCTGCTCTTGTTTCCTTTTGGCGCCACACTCACAACCTCATTTTTCGTTTGGCCACATGTAGACCCAAATGGAACGCGTCCGCCGTACGCCCTCTCGCTCACGGAGGTTGCGGTCGCGGCGCTGACGGGCGTTCTGCTGCTCACTCTGGGAGTGCCACTGAGAATTCTGCACATGTACACGGCGGATTATTTGATATCTCTTCTGCTGATCGTCGGCTTGGGCCTGCTCATTCTCAACCGCGGATATATCGAGGAAGTCTGGCCTCCGAGTATTTCGAGTTTCGCCGTCGCAATTATTCTTGGGGTTGGAGCTTTCCTGGCGGTGGGTGGATGGCTGAATTGGCAGCTCGACGACGCATGGCTCAACGCGCCACGCTGGCTGCGCTTCGCCGGAATCCTGCCGCTGGCTTACATTTTCTGCAGCGCCGAAGAATTGGTTCTCGGTCCGGTGCATAGCGGGAGACGCCGGGCGCTGCGATTCACGGTGTGTCTGGCGGTGCGGCTGGAGATCTTTCTCGCGTGCGTGCTTGCCTACTACAAGCTAATGAGCGGACAGGTGCTGATTCCGTTGCTGTTTGTTTTTCTTGCGGCGTTTTCGATCGTGCAGAGGCTTGCTGCTGATGGAGTTCGCAGGCGGACCGGCTCGGCAACGGCAGCGATATTGTTTAGTGCTATACTCGCCGCGTGGTTCGTCGCTGCTGTTTTTCCGCTGACCTGATTAGGACATAATGGGGCGTGATGAAAGAAATCGCCATCGTTGGCGGAGGGCCGGCCGGAGCGTTATGCGGCGAACGATTGGCTAGCGCCGGTTTCAAAGTTACGATCTTCGATGAACGGCTCGCTTGGGAAAAGCCCTGCGGCGGCGGATTAACGTACAAAGCCATAGAAGAGTATCCCTTCCTGCTGGATTCACCCCATCCGAAGAAAATCATACGAACCGCCGAACTGATTTCGAGCCGCGGCCATCGCGCACGATTTGAAATGAACCGTCCGATCGTAATTTACGCGAGAAAAGTACTGAACGGCTTGTTGCTCGACCGCGCTGTCGCGGCGGGCTGCAACACCATTTGTGCTCGGGTCACGAGTGTAAACACCAGCGCCAAGCAAGTCCGCCTGATCGCCGGGGGCGAAGAGCAAATTTCTGATTTCGTGGTGCTTGCCGCGGGCGCGCGAAATCAATTGCTAGCGGACAGTACAGCGCTCGGTGCGCAAGACCTTGAGATGACGCTCGGTTACTTTGTTCCGACCGAAGAAGACGTCCTGAAAGTGAAATTCCTGAAGGAGTTCGAGGGATACCTGTGGTCGTTTCCCCGCGCCGATCATTTGTCGGTGGGGATTTGCGCGCGCATGGGGCAAGCCACCAGCCAGCAATTGCGGCGTCACTTGGACGCATTCGTGGTGGAAGAAAAAATTCCAACAGCCGGAGCGCAGTTGTACAGCCATGTGCTGCCCTGTCCGCAAGCCAAAACAATTAGCGGGCGGAAAATTGTGGGAAGGAACTGGGCCATGGCCGGTGATGCGGCTGCGACCGTGGACCCGATCACCGGCGAAGGCCTTTACTACGCGTTGCGCTCGGGAGATTTGCTGGCTCAAGCTCTGGCAGCGGGCGTTCCCGAGGAGTATCCGGAGAGGCTTCGCGCTGCGTTTTCCGCGGATCTGGAATTTGCGGCAAGCATCGCGAAGAAAGTCTTTCGTGGAAATTTCGTGGGCGGCGCGATCACCACGCGCATGGTGCAGTTGCTGAACTACTCGCCTGCATTCCGCGATCTCGTGCGCGATGTTTTCAGCGGTTCGCAAAGCTATCGCACCTTGAAGAAGCGGCTGTGGAGCCAGTTGGGAATCACCATTGCGGAATTCGCGCACAGCTTTCTGGACCCGCGCAAAATCGCGGTGGGATCGACTCCGGCAAGCGAAAATGAATCTTCGCAATGACATCTGACGGCCAGCATAAAACCGAGCCTGGGCAGCAACGGCCGCGCATCGGACTTGAAGCTTCGGTCGAAAAAGTAATCCCTCCCGAGTGGACGCTCGCTGCTTTCGATCCTCGTCTTCCTGCCGTGCTTTCCACTCCCGCGATGATCGGCATGATGGAAATTGCCGCGTCACACGCAGTGCTTCCGGAATTGCCGCCCGGCGCGATCACAGTCGGCACGCGCATCGAAGTGGACCATCTGAAGGCTGTGCCGGGAGGCACCACCGTGCGGGCGACTGCGCGGCTAGTGAAGCACGAGGGGCGATTCCTGGTATTCGATGTCGAGGCTCGGTCGGGAGAACATGTGCTGGGCCGTGGAAAGGTCTTCCGGGCAATCGTGGAGCCAAAAAAGTTTACGACTCAGGCGCACGAGCGCGGCGGTGCCAAGTGATAGCCGTTGCCTCCTGCCTTGGCCATCGCTTCAAGCAGGGTGGAGTGGTATCTTGGGCGGGAAAAGATCATGAGCATTCCAGAACCCAAGTCTGATAGCCCGAATACCCAGCGGAAGGGACACGACCAGCCGGCGGCCACTTCTGTACATGGTTGGCGGTATCACCACATCGGCATCCCTACTGACGTTCCGAGACCCGGCGAATATTATCTGGAAAAATTCAAGATGTACGTCTCCGCGTTTGAGACGAGTCCTTGCGGCATTCAATGGATGCGCTTCGAGCCCGACAGCCCAGTGCACGCCTTGATTAAGTCAGTCCCGCACGTAGCGTTTGAAGTAGACGACCTTCAGGCCGCGATTGAAGGAAAGGAAATTCTCACTCCCCCGAATTCGCCCTCGGAAGGCGTTACGGTGGCGATGATCCTCGATAGCGGCGCGCCGGTTGAGCTCCTCGAATTTCGGCGTGATCTGAGCAGCGGCCCTACGCGTTGAGACTGCCGGCGGAACGCCGGTCTGTCACGCAATGGAGTTGTTCCCAGGGTTACACCCGGCTTGAGCGCAGGCTCGGCGGCATGTTAACCTGCCATAGCCTTTGAAGCTCGAGTGGCGGAACTGGCAGACGCGCCGGACTCAAAATCCGGTGGCCGCAAGGCCGTGTGGGTTCGATTCCCTCCTCGAGCACCATCCATCCATTTGCCGCAGCGAAGCCCTGCTGACGTGAGCGCGCTTTAAGCGCTCTTAATTTGTGCCAGCTTACCGCAAGTTCGACTCACGGTTTACTCCGGCGAAACCTGCGCTGCGGTTTTTCCCACCTTTGCTCAAATATAGACAATAGTAGGCACACTCGCACTGAGCAGGATGTACGCGACCGGGGGGCGCGAACTCCAATGGCACAGCCGGAACACAGAAGAAGCGAACGCGTTTTGGCGGACGTGGCCGTGGCGATCCGCGGAGAATCCGAGGACCACAAGCCATTTCAAGAAGAGACTTTTACCGTAACAGTGAGCGCCCACGGAGCGCTCGTGATGTTGGGAACGAAGGTTGCGTTAGGTCAGAAAGTGACGCTGTTGAATCCCACAACTTGGGACGAGCGAGAAGGCAGAGTTTCCTTCATGGGAAGACAACATGCCGGACTGGCACAGGTCGCTATCGAATTTCTAAAACCCGCGCCGGAATTTTGGCCGATCAGTTCTCCGCCGTCCGGATGGAAAAGCCACTAGCCGCAGAGTCTCGGTTAGTTTTGGCCGCGTATTATGCGAATTGCCTCTGGCAGCGCGGAACCGCCTGCGCTAGATGCGGAGTTAACCTCGGAATCTCGCCCATCCTTCGATTCGGAGCCGCCTTCCCCCGGTGCAAGAAACAAGTTGGATTCCACTCCGTGCTGCTTGGTGTAGAGAACGTAATAACGGCCGCCCTTCGCGTAGAGCGACGTATGTGTGCCGCGCTCGACGATCCGGCCTGCCTCAAGCACCAGGATCTGATCGCTGCGGCGCACGGTGGATAGTCGGTGCGCGATAACGAAAGTAGTGCGGCCACGCATCAGGTAGCGAAGCCCTTCCTGAATGAAAGCCTCGGACTCGGAATCCAGACTCGAGGTAGCTTCGTCGAGAATCAGAATGCGCGGATCGGCCAATATTGCGCGTGCAATGGAAACGCGTTGCCGCTGGCCTCCGGAAAGTTTCACGCCGCGCTCGCCGACAATCGTGTCGTACTTTTTCTCGAACGTCTCCGCAAACTCGTCCACGCGCGCAATGTGGCATGCCGCAAGAATCTCTTCTTCGCTGGACTCGGGCCGCGAGAAAGCGACGTTTTCGCGGATGGTGCCGTCGAATAAGAACGTTTCCTGTAACACCACGCCCAGCTGCGAGCGGTAGGAATCGAGCCGCACGAGCGACAGATCATGCCCATCGAGCAGAATGCGGCCGCTCGTGGGCACATAGAAGGCAGCAATCAGCCCGATCACGGTCGATTTCCCTGCGCCAGACGGGCCAACCAGCGCTGTCACAGTTCCCGGCTCCGACACGAAGCTGACGTCGTGCAAGACGGGTTTTCCGGTGTCGTAGGCAAAGTCAACGTTCTCGAATATCACTTGCCCGTTGATGCGGCTTAGCCGTTCCACACGATTGGGGCTCTCGTCCTCCAGATTTTCGTTCAGAACTTCGCGTGTGCGTTCGAGCCCGGCAAGAGCTTCGGTGATTTGCGGTCCGATTCCTACGATTTGGAACACTGGCGCTACGAGAAAGCCCAGCAAAGCTGTGTATTCGACGAAGACGCCGAGCGTCATCGTGCCGGCCAGAATATGCCGCGCTCCGAGAAACATGATCGCCGCGCTGACAATGCCCATCAGGCTGGTGGCGGAGAGGCTCATCAACGATGTCGCGGTGAGGGTTTTTAATACGTTGTCGAGCAGCCTTTGAACTCCGCCCGCAAAAACTTTTTCCTCGCGCTCTTCTGCGTGATAACCCTTCACTACCCGGACGCCGCCCAGAGATTCCGTGAGCCTGCCGGTGACTTCGGCGTTGATCTTTGGCCTCGCGCGAAAGATAGGGCGAATCGTTTTGAACGCGCGATTCAGGCCCAGCGCGAAGAGCAACAGAACCGCGAAAGCCACCGCGGTCATGCTGGCGCTAATCCGCAGAAGAATAGCCAGCGCAAGCACCGCGGTCACAATCCCGCCGGCAAACTCGACTAAGCCAGTGCCGATAAGATTTCGCACGCCTTCGACGTCGCTCATGATGCGCGAGACCAACACGCCGGTTTTGTTCGCATCGTAGAACGACACAGGCAGTCGCCCCACATGCGCCTGCACCTTGATGCGGAGCTCGGTAATCATGCGCTGCGAGGATTTCGAGAGGAGCTGCGTGAGCGCGTAAGAGGTGAGGCCTTGCACGATCGTCGCTGCGATGACGGCGATCACGATAGGCAACAAAAGGTTGGTTTGTTTTTTGTTGATGACGTCGTCCACCAGGTACTTGGTGGAGGCAGGCAGGATTAGCCCGGACGAGCGGTTGATAATCATCAACACAAAGCCCAGCGCGAGAATTCCCCGCCGTGGTTTCAAAAGCGCGAGAACGTCAGGTAGCAGCTTCCAGTCGAACTTCGGCTTCG
This sequence comes from Candidatus Acidiferrales bacterium, assembly GCA_050012235.1. Lineage (GTDB taxonomy): Bacteria > Acidobacteriota > Terriglobia > Acidiferrales > UBA7541 > Palsa-295. The sequence continues at coordinate 99,280 of JBEKHP010000009.1, read as the reverse complement.
CGGATTTGCCGGCGGCGCCAGGTTTATTTTCGGTGGCCATAGAATTTGGAGAATACTGAGCTAGTCCTTAGATGCTGAGCTCCACTGGAAGACTCTACCTTGCGCAGCCGCCTGGTCAATAGAACACCTTGAACTTCCGAGAAAATTCGCCCGGCGAGAGCCGTGCGTTGTCCGCAACATTTGGTAGTGATAGACTTTTCGCATGCCAACCAAAAAGAAGGCCCGCAAGAAAACGACTCCTAAGAAAAAAGCTTCGAAGAAGAAGGCCTTAAAGAAGGCGACGACCAAAGAACCTGTGCGCAAGAAAAAGTCGATCCGCGCGGAAAGCTCAGTTCGCCGGAATACGGCTGCACCTGCGGGGCGCACCAGCGAAGTGAATTCCGGCATGTACCGCCAAGGCCGCCGAGGTCTGGGGCCGAATTCCGGCGGACAATCGGGTGATATTCAAGCATTGCCGCGAGCTGAAGACGTGGATTCGGAAAGCGTGGAAGAACTCGCCGAGGAGGGGCAAGCATTTGAGGCGGAAGTCGTGAGCGGCGTCGAGAATGCGCCGGACGCCGATCAAGGCGAAGTCAGGACGCACGAAGTTCCCGAGGACGACGTTCCGGAGGAATATCGTGGGCGCGATAACGACTGACATTGCGCGCCGGCAACACTTGGCAGAGACCGCGGCTTAATCCGCCGCAGCCCCGGCCGTCACTGCGTTGTTTTCCACTTCCGCGCTGGACGAGGCCTGTTTGCCGCGTTCGATCTCTATGCGACCCTTGAAAAAAGCTCCGTCTTCGATGCTGATGCGGGCGGTAATTACGTCACCGGTCACCGAACCGTCTTTCTTTATCTCAACCCGGTCGCTCGCACGCACATTGCCGTGGATTTTGCCGTAGACAACCACCTCGCGCGCGGCCACTTCCGAATTCAAATGTCCCGTGCGCCCGACCGTGAGCCGCTGGCCCTGAAGCGCTATCGGACCCTCGACTTTTCCGTCGACCTGCAAATCTTCCTCACCCGAGATCTTGCCCTTCACCTCGATGCTTTCGCCGAGGCAGGCCACGTTGCGCGCAGTAGGCGCGCTCGGCCGTGCGGAATAATTCGTCCCCGCTGAAGCGGCTTGCGATGACGGAGACGACGGCGATGATGGCGCTGGAGAATAGCTTGGTGCTTCGCTTTGGGGCTGCTTTGTCCACATAAGTTCTTCCTCCTCGATTACGGTGCAACGCGGAATCGGTCCCGAGGACCAATGTAGCTACACTGTAGGCGTGTGCTGCAAACCAAGGCAACGCCGAAAAGGTTCAGGTTTGTTCACTACGGAAACTGACCATTCGTACAGGGTGTTCAATCACTGCAGGGGTCGTAGTAGTCCGCATGGTTAAGACGAAAAGATTATGAGGAAAAACTCTGGAGCGCAGAGCGCTCATCAGGGAAGTCCGTGAATATCCGGTGCAAGTTGGTCAGACGCAATACCTCCGACGCGCGCGGGTTCAGATCCACGGCCCGCAGTTCCGCTCCATTTCTCCGCGCGGTGTAAAGACTGCGGACAAGCTGGCCGATTCCCGAGCTGTCCAGGTAGGACACGTCGCGGAAGTTCAACAACACCTTGGTGCGTCCTTCGCGGAAAATATCGACTAACAGCTCGTGCACGGCTTCTCCCTCCACGTTCGTGAAGTTTCCGCGCACATCTACAACGGTCACGTCTCCCAACTGCCGCGTATTCGCACTGAAGCTCAAACGGTCCTCCCCAGGCTCGGGATCTATATTTTACCGTAAGCCTGCCAAGAATCCGAAATGGGATATGGATGCACGCGCGGAATACTTTGGCACAAACGAAAAATCGGTGACCGGGAGGGAGCGCAACTATTCGGAAAGTTCCTCTAACCAGGAGTCCAGGATCTTGAGTTGTTCGTCCGCTGGGTTCACAAAAGCAAGCCCCATTCCCATTCCGTGTTGAACGTAGATAATTTTCGCCAGCGAATCGAAGACGCCTTGATCGCGGGAAATGCGCACTTCAAGATTGGTGCCTTCGGGCAAGGAGATTAGAGTATCCACATAACAACCCTTGCGGCTGAGCTCGGAAATGCGCCCGGAAATCTTCGTGTCGGATTCGGGTTCTCGAAGGACGGCTACGGCGATGAGCGAAAAACGCGGGACCTCTCGCCGATTAGAGTACTTCCCGCTTCCACCGACCGGATGTGACGGTGTATCCGAAAAAAAGCTCATGATCAGTCTCCCGCTAGTTTCAGATTGGCACATTCGCGAACCCACAACCAGGGTTGCGATATCATGTGACGCGTAAAATGTACCTCTGCTCCCCTCTTTTCGACTCCAACGCGGTGCGGCCGTTGCGGCTGGATTTTGCTTGGCATTGCAAGCAGGGTAGCGTAAAACGCAATTCCAGCCCGGCGCACAAGGGCTGTGAATTATCAAATGAGTTGATTCACTGGACGGATAGCTTTAGGCTGGTTGTCATAGCTCCAAATACCAAGCGGCCTCCGTACCTAAAACTGGGAAAACACTGATGAGGCTAAGCGTGCAACCGGGAGATTATCTCAGGGACCTTCGAAATCGACTCGGCGTCACCACCCGGGAAGTCGAGGAGCTTAGCCGCAAAGTGGCCCAAGACCGGGGAAACGAAGAGTTTTCGATTTCAAACGCGTGGCTGACCCAGCTCGAGAATAAGAATTCCGTTCCCAGCATCTACAAGTTGTTTAGTTTGAGCGTCATTTACCGCGCGAAATTCGTCGATCTATTAAGCATTTTCGGTGTGGAGCTCGATGACAGCGTGCGCTATCACTCCACTTTGCCCCTGCAGAACACGCACTTAGCTTCCATCGAGGTAGCCGACCGGGATAGAGCCGTCCGTTTTCCAGTGCGCTTTGACCGCGGATTCCGTGTGGAGACCACCAGCTTGATTTCCCGGATGGTCGAAGTCTGGGGAGAAGTCCCGATAGCGCTCATCGAGAAATTGGACGTGCGCAACTGCCAGTACGGATTTATCGGCATGGATGACCGTACGATGGATCCCCTGCTGCGCCCCGGCTCGTTCGTACAGATCGACAGTCATCGGAAGCGCGTAGCGGCTGCGGGATGGCGTACGGAGATGGATCGGCCTATTTACTTCGTCGAACTGCGGGAAGGTTACGCTTGCTCCTGGTGTGAAATACACGGGTCGACGCTGACTTTGATTCCGCATCCCCTCTCCGGCTGCGCGACCAGGCAATTTGCGCATCCCGGACAGGCAGAGATTATCGGACAGGTGACAGCTGTGGCGATGCGCCTGGTCTCTGCCGGGAACGGCCTTCCCGATGGGCCTCCCAAATTGCCAGGGCAACCCTGACGTTTCCGCACAGAAACTCTATGGCGAGCGGGTCGGTGGATGCCGGAACGGCCACACGGTAAGGTTGAAGACTCTTCCAGGCAGCTACGAAATCCAACGGCGCGGCACCCGTGGATCGAATGTAGGAATCTATCTGGAGGACCAACTCCTCGACGGAAGCGCCCAAAAGCTGCCGGTACGCCTCGCGATGGCAATTCGCCAGGGCTTCGCACGCCACTTCGTCCGAGAAGCGAGATGCCAGTCCGTCGTGGTAGTACATCCCGGTGTTGTAATCGCGCGTGGAACCCAGGTAAATCATCCGTTCCAACGGCATAGGCATGTGCGCAAGCGTGCGGCGCCGAAGGTCATTGGCGGCCAATTGGACGTCTGTAGGGTTGATCGTCAATTTCATGGAAATTTTCCCGGCCTAGGCGCGATGGCGTGCCCCGCCGCCCTCAAACGGATCGATCCCCTTCACGTTCAGGAACGCAAGAGAGTTCTCGGAGATCGAACAAACTCTGCCGGCCGCCGCGGCCGCAGTTCGTACCATTCCGGGAGCAGCATATGGTCCCCGCAGGTAAAATGTAATCTGAAGCAGCCGGCACGCGGTCAGGAGACCGGCGAAATTCAGCGCCAGGCGAAGTTCCGTCGAGAAGCTCAACCGCGCATGTAGGCGCGCATGACCTCGATGAAAACGCATCAATTCCAAAACCGCCGCGCGCACCCGGCGCACCCAGCCTAAAGCAACGTTCTTGCGATCCGCAAGGAAGAGAGATTGAACGTCGGGAGGCGCCGCCGCAATAACGTATTCCAGATCCTCTCTTGCGAAGATCCTTTCTACCAAATCATTCGGCAATAGGCCGTCCTGTAAGGAATCCAACGTCTGCCTCGCTTCCCGCAACCGTTGCGCGCTGCCTTCTGCTGACGGCTTCGGGCGACGAGCGAAGAAATAGAGAGATACGGCGAGAACCAAACCGACGAGCAATGAAAGTATGAGCTGAATCATCGGTCGGGCGTCCTATCCAACTGTTCTTGGATCGAGCCCAGGGCCTGTTGGGTGCGTCCAGCCAGCTTTCGATAGTCGATGTCCGTTGGCTCGGGCGGCGAAGCCGAAGCCGGCTCGTAAGACCATAGCGCAACGGTCCAAATCGAGAGAGCCGCGATATAAGAGAGGGGGACTACGATTTTCCAAACCGGGCTAAACTGAGCGCCGATGAAGAGCCCTAGCGTGAGCAAAACGATGCTCACGCCCGCGTAAACACCAAATCCCAAAATCAAACCCTTCATGTTTTTGCCGATTTCGATTCCGTAGTAGCCCGTCAGGAAGACAATTGACAGCAGCGGAATTGCCTGCGCTATCCGCAGATCCCTCTCCAGCTCGGCCGCATTGGCGACGGGCTTCCAATTGGGTAAGAAAGCCACGTGTATGGCAAAAGCCAGAAAGATTGCTCCAAACGTTAGAATCGCAACCCACTGCGTAAAACGCTTAAGGCTGACGTGCCCGCCGAATACGTGGCCGGGTATATCCACTATGACTCCGCAGCCGAGCGCCAGCGTGACCAAATCCAAGCGCCAATAAAGGGGCCCGTAAACCGGCGTACTTACTATGTGGCGGACGATCTGTAGAAACACAGACGTGACCAATACGGTCAGGAGATAGCTATAAAACATCGAATACTTCGCGAAATTCTTATTCTGGATCCCCCGGGCCAAGATTACACCTTCTATCAGTAGGCCCGAGTACGCGACGACTTGTGAAAGAATCTCCATCCGACTGCGGTAGATCCTAACACAAAAGCCTCGGAGGAGAAGCCGAAACTTCTCCTCCAGCTAATTGAGGCTTTAGATACTCTTGGGCGGAAACGGAATCGGGTCGGGAATCGGTGCCGTCCCATCAAAACCCCACGGCGGCGGGTCGGGAATCGGTGCTGTCCCATCAAAACCCCACGGCGGCGGGTCGGGAATCGGCGCTGTCCCGTCAAAACCCCACGGCGGCGGGTCGGGAATCGGTGCCGTTCCGTCAAAACCCCACGGTGGCGGGTCGGGAATCGGTGCTGTTCCGTCAAAACCCCACGGTGGCGGGTCGGGAATCGGTGCTGTCCCGTCAAAACCCCTCACCCCGTGCGTCACGATCGAAGCATGCGAAGCTGGAACCATTGCTAGCGCCATCACGAACGGGAACAGCCAAGCGATCTTTTTCTTCATGAAATTCTCCTCCGATGAATTGGTCATGGGCTTCGCGACCACGGCCAAAGTAGTCGAGGGGATTGGTTTTCAGAGCGCGGGCAGGAATTTGCTCAGGATACGAAGCATAGGGGATTTACAACGAAGTCTTCGGCGAGGCGCTTACTTGGAACGAAACTGCGGGCTCATTCGTCCTGCGGCATAGCATTTTCGGTGCAAGGAGCCGGCGAAGTACTTCTTGATATTTTACTGTTTAGTACACCGCCGGTTACCGATAAGCGAACGCAGCGGAACATACGCATAGAATTCCCTGCCGGAAGTCTGCTATTAGTCTAGTCAGGCGATTGATGGATATAAATCCGATGACCAGCACCAATGAAACCGCGATAGCTCCGGCTCCGAACGGCGCCGAACTGCCGCCCGAGTTTATCCGCAAGAACTTGAATCACCTGGAACGCCGCGAGCGTTGGCTGTGGTCAACCACCGTCGCGGTGATATTGCTGCTAACGCTCGGCGTGGCATCCTTCGCCTTCCCCGCTCTGCTCTCTCGCGAGCAGAGCACATACTCGATCTTTCTGAATCAGTCCGTGCGCGCTCTCGTCGGTCTGGTCCTGGTTTTCAGCGTGTACCTCGTTTACCAGCGAAACCTGATTTCCAGGCTGCGCAACGAACTCGGCGAGCAGATGAACTCACTCGCCAAAGTGGAGAGTCTTGCGTCGGAAGTGTATAAGCTCGCAGCGCTCGATCAATTGACCGGCATCTACAATCGCCGCTCGGGTGAACAGCGACTGGCTCAGGAAATTAGCCGCGCCGAACGCCACGGACGTCCTCTGACCATCCTGCTGATGGATATTGACGCGCTGAAGCAAGTGAATGACAAATACGGCCACGCCGCCGGCGACACCGCGTTAAAAGGATTTGCGGACCGCTTGCAGCGCGCGATTCGCGGTTCGGACCTAGCCGTCCGTCTGGGCGGCGATGAATTCATGGCGCTGCTGCCGGAATGCCGCGTGGAAGAAGTACGCCACGTGCTGGCGCGCATTGAAGGTTTCGAGTTCGTTTGCAACGAGGAGAAGATACAGCTTCAATTTTCGCGGGGCTGGACGGATTACAAATCCGGCGAATCGCCTCAAGAATTGCTGCAGCGCGCCGATCAGCTGCTTTATGCCGACAAGCGCGCCGGAAAACGATCGGAACGTGCGGCGCAACCCGCTCAGGTTTCGGAATCCGTTCTATAACCGAAGCTCCTTCCTATTATTTTTCCACGCGAACGGAATGTTCCTGTCAGGAACATTGCCCTGAAAAAGCTCTTGCGCCGGGCAGGGAGTGACTCGTAAGATACGCCCCAGTTATAGGAAGGTAACCATGCCAAAAGAAAAACCAAAAGTGAATATCGGAGAAGTGATTCGGTCTTATCGAACTGACCGCGGGCTATCGCAGGGTGATATTGAGCGCCGCACCGGGCTGTTGCGCTGCTACCTTTCGCGGGTGGAAAACGGACATACCGTTCCCTCGCTCGAAACGCTGGCGAAAATAGCCGAAGCGATGGAAATTTCCCTGGCCGATTTTTTCCCGGGCAGCGATACGGCGCAAGACCGCGAGACTCGCAAAATGTTAGGCGAGCTATCAGAAGAGGAGATCCGCTTCCTGGCCGATATCAAGAAATATTCCACCACGCTCTCGGAAGACGACAAAAAGCTCGTATTGGCCATGATTCGCAAGATGGCTACGATTATTCCGCCCGTCCGCAGCACCAAATCGAATGGAGCGGTTGCGCGCCGCCCGGAGTACTAGCTTCCGGATTGCGCGTCGCGGGCGCTGGATAATTCCGGCGCAAGCGCGTCTCCCCACAACCACGTTGCTATCTGCGCACCACACGCACAAGGACGCACGCTACCCAACCACCCTTCTCTTCGCTACAATAGATATGGGATGACACAGAAACGCCACAAGACCGTCGGTGTCAAAGTCGGCAAAATCCAGGTGGGCGGAGGCGCGCCCGTGGTCGTGCAGTCCATGACCAACACGGACACCGTTGACATTGCCTCTACCACGCAACAGTGCTTCGAACTCGCGCAGGCTGGCTCCGAACTGGTTCGCATCACGGTGAATATCCCGGAGGCCGCCGCGGCAGTCCCGGAAATCAAGAAGCGCCTGCTCGACGCGGGCTGCGACGTTCCGCTCATCGGCGACTTTCACTACAACGGCCACGTGCTTCTGAAGAAATACCCAGATTGCGCGGCGGCGCTCGATAAATACCGCATCAACCCCGGCAATGTGGGCCACGGCCAGCGCCGCGATGAGCAGTTCTCCACCATCTGCAATGTGGCGCGCGACAACAACAAACCCGTGCGCATCGGCGTGAATGGCGGCTCGCTGAATCAGGAACTCGTCATGCGCAAGATGCAGGAGAATACCGACCGCGACCTCGGCAAATCCTCTGAAGAAATCATCAACGAGTGCATGGTCCTCTCCGCGCTCCAATCCACTGAGTTGGCTCTCGAATGCGGCTTGCGCAAGGACCAAATCATTATTTCCTGCAAGGTTTCGCGCCCGCACGACCTGGTGGAAATTTATCGCGACCTCGCGCGCAAGACCGACCAGCCTCTGCATCTGGGCTTGACCGAAGCTGGCATGGGCGCGAAAGGTCTCGTATGGTCGGCGGCTTCTATGGGCATTCTGCTTGGCGAAGGAATTGGCGACACCATCCGAATTTCTTTGACGCCGCGCCCCGGCGGCGATCGCCGCGAGGAAGTGTATGCCGCCTGCGAGCTCCTACAATCACTGGGGCTGCGAACGTTTGCGCCCAGTGTCACCGCCTGCCCCGGCTGCGGACGCACCACGAGCACCACGTTCCAGGAGCTCGCCGAAAGTATTCAGGGCTACATTCGCGACAAAATGCCGGACTGGAAGCGCCATTACGAAGGCGTGGAAGAATTGAAGCTGGCAATTATGGGCTGCATCGTGAACGGTCCAGGCGAATCGAAAGCCGCCAACATCGGAATCAGCTTGCCCGGTACAGGCGAGTCTCCGCGCTGCCCCGTTTACATCGACGGGCAGCATTTCACCACGCTGGAAGGTACTTACGACGAGCTGTCCGCCGCCTTTCAAACGCTGCTCGATGATTACGTCGAGACAAAATATCACAAGCGCGAAACACCGCTGCCGGCTACCACTACGCCCTTCGCTCCGGAACCAGCCAAGCCGACTCTCCGCGTCCTCGCCTAACGCTCATTGCACCCTTGCACGTTGTCGCAGACGGCGCCCGTAAAAATCAGATTCCAGGCGAGTTCATCAGCACGATTCGCCAGCCGTCCGGATCTTCGATCGTGACGCCTTTTTCGGTCCAGTAAGGATTCTCGGCTTTGACCGCATGATACCCGAGCGCGGTAAGTCGAGCCGCAATTCGGTCGATAGCGGATTTGTCTTTAATATAAACACCAGCAGATTATCGCGGCTGGGCGCTGGGCACGGACTTCCCGCAGCATGTTGCGTGAACTCCAAATGATAATCGCGGCCGGGTAGTCCGAGCATATAGCCCGAATATCCTTCGTGGTCTCGAAACGAGCCAACGATCTTTAATCCCAGTCCTTCCGAATAAAAACGCACCACTTCGTCGAGCCTGTCTGTCGGGCGTGCAACTCGCACTTGGCTGACCGGCAAGCCATCCGGCCATTCGTTCGTCATAACCAACTTCTCTAGCACATTTCTGTTCCGTCTTGCCAGTCGGGATTGCACTGGATAGACTGGCCGCGGCTCCGTGATTCATTGTCGATAACGCTGCGCGAGCTTCTCTCACCTCTTCCATGAAAAAGAGCGAACAAACCACGCCGAACAGCGCACCTCGCGGCTGGCGAGCCGGCTTCTGGAGCCTGATCGCCACGCAGTTTCAGACCGCCTTCAACGACAACGCCGTGAAATTCCTCGTCATTTACATCATCGTGGCGATGAATTTCCCGAATCAGTTTCGCGACCGCTTGATTCTCATCGTCGGCGCGCTATTCGCCCTGCCCTTCATTTTCTTCTCCATGACCGGCGGATATTTTGCGGACCGCTATAGCAAGCGCAGCGTCACCATCGGTACGAAACTTCTTGAGCTTGGCGTGATGCTCTTCACCATAGCCGGCCTATATCTTCAAAACTTGCCAATGGAGTGCGCTTCCGTCTTCCTCATCAGCACGGAAGCGGCTCTCTTCGGCCCCTCGAAGTACGGCTTGCTTCCGGAGCTTCTTCCCGGGAATCGGCTCTCCTGGGGCAACGGCATCATCGAACTCGGAACTTTCGTAGCCAGCATCTCAGCCACGATGGCTGCCGGAATCATGGCTGAGCGATACCGCGGCCGCGAAGCCGTCGCTGGATTTCTGCTGCTTGGTTTCACTTGCCTGGGACTGCTCACGAGCTTCGGAATCTCGCGTGTGCCTGCGGCCGACCCGCGCAGAAAATTCCGCTGGAATCCGCTCGGTGAACTCGCCTCGCAAATGAAAACGATCTACGCCGACGGCGTGCTCTTCTGGTCCGTGATCGGCAACACCTATCTTTGGTTTCTCGCGGCTCTTTTGCAATTTACCATCGTCGTTTACGGCCACGACGTCCTGCGCATTGACGACACGCGCACCAGCTATCTGCAGGCCGCCGTGGGCATCGGCATCGGACTCGGCAGCGTGGCCGCAGGCTATCTCTCTCGCGGCAAGATCGAAATGGGACTGATTCCCATCGGCGCTCTCGGCATGACCATTTTCGGGGCGCTGCTTTATTTTAGCCAGCCGGCTGAAGCTCTCGCTAGCTGGCTCAGCGCTGCGGCGTTCCATCAGGGGAGTTCGGCGGCCACAAAGTTCGGCACCTCGATCGTGTCCGCAGTCCGGCTGCGGATCCCGGATCTAAGTCTTCTCGGATTTTTCGGCGGATTCTTCGCTGTGCCGCTAAACGCCATGATCCAGCATCGTCCCAGTCCAGAGCAAAAGGGCGGAGTCATAGCCGTCGCAAACTTGCTCTCATTCGTGGGCGTGTTCCTCGCCGCCGGCGCCTACTATCTTTTCTCCGATGGCTTCCACCAAACCCCTGCCGGAGTTTTTCTCGACGGCGCCATCCTCACGTTGGTGACGACAACGGTCTCCATATATTTACTGCGCAATTCTCTCCTCAATTTCGTTCGCAAGTCTCCATAATCAGGACGTAATAGCGCCGCTCCCATACTTCTCAGTTCCCTTTCGCTTGCCCATTACACCCATTCACTTGCAGATTTTCGCCATTCAAGCGTTTTCAGTTGCCGCGGCGCCCGTCGTGCGTGAAAATGTGATCATCGGGAGAGAATCCGGTATGTTGAAGCACGACCCCAATTCGGCAGAGCAAGCTACGGACGCGGAAATACGCCGCGGCGTGGGGTCCGGTTTCGTCCCAGCCTCAGCGTAACTTCCTGAATCCTAGCTTCTGAAATCGGAATAAGGACACGAGCGGCTTCGTCCGCTTGCGTCGCTTCCATGTTCGAGTTTGCTTCCGGAATCGCTCCCGTGTTTGTGTGTCTTTTGATTCGTCTCGCGCTTGCCGGCCTACGGGCTCGGCTCGCCGGGAAAGGAGGACCAAAATTGATCAAGCTGAGTTTTCCGCGGCTGCGTCGGAACGACCTGTCAGCGTTGCATGTTCCGTCACTGACGACCGTGCCGCCTGCGCCGCACAACAGTCTCTGTACTGCGTGCGTTTACGCGCACGTCGTGCGGGGTTACGAACTGTGCGAAGTTCTGATCCTTTGCGGCTATGCATTTCCGCCGCGAGAGGTCCCCTTCCCGGTTCGCGAATGCACTGACTACAAGCCGAAGCGCGAATGCAACGGCGTGGAAATCGCAAGCGAGGGAGCGGTGAGTTTCCCGTCCCTCGATAATTAGGCAGCAGATTTCCACGCCGCCGCTGCCAATAACCGACAGCCCTGTTAAGTCGGGACTGCCGGCGCGCGACGGCAAAGAAGGTGAGTAATCAGCTCAAAACACAAACCGCAACCCGGCGGGCAGGCAGCACATTTTTTGCAAATGCTGCGGTCCCTGTCCGGCTAATCTCCCTCAACTGCTGCTCAAACTGTAAACGAGCAGCGCCAGCACGATCAGTGTGACACCGACGTACATCCAATCCTTCTCCAACGCGAATCCGATCACTGAAAACGCCACACGCGCCACAGGCGTGGCGATCAACAGCAGCAGCCCCAGTTGAATCAATCCTCGCGCATCCAGCTCTATCGCTCCGCGAATAATTTCGAGCGGATGTCGCAGGCCCCCGGGTTCTCCCTGAAACACTTTGTAATCCGGCCTCGCGCCACTGGACTGAGTCAAATAGTGGATTCCGCCTGCGAGCACCCACACAGCCGCGAAGATTACGCCGAAGCGCAACAGTCTTCCCATCATCACTTCGAACCGCTTGTCGCCCCACGCTTGGCTTTGCGCCATGGTCTAAAAAGATCCTTTCACGCCTTTGTAAATCATTTGGAATGCCAGCGCCGCGATCACCACGCTGAAAACCAACCGCAGCGTTCGTACTTTCGCGCCCGGCAGAATTCTTGCGCCGATCAGCGCACCCGCCAACACGCCCAGCATTACCGGCATCGCGATTCCGGGGTCAATGTATCCTCGATGCAGATAAATTCCCGCGCTGGCCGCAGCGGTCACTCCGATCATGAAATTGCTCGTGGTCGTGGACACCTTAAACGGAATGCGCATGGCCTGGTCCATGGCCAGCACTTTCACCGCGCCCGAGCCGATTCCCAACAGTCCCGAAAGAACGCCCGCTACATACATCAGGCCAAAGCCGGCGGGAACGTGGCGAACTCGGTAAGACTTCTCTCCACTGTCCGTTGGGTAGCTTCCGTCAAATTTCAAAAGCGTGGCAAAACGGTCCGGCGGTTCATCGGTAAGCAAATCTTTCGGCGGCTTATTTGCAGAGTAAGCGGAATATAAGAGGACCACTCCGAAAATAATCGCAATCGCTCTGGTCGGCGTACTCGCGGCCAGATATGCGCCGGTTATCGCGCCAATCGTGGTGGCGATTTCCAAAAACATCCCGACGCGCATGTTCGAAAAGCCTTCCTTCAAATACGCGGCGGCGGCTCCCGAGGATGTTGCGATAACTGAAACGAGCGAAGCTCCGATGGCGTAGCGAATGTCCACGCCAAACGCCAGGGTCAGCAGCGGAACGATCACCACACCGCCGCCGAGCCCCGTGAGCGCGCCGATCATCCCCGCAATCAGCGACCCAATTGCAATCAGAATTGTAAATTCGAAGGTGCTCACGAAATAGCTTCGATTAACGGTCTAATACCTGTTCGTTCACGTAAAGACGCTATCTAAAACACCGCAAGTTTTACGTGCAGGAACTTTTTCGGGTCCTTTCGGAAATCGTTGACCATCAGACGCAGGTCGCTCGTCAGCCCGGTCATGTTGTCGTACAGCTTCGGATCGTTGAAGAACTTCCCCGCGGTGCCTTCGTTCGAATTCAATTTCGCCGAGGCGTCTCGCACGTTAGCGGATGCGTCTCGCAAATTGTTGTAAAGCGCGTCATCGTGCAGCGCTTTGCCGAGCGTGCCCTTGCCCGCGCGCACGTCGTCCAACACTCCGTTCCCCTTGTCCATGAAAGCTTTTGCGCTGTCATACATGGCGGGATCGTAAACCAGCCTGCCGATCGTGCCCTTCTGTTGCTGGACGGCGACCACCACATCGTCCACGTGTCCCAGCGTCGCGCTGGCCTTGTTGTAAAATTCGTCCGAAGATGCAAGTTTGCCGATGGTTCCCTGCCCTTGCTGAATCGAGGTCGTCATCGCGTCCAACCGCGCGGCCGTAGCGTCCAGATGCTTATAAAACGAAGGATCGTTCATGAACAATCCCAGCGTACCTTGCCCGTTCTGCACCTTATCGACGATTCCGCGTAGATCTTCCGAAAGCACCCCCAAGTTTTCCATCAACTCAGCGCCGCGTTCCACCAAGGCTTTCATAGCCGTTTCTTCTTTGCCTGGAATAACGCCGTTGTTCGGAATCATCGTTCCAGTTAGCCCGCGCGATATCGTCACGTATCTGTTGCCCAATAATCCTTCGGTAGCCAGGCTTGCCTTCGAATCGGTGCGAATCGACTCCTGGAATTTTTTATCAATGCGCAGAACCAGCGTGATGTTGTGCATGGCGTCCGGTGGGTGCGGCGTCAAGCGCATCGTTTCCACGTTGCCGACCTCCAAGCCATCCAGACGCACCGGCGCGCCGGTGGTCAAGCTCTCTACTTCGGGCAAGTAGGTTACCACCCGGTATTTCGGGCCCAGTATGCCCGCGCCGGTAACGTAGAAAATCGCCACGGCCATAATGAACAAGCCGGCAAGCACGAACAATCCCACTCGAAGTTCCGCCCACGTCAATTGTTTGCGTTGCGCCATCGCCTTACCTCCTCAGAGATCTGCTTTGAAATGCTATTCCGCTGAAGCCAGAAATTCTTTCAGGTACTCGTCCGACGAATGCAACAATTCGTCCGCTGCACCTTCGAAATAAATCTTCCCGCCGCGAAGCACCACAACGTTCGTCGGAGGAACCTCAGAACTCTCGGGGCCGGACGCCGGCGCATCTTGTTTGCCCGATCCCGCCTTTCCGCCTGCGGAAATCTGCGGAGACGGTCCGCGCGCGGCATCCTTCTTATCGCGCACGATCGCTCCCGTATTCTTGTCGAAACGAAAGTTCGCCAAACCGAAAGCGTCCTGGACGCGCTGGGTAGCGAGCAGCGAAGTAACGCCTTGCGAATCGCGCCCGCGCAAGATTAACGTAATGATGGTCTGGCAAGTCACCGGGTCCAGGCCGGCGGTCGGCGAATCGTAAAACACCAGCGGCGGCCGGTCCACCAGAGCGCGCGCGATTGAAACGCGCCGCCTCATACCGCCCGAAAGCTCCCCGGGATATTTTTCGATGGACGGCTCCATTTCCACAAAGCGCAAAACCTCCCGCACGCGCGTTTCGATTTCGGATTCATCTACTCTTTCTTCATCCAAGCGAAAGGAAACATTTTCGGCGACCGTCATCGAATCGAAGAGCGCGCCTTCCTGAAACACAAATCCAATGTGCCGCCGGAAGTTCAGTAATTCTTTTTCCGGCATTTCGCTGATGTCTTGCCCCATCACCGTCACGTTTCCGGCATCGGGCCGAATGAGCCCCGCTGCCAGTTTCATAAGCAGGGTCTTTCCGGAGCCGCCTTCACCCAGCAGAATTTTTGTCTCTCCCGGCCACACGTCGAAGGAAACCCCGCGCAGAACTTCGCCTTCCGCAAAACCGAGGTGAATATCCTTGAAGGAAACAAGCGGTGCGCCGGGGACGGGTTCGCTGAATTGGTCCACTGAAGCGGCGAGCCGACCTACGGGCGTCATGCCGAGATTATAGATGCAAAACGCGATTTTTACCGTCAGCCTCGAGCGAAAATTTTCGGCCATTTCCTCGCGATTCTCAGGAATCCGGCCGTGCTACACTTGCCTGTAGGATGCGCTCGGCGCCGCACAAGCCTCTCTCGGCCCTTCTCTCGCAAATTTTGGTCGCCTACACGGTGGAACTCGATTCCGAATTCGAGCGCCGCATGCTCGAAACGCAGGCCGCAGCGCGCCTCTCGCTGGTAATTTGGCTTAATGTGCTGCAGTTTTTGACCGATGGACCGGTTTCGGTTCGAACGCTAGCTTCGCGCGCGCTCACCGCCGAGGAGCAGGGCAAGGCCGTGCTTGGCTGTTTGGAGCGATGGGGTTTTATTCTGCTGCAGCCGGGAAAACGCGCCGGTTTCGGCAGCGGCCGAGGCATCCGCGCCGATTGGCCGGTTCGGCTCACGGCCAGCGGCGAATCCGCAATTAGAGTCTGGCCGGAGCTGATCCTGCAAATCGAGGCCCGCTGGTCGAAACGCTTCGGCGACGATGCGACCAGGTTGCGCCGCTCCTTAGAAGCAATCGAGCATCAGATTGACCTCGAATTGCCGCAGGGCTTGCCCCTCGCGATTCTGAGGCTGCCGGAATTCGGGCCCCGAAAATCGGCTGCGGAAGACGGCCTGCCGCTACCGGTGCTGCTTTCCCGGGTTCTACTCGCCTACGCGCTCGGTTTCGAACGTGAATCGCGAACGCCGATTTCGCTATGCGCCAACACCATTCGCGTTCTCAGCGACGAGCCGATCCCTGAAGCAGAGATTCCCAAACGAACGGGCTGTTCGGGGGAGACCGCAGGCATTGGCTGGCAGCACAAGCCGTACATTATCGTTGAAAGAGACCCTGCACGCGGCCGCGGCAAGTTCGTGCGCTTGTCCGAAGCCGGCATCAAGGCGCAGCACGAGTATTACAGTCGCACGCGCGATATTGAGGAAAAGTGGAAGAAGCGCTTTCGCACCGCAACGAACGAAATTCGGGAATCGCTGACGACTCTGCTCAAACGAGGCGAACTTTCTGAAGGCCTGAAACCACCTCCCGGAACGACCCGCGCCGGCGCTGAGACACCAGCCCTAGGCCGCTTCGACATTGGACCTGCCGCGCGCCAGCGCAAGCGGGATTTGGTAATTCAGACGGAAGCATTCGTGCGCGATCCGGCTGGCTCTCTGCCGCATTACCCGCTATGGGACATGAACCGCGGCTTCGGTCCGTAGCAGGCGTTGCTCTTAACGGAAGAACGCTCTCTCCAGTTCCAGCTGAGGCGGGACAGGAACTACTTGTTAAACGCCCACAGCAGAACGCGGGTGATGAATGTATCCACCACCAGCAAAATAACCGAGGAAACTACGACAGCGGAAGTTGTCGCACGGCCCACTCCCTGCGTGCCGCCTTTCACCCGGAGTCCCATGAAGCAAGCGACCGTCGAAATGATGAAGGCGAAAATGAAAGGCTTCAGCAACCCTTGCACCAAGTCGCCAAAATCCAAAGCATGAATGGCGCGGGTCCAGAACTGCACGGGGCCCAGCCGCAAAGTGAAATAGGCCACCAAAAATCCGCCAACCAAGCCCACAAAATCGGAGACCGCGGTCAGCAGCGGCAGCATCAGCACGGTCGCGACCACGCGCGGGGTCATCAACTTTCGAATCGGGTCGGTGCCCAGCGCCCGCATCGCGTCCACTTGCTCGGTCACTACCATCGATCCGATTTCGGAAGCGATTCCCGACGCATTCCGTCCCGCCACCAGAAGCGCTGTGATCGCCGGTCCCAGTTCGCGCACGAGCGCCAGTGCAACCGCGTCGCCGGTGAGCGCCGTTTCTCCAAATCGCTCGAATTGCGAAGCGGTTTGCAACACCAGCACGCCGCCGATAAAAAATCCGGTCAGCACGATGATCGGCAGCGAACCGACGCCGATGATATCCATCTGCTCCAGCGTGTCGGTCCAGTAGTGCGGCGGAGTAAAAATGTTCGCCAGGGACTGGAACGAAAGTTTCGCGTAGTCCTGCACCACCAGCACTTGGCGCTTAACGCCTTCTACGAGAGCCGAGGCTACCGGCTCAAGTGTTTCTTTCTCGTCGGGCATCGTCTGGGGCATCGTGTGGAACTTCGGGGCGTCGTGCCTACCGAAGTCCTCGGAAGCCTAACGTCCGAGGCCTGCGCCGTCAAGCAAACATCCACGCGCGTTTTTATCTTTAGAATTCCTTAACAATGGCGGCGCCGAGATAGGTTCATGATGAGCGGCTTTACGCGCGTCAGTGCGTTCGGTAGAATCTTTCGTCACGCTGGCGACTCTTGATCGGCCCGTGTGACTGGAGAAAATGCTGCGATTTGTTACCGCCGGAGAGTCTCACGGGCAAGCGCTGCTGGCGTGGATCTCCGGACTGCCCGCCGGCCTACCGATCGATCAGGAATTTATTCAACGCGAGTTGCACCGGCGGCAGCTTGGTTACGGGCGCGGAGCCCGCCAGCGTATCGAAAAGGACCAGGCGGAGATTTTCGCGGGCGTGCGCCACGGGAAAACGATTGGCGCGCCCATCGCGGTGCGCATCGACAATCGGGACTGGAAGAACTGGGAGAAAGCGCTCCCGGTGGAAGACACGGAAGGCGCCGAGGACTTGCAGCGCACTCTCACCGCGCCGCGCCCGGGCCACGCGGATTTGGCGGGCGCGCTGAAATTCAATTTTCACGATGCCCGCTACGTGCTCGAACGCGCTTCAGCGCGTGAGACGGCTGCGCGCGTGGCCGCGGGGGCGTTTGCGAAATTGCTTTTGCGCGAGTTTGGCGCGGTGGTTCTGAGCCACACGATTGGCGTGGGTCACGTTCGCCTGGAACGCGCGGCTACCTGGCAAGAAATCTCGGCGGCGAGCGACAATCTCGATTCGCCTCTCCGCTGTGTGGACGCGGCCACCGAATCCCGCATGAAGGCGGAAGTAGATCGCGTGTTGAAAGAGGGCGATTCAGTCGGCGGAGTCTTCGAAATTGTCGCGCGGGGAATTCCGCCAGGGCTGGGAAGCCACGCGCAATGGGACGAAAAGCTCGACGCGAAGATCGCGCGCGCGGTGATGTCCATTCAGGCCGTCAAAGCGGTCGAAATCGGCACCGGGATTGAAAACGCGGGAAGCTATGGCTCGGAAGTGCAGGACGAAATAAGCTACGATAGAGCTAGCAAAAGATTCGTTCGCTCTTCCAATCGCGCCGGGGGAATCGAAGGCGGAATCTCCAATGGCGGCGATATCGTGGTGCGCGGGTATTTGAAGCCGATTTCAACTCTGCGGCGTCCGTTGCAGACCGCGGATTTGAAAACAAAGGAAACGGAGAAGGCCGCCTACGAGCGCTCGGACGTGTGCGTAGTTCCCGCCGCCGGCGTGATCGGCGAGGCCATGGTCTCGCTGGAATTGGCCGGAGCTTTCATGGACAAATTCGGCGGGGATTCGATGCAGGAGACTCGTCGCAATTTCGATGGATTTCAGAAGCAGCTCGACGATTTTTAGCCGCGGTCCAAAGGCTGTGTCGCCGATAAGAACCCGGCGCGAAGGACAGATGCAGCGAAGATGATTCATCCAATCGTTAAATACGGTGACCCGGTACTCGAGACGCCGACCAAGCGCGTGGAGAAATTTGACACCGATTTCCAGAAACTCGTAGAGGATATGTTCGAGTCCATGTACGCGGCGAACGGTGTGGGTCTGGCTGCGCCACAAATCGGATTGAGCCTGCGCGTCACCGTAATCGACGTGAGCAATGGCAAAAATCCGGAAGCCAAGCTGGTCTGCGCGAATCCCGAAATCATTCACGCCGAAGGCGAGCAGCGAGAAGAAGAAGGATGCCTCTCCGTGCCCGGGTTTCGCGCGCACGTCGCACGGCCCCAGTACGTGACCATACGCGCGCATGACGTTGCCGGCAAAGAATTCGAAATGCGCGGCGAAGGATTGCTGGCCCGCGCGTTTTGCCACGAAATCGATCACCTCAATGGCGTCCTTTTCATCACCCACTTGAGCATGCTGAAGCGCGACATGATCAAGCGCAAGATCCGCAAGCTGAAAAAAGCCGGCGAGTGGTAGGACGCGCGTGCCGCTGAGAATTATTTTTTGCGGCACTCCCGAGTTTGCCGTGCCGTCTCTTCGCCATTTGCTCGTCCAATCTGACATTCAAGTCGCGGGCGTCGTAACGCAGCCGGACCGGCCGCGCGGTCGTGGTCACGCAACGTCCAGCTCATCCGTAAAAGAAGCAACGGTCGCCGCTCGCGTTCCGGTGTATCAGCCCGAAAAAATAAAATCGGACGAAGCGCTCCAATATTTCACCCGCACCGCGCCGGATGCGGTCGTAATCATCGCCTATGGCCAAATTATTCCGCAGCGCCTGATCGAAATCCCGCGTCTCGGCTGGATCAATCTGCACGGTTCGCTTCTGCCGAAATATCGGGGCGCGGCGCCCATTCACCGGGCAATTATCAACGGCGAGACTCGCACCGGCCTCACTACCATGCGCATTGACGCGGGACTCGACACCGGCCCCACGCTGCTGAAGTTCGAGACCGAGATCGCGCCGGACGAAACGGCTCCGCAACTGTATGCGCGGCTATCCGAGACGGGCGCGCCGCTGGTGGTCGAGACATTGCGCGCACTCGATCGCGGCACAATCTCTCCCACAGCTCAGGATAATTCCCAGGCCAGTTTTGCGCCGCCGCTGAAAAAAGAAGAAGGGCGGATCGATTGGTCGCTGCCCGCGCAGCAAATCTACAACCGAATTCGCGGGTTGCAGCCGTGGCCCGGCGCCTACAGTTCCTTCCGCGGAAAGAATTGCGCCGTCTGGGGCCGGGCAACTTCAAAACCAAACCAACCAGCCAGTTTCACGGCTTCTCCCGCACCTGCGACACACGCGCCCGGTGAAATTTTCGCAGCCGGTGGTAACGTCTCCGTCGCCTGCGGAGAAGGCACGGCACTCCAACTGGATTTCGTGCAGCTCGAGGGGCGCAAGCGCATCACCGCCCTGGAATTCGCAAACGGCGCGCGCCTCGCTCGCGGCGATCGTTTCGGCAGTTAACCCTACAAAATCAAATGCCAGTCAGCGCAGCCAGGAAAATTGCTTACGAAGTTTTGCGCCGCGTGGAAGCGGAAGGCGCTTACGCGAGCGACGTGCTGCATACGGAGCTTGGCCCCGGCGTGCGCCCGGATGACGCATCGCTCGCCACGGAGCTGACTCTCGGAGTCCTGCGCTGGCGCGGGCTTCTTGATTTTTTGCTCGAACGCTCGCTGAAGAAACCCGTCGCGCGGCTTGATCTGCCGGTGGCGATCGCGCTGCGAATGGGTTTGTACCAGCTTCGCTTCCTGGAGCGGGTCCCTGCGCGAGCCGCTGTAAATGAGTCGGTGGAACTCGTAAAGCGCGCGCGAAAGACTTCCGCCACGTCCCTCGTGAATGCGGTACTCCGCCGCGCCTCAGCGGAAGCGAAAGACCCGCCGGAAAAGTTTTTACCCGCAAGCATTTCGACCGCCGCTCGGCTGGCGATCCTTCATTCGCATCCCGAGTGGATAGTGGCTCGCTGGCTGGCCCGGCTTGGCGAATTGCAGACTGTTTCTCTACTTCAGGCCAACAACCGGGCCCCGCGACTAAGCTGCTCGCTGCATCACCCCGAGCGTCGGCATGAAATCTTGAGCGCCCTGCAAGAGTCCGGCTTGCAATTGGAAACCGGTATTCTTCTAAAGACCGCCTTCGCGGTGAATGGCGGCAGCCCGACTCGCACTCCGGCCTTCCAGCACGGAGATATTTCGATTCAGGACGAAGCTTCGCAAGCGATTCCCTTGCTTCTCGACGTGCATTCGGGCGATCGAGTTCTGGATTTGTGCGCCGCGCCGGGAGGAAAGACACCGACACTCGCGCGAAACGCGGGAAAGAACGGATTAATCGTAGCTGCAGATCGTCACGCGCACCGGCTGCGGGCCATGCGCGAACAATTCAAGCGCCTCGCACTTCTCGCGATTCGCATCATCGAACTCGACGCAGCGCGGCCGCTTCCCTTCAGCATTCCGTTTGACCGCATCCTGGTGGACGCTCCGTGCTCCGGCACTGGAACTCTCGCGCGGCATCCTGAAATTCGCTGGCGTCTGAAGCCCGAGCAATTGCCCGAGCTGAATCGCTTGCAGTCCGGCCTGCTTGCGATGGTGCTGAACCAGCTTTCCCCGGGCGGACGCCTTGTATACTCCACCTGCTCGCTGGAGCCGGAAGAGAACGAGGATGTAGTCGCCGAGACCCTTCGTAAATTCCCCGATGTCAGCCGAGTTCCGGCGAGCGAAGCGGCGCGCTCAATCTCTGGGAATCTGGCACCCGATGTCGATCCCAAGAATTTATTTGACGAACGGGGCCAATTTCACACCACGCCCGGCGCCTATCAAACGGACGGCTTCTTCGCTGCGCTGCTGGAGAAAAAGCGTAACGAGTAGCAAACTATCGCACAAAGACAGACCGGACTAGCATGTCCATCGTGTTAGGCTTTGTAAACGGAGGCCGAAGCAATGACGTTGCGGGATCGCCTGCAGTGGTTTTTTCGCATGTCGATGATAGCGTTCATCCTGGCCTCAGTCGCGTTCCTGAGCGCTTTGACGGCGGTGCGCTTCGCAATCCAAGGCCGCGAAGTTGCCATGCCCGACGTGGTTGGTATGAAAGTATTGCAGGCGCAACAGACTTTGCAAGGACGCGGAGTGGGCCTGAAAGTGGAAGACCGCATCTACAATGCTCTTCCTGTAGATGAAGTGGTGCGCCAAAGCCCCGCTCCGGGCTCCCGTGTGAAGACCGGGCAGTACGCGCACGTGATGCTGAGCCTGGGCCCTCAGAAAGCTACGATTCCCGCTCTTGTGGACAGGAGCCTCCGAGCCGCCCGCATCGAGCTGCTTCGCGGGGGCATGCAGTTGGGCGAAATCTCAAGCGCATATCTCCCCGTGGGGCAAGATGACACTGTAATCCAGCAAGAGCCCGCTCCCGGCACCTCCGATCTCACCAGCCCGCACATAGATTTGCTCGTTTCGCTGGGATCCAGGCCCGCCGCTTTTGTGATGCCGGAAATGACTGGGCTTTCACTCGCCGAAGCGGAATCAAAATTGGCTGGAACGGGACTAAAAGTCTCTAAGCTTACATTCTCGCCCGTCCCTGGCACACTGCATGGCACGGTCGCGTCGCAAAATCCCGCTCGCGGTTCTCGTGTGGACTCGAGCGCCACGATTGAGCTGCAGCTTGCGGAGTAGCCGTGGCCGGGCTGTGCTAAAATCCGCGTGATCGCATGAGCTACGCACGCATCGAGATCGCCCCTTCGATTCTGGCTGCAAACTTTGCGCGGCTGGGCGACGAAATCCGCATGGTCGAGCAGGCCGGGGCGGAAGTGATCCACGTGGACGTGATGGACGGCCACTTCGTCCCTAACATTTCCATCGGAATCCCGGTGGTCGAGTCGCTTCGCAAGGCAACCCGTTTGCCCCTCGATGTGCATCTGATGATCGAACGCCCCGAAGAGTACATTGAGCGGTTCGTTCGCGCGGGGGCTACTCGCGTTCTGGTGCATGAAGAAGCGACAGTGCATCTAGACCGTGCGCTGTCCATGATCCGCGAGCATGGAGCCGAGGCTGGCGCGGTCATCAATCCCGCCACTCCGGTCGCGATGCTGGGCGAAGTTCTCGACAAAGTGGATACCGTGCTGGTGATGTCGGTGAACCCGGGATTCGGCGGGCAGAAATTTATTCGCGGGGCGCTGGAAAAAATTCGGCAACTCAATCAGTGGCGCACGCGGTATAATGCCAGCTTCCGGATCGAAGTGGATGGGGGCGTCGATCTGGGAAACATAGCCGAGTTGGCGCAGGCTGGCGCGAATACGTTTGTTGCAGGGTCTTCGATTTTTCACGCAAGTGATCCGGCGGGAGCGACACGGCAGTTGCGCAAGCTTGCCACCGAAGCTCTGAGCCAGAAGGTTTGACGAAAGTAGTCGCAAATAATAAGTGCAAAGCTGATTTCAAGGGTGTGATGGCAGCAAACTTCAGGCGAACACGTTGTCTCGTAATCCTAGCGCTGGGTACTTTCGTCTTCCTACAGGTGTGCCCTACCGCGACTGCTCAGCAGTCCGATCAAGGCGCACCGCAAACTGCGCAGACTCCGCAATCCGCACAAGGCGCACCAGTCACTGCTCCGGCGCCGCAGGACCCGGCGAAAACCCCGCCACCTGCTAAGACGCCTGCCAAAAAGCCGTCGCGATTCGCCTCGAAAAAAAATGCCAAAAAACCAGCCGCTACTACCGTCAAGGACACTTCGGCTGAGCCGGACAAAGTGCTCTACGACCGCGCGCAGCTGGACTTGAAGGCCGGTCGCTACACCGAAGGCCGCCTCGCGTTGCAGACTCTGATCAATACCTATCCGGACAGCGAGTACCTGGCGAAAGCCAAGCTCGCCGTGGCGGATTCGTATTACAAAGAGGGAGGCACTTCGAGCACAACGCAGGCAATTTCCGAGTACAAGGATTTCATCACGTTTTTCCCCTTCCTTGACGAAGCCGCCTACGCGCAAATGCAGGTCGGCATGGCGCACTACCGCATGATGGAGAAGGCCGACCGCGACTCCACCCAGGCCCAGGCTGCCGAAGACGAATTCCAAGCTTTCATTTTGAAATATCCGCAAAGCCCGCTCGTACCCAAGGCGGAACAATATCTGCGCGAAGTGCAAGAGGTTCTGGGCGACGGCGAATTCCGCGTCGCTCGTTACTATTACTTGAAAATGGATTACCGCGCAGCCGCCGCTCGCCTGGTAGAAGTCACCGACCGCTATCCGCTCTACAGCCAAACCGACGAAGCTTTGTGGATGCTCGGCAACGTTTATTCACGGGCGAAGCTGGCGTCGAAAAATGAAGACGACAAGAATCATTGGGGCGATCTTGCCGCGAAATGCTACGACCGTATCCTGCAGGATTACCCTTTGTCGAAGCGTGGAGTTGACGCGCGCGCGCGTCTTACCTCTATGGGCTTGCCGATTCCCTCGCCTGACCCTGGTGCCCTGCAGCGCATGAAGAACGATCAATTGTGGGCCGAGCAGCACAAGCAGAACCCGCTGATTAAGACTCCGATGTCTATGTTTAAGGGCAGTCCCGACGTTTCCACCTCCGCCCACCAGGGAACGCCGCAGATGAACCCTCCAAACGATATAATTTCAGCAACGGACGTCCTGAAACCCGGCGCGAAAGGCCCCGCTTTTACGATCTCTGCAGCGGGCGGAGATGCTCCCGCCACCGATCAGACCACGGAGGCCGCGCCAGTTGACGCAACCACCCAGCCCGCCGGAGCAGCTCCCAGTACGGGTATTGGCTTCCAGATCATATCGGCACCAAACGATCCAAACGCAACTCCCGCTTCTTCATCTGCAGCCCCCGATCCGGCTCCGGCGGCAAATGATGCAACTCTAAGGCCTTCGGGCAATGTGCCCGTTCTGGCACCGACCTCCGACCCCCAGCCGGCGGGGCCTAACTCGGTGCCGTCGCCCACCCCAGCGCCTCCGACTGAAGTGGCTCCCACGGGCTCATCTACCCCTCGAACCACCGAATCGACCTCCACAGCGCCACCAACCGGCGGAACTGCAGCTACCAGCACTCAAGCACCCGCTGCAGCCCAGCCCAAAGCGGCCGACAGCGCCGACCCCAAGCAAGAGTCCACCAGCAAGAAAAAGAAGGGTGTCAAGAAGCTTATCCCCTGGTAACTGCCTGTTTACTCCCTGCTAACAACTCAAGCACGACTGTACTTCGAGTTTGTTGACGCCCGCGTTTGGGGATGCTGCAATACAGAGTGAAAGGGGTGGGCGTGTCGCCGTCCGGGCCCGCCTCCAGGGGAAGACAGTGCCCAGAATTCTGGTTGCAGACGACAATTCCAATATCCAGAAAATGGTCGTGCTTGCCTTTGAAGAGCGCGGCGTAGATGTGGTCACTGTCGGCAACGGCGAAGCTGCTGTCCGCCGCCTTCCCGATGTAAACCCCGACCTTGTGCTGGCGGACGTTTTCATGCCCGTGCGCAATGGTTATGAAGTCTGCGAATTCATCAAGAAAGACACGCGGTACGCGCACATTCCCGTTATTTTACTGGTCGGCGCTTTCGATCCCCTGGACGAAAAAGAAGCGCGCCGAGTGGGCGCCGATGGCGTTCTGAAGAAGCCTTTCGTTCCGCCCGATCCCCTGATCGCCATGGTGATGTCCGTTTTGGAAAAGAATCCGCGCATTGCTGCGGAACTGGCAAAACAAAAGGAAATAATCCCCGAGCCGCCGGCGCCTGTGGAAGTGATGGAAGCTCCCCTTCGTAGCGAACCTAAACCTCTGCCTGAATTCCCTGAGCCGACTCCCGAGGAAGCCGCTGCGATTTACGGCTTCGGCAAGGGCGTGCGCGCCCTCGCCGGTGATGAGACCGAAGAAGAAGAGGACGAGGAGCAGGAAGGAAAGCGTTCCAAAAAATCAAAGGGTTCCAAGCCTGCAAAGTCCTTGAAGTCTCCCGTCGCTAAGGACAAAGAGCCTGAAGCGGACGACGATTTTGCAACCGTCAGCGACTGGCGGCGTAACGCTGCGGATTTCGACGTTCCGGAAAACATTGCGCAAGATGCGCACGATTCTTTTGGCAGCGATCTCGATACCAGCGCTTTCCCATCCGAGAAGGACGTCCCGCCAAAACACATCCGCAACTCGGAAGAATCCGACGCGCAGGAATCCGAGGCCCAGGAAATCTCTGCCGCCCCTGTGAACGAAGTCGCGAACGACGTTGCAGGCCCTGCCGGCGATGCAAACGACCTTGCAGCCCCCGTCAACGAGACGCTCGAGGTGCAAACTGCCGCTGTGGAGGAACCGTCTGAGCCAGTATTCGCCAGCTCATCCGTGGCAGACGAAGCGCCGCAAACTTCGCACGCCCTCTGGATCCCGGCTTCAACTCCTGACCAGACTCCGGCGGCATCCTCCGAACCGAAAGAAGAAGTACGAGCGGAAGCGGAACCTGCCGCACGGCCGGAGCCCGTTCCAAGCATCGCCGCGAGGCACACGGAATGGATGGACATGATGGCGCCGCCTCCGTCCGAATATCCCAGTGGCGGTTGGATGTCAAACCTGGGTGCGCCTTCGCCGGAATCGGCTCCCTCGCATGCGGAACCCGAAGCGGCGCAAGCCGAGAGCCGCTCGCAGGCTTCGTCCGATCATCGCGAAGGCATCGCCGAGCCCGCCGGACACGCAGAGGAAATTTCAGAGCAGGAAACAGAACATGGCCACGGCTCCAAATTCGGATCGCACTTCGATTCCGATGATCGCTTTTTCAACAACGCCGCTGAACCGGCCAGGCCTTCCTATCACTTCACATCCGAAACGCACGAAGCCGACGATGCAGCCGAGCATGTAGCCGAAGAAACCGCTTCCGCACCTGTCGCAAGCACTTCTGCGGATTTCGACCATCAGCTTATGGTCGCGCCGGCAGACGCCGAACGTCCCGACCAGGACGCCTCCAGCCATCCGACACCCGAACCGCTGCTGGTTGATGAAAGTCACAGTCAAAATTCCGACTATTCGCCGCACCAGGAAGAGTCTTCACCCACTCAGCATATTCTTCCGCCTGCAGCGGACGAACAAAACGCGCAGCCCGATTCAAACCTTGAGCAATTAGAGCCTTCCGTATTCGAACCAGCGGCGCAAGAACCTGCCGTTGAGGAATTCAGCGAACGCATTCCTACTCTGCCGCCGCCAAACCGAGAAGCCCTTTCGGGAATCGCTTTCCTGATGCCGCCCCGAGTCCAGGTGGACGCTACGCCGAACGAACCCAGCACCGAAGCCGTGGATGCGCTAGTGCGAAAGGTTTTGGAAAAGCTTCAGCCTCAGCTTCAGGAAATGTTTTCTCAAGGCGTGAAACCGCTGGTCGAAAATCTGGTCCACAGCGAGCTCTCGAAAAAAGACCGCTAAGCCGCGCCTTAGTTTTCCAGCCACCCTCCCCAGACTCGGAACTCCGATTTTCGTCAGGGCACGACTTTTCACCCTGAGCCCGCGAAGGGTAGTCGTGCCGTAAACAGAGCAATATCAGTGTGGCTTTAGCCGCTGAGGGATGGAATTTGCGGTTGTGACACAGACTCAATAGCCAAGGTGATGGAGATAAAACACGCCGGCCGCAGCAAACAAGCAGTAGATGCCAAAGACGTACCACCGCCCGCCTTCGAGCCACTGGCTAAGCCATTTCAACGCTACAAGCCCCGCTAGAAACGCGAATACCGCCCCAATCAAGCTGGGCAATGCTGCCGACGCAAAGCTTGCCGTTCCGCTGATATGTTCGGCGCGCACGAGTCTCAGGGCCTCCCGCGCAACCACCGCCGGGGTCAGGACCACAGCTAGCGCGAAGCTAAATGACTCGGCCCGTTCCTTCGCCACCTTCAAAAGCATTCCCGTCGAGATCGTCGCACCAGAGCGCGAAAACCCACGAAACGGCAAGCACAGCCCCTGTACCGCTCCGACAATTCCCGCCTGCTTGACGGTCAGATCGCTCGGGCCGTCGAATGGCCGGGCGTAGTTCCTCTTTTCGAAGAGGCCCGCGATCAGAATCAAGATTCCCGCCGCAGCCAGCGCCGGAGCAATCAAATCGAGATGGCTGAACAAATCCTCGATCTCCGCATGCGGCGCGCCTCGAAAAGCTGTCTTCTCGATAATTTTGATAATCGCTTCGCCGATCGCACCGGTAAGCACAGTCGCCAGAATAATCAGTACCGCAAACTTTTTGAATGCAGCCATGCTGTGAAAGAACGTCGCTCGCCATTGGCTCCAAAAGTAAACGATCACAGCAAACATCGTGCCGGTGTGCAGCATCACCAGAAGCAACGTCATGGGTGGCGATGATGGATCAAGTCCCATCAACTTTTCAGCCACGACCACGTGCGCAGAACTCGACACCGGCAGAAGTTCGGTTAGCCCCTGCACGATCGCAAGGATGAGGATGTGGAAAATATTCATGCGGCCATTTTAATGGAGATTGGAGTCGAATCGAAGAGCCGGTCGAGACCCGGCTCCCCTGTAGTTACTGGCGATTCACAATTGCATTGGGGTATTGCCGGCCTGCGCGACGCCGGCAGCAGCGCATCTAGCCGTGCGTTCCCCGCCTTAAGTGGAAGCTTACTTCGGGCAGGCCGCGCCGTCGTTAACCCACTCCTGCATCGCCGCGACAAAATCCGGGCGATTGAGCGGAGGCAACGTGCGTCCATCGCCTGGCTTCCATCCCCAGCCGACGAGATCGTCGGTAGCGACGTGCGTAAGTATCTGCGCCAAACTGCGGCCGCCGTTCTGCCTCGGATCTTTCAATTGGCGGCAAAGCTCTCCGGCGGTTCTCCCCACAAAAACCATTTTCATTTGCGGAGGCGGCAATCCCCATTTCGGATTCCCCGGAGGCATGTTCGCGCCCGGAAGATTCGCGTCCTGATGGCAAGTGTGGCAGGTCATTCCATACACGCCGTGTCCGTCAGGGCCGCGCTTTACGTTTTGCGTATGGACGTGACTATCGTCGCCCTGCAGAGGCGCGTCACCTGATGGATGGCAATTCTGGCATCGCGGCGAAACGAAAACCGGATACGCCCGCTCAAATGCCGCCTGCGCCGCCGCGTCGTCGGACGAAGCAGCTGCGACCGTCGCCACAAGCGGGCTCCGGTCACCATTCGCAAACGCGGAGCGCTGGGACCACGCTGCCAACAACATGCATGCGATTCCCGCCAGGGCGAGCGCCGCTCGAATCTGCCATTTCGTTCTGTTCGCCATCTTCGATCCCTCGTGATGAATCTTCATGCGGAACGCAAATCTTCAGCCTTGATTGGGAGCCTTCGCACGCGTTTACCGGTCGCAGCGAAAATCGCATTCGCAACCGCCGGCGCCACTGGCGGCACTCCCGGCTCGCCTACGCCCGTGGGCTTCTCTGTGCTGGGAACGATATAAACCTCGATTTCCGGCGACTCAAACATGCGCACCATCGGATAGTTGTTAAAATTGCCCTGCTGCACGCGGCCTTTGTCCAGAGTGATTTCCGTTTTCAGCGCAGCAGTGAGGCCAAAAACAATCCCGCCTTCGAGTTGCGCTTTCACCGTGTCCGGATTGACCGTGCGGCCGCAATCCACCGCGGCTACGATGCGATGCACTCTCAAACGCCCGTCCTTTTCGACCGAGACTTCCGCGACCTGCGCGACATAGCTATCGAAGGAAAAATGCGTGGCGACTCCGCGCGCGTGCCCTGCGGGAAGCGGCCCGCCCCAATGCGCTTTTTCGGCCGCAAGGTCGAGGACCGCGAGCATCCGCGGTTGATTCGCCAGAAGCGCGCGGCGAAGCTGGTAGGGATCTTTCCCGCCGGCATGGGCGACTTCATCCAAAAACGCTTCCACCGAAAATCCAGTGTGCGAGTGCCCCACCGAGCGCCACCATTGCACCGGTACTTCATTCTTAGGACTGTGCAAATCCACCTGAATATTCGGGATTCCGTAAATGATGTCCGCAGCGCCTTCCACCGATGCCGCGTCAATGCCATCCTTGATTCCGAAGCCGGCGAACATAGTGCCGTCGAATATCGACTGCCCCACGATCGTGTGCGTCCATGCCACAGGATTGCCGCTGGCATCCAGTCCCGCAGCGAAATGGTCGTACCACATGGGGCGATACCAGCCGCCCCGTATGTCGTCCTCGCGAGTCCACACAATTTTTACCGGAGCTTTCGCCACTTTCGCCACGTGCACGGCTTCGGTCACGAAATCGGAAGCAGGGTTCGCGCGACGCCCAAAGCCGCCACCAAGCAGCGTGGTGTGAAGTTCTACCTGCTCCGGTTTCAGTCCTGCGACGCCAGCAGCCGCGGCCCGATCGCCGGTTTGGAATTGAGTGCCGGTCCAGATTTCGCAATGGTCGTCATGCAAATCGACCACAACGTTGAGGGGTTCCATCGGCGAGTGCGAAAGATAAGGGACTTCGTACTCTGCGGTGATTGTCTTTGCCGCTCCAGCTAAAGCGTTGGCCGGGTCCCCAACCTTGCGAGCGACTGCGCCAGGAGTCTTGGAGAGCTCCGCGTACTGCTCGCGCATCGCAGCGGTAGAGATGCTCGCACCCGGGCCTTCGTCCCAAACTATCTCCAGCTTCTCGCGGCCCAGTTTCGCCGGCCAAAATCCGTTGGCAATCACTGCGATACCCGAAGGAATTTGCAGCACATTCACCACACCGGGCACCGCTTTTGCTTTGTCGCTATTGAAGCTCGAAACTTTCCCGCCGAAAACAGGCGAGCGCGCCACAACCGCCGTAAGCATCCCCGGAATGTAAACATCAAGCCCAAATTGCGCGGTGCCATTCGTTTTCGAAGGCGTATCCAGCCGGTGCAATGGCTTGCCGATGATGGTGAAATCTTTCGGATCTTTCAACGCAACATCTTTCGGTGGTTCCACCTTCGAAGCCGCATCGGCCAGGCTTCCAAACGAAGCTCGCCGCCCGCTCGCGGCATGAACAACAAATCCTTTTTCCGCGCGGCAACTTTGCGCATCCACTCCCCACGATTGCGCCGCCGCCGAAATCAGCATCACGCGAGCCATCGCGCCCATTTTGCGGAACCGATCGTACTCAGAGCTGGTAGTGGTGCTTCCGCCGGTCATCTGCATCCCGTACACCGAGTGGTTGTAAACCGCCGCCACCGGTGCCGGTTGCACCCGAATCTTGCTCCAATCCGCCTCAAGCTCTTCCGCGATCAGCATCGGAAGCGAAGTGTAAATTCCCTGCCCCATTTCGGAATGGTTCGAGATCACTGTAACGAGATCGTCGCCTCCGATGTGCACGAAAGCATTCAACGCAACAGGCTGGCTCGCCGATTGCGCCGCGCGCGCGGGCGCCCAATCCGGGACGTAAAGATTTAGCAGCAAACCGCCGCTGATTGCCGCTCCCGTCTTCAGAAAATCGCGGCGCTCCATTTTCGCCCGGACGCTCATTTCGCACCCCGCTGCGCTTTGATTTCAGCAGCGCGATGAATGGCCTGCCGAATGCGCGGATAGGTGCCGCAACGGCAAATATTCCCGGACATGGCTTCGTCAATGTCCGTGTCGGTGGGCTTGGAATTTTCCGCGAGCAAAACCGCCGCGCTCATAATCTGCCCTGACTGGCAATAGCCGCACTGCGGCACGTCAATCTCGATCCATGCCTGTTGAAGAGGATGCGTCAGGTCGGGCGAGATGCCCTCAATCGTCGTGATCTTCTTTCCTTCCGCGCGCGAAACCGGAGCAACACAAGACCGCACAGCCTCGCCATCGATGTGAACGGTACAAGCGCCGCATTGCGCCATCCCGCACCCATATTTCGTGCCGGTAAGTTTTAGCGAATCGCGAATCACCCAGAGCAGCGGCGTGGACGGCGGATCCGCCACGCTGACCGCCTTTCCGTTAACGGTGAATGAAATCAAGTGATGCCTCCTTCTCTTTCTGCCTGGCTGCGATGCGTGGGGTTGTGGTTTGAAAACAGGACGTTACGTATTGAAATAAAATGCTCTGAAGCGCGTGAAAAAAGATTATCTGTAGACCGAACGATTATGCGACCGAAATGGATTTCCCGCAACCGTGCCGGCACCCTGGCAGTTGGCCACCTCGGCACATTCACACCGCGGATTTTGCGTTACAAACTGCATGACCGAACTGGATGTGTAAGTTATCCTCAATCACCTTGCTCCCGCCGCGGCCCATCATATCCTTCCGATTTCTGCTATTGCTTCTGGCCGTCTTTCCGTTCTCCCGCGCCTACGCACAGGAAACCGTATTCGACGTACCCAGCGCTGACATTCTCGACAAAGGAAAAGTGTACGGTGAACTGGACGGCACCTTGCACCCCGTGGATTTCCTGGCCACATTCACGCCCCGCGTCGTCGTCGGCATCGGGCACGGAATCGAGGTGGGCGCAAATTTCGACGGCCTCGCCTCCCCCACCTTGGGCCAACTCGAAATTTCTCCCACAATTAAATGGCGCCTTTGGAGGGCCAAGGATTCAGGATGGTCTTTTTTCGTTGGGGACGATCTGTTTTTTCCCGTGTACCTTCGAACTTACAACGCGGGGAATTACGCCTACGCCACGCTGGCCAAGCAGTGGAAGCACGGCACGCGCATCACCGCGGGCGCGTACGACTTCACTCGCAACGTAGTCGCCAAATCCAACCGCGCCGGCGGCCAGTTCACTTTCGAACAGACAGTCGACAAACGCTTCACCGTCGCAACCGAGTGGTACACCGGCAACAACGCCGTCGGCTACGTGAATCCCGGCGCCATCGTAAAACTCACTTCCAAACTTACATTTTACGCAGCCTATCAAGTCGGAAACGCCGGCGTAACTAACGGCAACCACCAGTTCCTCTGGGAATTTGGCTACAATTTTAATTAGTTGGCGACTACTCCGTTTACCTACACCGGCTCTACGGAAGTTCGCTTCTTGCTAGCGCAGATAGCCCCAGTTGTGCAGCCGGTCGCTGTCCTCTTCCCATCGATCGCCGATGTCAGTGCGATAGTACATGTTCGGAATCAAGACGTTCTTGATGCGCGAGTACACCTGCGCCTTAGCCTGCTTCATCGTCTGTCCCGTGCCCACGATGATCAAGATCACGCCGGAAGTACCGGCGATGAGCCACTGCCCGTTCAGCTGTTTGACGTCCTCGATATGAGTTTCGTCCGCCGGCGGCTTTTTAAAAACGATCGCCGAATTTTTCGAAAACGCATCGAATGTCTCATCATCGTCAAAAGGAAACGGCGGCACCACGATCCGCACCCCGATCTGAAACCCGCTCCGCACTTTCAGCTTGGGGTCCAGGCCGCTGGCAAGGTCCCAAAAGAATTGCCCGATCGGCGTAATCATCCCCGCTTGCTGGATGCTGATCGTCGGATACCCGAACCGCGCGGTAAACTCCAGCGGATAAATCCCGTTGTTATTCACGATGCAGTTCACGTCGATGTAACCGACATATCCTTCTTCCGCGAGCTTCGGCTCCATTTTCAAGAGCGTCTGATTGAAAAGATGGTTCGGCCCGCTCCAGAACATCGAAGTCCCCATCTCACCCGTCGGTGGGCCGATATCTCCAGGAAAGAGTTTCTTGTGCTCGAAATTGATGTTGATGGGATAGATGAAGTTCTTGCCGTTGAAAAACGCTCCGACGGCCACCTCCACGCCGATCATCCTCCGCTGTAACTGAAACACTTTAATCTCGTCGGCGAACGCTTTCTTGTAAGCCTCCAGCATCCGAATCACGTCCTGCCCGTCGTCTTCTTCCCCCACGAATAGCCGCCGCTTTACGTTCTGCGCTTCCCCGCTCGGCTTGATCACATAGCGGCTGGGATTCTGCGTAACGTGCTCGATGGCGTCATCGAAGGAGTCAAACTCGCCGTAAGGAATGATGTTCACTCCCGCTTTTTTCAATTCCTCCTGGCCGAACGAGCGGTCGTCTTCCAGCTTGTCGCTGTAAGCCGTTCCTCCGATTACCAGCTTCCCTTCTTTGCGCAGCGCCTGCGCTTTTTCGCCCTGGCCCAGCGTGTCGTCAAAAATAATGATGTCCGCCCAATCCTTATCTTTTTCCCAGTCTTTCGACTTGGCCACGAACCCGTCAGCGATATCGCGCTCTTTCTTGTCGGAAATGTAATAGCGCACCTCATGGCCCTCTTTCGAGATTTGCCACGCGATGTCGCTGATCAGTCCGGTCAAAGATACGAATAGAAAGTTTTTCTTGTCCATTGTCCCTCGTTCCTAAGGGGTGTGAATCTTAACATCCCCGTCCCCTCCAAACGAAGACTCGCCCATGAATTTACCGTGTCATTTGACGCCCGCACCGTCCGCCCCTACTATTAATGGATTCTTTGCGCTTGGAATCAACTGCGTATAGAAGTTTCGGGAAAATGATGCCGAGAGAAATACCAAAAGCCTACGAGCCGAGGGAAATCGAAGAGCGCTGGGCCAAAACCTGGTTTGACGAGAAATTATTCCGCGCCGAAAACTCTGGCGACGCCAGCGGCAGCACATTTTCCATCGCGCTTCCCCCGCCCAACGTCACCGGCTCGATTCACATCGGCCACATGCTCGAACACACGCAGATCGATATGCTCGTTCGCTGGCATCGCATGCGCGGCGAACGTACCCTTTGGCTCCCCGGCATGGACCACGCCGGAATCGCCACCCAGTTCGTCGTCGAACGTATGCTCGCCACGGAAGGAATCAAGCGCCAGGATTTGGGCCGCGAAGAGTTCGAACGCCGCGTCTGGAAATGGAAAGCCGAAAGCGGCGGCGTAATAAAAGACCAAATGATCCGCCTAGGCGTTTCCTGCGACTGGACGCGCGAGCGCTTCACTCTCGAACCCGCGCTCTATCGCGCCACTCTGGAAGCTTTCCTCCGCCTCTATCGCGACGGATTCATCTATCGCGGACGCTACATCGTCAACTGGTGCCCGCGTTGCCTCACCGCCATCAGCGACCTCGAAGTGGTCCACAACGAGCGCACCGGCAGCCTCTGGTACATCCGCTATCCCGTCGCTGGAACGAAAGAGCACCTCGTCGTCGCCACTACCCGCCCCGAAACGATGTTGGGCGATACCGCCGTCGCCGTGCATCCCGACGACGAGCGCTACCAGCACCTCATCGGTAAAAAGGTTTTGCTGCCGCTCGCGAACCGCGAAATTCCCATCATCGCGGATTCATCCGTTGACCGTGAATTCGGCACCGGCGCGGTGAAAATCACTCCCGCGCATGATCCCAACGACTTCGAAACCGGCAAGCGCCACAACCTTCCTCAAATCGACGTCATGACCGACGACGCGCATATGAACGAAGCCGCCGGACCCTACGCTGGCCTCGAACGCTTCGTCGCCCGCGCGCGAATCATTGCCGACCTCGAAAAACTGGGCTTGCTGGAAAAAATCGCCGAGCACACTCATTCCGTCGGCACATGCGACCGCTGCAAAGCCATCGTTGAACCGCGCATCTCCACGCAATGGTTCATGAAAATGAAGCCGCTCGCCGTGCCCGCCGCCAAAGTTGTCCTCGACGGCTTGATTGAAGTCGTGCCCGACAATCAGCGCACCATCCTGCTGCAATGGTTCGAAAACATTCGCGACTGGTGCATTTCGCGCCAGCTTTGGTGGGGACATCGCATTCCCATCTGGCATTGCTCCGGCTGTAAAGAAATGGTCCCCGCGCTCGATTCGCGCGTCGAAATCTTCGAAGGCCACGCCCGCGCCGCCAGCCCGCCTAGCAAATGCCCGAAATGCGGCAGCGCAGAACTCGTCCAGGACAAAGACGTCCTCGACACCTGGTTCAGCTCCGCCCTCTGGCCCTTTTCCACCCTCGGCTGGCCCGACGACACCCCCGACCTCCGCACCTACTACCCCACCAGCCTGCTAATCAGCGGCTACGACATTTTATTTTTCTGGGACTCCCGCATGATCATGATGGCCCTCCAACTAAGCGGAGACCCTTTCGAAAACGCCCCGAGCGAGCGAGACGCAAGCCGCGCCGGCGAGCCGGAATCAACGATTCCCTTCCGCCGCCTCTACCTCCACTCCCTCGTCCGTACCGCCGAAGGCGCCAAGATGTCCAAGACCAAAGGCACCGGCGTTGACCCTCTCGGCCTCACCGAAAAATTTGGCACCGACGCCTTGCGCTACATGCTCGCCAGCATGGCCGCCCCCGGCACCGACATCATCCTCAGCGAAGACCGCATCCTCGGCGCCCGCGCCTTCGCCAATAAAATCTGGAACGCCGCCCGCTTCCTGTTTCTAAATCTTGAGAAGGCCGAAGCCTCAGCCGCCATCACGCTCGAAGAACTTTCCGCCCCGGAAATCCGCGCCAAAGCTCCCTACGCAATTCCCGGCGAAGACGGCCTAATCCACCGCTGGATTTTCTCGCGCCTATCTTCCGTCTCAGCAGAAGTCAGCGCCGCCCTCCAGGACTTCCGTTTCCACGAAGCCTGCCAGACCATCTACCATTTCTTCTGGGGCGACTTCTGCGATTGGTACATCGAGTGGGTCAAGCCGCAACTGTCGTCCGACAATCGCGAAGTCTCCGTCGCCGCCTGGCGCAACATCTTCGCCGCGCTGGAAGCAGCCCTCCGCCTCCTGCATCCAGTAATGCCCTTCCTCACCGAAGAACTCTGGCACCGCCTGCCGCAGCCCCCAGGCGCTCGTTCCATCGCCCTCGACAAATTCCCGGAGCCCCGCGCGGATTGGACTGACGCCGCAGCCGAAAAACAAATCGCAACCCTGCAGGAAATTATCACCGCAGCCCGCAACATCCGCGCCGAAATGAAAGTCGATCAGAAGCGAAAGATCCCCGCCGATTTCTCCAGCAGCGATCCCGCAATCCGCAAACTCGCCGAACAAAATGTCGAGCCGCTTCTGCGCCTGGCGACGCTTTCGGCCCTGAACATTTCTGCTGACCGTCTCGACGGGGCAGGCGCCGCCGTCCGCTCCACGTCGCTATTCGACTTGCGCATCGCCTACGGCGAAGCAGTGGACAAAGACGTCGAGCTTTCCCGCCTCCGAAAAGAAATCGACCGCCTGGCAAAAGACGTCGCCTCCAAACAGTCCCGTCTCGCCGATGAAACCTTCACCAGCAAAGCCCCCGCCAAAATTGTCGAAGACCTCCGCTCCACACTAGCCGCTCGTCAAATCGAACACCAAAAGCTCCTCGACCGCCTCAACCAACTCGGATAAACGTAACTCACTCAAAACAAACGGGCGCAGCTGTTCTATCCGGGTCCAGAATTGCACGCCAGTCGCGGCTTGTACCCGCGCCTCCGCTCAAGTATCCTTTGAAATTCCCCATGCCCACCAAACGAATGGCGAATTTGCCGGGGACCACCGACCGGCGCATCGACGCGCTGCTCACCCTGCTCTCCGAGAATTCCACCATCGTCATCAGCGGCGAAAAAATCGCCAAGGAAATCGGCGTGACCCGGCAGCAGGTCTGGCGCTGGGTCCAGAAAATGCGCGAGTTAGGTGTGCGCGTAAAGGGCCATGCGCGCACCGGCTATCACATCGAGCGCGCCCCGGACATTCTCGTCCCCCAGCTTTTGACCAGGCGGCTATTTGGCACCCCGTTCGCGCGCCGCATCTATCACTTCTTCAAAATCGACTCGACCAACACTCTGGCGATGCAGCTCGGAGAACAGGGCGAACCCCACGGCGCCATCGTGCTGGCCGAAGAGCAAACCGCTGGACGCGGCCGCGCCGGCCGCAAGTGGCTTTCGGAAAAGTCCGCGGGAATTCATTGCAGCATCCTGGTGCGTCCGCTGATTTCTCCTGCGCAAGCTCCCCTTCTCACTCTTGTCGCCGGCCTCGCCGCACGCGACGCAGTCACCGAGGAGCTTGATGTGCTTCCTGACATCCGCTGGCCCAACGATTTGCTCGTGCGCGGTCGGAAATTCGCCGGCATCCTCACCGAGATGCACGCCGAGCCCGACCGCATGCACTACGCCGTGATCGGAATCGGCATCAACGTCAACCAGACGAAAATGCCCGCCGAGCTCGCCGACTTCGCAACCTCGCTGCGCATGGAGACCGGCAAAGTTCATTCACGGCTGGAAATCCTGATTCGGTTGCTGCGCCACCTCGACCGCTACTACAATCAGTTCATCGCCGAAGGGCCGGGACCGATTCTTCGCCGCTTCGCCGAAGTCTCCAGCTATTTTCAGGGGAAACGAGTGCGCATCACTACTCCCATCGAAGTTTTCACCGGCACTACCGCCGGGCTCGAATCCAGCGGCGTCTTGCGCGTGATGCGCGACGACGGCGGCGGGATCGAACCGGTGCTTTCCGGCGATGTCGCGGAGGCTTCC
The DNA here is from genome assembly GCA_050012235.1 of Candidatus Acidiferrales bacterium. Classification (GTDB taxonomy): domain Bacteria; phylum Acidobacteriota; class Terriglobia; order Acidiferrales; family UBA7541; genus Palsa-295. The sequence continues at coordinate 61,563 of JBEKHP010000009.1, read as the reverse complement.
TGATGCTTCTCGCACTCGACGTCGGCAACACCAACACGGTGCTCGGCGTGTTCGGCCCCAAAGAGCTGGTGGCCCATTGGCGCTTGACGACCGCGCGAGATCAGACCATCGACGAATACGGAATCCTGTGCCGCGAACTTTTCACCCTGGCCGAACTCAGTCCCAGCGAAGTCGGAGGAATCATCATCAGCTCGGTCGTTCCGCCGCTGAATTCCACGCTGGCAGGAATGGCGGAGCGATACTTCGGCAAAAAAGCGCTCTTCGTCGAGCCTGGAATTAAAACCGGCATGCCCGTGCATTACGACAATCCCCAGGAAGTCGGCGCGGACCGTATCGTAAACAGCGTCGCCGCCTTCGAGAAATACGGCGGCCCGTGCATCATCGTCGATTTCGGTACCGCGATTAACTTCGACGCGGTTTCTGCTCGCGGTGAATACCTGGGCGGAGTCCTCGCCCCGGGCATCGGAATTTCCGCCGAAGCGCTCTTCGCTCGCGCCGCAAGACTCTTCCGCGTGGAAATCAAGGATCCTGGGAAAATCATCGGCACCAATACGGCTGCTTCTATGCAGGCCGGTCTTTTCTACGGGTACACGGACTTGGTTGACGGCATCCTCGACCGCATGAAGAAAACCATGGGCGCAAAGACGAAAGTCATCGCGACAGGCGGACAAGCTGCGCTGATTGGAACCGCGTCGCGCCACATTGAAACCATTGATGAATTCTTGACGCTGGAAGGCCTGCGAATCATCTGGGAACGGAACCAGGACGCCGCCCAGGAGCGAGGCAAAACGCAAAAGCTGGCATCCGTTCCGCCGAGGCCAAAAAACTGACTTTATCGCCCAATTTCCGGAAGCTTTCCTAATTCTGACAAAACAACCACAGAAACTCGACTCGATGGACTCCTTCAACTACTTCAATTACTTCACTGAAATTGAAGATTATTTCTGGCGCAAACGCGGCGCGCATCTCCTGGTCTCCCCTCTGGATTGGGCCATCGTGGAAACATGGCAGAAAGCCGGCATCCCCCTCGGCGCCGTGCTGCAAGGAATCGACCGGGCATTCGAGAGTTGGCAACGGTCGAAGCGCGCCGCAGGGGGACGCCAACTGAAAAGCCTGGCGTACTGTGTCGACGCCGTCGCCGACGCAGCGGCGGAAGCGGCGGAAGCAGCTGTAGGAGCCGGGCCGGAAGTGAAATCTTCGCGGCCGACCGCCGAAACTTTTTCGCGCGACGAGCTGCGAAAATATCTTGAACGCAATGCCGCGCGCCTCCGGACGGCTTCCGTGAAACTGCGAGAGCGGAGCGGGACAGCCGAAGAAAAACTTCCCGCTCGCTTCGAAGACACTGCCAAGCGGCTTGATGAACTTCTGCCGCTGCTCGATTCCCCGGCTGCGCTCGATCTCGAAGATCTCGAACGCCACTTGACCGTGCTCGAAGACAAATTGTCGGCGGCACTGTCGGCGGATGCCGATGAAGAAGCTCTGCTTTCCGTGCGGCGCGAAATGGATCGCTCGCTGGCGCCTTACCGGCGTAAGATGTCCGCGGAACAACTGGCGCAGCTCGAGCGGCAATACATTCAGAAGAGGCTCTTCGAACATTTTAACGTGCCGCGCTTGAGTTTGTTTTATTTGACCTGACGCTGAACCAACTTTCATGCCAACCATGGACGTCACAATCGAGAAGCTGATCTACGGCGGCGATGGCCTGGCGCATCACGAGGGGTCCACGGTCTTCGTCCCGTTCGTTTTACCTGCCGAGCGCGTAGCGGTGTCGCCTGTCGAACAGAAAAAGAAATTCGTCCGCGCGCGGGTGGACAACTTGCTGGAACCTTCGCCGCAGCGCGTCGCGCCGCCGTGCCCGCACTTCGGCATTTGCGGCGGCTGCAATTACCAGTATATTCCTTACGATGCGCAATTGGCGTACAAAGCAGAGATCCTGCGCGAGACGCTGCGGCGTATCGGACGGATCAATTGGACCGGCGAGATCAAGACGCATGCGTCGCCGCCCTGGGGCTATCGCAACCGCGCGCAGTGGAAAATTCGGCCGCCGTTGGATTCGTCCGATGGCTCGACTCAGCCGAACGCAGGGGCGGCCAACAAGAGCCTTACAAAACTTGAAATCGGGTATTTTCGCGCCAACTCGACGGCGCTGTGCGCGGTCGATGAGTGCGCGATTCTCTCGCCGTTGCTTCTGAAAACATTGCTCGGGCTGCGAGCGGCATTGGCAGCCGGCGAACTTCCGCGAGAGTTGCGCGAGATCGAAGTATTTAGCAATGAAGGCGCCCGCGAAACGACAGACGCGGGCGGCTCAAGACTCCTGCTCACGGCTAACTTCGCCGGCTTTCCGTCCCGGATCGCGGAACACGCCGAAACGATTCGTCGCGTTGTGCCGGAGGCCGTCAGCATACTGTTCCACGATCCGAGCCATGATCGGATGGAACTCTTCGGCCCGGGTTTTTTGGAAACCGAAACTGCCGGTCCCAGATACCGCGTCGGCCACTTTTCATTTTTTCAGGTCAACCGGTTCCTCGTTGACGCTCTGGTACGAACTGTTTGCGATGAAGAAAATGTCCGCATAGCTCTCGACTTGTACGCCGGCGTGGGATTATTTTCCATTCCGCTGGCGAAACGCTTTGAACGGGTGATCGCCGTCGAATCGAATCCTGCGGCTGTGCGCGACCTGGAAACCAACATGCGCGGGCTAAGCACAATTGAGGTTCGCACTGCCGACGTCGAGCGATTCCTGGAGCGAAACAAGGAGCGCCCGGACTTTGTCGTTCTGGACCCGCCACGCGATGGGCTGGCGCCCGATGCGGCGAAGCGTCTGGGACGTTTGCAGCCCGCGCGCATCACATATGTTTCTTGCGAACCGCCCACGCTGGCTCGCGACCTTGCGGTGCTAGCAGAAGCGGGCTACGACTGCAGCGAGATTCACATGTTCGATCTTTTTCCGCAGACATTTCATATGGAGACAGTGGTGCGGTTGCGCCGACGCGAATGAAATTGCCCGCGCTGTGGATCGCCGCGGCTTTTGCCGCGGGTATAGGCATCGCGAGCCGATGGCAGGCCTCGCCGAAGATTTGGTGTGCTATCTCCGCAGTGGCAATAACCGCAGGCGTAATTCTGTTCTGGCGAAGGCGAGCGGCATTCGCGTGGTGTTTTGCGCTGATCGCGTGGATCGCGCTCGGCGGGCTTGCAATCGGAGTGGAGCGCGCCGCTGTCCCTGCGAACCACATTTCCCGGCTGATCGCCACTGACTCCATTGATACAAGTGTTCCGCTGCGCTGGCGCGGGCGCCTGCGGGAGGATCCGCTGAGGCTGCCCTGGGGACTCCGTTACGAAATAGATCTGGAGAATGTGCAATCCGCAGGCGTTGAGGTCCCCACGAGCGGCGGCTTGCGTGTGAATTTCTACACCGGACCGCGCGCGACTGAGCCTCCTCAAGGTCTGCGTGCGGGCGACCGCGTGGAAGCGCTGGTGAAGGCGCGTCCGCCGCGCAACTATCTCGACCCCGGCGCATTCGACGTTCACGGCTTCCTCGCGCGGCAGAAAATTGATGTGGTCGGCTCGCTGCGCAGCGGCGAACTGCTTCAAGTGATCGACCGCCCCCCGCCGACGTTGCAGCAGCGGCTGGCAAGAGCGCGCGGAAACCTGCTCGCGCGCGTGGATTCCCTGTTCGCGGATCAGCCCGAGCGCGCGGCCGTGCTGCGCGCCATGTTGCTCGGCGACCGCACCTTCGTCGATTCCGATGTGGTGCTCGCATTTCAAAAGACCGGAGCCTATCACGTGCTCGTGGTTGCCGGGCTGCACGTGGGCGCGCTGGTGGTTTTTCTCTACTGGCTTGGACGCCGTTTGAAGTTGCCTTCAGTCGCGACGGCTATGATGACGCTCGCCGCTCTTGGTGCATACGTTGGGATTGTGCAGGACCGCCCGCCGATTCTTCGCGCTGCATTGATTGCGGCATTTTACTTATGCGCGCGCCCGCTTTTCCGACGGGTTGAATTACTCAACACGATTTCGCTGGCCGCTCTGGCGATTCTTCTCTGGAAGCCTTCGGCACTCAGCGATTCGAGCTTTCAGCTTTCCTTTCTCGCTGCGGGAGTGATTGCCGCGCTTGCGATACCGTGGATCGAACGCACGAGCGAACCATATCGCTGGGGCTTGCGGCACTTGGGCGACGTCACGCGCGACGGAGCGTATCCGCCAAAGGTCGTGCAATTCCGCATCGATATGCGCTCCATGGGGAACTGGCTTTCCCCGCGACTGCCACAGCGAATCGCTTCGCGAGCAAATGAATTACTCTCAGCCCCCGTGATCGTCGGATTACGATTGTGGGACGTCGCGCTGCTTTCGTTTGTAATTCAGTGGGGCATGCTTCCGCTGCTGGCAGAGGATTTTCATCGGGTGAGCCTTGCCGGACCGATGAGTAATATTCCGGCTGTGTTGCTTACGGCAATTATTGTTCCGCTTGGATTTCTGGCGTTGCTCGCGTCGTTCATTTGGTCACGGATTGCTCTTTTGCTCGCGAAGGCACTGAGCTTTTGCACCGGGCTCTTGCTTTCAAGCGTTGAGTGGTTTGGCCATTGGCCGCGGTTGTCGTATCGAATTCCCGGACCGCCGGTGTGGCTTGCGATCGCTTTCGTCGCCGCGTTTGTTTGTCTTGCGATGTGTGCGCGCGTAGTGGCGGCGCGCCGATTGAGTCCGAGTGTGCGGCGGAAGTTGTCTCCGCCGATACGGCCTGCAGAATGGGCTTCTGCTATCGCTCTCGGAGCATTCACTCTTTTGGTGGCGTGGCATCCTTTTGCGCCAAGCGTTCAGCGCGGCAAACTTGAAGTGGACGTGCTGGACGTCGGCCAGGGTGATTCGATTTTCGTCGCGTTTCCGAACGGCGGAACGATGTTGGTCGACGGCGGTGGCCAACCGGGGTCGGAATCCATTGGCGGATACCACTCAGGCTCAGTTGTTGGCGAGGAAGTTGTCTCGCCGTACCTGTGGTCGCGGGGACTCAAGCGTCTCGACGTGGTCGCGCTAACGCACGCGCACCACGATCATATCGACGGCCTTCGAAGCGTGTTGCAGAATTTCCGCGTATCCGAATTGTGGATCGGACGAGATGAAGAGACGCCTGCGTTCAAAGCCTTACTCGCGGAGGCGCGCTCCCGCGGAGTTGCCATTGTAGAAAAAGAACGCGGGAGCAACTTCCAATCCGGAGGAATCGAAGGCGAGGTGCTCTGGCCCGAGGATATTTCCGCCGTCCCGCAAGCGTCCAACGACAACTCGCTGGTGATGAGGCTGAACGACAACGCGGTAAGTTTCTTGCTCCCCGGCGACATTGAAAGGAAGGTCGAGGCCGCGCTGGTAAACAATCATTCAGCGATCGCCGCGGATTTCCTAAAGGTCCCGCATCACGGCAGCAAGACTTCCTCGATTGAAGCATTCGTCACCGCGGTTGCGCCTCGCGTGGCCGTAGTTTCCGTGGGAGAAGGAAATCAGTTTGGACATCCAGTGGAGGACGTGGTCGCTCGTTATGCGAAGGCGGGCGTGCGGTTCCTGCGTACCGACCGAGACGGCGAAGTCACCGCGCTAACCGACGGCCATACGCTGGAAGTGCATACATTCGCGGAATCGCATCCGAATTGAGGCACAGCGTGACCGCAGCATTTCGGGAATTGACCTGCGCTATTCTTCGGACTCGGCTGAGAATCGATTGTCCTTCTGATATTCCGCGATAAGCTTGCGCGCTTCTTCCGCGCGCGGCTCCAGGACGTAAACTTCGACGCCGTGGGTTCCTTCGGGTGACTCGCGCAACGGAAAAGGATCGTTCGAAGAGGAACCAGGCGAGCTGATCCCCGCGCTTTCGAGAAGCCCGCGAACGACCATGGCTTCCGCGGCCGTGCCGGCGGTGAAAGCAACCACAACGCGTTCCTGCGATGGATCATGAGCCTGTTTGTGCGATGAATGTTCGGTCATTTAAGTTCCCTGGGACATATTTAAGCACCTGCTCAACAGTACTATTGCGCGCATTTAGGGCCAAGCTCATAATAAATCTTAGGAGCATTTTTCACGACCGTTATGGAACCCACCGAGAGCGGCGCGTCGATTCGACCTACGCAGGCGCAAATTGACGACGAAAGCAGACGTATTCGCCGGTTGCGGATCTTGGTGCAGCTAACGCTGGAATCGATCGCCGCGGGAGACCTCACTCCGGAAGAAGCCTCGGGAATGATTGCAGCGACTCGCCGAGTGGCGCTGGAAATGTTTCCCGGCAAAGAGCGCGCTTTCGATTTGCTGTACCGGCCCAAATTTCAACGCGTGATGCACGCCATCTACCGCCTGCAGTAACAACCATCTAATATCCGTAGCGACCTCGTAGCCACATCCGCAGCCACACGATCGCGAGAGCACCTACCGTGCCGATCATCGCTTTGTATTCGCGGTTACGCCGGAATTGTTGCCAGGAAAAAGTTTGCCGTGGCGCACCTTCCGAAGGGGCCTTTTCGGCCTTGAAGATGTTCGGAAAGAAAAGTGGAACGCTCGCCGAATACTGCTGGAACGAATCGCCGAATTTCGCGCGCAGGTCCTCTTCCTCATTGCGCATCACAGCGTAATAAAACATGGAAAAATAAACGGCAACCAGCAGTCCGGCCCACAACGAATGTCCAGCGATGATAAATCCAGCGGCGAGGATCGCGCTGCCAAGATACAACGGATTTCGCGTGTGCGCGTAAATGCCGGATGTCGCGAGTTCTTGATTCTTGCGCAATTCCCCCGAGGCCGCTGCTCGAACGAGCAAACCCACGGCGGCTACGGCGGCGCCGATTGCAATCCAGCGCGGCGTCGGCACAGCCAGCAGCCAATAAAGAACCGCCACGGGGTATCCAATGCGCACGCGCCAGCGCATCCAGAATTTTCTCGGCTCGCTCACGAACGAAGCCCTAGGCTGCGCGCGATGGACGGGTCAGAAACTTGCGGAAGAATTTTCGTCAGCATGGCAGGCGAGTAGGATGCGCTTTGCCCGCGAGGCGTTTCGTTAAATGGCATCTTTCGCTTGGCGCAACCGGGCCAGGAGTTCGCGCGTGGAATGATTTTTCGAGTCCCCGACGATTGCTACTCGGATTCCGAGCAGGGCGGCGAGCTCGCGTTCGGGGACGGTGTCCGCTGTGTAGTCCGTGCCTTTCGCATGAACGTCGGGCTGAAATTCGCGCAGCAGCGCGTTGACGTCGAGTTCGTCGAAAATTACGACGTAATCCACCGCCGCGAGGGCCGCAACGAGCGAGGCGCGCGCGCGTTCCGTCAAAATCGGACGGCCCGTGCCTTTCAACGCTCGCGTACTCGCATCGGAATTTAATCCCACGACGAGCAAGTCGCCTTCTTCTCGCGCGGCTTGTAGATAACGCACGTGCCCCACGTGAAGCAAGTCGAAAACGCCATTGGCGAAGACCACTTTACGGCCCGCGCGGCGATGCTCTTCGAGCACGTCGTGCAGGCCTTCGCGTGAGAGTATTTTTTCGCGAGTATCCATAAAGTGGTCAGCGCTGGGTTGTGGCTTCGCGACGCAATACGGCTTCGAGTTCCGCACGGGTGACCGTCGCAGTACGCCGCTTCATCACCACGATTCCGCCGGCATAATTGGCGAGATGAGCCGCTTCTAGATAAGTAGCTCCAGCGGCAAGCGCCAGTGTAAAGACCGCGATCACCGTGTCGCCTGCTCCGGTAACGTCCACGGGGGTGTCGGGGCCGTAGATCGGAATGCTGTGCGAGCGTGCTCCCTTGCCGGTTCCGGCTTCGAAGACAGCCATGCCATCCTTGCCTCGAGTAACTAGAAGCGCCTGGAGATCCAGATCAGACAACGCTCGCCGGCCCAATGCTTCCAATTTCTGCGCGTCAACACCGACGGCGGAGTGATAGGCGGCTTCGAGCTCAGGCTCATTCGGCGTCGCAGCGGTGATTCCGGCGGCGCGGTAATCCAGCAATCGATAGCGCGAGTCGAGCGTGACGCGTTTTGTGACGAGGCTGCGGACAAGCGCTGGCGAGGCGGCTCCGAGACCGTAGTCGGAAATCAGAACAGCGTCCGCGCTCTTCGCCGCTTTGCGAGCTTTGCGCTGAACCAACTCCTGAATGCGCGGCGGCAGCGCTTCGCGAGGCTCGCGATCCACACGAAGGACTTGTTGCTCGGTGGTGTGCGTCCATCCAGCTAGATAACGCGTTTTCGTTGAGGTCACCCAGTCGCGAGCGCGGAGAATGCCCGAAACATTCACGCGCTTACGGCGGAAATAATCCAGCAAGATATTGCCGCCTTCATCCTGGCCCACGACGCCAACGGGCAAGACGCGCGCGCCGAGGTCCGCGAGGTTGTTTACAGCATTGGCCGCGCCGCCGGGGTAAGCCTCCGTGCGGCGATGCCGAAGAATCAACACAGGGGCTTCGCGGGAAATTCTGGAAATTTCACCGGAGACAAACTGGTCCAGGACAAAATCGCCGACTACGCAAATCGTCTGCCGCGGGAATGAAGCCACGATGTCGAGCAACCGCGTCAGGTCAACCGTCGCGTCCGTCGCGCGGCCATCGGCTTGGGCTCGTGTCTTTGAATGTCGCTTGGTCTTTCGTGGACCGAGGGTCAACGAATCTCCTCGAGGCTCGGAATGGGTAGTTCAGTTCCCGTCATAGTGGCGAAAAGTATCACACGGCTGGCGAACGTGCCAACCCGCGGAGATTTGCCCTGTGCCAACGCAGACTGACACTTCATTTGGTAGCGACAGTGCCGGATTGTGCTTTTTTCATGAGCGCCTGCCAGAAATCATCTTCTCGATCAATGTGCATCGAAATAGAGCAAACCCACAAATTCATGGATGGTTGCGCGTCTTCCAAATTAAAACGGTCCTTCTCGGTGCAAATCAGTCCGGCTGCTCCGGCTTCTCTGGCTTGTTTTTCGACCGCGGCTATGTCGGATGGCGTATAGCGATGATGGTCGGGGAAAGATTTATGCCCGGCAATCTGGAAGCCCCAGTCGCGCAGATCGGCAATGAATGCAGCGGGATTGCCTACCCCGCAAAAGGCGAACAATTTTCTGGAGCGCGCTTCCGATGCGGCGAGTTGCGGATTCGAAGGTGAATAGACCGACGCAAGCGTGGTGCGAGCGTAAAAAATGGGCGCTTCCGAATACCGCCGAACGACGGATTCGACGGCTGGTGCATGGTTGCTGCGAGTGATGACGATCAAGTCAGCGCGCTTCAGCGCAGTGCGCGGCTCGCGCAAACGCCCGGCGGGCAACAAATGTCCACCGCCGAAGGGCTTGCTCGCGTCGATCAGGACGATGTCAACATTACGCGCTAGCTGCAAATGTTGAAAACCGTCGTCAAGGACAAACCAATTCACGCCGCGAGCGGCGAGCGCAACGCCATTCTTGTAGCGATCCGCGCCAACGCCTAATAACGCGCGATTCTCCAGGCGGGATTGCAGAAGCTGAACCTCATCACTGGTGGAAACGGCCGCCGGGTCGTTCGTCGCTCGAGATTTGTCGGCGGATTCGCTGACGGTCTTGCCGCGATATCCCCGCGTGAGGATTCCGACGCTCTTGCCTTCCGCAAGCAACCGTTCCGCGATCCACAACACCATCGGCGTCTTTCCGGTTCCGCCGACGGTCAGGTTCCCCACGCTGATGACGACTCCATCCAACTGACGTTGGCGCAGAAGCCCCTGCCGGTAGGCTCGGGCGCGAAGGCGAGCTACCGCCGCATACGGCAGCGACAGTGGCCACAGGAGCGATTCCTTCAGCGTCACGCCGCGCTTCCTTTTTTATGGTCCGCGACAGGATTCACACCGTTCCTGGCATCGCCAGAGTTTTGGCCTTCGCTCCGGGCAATTGCCGCTGCGATGCGTTCAAGAGACCGCGCCGTCGCACCGCGATTCTGCTTGGATATTTCGTGCGCGGCCTGGCCCATGCGTTCGCGCATCCCATTATTCTCAATCAATTGCACCCAGACTTTTCCGAGCTGCTCGCCGTTCGCGACTTGTACACCCGCGTGCGCGTCGAGAAATCGATCCGCCATTTCGCGAAAGTTCTCCATCGATGGCCCGAAGACCGGTGGGCGCGAAAAGCACGCAGGCTCGAGAATGTTGTGCCCGCCCGCACGGACCAAGGAGCCCCCTACGAACACAGCATCGGCCAGCGAATACAATCCTGCTAGCTCACCAATCGAATCGAGAACCAGCACGTCCGTGTCTTCGCCCAGCGGATGACTCATATCCAGTTGGCTGCGGCGCACAGTATTCCACCCGCCTTCCGCAATGATTTTTTCCGCAGCGATAAATCGATCCGGCTTTCGAGGCGCAAGTATCAGCAGGGTTCGGCGCCATTGCCTTTGAACGCCATCGTATCCCGCGAGGACTGCCTGTTCTTCCCCCTCTACAACACTTCCCGCAACTAGCACCGGCCAGCGCTCCTGCTGCCGAATCTGGGTCTGAAGCCACGATCCGAAGCGGCCGATGGCGGAGGGTTCCGCGTCATATTTCAGGTTGCCGGTAATTTCCACGCGCTCTTCGGGCGCACCCATGCTGACCAGACGCTTTGCATCCTCTTCACTCTGGGCCAGAAAAAGCTCCGGATCTTGCAGAGTGCGTTCGAAGAATTCTCCGATAAGAAATCGCCATCTTTCGAAACGGGAGAAGGACCTTTCGGAGATGCGCGCATTGGCAAAAATCACGGGAATGCCGGAACGCCGCGTTTCCCGCAAAAAGTTCGGCCAAATCTCCGTTTCCATCACGATCACCAGCGCGGGGCGTATCGTGCGCAGCGCCTTTCGCACCGGCACGACCCAGTCGAGGGGAAAATAAAAAATCCCGTTCGCGGATTGCAATCGCTCGCGCGCGAGACGCTGACCCGTTTCCGTAGTAGTGGAAACAAAAATTGCCCGGTCAGGAAAGCGGGCCTTGAGGCCTTCGACGAGAGGCTTCGCAGCGAGAACTTCGCCTACCGAAACCGCATGTATCCAGATTGCTCCGCCCCCCGGCGCAGGGCCACTTTCGTGCACCACGGCGCTACTCGCGTTAGCAGCCAAGGCCGCTGGCAGGATTCCAAGACGCTCGCGCAGCGCGCCGGAATGTTCGCCGCGCCTCCAACCGCGCAACGCGTAGTAGGGCGCCAACACGAACATGCCGACTGCCGTAACAATTCGATATAGGAAATACATGGGGAAGGCGTTGTGGCGATTCGCGATGCCTGCGCGTGCCAGGCGCGTCTGTCAGCGACTCCGCGCACAAACGAGGTATTATAGTGGCAGCGAGCGCGAACGTGCACAACTTCCGGCAGAGACCGCGCATCGAAATTGCAAGCCAGGAAAATTGATTGATGATTCGAGCCAGCGCACTTGCCGCAGCAGTTCTCCTAATGTGCGCAGGCGCCTTCGCGCAGTCCTCCGGCGTGAAACCTGCCCCGAACGCTGCGCCGGAATTCTCTCCTGCTCTTGCGCGCGATACACACGAAGGCATGACGATTCTCGCCGACGCCTATGACGAACCCGGGCGCGCTAAAGATAAATTCGGCAAAGCAGATCCGACTCAGGCAGGAATTCTTCCGGTGGACGTATTTCTGCGCAATGAATCGGATCATCCGATTCGCATCGACCTTAGTACGATCCAGCTCGAAGTGCACTTTCGGAACGGAGATCATCAGGACATCGACTCGCTAAGGCCATACGACGCCGCGTACAAGATCGCTCACCCTCAAGGCCCCTCCGGTCCAAAAAATCCGCGCATTCCGAGTATTTCCTTGCCTGGCGGAGACAAAAAAGCAGCGAAAATCGAAGACATCCTCCGACCGCTGGCGCTCGATGCAGATGTGGTTCCCCCCAAGGCCACCATTCATGGTTTTCTTTATTTCGATTTGAGCCGGGATATGTCGCTGACCGCCGCTTCCGTACTCTACGTCCCAGACGCAGCCGTGATCCCGGGCAATAAACCTCTAATGTTCTTTGAGGTTCCTCTGGCCAAGATTCCGCAGGAATGAACTTCGTGTCGAGGTCCTCGTCACGGCTTTTTTCGCAGGCGGCGCGGGAAATTATGTCGCTCTAATGCGGCGCTGGTGGGTCGAGGATGATTTCGAAATACTGCGCCGGCCTTGTTCCGAGGTTTTGAATCTGGTGTTGGTCGCCCGCAGCGACAAAAGCGACCGATCCTGGCCCCAGCTTCGTCGTCTTGTCGGCAATTGTCACCTCTACCTCGCCCTCGCTGATGAGAAACATTTCTTCCTGCTGGTGGTGATGGGCGTGGTGCGGCGTACTCCCCGGCAATAGGAAGACTTCGTGGACGTGGATGTGAACGCCATTGTGGGTAAGACCATCCAGAATTGGGCGGAAGGTGGCGTTTGCCTCTTTCTGAGGGGTTAGGTCTTCGAAGTTGTAGGTCCGCGACTGCAAGGTGCTTTGTCCGGAACCCGACTTCGGCAGAAGAAAGACAACTAGGCAGACCAACAGGAGCTTAGGTTTCATGGCACTCAGTACCTCCCATTAAAGTTTACCTGCGGCCGAACGGGACTTCTAGGATTGCAGGAAAGCTTGTGCGGTCGCGATTACCCCTGGGGAATTATGTGCGTGCCGGCATTCGCGAAGCTTTGGGCAGGTCTGGAATTTTCCAAAGCAGAAAGGGATTTGCCGGCAAACGCCCTCTTTTCTTGACGAAAGACGCTAATCCTGATACAAAAGTCGATTCTGTTTATTAACTTCTCGCAATCTGTGGGCTCCCGCCAAGGAGTCTTCATCCGGAGGAAGGCTGAATGTGCTCTTGTCTGGTGAAATGTGTGACCGCCCGCTTAGTGGGGGCGTTTTGATGCGCAATCTTATGTCCAATGAAGGCTTGAAACTGTTCAGCAACATGCTGAAATCCCCGGCGGCAGCAATCGTGATGTTGTTCGGCGCTGCAGCGGCTCACGCGCAAGGCGAGACGCCAGGCGGCGAAGCCAATCTGAAGCTGCCTGATTTGTCGCAAGTAAATTTTCTGAGCTGGGGCATAGACGGCCACAAACTCCTGCTCTTCGGAATCCTATTCTGCATTTTTGGACTGGTATTCGGCCTGGTGATTTACACGCGGCTGAAGAATTTGCCGGTTCATCGCGCCATGCGCGAAATTTCAGAACTGATCTACGAGACGTGCAAAACCTACCTGATCACCCAGGGCAAGTTTCTGTTGCTGCTCGAGCTATTCATTGCCGTGGTGATCGTGCTGTATTTCGGCGTCCTGCTGCACTATGAGGCAGCGCGCGTAATCATCATATTCTTGTTTAGCGTCTTGGGAATTGCGGGCAGCTACGGCGTGGCTTGGTTTGGCATTCGCGTAAACACATTTGCGAACTCCCGAACCGCATTCGCGGGCCTTCGCGGAAAACCCTTTCCGCTTTACCACATTCCGCTCCAGGCCGGGATGAGCATCGGCATGATGTTGATCAGCGTGGAACTGCTGATGATGCTGCTGATCCTGCTCTTTGTTCCGGGTGACTACGCGGGGCCCTGTTTCATCGGCTTCGCCATTGGCGAGTCGCTCGGAGCCGCCGCCTTGCGAATTGCGGGCGGCATCTTCACCAAGATTGCGGACATCGGCTCCGACTTGATGAAAATTGTCTTCAAGATTAAAGAGGACGATGCGCGCAATCCCGGCGTGATCGCCGACTGCACCGGGGATAACGCGGGCGATTCCGTGGGACCCACCGCGGACGGCTTCGAAACCTACGGCGTCACCGGCGTGGCGCTGATTACGTTCATCCTGCTAGGCGTCAAGAGCCCGACGGTGCAAGTCCAGTTGCTGGTGTGGATATTCGTCATGCGCATCGCCATGCTGTTCGCGAGCGCCCTGGCGTACTTCATCAACGACCTGATCGCCAAGGCGCGCTTCTCGAACGCGGATGAAATGAATTTCGAGTCTCCGCTTACTTCGCTGGTTTGGATCACTTCGATCGTTTCCATCGCGATCACCTACGGCGTCTCGTCCGTTATCATTCCGGAGCTTGGCGGCGACCCGACGCAGTGGTGGAAGCTGGCGACGATCATCTCCTGCGGAACACTGGCGGGGGCTGTAATCCCAGAGTTGGTAAAAGTTTTCACCTCCACGGAATCGCGGCATGTTCGAGAGGTGGTCACCTCGGCGGAGGAAGGCGGCGCGTCATTGGGTATTTTGTCCGGCTTCGTGGCCGGAAATTTCTCGGGATACTACCTCGGGCTCGCTATGGTCGCTCTGATGTCCATCGGTTACATGGTCAGTTTGCAAGGACTCGCGGCCTCGGCACAGATGCTCGCAGCTCCAGTTTTTGCATTTGGACTGGTGGCTTTCGGCTTCCTCGGCATGGGTCCGGTTACCATCGCAGTGGATTCGTATGGTCCGGTGACAGACAACGCGCAATCGGTCTACGAGCTTTCGCAGATTGAAGCCATACCGAACATCAAGCAGGAGCTGAAGAAAGATTACAACATGGACGTAAACTTCGAGCGCGCCAAAGATTTGCTCGAAGCCAATGACGGCGCGGGCAACACTTTTAAAGCCACGGCAAAACCCGTACTGATTGGTACCGCTGTTGTCGGCGCCACCACCATGATTTTCTCCATCATCATGGCTCTCACGAAAGGCATCACCGAGAACGTAGATAAACTTTCGCTGCTGCATGCTCCGTTCTTTCTCGGGCTCGTTACCGGCGGCGCGATGATTTACTGGTTCACCGGCGCGTCCACACAAGCGGTGACCACTGGCGCTTATCGAGCCGTCGAGTTCATCAAAGCCAACATCAACCTTGAGAGTGCGGAAAAGGCCTCGGTGGCTGACAGCAAAAAAGTCGTGGAAATCTGCACGAAATACGCGCAGAAAGGCATGCTGAATATTTTCGTCGCCGTGTTCTTCGCCACGCTGGCGTTCGCGTTCGTCGAGCCGTTCTTTTTTATCGGCTACCTGATCTCCATCGCCATCTTTGGTCTTTACCAGGCCATTTTTATGGCCGATGCGGGCGCCGCGTGGGATAACGCGAAGAAAATCGTCGAAGTGGAACTCAAACAGAAAGGCACGCCGCTGCATGACGCGACAGTCGTCGGCGATACGGTTGGCGATCCTTTCAAGGACACTTCGTCGGTGGCCTTGAATCCGGTGATCAAATTCACCACGCTGTTCGGGTTGCTGGCGGTCGAGTTGGCGGTGAGCCTTACGCAGGCAAAAGGAGGAACGTTTACGCACGTTCTAGCCGCCGCGTTCTTTCTGGTGTCGTACATCTTCGTTTACCGGTCGTTCTACGGCATGCGGATTAAGTCAGCGGAATAACAGAACGAGCCCGGGAGGTTAGGCCTATGGCGAATGCAAAAGGCGCAATGGGTTTTGCGCTGGCCGTTTTCCTCCTGCTGGGAATGAGCGTTTCAGCGGCGTCGCAAGACGAAAAATCCTCGGCTCAGGTGGAAGCTGAAAAGCACGAAGTCAGGAATTTCGTTCTCACTTCGGACAAGCTGGATAAATATGCTGAAGCGGTGAAAGCCATCCGTAAAGTGCAGAAAGACGATCCTGCTTTGAAAAAGCAGATGGATGATGACAACTCGAAGAACCCCAGCAATACGATCGCAGGCAGCGTTGCAACGATTGAAAAGTATCCCCCGGTAGTGAATGTATTGAAGAGCGCAGGCCTGTCTCCCCGCGATTTCGTGGTAATGACCTATACGCTGATTAACGCGGCGGCGGAAGTTCAGATGAAGAAGGCGGGAACGATTCAGCAGTATCCGGACTCAGCATTGCCCGAAAATGTTTCTTTCGTCGAAAAAAACTACGATCGCATTAAGAGGATTTTCAATAGCGATTCCGACGCTTCGGGGAACGCACCGCCGAAGTAGGCATTCTTTCGCTTCACACCCTCACCAAGCCGAGAAATTGCCGCGGATCGTTGGCGAAGCCGGGAAACACGGTTTTAAGGTCGCGGTCTCCCAGATGCTTTGAAATGATTTCGCCCAGCACGCTGCGATAATCGGTGGTCACTGCCAGGTCGCGGCCCTGATTGAGTTGTTCTTCGCTGAGTCCGGGCCAGCGCGTATAGACTCTTCCGCCCTTGATTTCGCCGCCCAGCACGAACATGCAGTTCGCGTGGCCGTGGTCAGTGCCGCGGTTACCGTTTTCGTGAGCGGTACGGCCGAACTCCGACATGCTGACGAACACAACGTCACCCATGCGATCGCCCATATCCTGATGGAACGCCGCAATTCCCTGCCCCAAATCTTTCAGAAGATTCGAGAGCTGGCCCTGCACGCCGCCTTCGTTCACATGGTGGTCCCAGCCGCCGCTATCGAGGAAAGCCACTTCCAGTCCGACGTCTGCTTTGAACAGCTCCGCGATTTCCTGCAAGCTCTGTCCGAAACGGCCTTTTGGATATTGCGCGCCGTTTTCCGGCTGATAGGTGTCGGGGTTGATTTTCTTCAGTTGGTCCACAGCTTCGAAGGTCTCGTTGCCGACGCCGCGCATCGCGTGGTCCACGGTCTGCGCGTACATCGCTTCGAAGCCGCCCTCCACCGTTTGCTGCGGGCCATACATCTTGAATTGCTTCAAGTCGGGTATGGCAATGGCCGGCGAACTTCCCTGGAGTGTCCGCGGCAGATAGGGACCGAAAGCGACTGCACGAAACGGCGAAGACTTTTCTTCCGGAATGGTCTGCATGGCGCGATTCAACCAGCCGTCTTCGGTGGACTTCAGGCCGGGCGTGCCTGATTCCATGAAATCCTGCGCATCGAAGTGGGACCGCGAGGGATCAGGCGAGCCCACGGCCTGCACGATCGCCAGCTGCTTGCCTCTGAATAGGGGCATCAGAGGTTCAAGGCTCGGATGCAGGCCGAAGAAGCCGTCAAGATCGAGTGCAGCATCGAACCCACCCTGCTTGGGTTGCGGAATCGCAATCGTCGGACGCATATGGTAGTAATTTGGTTCGCCGAACGGCACAACAACGTTCAATCCGTCCATCGCGCCGCGTTGAAACAGCACCACCATTTTCTTTTTGTTCGGGCCGGCAGTCGCCGCCACCGCGCGCTGTAGAAACGACGGCAAAGCCGCCATGCCGATCATCGCGACGCCGCCACTCTTCAAAAAGTACCGCCGGGAAATATTCATCGTAATTCTCCGTATCCTCAAAACCGAAAATCCCTATTATTGCTATCGCCGTTGAAATTCAGGAGCTCCGAGAACCAGCCCGGCAATCAAGCCTTCATTCACCTGCTTGACCGGGTCATCCAAACTGGCCTGCAGGATTTGCGGATCGTCCAGCCGCGCCGCAAGAGTGGCGCGCGTTTGCTCGCCGATTTGATCGCCCAGAAACGCGTCGATGGACTGCGAAAGCGCGGCATTCGGGTCGCGCAGAGCAGCTTCGCCAAGCATGGACTTCAGATCTACGGTTGCGCCGGCCACTTTGTCTCCTGCTAGAGAAAGCGCGAAATTCAAACGGTTCAGCAGCGCTCCGGTGTTCACCCAGGTTTCCGCTTTATCCGAATATCCATTCGGCGGCTGGCAAAGAAAAAGTGGCTCGCCCATTCGTCCTACCCATTGAGCTATCGGCAGAGTAATCGTCACTTCGGCATTCAGCGCTCGCGCCGTGCTCGCTACCAATTCGTACGGCGTTTTTACTTTCGCGCGATACGTCTCTTTCGACCAAAATTCCGGCGAATAAATCATCGTTCTCAACACGCTGCGAATATCGCCCTGCGTTACGGAATATTGGACGGACATTCGCTCGATTAATGCGGGAGGCGGATTGTCGGAAACAAAGTGGCGCGCGAGCTCCGTGGATATGAACTTCGCCGTATTCGGATGGTTTGCCAGCATCTTCAGCGCTTCTTCTCCATCTTTTTCGCCGCCGTAGCTGAACGTCCGCCCCATCACCACTTTCCTGCCCTGCGCGTGAATTTTGTCATCGAAGAAGAATTCCGGATCTTTGCGCGGCTCGCGCACCGTCCAGCCCGTCAGGCATTCCGCCATCTGAATCACGTCTTGCTGCGTGTAGCCGCCGTCTACACCGACGGTGTGCAATTCCATAACTTCGCGTCCATAATTTTCATTAAGCCCGCGTTCCGGCTTCTTCGCTGGAGCCGCCGCGCCTGAGCTCGGCGCAGACGTTACCGGACCGGGAAACGTTCCAGGCGTGGGCGCCATTCCGCCGGCGAAAGTTCCGCTGTAACGCGCGCGGCGCATCGCCTTTTCCGCCTCCATCTGGCGTACGGCATTGGGGTCGGCGCTCTGGGAGTTATCGAGATAAATCAGCATGGCGGGACTCTTCGCCGTGGCCAGCAACAAATCCTCGAATTTCCCCATCGTGCGGGGACGTATCGTGTCGCGGACGTAGGAGGGCAGCAGCCACTTGTCCTCAGCCTTATTCGCGAAGACATTGAAATGGTTGAACCAGAAATCTTCCATCACGGCTTGCAGTTGGCGGTTGCTGTACACCGCGCGGTCCACCTTCGCCATGGAAAGCTCCGCCACGATGCGGCCCGGCCCTTGAAGCTTCGCAAGCTGCTGCTGCGCCTTATCCAGATTTTCGTTTCCGGTAACGATCACTTGCGACTCGGCGTTGCGCTGCTTCTCCTTCATCTGCTGCTCGTACTCTTCTTTTGTAATGCCCTCTTTTTTGATGACCTGCCCCGGTTGCGGATATTCTTCGATCAGCGCTTTTGCCGACATGTTCAAGGTGGGATACCTTTGCAGGCGCTGCTCGAACGCAGAGTCATCAATCGACTCAGGATGAAGCTGCTGATCGATCCATTTCTCAAGACCCATTTTGCGGATGCGTTCCACATCCCCGGGACCGGGCCCGTATCCCAGGCGGTTCATTGCATGCATGATCGCCTCGTCCTCGGTCAACTCAGTGATGGGAAGCTTTCCCTTGAATTTCTTGTCTAAATGAGTGGAATTAGAGTGTTCATCCGCCGACATTTCAGGCTGCTCAGTAGAACTTGCAAGGATCCGAAACTCGTCGTTGCCCGCATTGGCCTCGGGGACCGCAAAAATCGCGGCCACCGCGAGCGCCGCTCCCAGCGTAGCCGCCAGAAACCCGACGCCACCAGCATCGAGCCGCTTATGCAGACGAGATGTCGTTTCATTCATTTGGGCGACCTTCCAGATATCGTGAACCCGCAAGTCGAACAGCTACAAAGGTGGAAACGTTTCATTCGATTTTAACCCGTAGCGCGGGCAGAAGTTGCGCCCAGGGCCGGGCTTCGGCCTAATAGTTAATATATGCGCATTACGAGGGGTTTAGAGGCCGAGAAACTCATGATCTGGATAGACAGGTCACCGAAAAGCCTACGCCAAGCACTCAACGTGTCCTAATATTGCGCTTCTTTCGCGGCAGAACGGCGGTTAGACTTTTGCCGCGCCCGAGGCTGCGATAAACAAACATGCTGGGAACACCAATACACGTCTGGGTGATATTTGGAGCGGCGATAATCGCAGCGCTGGCGCTTGACCTTGGCGTGTTACATCGCAGAGCGCACGCAATTCAATTGAAAGAGGCGCTGATTGAGAGCGCGGCATGGATTAGCGTTGCGTTGCTTTTCAATCTCTGGCTGTACTTTTCCCGCGGTCCTTTGGCGGGCGTAGAGTTCTTCACCGCCTACCTGGTGGAAAAATCGCTCAGCGTGGACAATATTTTTGTTTTCCTGCTGATTTTTCAAGCATTCAGAATCCCGCCCAAGTCACAACATAGAGTGCTGTATTTTGGGATCGCCGGCGCGCTGGTACTGAGGGCCGTTTTCGTTCTTGCGGGTATCACGCTACTCCAAGCGTTTCATCCAATCATGTATATTTTCGGCACCATTCTACTTTTCACCGGCCTGAAGATGCTGCTCCCCCGGAAGCGGACGTTACACCCGGAAAACAATTGGATGGTTCGCGTAGCGCGCCGAATGATTCCGGTGGTGCGTGACTACGAAGGTCAACAGTTCCTGGTAAGGGAAAGCGGGAAATGGAAGGCGACTCCGCTGTTTCTCGCGCTCGTCGCGGTGGAAGCGATGGACATTATTTTCGCGGTGGATTCCGTGCCTGCGGTACTGGCGATTACGCGCGACACTTTCATCGTCTATTCGTCAAACGTGTTCGCGATTCTGGGCCTTCGAGCGCTTTACTTCGCGCTTGCAGACATCCTTCCGCGCTTCCGCTTCCTGCATCAAGGGCTGGCCGCAATCGTGATCTTCGTGGGCACAAAAATGATTGTGAGCGACCGCTTCCCCATTTCTGCTGTAACTTCTCTCATCGTCATAGCGATAGTCTTGAGCGCGACAATCGTGGCGTCTCTAATCTTCCCGCGCCTCGGTCCAACTTCCAATCCAGTTTGATTATTGGCCTATAGCCCCGACCGACGGGCCGATCATGACACTACGGCGAATCTCTAAGCATCTAAAACAATGAAACCCATGCCGAACGCCGCCGCACGACCCACAGCGAGAAAGAAGACCAGCCCGTCTCCAAAACATCGAGCAACGGAAATACCAAAGAACGACAACACTGCCGAGTTGGATGTTGACGGAGGGTCGGTTAGGTTGACGAATTTGCAAAAGATCTTCTGGCCGGGCCTGGGGTTAACGAAGCGCGATCTCCTTCAATACTATCTCGACGTCTCGCCCTGGCTGCTGCCGCATCTGAAAAATCGCGCCATGGTGATGAAGCGCTATCCAAACGGCATAGCGGGTGGTTTCTTTTTCATGAAGCGCGCGCCCTCGCCGCGACCTCCCTCTATTCCGATATGTTCGATCGAACATCATTCCGGCAGCGTAATCGATTTCCCGATAGTGCAACATTTATCTTCCCTTCTCTGGGTTGTGAACCTTGGATGCATCGATTTGAATCCGTGGTATGCAAGATGTGACGACGTCGATCGGCCCGACTACTTGCATTTTGATCTGGACCCGACCGAAGGCGCTTCTTTCGGTCAAGTATTGGAAACCGCGCTGATCGTGCGCGATGCGCTCACCTCGCTAAAAATTAAAAGCTATGCGAAGACTACCGGCTCGCGCGGTATTCATGTATACGTTCCGATCGTTCGCGGTCCTCTACAAAAACAAGTTTGGGCCTTCGCAAAAAGCTTTTCGAAAGAGATTGGCGCCCGCAACCCAAAGGTGATCACTGCCGAATACCGCATTGCCAAGCGGCCCTCCCGCCGCGTTTTGGTCGACTACAACCAAAACGCGTGGAATAGGACTTTGGCGTCGGTTTATTCCGTGAGGCCTAAACCGGCCGCGACCGTTTCGACCCCGCTGACATGGGAAGAAGTTCAACAGGGAGTTCGCATGACGGATTTCACCATGCAAAACGTCCCGCAACGCTTGCGCAAACTCGGCGATCTATGGAAACCGCTCCTTTCGCAGGTCGGACGCGTGAATCTGGATCGATTTGTATGAGCCTGCCGCTCAGCAAAAAGTATCCTCCGATGGAGGCGCAGCCAGCCACCGAGCTACCCGCCGGTCCGGAGTGGCAATACGAGCCCAAATGGGACGGCTTCCGCTGCCTTGCTTTCCGCGACATCTCGCGCGTCGATTTGCAATCGAAGTCAGGCAAGCCTCTCGGCAGATATTTCCCCGAACTTGTCGCAGCAATCAGAGGGTTGAAACCCACAAAGTTTGTTCTGGATGGAGAAATCGTAATTCCCGAAAACGGTAATCTGTCGTTCGATGATTTATTGATGCGAATCCACCCGGCTGCCAGCCGGATTCTGAAGCTCAGCAAGCAATCACCGTGCGTTTTCATCGTTTTCGATTTATTAGTCGATGAGAAAGGACGATCGCTGGTGAAGCTTCCCCTTCGCGAGCGCCGCAAAGCACTAGAAAACTTTGCGCATAAATATCTCGATGAAAATGCAACGATCCGGTTGTCGCCGGTAACAGACGACATCGCTATTGCGCGCAAGTGGTTTCGAATGGGTTTGGGCCTCGACGGAATCATGGCCAAGCGCACGGAGCTCCCCTATCAAGCCGGCGAGCGCACCGGCATGCAAAAAATTAAAAAGCAGAGAACTGCCGATTGCGTTGTCGGTGGATTTCGTTATTTGGAGAAGAAGCGGCTAGTTGGTTCCTTGCTGCTTGGTCTCTACAATCATGAAGGCTTGTTGGATCACGTGGGATTCTGTTCGTCCATCCATGATGAAGACCGGCTGGCATTGACTAAACGGCTTGAAAAAATGATCAAGTCCCCAGGCTTTACGGGCAAGGCACCCGGAGGTTTGAGCCGCTGGAGCACGAAGCATTCTCTGGAATGGGAGCCCCTCGACAACAAACTTGTCGCCGAAGTTCAATTTGACCACTTCACGGGCGGGCGTTTTCGTCATGGAACACGATTCTTGCGCTGGCGCCCCGAAAAACGCCCTCGCGATTGCACCATGAAACAGGTTCAACGAGAAAATCGTTCCGCGTTGGGACTTCTCTAATTCGGGCGCTCGGAACGTGGCGGCCTTACGGCCGCCGCCGACGCTGAATGATTCGGCGGTACTGGAGTTCAATCAGGCTCCGCGCGGCATTGCTTCGACCGATCCAGCCACGTGCATCAGCGCGCCTTCGAGCACATGCAAACCTTCGTCGAATTGCTCGTCGGTAATTACTAGCGGCATCAGCAGGCGGATGACGTTGCCGTAACTTCCCGCCGAAACCAGAATCAACCCGTGCCCCAGACAATGCTGAATGACTTTCTCCGTTTCCTCTTTCGCAGGCTGTCGGTTTGTCCCCGGTCGAACAAGTTCCAGCGCGCGCATGGCGCCCAGCCCACGAACATCTCCGATCAGCGGCCAGCGCTTTTTCCATTCGCGAGCGCGCGCGTCAAACCGCTGCCCAAGCGCTTCCGCGCGTGCTGGAAGATTCTCGCGCTCCATCGTTT
The DNA here is from genome assembly GCA_050012235.1 of Candidatus Acidiferrales bacterium. GTDB lineage: Bacteria > Acidobacteriota > Terriglobia > Acidiferrales > UBA7541 > Palsa-295. Next base: position 38,721 of record JBEKHP010000009.1, on the reverse strand, counting down.
CAATAACCGCAAGCGCGGCGGCGCAGGCGAGCGGATTACCTCCATAAGTGCCGCCCAAACCGCCCACCCCTGGCGCGTCCATGATTTCCGCGCGTCCAGTCACTGCCGCCAGCGGTAACCCATCGGCGATCGATTTCGCGCTGACAAGAATATCCGGCGTAATTCCGTACCGCTCGGAGGCAAACATTGCTCCGGTGCGGCCGAATCCAGTCTGCACTTCATCAGCGATGAAAAGAATTTTGTTCCGCCGGCAGATGTCCTGGATGACGGTGAAAAATTCAGCGGGAGGCGCAACGAAGCCGCCTTCGCCCAGCACGGGTTCCACAACCACCGCCGCGACAGCTTCCGCAGCCACCACGCGCTTGAAGGTGTCTTCCACATGGTGCGCGCAGAAAACTCCGCACGAAGGGTACTGCAGAGAATACGAGCACCGGTAGCAATATGCGTAAGGAATGCGGTAAATATCCGTCGCGAAGGGCTCGAACCCGGCTTTGTACGGATGCGTTTTGCTTGTAAGCGACATGGTGAGCATCGTGCGGCCGTGGAAAGCGTCCTCGAAACAAATAATCGCCGGGCGATGCGTGTAGCAGCGCGCTATTTTCACGGCATTTTCAATAGCTTCCGCGCCGCTATTCACGAGAATTGTTTTCTTTGGAAACTTTCCCGGAACGAGAGAATTCAGCTTCTCCGCTAATTCCACGTATTTCCCATACGGAGCGACGCTGAAGCAGGTATGCACGAACGCGTCCAGTTGCTTTCGGACGGCTTCCACCACGCTCGGCGCGCGGTGGCCCACATTCACCACTCCGATGCCGCCCGCAAAGTCCAGAAACCGGTTTCCGTCCACATCTTCAAGCGTGGCACCTTCCGCGCGTGCCGCGAAAATCGATGTGGCGTGCGAAACTCCGCGCGCGACGGCGGCCTCCCGTCGTTTCATCCATTCCTGCGATTTTGGCCCTGGTATCGGCGTGCGCAACTGAATTGTGGGCATGTTCAGTACCATCCGATCGGCTGTTCGTTCAAATTGATGTGCACTTGCTTCGTCTCGAGATATTCTTCCACGCCCCACGGCCCCAGCTCGCGGCCAAATCCTGATTGCTTGTACCCGCCCCAGGGCGCTTCGACGTAGGTGGGCTGCATGTGGTTCACCCAAACAATTCCGGCGCGGAGAGCCTTTACCATCCGAAGCGCTTTGAAAATATCACGCGACCAAACCGCTGCGGCCAATCCATAGGGCGTCGCGTTCGCGATGCGTAGCGCTTCGGCTTCGCCGCTAAACGGAATCACTGCTGCCACCGGGCCGAAAATCTCTTCTTGCGCGATGCGTGCGGAATTGTCCACATCGTAAAAGATAGTCGGCTCCACGTAATAGCCACGCGCCAGCGACGCTGAGCGCCCGCCGCCGGCCGCAAGCTTCGCTTCTTTCTTGCCCAGTTCCTGATACGAACGCACACGCTCGAATTGATCCTTGCTCACCAGCGGGCCCATTTTCGTTTCGCGTTCGAGCGGAGGACCCAACCGTATCGTTTTTGCCTTTGCGCTCATCGCTTCCACAAATTTCGGATAGATGGATTTCTCCACCAGGATGCGGCTACCCGCGGAGCAGACTTCTCCCTGATTGATGAACACGCCGAAAAGCGCTCCATCGATTGCGGATTCGAAATCCGCATCGGCAAAAAATATGTTTGGAGACTTGCCACCGAGTTCCAGGGTGACACGCTTCACGGTGTCAGCCGCCGCCTTCATGATCGCCTTCCCGACCATCGCGCTCCCCGTGAAGGCTACTTTGTTAACGTCAGGATGTTTCACCAACGGCGCGCCGCATTCCTCGCCGAATCCGGTAATGATGTTCACGACTCCCGGCGGCAATCCCGCGTCCGTCAGATAGCTCGCAAATTCCAGCGCGGTGAGCGGCGTCTGCTCCGCGGGTTTCAAAACGCACGTGCAACCCGCAGCGATCGCCGGCGCCAGCTTCCAAGCAGCCATCAGCAGCGGGTAATTCCACGGAATGATTTGCGCGGCGACTCCTATTGGCTCGCGGAGCGAAAGACTAAGTGCGTTGTCCGGCACGGGATTGACGTGGCCGAGAATCTTCGTGGCCATTCCGCCGTAGTATTCAAAACACGTCGCCGCGTCAGCAATGTCATACTCCGCCTCGACGATGGGCTTGCCCGAATTGCGCGATTCCAGTTCAGCCAGATGCGCCGCTTCCTTGCGAATGCGTTCGGCTAGCCGGAAGAGAATGCGGCCGCGTTCCTGCGCTGTACTTTGGGGCCAGGCTCCCGAATCAAAAGCAGCTCTTGCTGCGGCGACCGCGCGATTTACGTCTTCTTCATTCGCTTCGGGAACTTCAGCCATTACTTCTTCCGTCGAAGGATCTACTACCGGAAAATACTTCCTGCTAGCGCTCTCAACAAACTCCCCGTTGATGTACATCCGATGTCTGCGAACGCTGGACTTTTCTACGCTTGCCATAATCTTCTCCCGCAAAAGCTGTATTAGCCACGCCGAGCTGCCTGTGCAGCACTCTTCCGCCTTCCATACACAAAGAAAAAGAATACCGCGAGGCCGATGAAAAATGCCGTGCCGCCGAACATCCAGGATTCGTATGAAAGCACCGAAGTGATCTGCTGCGCGGGCGAAAAGGCGAAAACCATACCGAGAATCGTCATCAACAGCCCGCTCGAACCAGCCAGCCAGAGCACGCTCTTGCTGTAGTGTCCCTTCCCTGCCATTGGATCCGCCGCGATCTTCAGCAGCGCCGCGAAGATGTAAAGAAACGGAAGCAACTGCAGCACCACCGCGAGCGATAGCAACCGCTGAAAAGTTTCCTGCACCCCGGAGCCAAGAAAACTGATCAGCACTAGAATCGTGGACACCACAAAATGAACGAGCAGCGCTGCATACGGCGTTCCATAGCGAGGATGAACTTTTCCCAGCCAGCTCGGCAAGTACGAATCCAGTCCCGCAACAAACGGAATCCGCGCCGAACCAGCCAGCCACGCCGAACCGATCCCCGCGATCGAGATGCTTAGCATCAACGCGAATGGCGCGACAATCCACAGAACGCCGACTTGCGCGGCCATGTGGCTTACCGCCTGCACGATTCCCTGCAGAACATTAATCTGATTTTTGCTTACGGCGATCAGCAATGTCAGCGTCGTTGCAATATAGAGCAACCCGGAAAGCACACCGCCCCATACCACCGCTCCGGGCAGCGTGCGCTCGGGGTCCTTGATTTCATCTCCCATCACCGACGCAAGTTCCAGGCCCACAAGCCCGAAACAAATCACACCAAATGAATTCAGCAGGAACCGCGGGTTGGCGGGGATGCGAAAATCCGCAGCGCTAACGCTGGTACCAAACCGCAACGCCACAATGATCCCAAGACCCACCAGCACCGCTGCCGCAATACCAGTTCCAATGCTGCCCACATTGTTAATCCATTTTCCCACGCCGAGCCCTACGATGTTCAGCACGACGAGAATCGCCAGCAGGCCAAGCGAAGCTGTTACGGCAAAAGTCTTATTGTCGGCCAGAGCCTGATGACTCGGAAACACGAATACCGACACGCCGACGAAGTACAGCATCACGGTCGGGACATACATCATGTTGTTGGTCCAATAGCACCATCCGGACAAGAAACCGTGGAACTCGCCGAAAACTTCCTTGGCCCAAAGGTACACGCCGCCTTCTCCAGGATAACGATGCGCCAATTCGATCACGGCGATACCTTGGGGCCAGAAAAACATAAGCAGAGAAATAATCCAGAGCCAAACTGTGACGCCGCCGTTCGCAGCAATACTGGGCACCACGTTAAGATTGAATACCGCGACAACGAACAGCGCGACGAGATCCCAACGCCCCAGGGCGCGTTTTAAATGCGCGGTATCGCTTTGCGGAGAGGCTAGCTCTGCCAATGGGCTCCTTGAAAGGACGAAACCGAGCCGTCGCGCCCGCTACCGGCTGCGACCTCAGAAGAAAGCTCGCAAGAATCTAGTGTGCGCTGCTGGCTGCGGCGTGCGGCTCTTTTTGCGCTTGCGCAAGTGCCGGAGCGACCTCTGCGAATACCGCCAGATGGCGGTCCACATCGGCTTCGGTGTGCGCCACCGATACCGTCCACTGCTCGTCCCACCAATAAGGTTGCGCCATCACGCCACGGTTTACCATGGCGAACCAGTAATGCCGCCACAGTTCGCTGTCGACCTTCAACCAATCGCGGTAATTGTGGATCGGCTTCGGTGCAAACATCAGCGAACCGTTTGACCCGGCGCCCACGACGTAAGCTTTCAAGCCAGTCTTGCCGATTTCTTTGTTGTAGCCATCGAGCAATTTCTTGTTCAGGCGATTCACATGCTCGTAAGCTGCCGGCGTAAGCACTTCCCTGAACATCGCAAGCCCCGCAGCCATCGCTACCGGGTTTGTGTTGTATGTGCCGCCGTGGAAAACCTTATGGTCTGAGATCAGGCCCATCACTTCGCGCGTGGACGCAAACGCAGCCAGCGAGAATCCGCCGCCGATCGATTTTGCCAGGCAAACAATATCCGGCTTGATTCCAAAGTATTCGCAGGCTCCGCCTCGCGCGAGCTTCGCTCCGGTTTTCACTTCATCAAAAATCAGAAGGGCGCCATTTTTCTTTGTAATTTCGCGAAGCGCCTGGTGATAGCCCTCATCCGGCATCAATATGCCGACGTTCATCATGATCGGCTCTACGATCACAGCAGCAATCTCTCCCGGATATTTTGCAAAGAGCCGCTCGACGCCGGCTACGTCGTTGAACTGCGTAACCAGTGTATTTTGCAGCGTAGCCTTTGTTACGCCTTCGCCACCCGGCACAGAGGTTGGAAAATTTGCATCGCCCACTTCTTCGGCTTTCGGTTTCACCGAGACGAGAACAGAATCGTGCAATCCGTGATAGCCGCCCTCCATCTTGATGATGCGGTCTCGCCCGGTAGCGGCGCGCGCCAAGCGCACAGCGTGCATCGTGCATTCCGTTCCGCTATTGCTGAAACGCACCATCTCCACCGGAAATCTCTTGCAGATTTCTTCTGCCAGCTCCCATTCCAGATTGTGCGGCATACCGAACATCGTCCCGGTGGCGAGTTTTTCCTGCACCGCACGGACCACAGCGGGATTGCAGTGCCCCGCGATTAATGCTCCGAAGCATAGGTTGAAATCGATGTATTCGTTGCCATCAATGTCGTGAATGTGCCCGCCTTTTCCGTCGCGGACAAAAATCGGGTAGGGATCGTAAGCTCGATAGTTGCTCGCCACGCCAAGCGGCAGCCTTTCCTCGGCTCGCTTATGCGCTTTACGCGAACCCGGCGTGCGCTTTTCGTAAGCCGCAATTTCTTTTTGAAGCCCCTCGTGCATGACACCCTCCGTGACACAACTCGCTCCGGCCGAGGCAGGGCCCGAAGTTTAACCGTGCCCGTGCTCTTCTCTTACCCTGCCTCTACGCAACAAAGCGAGGGCGCCGCCCAGGCGACACCCTCGCTCCGCACCCCCGCCTCGAACCAAACTAGAACAAGAACTTCAATCCAAACTGCACGACGCGCGGGCCTTCCCGAACTTTCAACACTTCACCGAATGTCGAATCGGAAAAGTTTCCATCCGGATTGTTGAGTTGCGTGTGATTCCATGCGTTGTAAAATTCCGCGCGAAACTCCGTGTTCCATCTCTCGTTAATGGGAGTTTTTTTCGAGAATACTAAATCGCTGTTGCTCAGCGCCGGCCCGCAGCAGAGCGAGTGCGGAAGGTTTCCGAAGGTTCCGGCCGCAGGGTCGGTAATGTTTCCCGTAAAATAAAGGTGAGTCGGATTTGAACTGGACCTGGCGTTCAGAAATTGGACCGGACCGGTGATTTGGGGCGTATTGGCGTCTTCAAAGTTGAAACTGCTCTCCAATTCCAAATCATCTTGGGTCTGGACGCGAATGGGAAATCCAGTTTGATAGGTGATAATCGCCGACATTCCCCAACCGTCCAAAGCTTTGCCCTTGAACCCATCATATTTTGGCACCGGCAGTTCCCACACAGGGCTGAAGACGAATCTGTGTTTCGCGTCGAGGAGAGACAGTCCGCGAGTTGCCGCGAAATTCACCGGATTCAGTTCATTTTCAAACGAAGCGCCTTGGTCAATCGCTTTGCTGAAGGTGTACGAAGCCTGAAACAACAGACCGTGCGAATAGCTCTTTTCGACTGAGAGTTGCAAGGCGTTGTAATTGGAGTTCGCGATCGTACCCTCGGCGAATATGTTGCTGAATACCGGCACGCCGTCTGCCGGGCAACCCGCTCCGGTAGACGGCAGGCAGTTGGGCGAGGAGAACGGCCGCGTGCCGACAAGCGTGATCCCGCCGGCGGGAACGACGCCCGCAGGAACACAACCCGGGTTCCCGCCCGGCGTGCCGGTATAGGGCAATACCAGACCACTGCAACTAATTGATGGGACATGGAAAGGTTCAGGCGGCAATGCCGATATACCTCCGGGAGGGACCACTGTACCGTTCGGAAGCGTTGTACCGGCCGCAGGGATAACTGTTCCACCGGGAATGAAGTACTCAGTATCCGCACTAAAGGGTCCGCAGGTCGTTGGTGTTCCGCCGGGACCCGTGAGTACGTTGTTGCCGCTCAGGGTAGCGTTTGAAAGATTGATGAGGCCAAGACAAGTCTGAATGTTTCCTGCATTTTCATCGTGTACGGCGAGCAGATGATGTCCTTGCGTGCCGACGTAGGACGCGCGAAGCACCGTAGACTTGGTTAACTGGCGCTCAATCGTCAAATTGTATTGATCGGCATATTGTGTTTTCAGATGCGGATCGAATTCTCCGAACAGCAGAATGGGACGGAAGGCCGACCAGTCCACGCAACCATTTGGCCCTCCTGCCTGGAAGCACGGAGTATTCGGCGTCTGGTTGAAAACAGGGCCGAACACATTAGGATTCTGGGTGCCATTCTGTAGCAGGAACGGAGTGTTAAAGTTTGGATTCGACAGGTCAATGCTGCCGCCAAAAGGAGGTTCCGCGCTGAACTGCGCTAGGACCAGTTGTTCGATCGGATTGTAGAAAATTCCGTACCCGACTCGAATGCTGGAATTTCCCGGTCCGCCGGTCAACTTCGCGAGCCAACCCTCCGTCCATCCGGGACTCCATGCAATTCCAATGCGCGGCGCAAAATCCTTGTAGTCGGTTGAAGTCAGTCCGCTTGGCACTCCCTTATCGCCGGGGAACACCAATCCCAGCGGGAAAACCGAGTTGGCTGGCCCAGTCTCGCTGCAGTCTGTGCTGCCTCCTGCCGCTGCTGAGATGATTCCAGCACTCGGGTTGCTAGGATTATTCAAATTCAGAAGGCAGGGATATTTCTCGGTCGCTTGGCCCGGGCGGAAGGTCTGAAGCCGGTTTCCGAGATCGTGGTAGGGAGTATTCAGTTCCCATCGCAAACCGTAACTGAGCGTGAGGTTGGGCTTCAGTTTGTAACTGTCCTGCGCGAAAAGATATAACCCGATGTTCCGGTCATTTTGGCGCTGCGCCGCACCTTGCGTGTATTCATTGGCTGCACCAATGAAATAATCGGGATAGGAGTCTTGAAAACCCACGTCGTTCGTGATGGGCGAATCGCAGTTAGGAGGGAGGTTCGGGTTGGACGGAGCGCAAAGATTCCCATCGCTCAAGAATGTGAAATTGCCATTTATGTTGAAGTAATAGAACTGATTGAATTGCTGCCGACGGAAGTCTCCGCCAAACTTGACCGTGTGTTTGCCGAAGGTCTTTGTGAAATTGTCCGCGAATTGAAATGTGTTTCCGGCCTGGGGCAATTCGCCTTCGAAGTTGTTCCCTATCGTGAATCCTCCTAATACGTTTATGTAGGGAACACCCTGCCTTCCTGGAACGTTACTGGTTATGCCGATCGGATTTGTTCCGGGCGCCGGGAATTGCGCGTTTGTCTGCGTGAAGCAGGTGTCCACCATGGCAGCGCCGCAAGAGTCTTGTACGCTCGCAAGGGTATGTGTGGGATGGTTATTCCCCTGCTGCCCTTCGCGAAAGTAATTGAACCGAGCTTCGTTTACCGCCGTGGACCCAATGGTCCACGTATGGCTCAGATTCCACTGCTGGACGCGTGTCTTATTGAGAGCGCCGAAACCTGGAACGAGCCCGCCGGGGTACTCTAACTGGAAATTGGAGTAAGGGACCGTGCTGTGGTCGTCGTCAAAATAGTAGTAGGCGCTGAATTGCTGGGCCGCGTTGATTTTGTGGTCGAAGCGAACCGTAAACTGATCTCCACGCTCCCGCTGATCGCCAGAAGTAGGAATGTCGCAGCTGGCGCTCGTACAATTGGAGCCGGTCGAGAACGGGGCGACATACTTCTGATAGAGAGCATATGCCGTCGGATCGAAACACTCGATCGGAATCTGGTTGTTCGGGAAAATGCTTGCGAACGGTGTTCCCGCCGCGATCGGCGCTCCTCCTTCCGCGGCCACGGCCGTCGCGCAGGTGGTTCCGGTGGTACTGCCGGTTGTGCGGTTTGCCAAAAGCGTCGCAAACGGTGCATCGGTGAGTGTTCCGGTGAAAAGTGGAAGCGTTGATGGCACAGAAGGCGGCCCACCCGCGAAATTGCCGCTCGCCTCTCCGTTAGCGCCAACCGTAGGAAACGTGACGTTCCCGGATGACTGCCCCTGAATCAAGCGGTTCCCTTCATACGATGCAAAAATGAACGTCTTGTCTTTCTTGACGGGACCGCCCAGAGTCGCGCCGAATTGATTCTGCTTATAGTCCAGCAGAAAAGGATCGAAATAGCCCTTCGAGTTGAGCGCCTGATTGCGGAGGAACTCGTAGAAGTCGCCATGCAAATTGTTGGTGCCGGATTTCGTAACCACGTTTACCACCGATCCCGAGTTGCGCCCATATTCCGCATCGAATGTGTTGGTGATCACTCGAAACTCTTCAATCGCATCCGGTGAAGGCTGAATCGCCGGAGCGTTGATGAAGATATCGTTGCCATCGCCTCCGTTCACCATGTAATTGTTGGAGCGGCCGCGGCCTCCGTTGACTGACACAGCTCCCGCATTATCGCTGCCCAGAAACAAGTCCGCGCCTACCTGTGACTGAACTCCAGGCTGCAACTGGAGCAGAGAATAGGCATTGCGTGTGGCCATCGGGAGTTCGCGAATAGCGGTATCCGTCATCACGGCGCCGAGCTGTGTGCTGGTCGTTTCAACTTGCGCGGCATTCGCCTCTACCGTGACGGTATCGGCAGATCCACCGACCACCAGGCTTACGGTAACCAGGTTGACGTGGCCAATGGTGACGACGATATCCTTCTCGACGTACTTCTTAAAACCCTTGGCATCGGCGCTCAGCTCGTAGGAACCCACCGCCAACTCCGGAATATCAAACGCGCCACTACTGTCGCTCGTGACCGTGCGTGTCGAATCCGTTCCCGTCATCTTCACTGTTACGGTCACGGCCGGAACCACCGCTCCGGATTGGTCCACAACAGTTCCGCGAATTGTTCCGTTGGTTTGCGCCCAGGCCGTTCCGCTCAAAAGAGACGCCGCAAACACCAATAGACACACACGCGCCCACGTTTTCGAAGTCATCGCCGCTCCTCTAGGAAAAGCTGGCGCCACCCAACCCCCCGAGACGCCTCACCCCAACTTTTTCCGTTGCAGCTTTGGAAAAAACCTTACTATAATTCGGGAACCTTAGAAGATGGCCCATGGGATGTCAAGGGGAAATTGATTTGAAGTCGCCCCGGAAACGCACGACGAGGAACGCGCACGCGCGCGGCTATTTGCGCATCAGCGACGTCGCGCGAATCGTCGGCGTTTCTCCCTCGATCCTTCGCATGTGGGAGAATCTCGGCTTGGTCGCCCCCACTCGCACACACAGCCGCTACAGAATCTACACGCCGGCCGACGTTCGCATCTTGAAACGCGCCCAATTCTTTCGGCGCGCCCGCGGCATGAATGCGCCCGCCATCGTTCACCTGCTCAAGACTCACAAATTGTTGCCGCATGCCAATCAACGGCCCAAAGCCAACTCCGTCGGCCCTCGCTTGCGTCGTTTGCGATTGGAACGGAAAGCTTCGCTCTCTCAGGTCTCGCGCGCGACCGATGTTTCGGTCGGATTCCTCAGCGCCGTCGAGCGCGGGCAAATGACCGCCTCGGTCGCCACCCTTCGCCGGCTCGCTCGTTTTTATCATGTGAATATTCTTTCTCTTTTTAATCCTTCCGAAGCGAATCCCGGCCGCGTAAGGCCGGCAGATAGAAAAGTGCTGGAAGCGGGACCCGGCGTGCGCATGGAGCTTCTATCGTGGGGCAATGCCGCGATGATGGAGCCGCACCTGTTTCGCATCGCCCCTTCGGCCGGCAGCGGAGAATCCTACGCGCACGATGGCGAGGAATTTCTGTATATTCTCCGCGGCTCCCTCGAAATCGTTCTTGAAGGTGGAGAAAAACAGAGGCTGGAAGAAGGAGATAGTTTTTATTTCGAAAGCAGCAACGAGCATCACTGGAAGAATCCCGGCAAAAAAGAAACGCTGGTGCTTTGGATCAACACGCCTCCAACGTTCTAGCGCTCACTGCGAGCTTTCGATTTGGAGATTCTTTTGAACCGACAGGCGCCTATGACCTTCATGAAGAAACGCCCGACGCTGATGTCCCTTCTCGCCGCGTTGCTTATTTTTGCGGCTGCTTGTGCGAAGAAAACGCCGACACTCAGCCTGTTGGTATGGGAAGGCTACGCCGACCCGTTATTCGTGCGAGCCTTCGAGGAATCGCACCACTGCAAGATCACCGCCGCCTACATGGGCACCAGCGACGAACTCGTCGCAAAGCTGCGCGGGGGCAGCGCGAGCAATTACGATGTGATTTCTCCCTCCAGCGACGTGGTGACGTCTATCGCGGCTGCAGGTCTGGCCGCCCCACTTGATCTCTCAAAGCTGCCGTCCTATCCGCAGCTCTCCGACCGTCTGCGTAACGCGCCGCTCGTCCGCATCAACGGTAATGTCTATGGCGTTCCGTTCGTGTGGGGACCGAATCCCCTGCTGTACGACACGACCTTCTTTAAGACGCCTCCCGATAGCTGGTCCGTGCTTTGGGATTCCAATCTGAAAGGAAAGATTTCTGTTTGGGACGATTTATCAACCATCTGCATGGCGGCCCAGGTTCTTGGCTACGACAAGCCGGATCCGAGCCACCTCTACAATTTGACCGATCAAGAACTGGACAACGTTAAGAAAAAGCTGATCGAGCTGAAACCAAATATCAGGAAAGTCTGGGCCACCGGAGGCGAACTCACGAACCTCTTCGAAAATCACGAAATCGTCGCCGGTATGGGCTGGCCCTTGATGACCAACAATCTCCGCAAACTAAATTTCCCCATTGGCGAAACGATTCCGAGGGAAAACACTACGGGATGGATCGACCATCTGATGATTACCTCCGCGAGCGAGAACAAGGAGCTAGCCACAGAGTTTCTCGAATACATGATCGAGGCTAAAACTCAGAAATTAGTCGCGGACGTCACCGGCTACGATCCCGCCAATCCGCAATCCGCGCAGTTCATGACCGAAGATCAGAGAAAATCTCTGCATCTCGATAATGTGGACCAATACATGACGCGCATTTATTTCTGGCAACAATACCCACGCCGAGATAAGTACAACGAAATCTGGAACGAAATAAAGGCAGCCCAGTGATTTTCACTCCCTTCAGCCGACCCAGCGCTAAACGGCACCCTCGTGCTGTCGAACACACGCCATTACACCGCCGCGCCGTTACCGGAGAGCATTCTTGAACGCGGCAGCCTCACCTGCTTCTGCGCAACGTGTTGCTGGGAACGCGTTGCTTTCCATTCGCAATGTCGAAAAGCAATTCGCCGGACGCCCGGTGTTGTGCGGAATTTCTCTCGACGTAGCTTCGGGCGAGTTTTTGACCATTCTAGGCGAGAGCGGCTCGGGCAAGACCACTTTGCTTCGGTTGATCGCGGGATTTGAACAACTGGATGGCGGCGAAATCTGGATGGCCGGCGAACGCCTTGACCAAACTCCAGCCTATCGCCGTCAAGTCAATACGGTGTTTCAGAGCTACGCGATTTTCCCGCACCTTTCAGTTTTTGACAACGTAGCGTACGGCCTTCGCGCCAAAGCTGTTCCACGCGGTGAAATTCCCACTCGCGTTACTCAAGCCCTGGCCATGGTAAAAATGTCTGAATTCGCGCAATCCGCGCCTTCACGATTAAGCGGCGGACAGCAGCAGCGCGTCGCGTTGGCTCGTGCACTCGTCAATCGCCCGCGCGTTCTACTTCTCGACGAACCCCTTTCCGCTCTCGACGCGAATCTGCGTCGTCAGATGCAGATTGAACTCAAATCGCTGCAGCGCGAAGTCGGCATCACTTTTATTTTCGTCACCCACGACCAGGAAGAAGCGATGGCGCTTTCCGACCGCATCGCACTACTCCGCGCCGGAAGACTGGAGCAAGTGGCCGAGCCGCGCGAGATTTACGGACATCCCGCAACCGCCTACGCCGCGCAATTCATCGGTCAAACAAATCTTTTGCGCGCGGAGGTCCGCGACGGAATCGCGACCGCCGGCCCGATCTCGTGGCCGGCGAACGGGCCGTCCGGGGCCGCGACGTTTTCTCTCCGCCCCGAATCCATCCGCCTGAGTTCGGCGTCACACGCGGTCGATGCCGCCGGCGTCACAGCTCATTTCCACGGCCGGATTCAGAATCAAACTTTCGGCGGCGCAATGGATCTGCTGGAAATCGATTGCGGCAACTCACACTTGGTCCGCGCGCGCATATCCAGCCCCGGACCGCTCGCTGGCCCGCAGGACTTCGAATTCTCCGCGAGCGACGCGGTGCGAGTACGCGACGGCGGCGGCTAGCTTATGTACTCGCGCGTATACAAAACCGCCGTCACAATCCCACCTCTGGCATGGGTCACGATTTTCTTGCTCATTCCTTACGCCATTCTTTTCTGCTACAGCTTCTGGTCCGTTTCTTCTCTGCAAGTAATAGTGCACAACTGGAACTTGCAGAACTACACGCAGCTCTTTCGGAATCCGCTCTATCTCACCGTACTTCTCCGCTCGATCAGAATCGCCGGCGCGGTTACTCTGCTTGCGCTCTTGCTCGGCTATCCGCTCGCCTACTATCTTTCGTTCCACGCGGCGAAGCGCAAGGATTTGCTTTACCAACTCGTGATCATTCCTCTGTGGGCCAGCTATCTGGTGCGCGGCTACGCCTGGAAAACGATTCTCGGCAGCGACGGCGTCTTGAACGGATTCCTCCAATATCTTCACATCACCCACAGGCCGGTCGAGTTTTTTCTTTACAGCCCGTTCGCCGTAATTCTCACGCTTACGCATATCTACACACCGTTCACCTTTTTGCCCATCTACGCTTCGCTCGAACACGTTCCGCGCAACCTGGTCGAAGCCTCGCACGACCTCGGCACGCCCCCTTTTTCCACTTTTCTACGCGTGATTCTTCCGCTGTCGCTTCCCGGGATTCTTGCGGGAGCCACGTTCGCCTTCGTCCTCACCTTGGGAGATTTTCTTGCGCCTCTGCTTGTGGGCGGTTCCAGCGGCATCATGATTTCGAACATCGTGGTCAGTTTGTTTGGCGCAGCCTACAACTGGCCTCTCGGCGCGGCGATTTCGCTCTGTATGTTGCTGCTGGTCGTGGCCCTCTTGTCGGCCACCGAACGCCTGGAAAAGAGGTTCACAATTTCATGAGCAGCGCATTTCGATCCTCGCGCGCTCCTCTTCTCACCACCTACGCGCTCCTCGTTTACGCATTCCTTTATTTTCCGATCGTCGTGCTTGTCGTGTATTCGTTCAATGGTTCCGGTGTCGGGGGATTTCCTCCCTCCGGCTGGACTTTCGACTGGTATCGCCAGCTTTTCCGCGACGCCGACCTCTGGGCCGCGGTGCTCAACAGCGCAATCGTAGCGGCCGTGGCTGTCGCCATTTCGCTCGGCCTCGGATTGCCCGCGGCACTGGCTCTGGACCGCGCACAATTCCCCGGAAAAGCTCTTTTCCGCCGTCTCGTTCTACTTCCCTTGATACTCCCGGGAATCATCACAGGTCTCTCGCTTCTCATGTTGTTTGTCGGCGTGGGAATGAAGTTGAGCCTCGTTACTGTCACGCTGGGCCACGGCACTGCTCTTATTTCCGTGGCCACCACAGAAATCTTTGCGGGTCTGCAAAAAATGGACCGCGCGCAGGAAGAAGCCTCTCTGGATCTCGGCGCGAATCACTGGAAGACTTTCTGGCGCATCACGTTCCCGAATCTGCGGGTCTCGCTCATCGCAGCCGCTCTCTTGATTTTCACGCTGTCGCTGGACGAAATCGCAGTCACTTTTTTCCTGATCGGCCGCGACAACACCTTGCCCCTCGAAATATGGTCGCGCCTCCGCCGCGGAATCACGCCTGAGATCAACGCGATCTCCACTCTGATTCTCTTGTTCTCCATCGTCACGATTCTTGTTTGGTACAGGCTTCGCACGCGCACGCAACAAGCCGGCGAATCTCCCGCGGCGGCAGCCTTGCTGCCTTCCTCTCTCGAAGGAGAACATTCATGAGCGATACTCGCAGAGACTTCCTGAAATTTATTGTGGCTGGCTCCGTCGCAGCCGGATGTCCCGTGGAATTTTCTCTTCTTGCTGCGGAAGATTCCCCTGTCCCCCAACTCGACGGCGACCATTACGAGATTTGCCATCAGGTTCGCGACGGCCACACGTTCGCCAAACCTCCCGTTTCGAAACGCTACGACGTTGTCATCGTCGGCGGAGGCGTCAGCGGATTGAGCACGGCTTACTTTCTCCAGAAGCACGATTTTCTCCTGCTCGAAAAAGAGCCTCATTGGGGAGGCAACGCAACTCTAGGGGAGTATGAGGGTCAGCGGTTTTGCACCGGATCTGCTTACGACTACGCCGGCACCGCCAGCGACCACCTCGCACGTGAACTCGGATTGGCTCCTCTGCCAATCAACTGTCCCGATCCGACGATCGTCAACGGCAAATGGGTGGCCGACACCTGGGGCGCTGGCCTTGACGAGCTTCCCTACCCCGCTTCAGTGCGCGAAAGCTTCAAGAAATTCCGAAAAGACATGCTCGCGCTTGCCGCCGACAAAAATCAAAAACAATTCGATAACATTCCGCTCTCAAAGTATCTAAAAGCATACGCCCCGGAAGTAAAACAGTGGTGGGATGGCTATGGCCCGTCCAATTACGGCGCGACCTCTGACGACACTTCCACTATGGTTGCGCTCGAGGAACTAAAAGACATGGCCGACGCCGCCGAACACGACACGCGCATCACCCTGCCCGGCGGAAACGCCACGTTGGCTCTAAAGCTTTCCGAAACTCTTCACGCGAAATCCTCCGACAGAATGATCGACGGTGCAACCATCGTCGCCGTGGACCCGCAGAAAACAGAAGTTCACGTCACCTATTTTCAGGGAAACGCGCTGCGCACCGTCGCCGCCAAATTTGTCGTGATGGCCACGCCCAAATTGATCACTTGGCGGATCGTCTCCGGACTCTCGGACGCTCAAACGGAGGCGATGCGGTCGTTCCGCTATTGCCCCTATCTTGTGATTAACGCCATCTACGACAAGCCCGTGTACAACCGCGCCTACGATACATGGTGCCCCGGCACCACCTTCTGTGATGTAGTGGTCGCGGATTGGGTGATGCACAATCAGCCGGGCTACAAGCAGAAAAACAATATTCTTACCTTTTACACGCCGGTCTCCGAATTGCATCGGGACAAGCTTCTTCAGGTCGCAGGCTGCCAGCGCATAGCACAGAACGTCTTGCGCGATTTTCAGAAACTTTTGCCCGAATTCTCCGCCGATCCGATCGAAGTGCATGTCTACCGCCGCGGCCACCCGATGTTCTTATCTGCTCCCGGAGTCTTCACCAAAATAATTCCAGCGGCGAACCAGCCGCTCGAGCGGGTCTTCTTCGCGAATACGGATTCCGTCGGACCCGAATCGCTGGTCTATGCCGCGGTGGAAGCGTCTCGTCGGGCTGCGGATTGGACCGAAAAGCGAATGGCTGGCGCGACTCCCTCAGCAGCAAGCGCGGCCGCCGGAGTCCCGAAGTGATTTGCGGATTTCTGTAACGGGCGCAATTCTTCTCGCCACACAAAAAAAGGACACCCGAGAGAGAGAAACCGGGTGTCCTTTGCTTATCTTCCCCGCCAGAGAAAGATCTCCTGCGAATTGAAACTACTTTGCTTCCGGATGCCCCACCACGCTCAAATTGTGTACTCCCGCAAAAATCGATGCCCCCGTACTTGCTGATTGCGGCAGCCACCACGTGCGCCGTATAAAATTATTCTGGCTGCGCTGCATGCGACGGGCCAGCACGTCGAACAGAACCGGCCCCACCTGTATCGCCGCATAGATGGCCGGCGAATGCGCAAACGGCCGCATCAGTGGATCGTCTTCCTTCGCGCCGCGTGAAATCGCCTCGCGCGTCGTGTAGGCATCGAACGCAGCAGTGCCGTGCTCCAAAAACATCAGCGCCAGCCACTCACGCCGCAAAGGGATCGATTCCGCTTCTCGCGTCGGGTATCTTTTCTCATTCCCATCCGAGATTCGAATGGTCGAAAACGATTGCGCGTTTTGTGCAACCACTTCAGTTTTCGCGCTCGGCTGCCGCCCAGTATCAGTCGCGTAAATCGAATCCATCCTCAGGCGACCAGCGCCGGAAGAAGCGGAGCTCGATTCTGCAGCCGACTTGGAAGCGTCTGCCCCGGCATTGGAGGCGTTCGCCACCGGAACCACCGGTATTGTCCGCGTAGTATCCCCGGACAAAGAAGCGTTCGCGATTGAAGGCGACTCCAGCGCTGGCAGAATAGTCGGCGTCATTTGAAAGCCAATAAAAACCACCGCGACAGCTAATACCATGGAAGGGGTAACTCCTGGCCTGGACTGCACAATACGGATTGCACACGTAGTACCACCCACCCGTTCCGATTAACCCCTTTGTATGCAATGGTTCAGCGAGACCCACGCAAGCGGGACGCCCGAGGAAGTGGGCTGAATGAGCCGAAGTCTGGAAAACACTTTCCCGGCCAAATTGCGCGCTGGCCTTCGCGTGTTCAGCCGCGAAAAGTGTCAGCTTCGAATATCTTTTGCCTCGACAGGCCAAGCGCCGTGATGCACCACGCTAGCTGTACTTGCGCTCGCTGCTCTGTGTCCTTAAGATGGCTCTCCTGATGGCTGGCGGAACGATGAAGAACCAAGACTCAAAGCCCGAAAAGGACCGTCCTCGTTCGTCGGAAACATTCGAGCGCGGGAAGAAAACTTTGGTCGGCGGCGTTAACAGCCCTGTCCGCGCTTTTCGCGCGGTGGGCGGAACTCCTCTGGTAATCGACCATGCCAAAGGCGCGCGCCTGTTCGACGTAGATGGCCGCGAGTACATCGACTTCGTTTGCTCCTGGGGCGCGCTGATCCTTGGACACGCGCATCCGAATATCGTTTCCGCCATTTCCGATCAGGCGTCCCGCGGCACCAGCTTCGGAATGACTTCGCCGCTCGAAATCGAACTGGGTGAGAAAATCACGGCAGCAATTCCGTCGGTCGAGATGGTCCGCTTCGTCAACTCCGGGACCGAAGCCGCGATGTCCGCCGTTCGGCTGGCGCGGGCGTTCACCCAGCGCGACCTCATCATCAAATTCGAAGGTTGTTACCACGGCCACTCCGATGGCTTTCTCTCTGAAGCGGGCTCGGGCCTTGCCACGCTCGGCATCTCCGCTTCTCCCGGTGTTCCGGACGCCTTCGCGAGTCTGACCCTAAACGCGCCGTACAACGATCTGGCGGCCGTCGAAAATCTCTTCAAGCAGCATCCCGGAAAAATCGCGGCTGTGATCGTCGAGCCTGTGGCTGCGAACATGGGAGTCGTCGCGCCTGCTCAAGGCTTCCTGGAAGGCTTGCGCGCCATCACTAAAAAAGAAAAGGCTCTTCTGATCTTGGACGAAGTAATTACAGGCTTTCGCCTGGCCTACGGTGGAGCTCAAAGCGTTTACAAAATCGATCCTGATCTCACCGTGATGGGGAAAATCATCGGCGGCGGCCTTCCCGTCGCAGCATATGGTGGTAAGCGAAAAATAATGGAGATGGTCGCGCCGCTCGGTCCCGTCTATCAGGCCGGGACGCTTTCGGGCAATCCCCTCGCCATGCGTGCAGGCCTCGCAACGCTTCCCAAACTCGAAGCTCCCAATTTTTATGAGGACCTGAATAGCAAAACCAAGCGCCTTGCGGAAGGTTTAGGCTCCGCTCTAAAAGAAACAAACGTCGCCGGTCAGGTGAATTTCGCGGGCTCTTTGCTCACCATGTTTTTCACCGAGCAGCCGGTTCGCAATTACGCGGACGCAAAAAAATCGAACTCCGCCCGCTTCGCCTCTTTTTTCCAGGAAATGCTCAAGCGCGGCATCTTCATCGCGCCTTCGCAATATGAAGCCCTATTCGTCTCCGCCGCGCACACCGATGCTGACATCGATCGCGCCATCGCAGCAGCACGCGAGAGCCTCGCGTCCATTCAGGGAAATTAACACGCAGGAAATTTCAGCGCAGAATATTGCCGCCGGTCGTCAGCAAGCCTTCAGCCAGCGCGCAACGTCCTTCGCGTGGTACGTCAGAATTATTTCCGCGCCCGCTCGCTGAATACCGGTAAGAATCTCGAGCACCACGCGCTTTTCGTCCAGCCAGCCGCGTTGCACCGCCGCTTTCACCATCGCATATTCCCCGCTCACGTTATACGCGGCCACCGGAACGTCGAATTTCTCCCGCACGCGCTGAATCACGTCCAGGTACGGCATCGCAGGTTTCACCATAATCATGTCCGCGCCTTCTTCCAGATCCAGCGCGACCTCTCGCAGAGCCTCTCGCGCGTTCGCAGGGTCCATCTGATAACTGCGCCGATCTCCGAATTGTGGAACGGACTGCGCCGCTTCTCGAAATGGCCCATAAAATCCGGACGAATACTTCGCCGCGTAGGAAAGTATGGCTACATTCTCAAAACCATTCTCGTCCAGCTTTTGTCGGATCGCTCCGACCCGGCCGTCCATCATGTCCGAGGGCGCGACGATATCGGCCCCAGCCCGCGCGTGCGAAAGCGCCGCATCCGCCAGCAGCACCAGGCTTGGGTCGTTCAGTACTTCCTCACCCTTGATCACGCCGCAGTGCCCGTGGCTCGTGTATTCGCACAGGCACACATCCGTCACGACAATCAGGTCCAGCTTGGCCTTTCGTATCGCCTCAATCGAACGCTGCACCGCACCGTTCGCGTCGTAAGCCTCCGAAGCAAGCTCATCCTTGTGTTCGGGCAAGCCAAAAAGAATTACGGCCGGGATTCCCAGGTCCGCGACTTCGCGGCATTCTTCGACAATCTGATCCACCGATTGCTGGTGGATGCCGGGCATGGAGCTGACCTCCTTGCGAACGTTTTTGCCCGGGCACGCGAACATCGGATAAACAAGTCCGCTGGTGGTGAGACGCGTCTCGCGAACCAATCCACGGAGAGCTTCGGTACGCCTCAGGCGTCGCGGCCGGTGTACGGGAAACGTCATGCGCGCCCCGCCGCCGAATTCCGGCGCTGATAAAACTTTGCAATCGAATCCGCCAGACCCGCTGCGGAAGATTCGTTGGCTTCGATGTCCACCCGCGCACCGTCCTCGCGCACAGCGCGCGCCGTCGTCGGACCGATCGCCGCGAATTGCACCCGGCTCGAAAGCTCGGCAAGCTCCGCCGCGCCGACGCATTCAGACAAAAATCGGAATGCAGACGGGCTGGCGAAAACAATCGCATCCACTTCCGCCGCACGGATACTCTCTAGGATTTCCGGGTCAAGCGACACAGGCGCGGACGTGCGATACGCTACAACTTCGGTCACTTTTGCTCCAGCTTCTCGCAGAGCGTTCGGCAAACGATCGTCGGCGCGGTCGCTTCGCGGCAAAAGAATCTTGCGGTCGCCAATCGCTCCCCATAATTCCCTGGCCAGCGCTTCGCCGCTATGATTTTTCGGCACTGTGTCCACTCGAAATCCTTCTCCGCTTGCCGCCGTTGCGGTCGCCGTTCCCACCGCCGCTACCAGAGGCCGCGGCGCCTGCAGCGCAGCCGCATCCAAGCCTAATTCACCAATCCGCCGGCAGAAGAATCGTACCGCATTCCGGCTGGTAAAAAGAATCCAGTCGAACTCCGAGAGACCGCGCAGCGCCGTGTCGAGCGCCTGCGAATCTTCCACCGCGGCAAAACTCACCGTTGGCAACAGCAGAACTTCGGCGCCCAAGGCTTCCAGTGAATGCGCCAACTCGTGCGCCTGTTCCGTCGCGCGCGTCACTACCACGCGCTTCCCCGCCAGCGGCTTCTTAACCGCGTCCAACGGAACGCCCCGCCAGCCGCAGAATCCTGTCCGCGCCCGCTTCAATCAGGATTTGGCCAAGCCGCACGCCGAGCTTTTCGGCTTCCTCCGCCCTCCCGCGCAATTCCCTGCGCACAAATTCTTTTCCGTTGGCGGAGAAAACGCACGCTTCCAAACGCAATTCGCCATTCTCTCGCCGCGCCCACGCACCGAGCGGAAGCTGGCACCCGCCTTCAAGTTCGCGCAGTAAAGCGCGCTCTGCTGTCACAGCCTCGTGGGTTTCGGGATCGTCGAGCGCAACCACGAGCCGCAATGTCTCGCGATCGTCCGCGCGCGTTTCAATTCCAAGAGCACCTTGCGCTACAGCGGGAAGCATAATCTCCGGCGGAAGAATTTCCGTAATCCTGTCGCTGGCGCCAAGCCGGTTGATTCCCGCAGTCGCAAGAACAATTGCGTCAAATTCACCCACGGCCACTTTCCTTAGCCGGGTGTCCACATTGCCGCGCAACTCGATAAGTTCAAGGTCCGGCCGGTAATGCCAAAGCTGTGCTTGCCGCCGAAGGCTGCTAGTGCCAACGCGCGCGCCAGACGCAAGATCCTTCAGCTTGGCGCCGTCACGAGAAATCAGACAGTCGCGCGCGTCCTCGCGTTTTGTTATCGCGGGGAATATTAGTCCGGCAGGATTTTCCGTGGGGACATCTTTCATGCTATGAACCGCCAAGTCCGCAGTCCCTGCGAGCAACGCCTCTTCCAGTTCCTTGATGAAAATGCCTTTCGTCCCGGCCTGTTCGCTCACCTCCGCTACCGTAGCGCCCTGAAATTTGTCGCCTGAAGTGCGGATGCGGATGAGCTCGGATTCAATGCCGTGCAACTGCGCCAGGCGTTCGCGAATATGATTTGCCTGCCACAGAGCGAGTGCGCTGCCGCGCGTCGCGATACGCAACGGCTTCACTCTTTGTCCTCATCCAGGCCGAAAAGATGCCGAAGCGCTTCCAGTCCGGCCAGACGCCCGCGCATGCCGCGGCCGTGGCGAACCTTCTTCGACGGATGCTCCAGCACCCGCTCAATCAATTCCTCGGTAATGTGCGCGATGCGCGCCCGTTCGTCCGGCGAAACATCTTCCATCTCCGCCAGTTTCTCGCGAATCAGCATTTCACGCTGCCTATGAAATTGGCCGCGCAAATCGTCCACAATGGAGCCGGCTTCCAACGCTGCGCGCCAGGCTTCGAATTTTGCGATGTGCTCGGAAATAATGGCTTCCGCGCGCGGGATTTCCAATTCGCGCGCCTTCTTGTTTTGCTCCACGATTTCGCCCAGGTCATCGATGTTATAAAGGTAAAGATTGTAAAGTCCCGCCGCTTCGGGAGCCACGTTTCTCGGAACGGCGAGATCCACTACAAACACGGGACGCCCAGAGCGGGCTGCAATGGCACGCTCCAGAAGTTCGCGAGTGAGAACCGGCCCGCTGGAGCTCACGGAAGTGACGAGAATGTCCGGCAGTCCCAACACGGACTCGAGCGATTCCCACGCCACAGCTTCCCCGCCGACTTTCTTTGCCAGCTCAGCCGCACGATCGAACGATCGATTGACCACGCGCAAGCTGCCGATGCCGCGGTTGCGCAAGCACTCAATCACCTGCTCGGCCACGTTCCCCGCTCCCAAGATCAGCGCGGAGTGGCCTTTGAGGTTTCCGAAAACTCGCTCAGCCAGCTTCACACCTGCGAGCGCGACCGACATGGGCCGCGTGCCCACTTCGGTCTCACTGCGCACGCGTTTCCCTACTTCCAACGCGCCTTGGAAAACGCGGTTCAATACCGGGCCCGTAGCGCCGTGGTCGAGCGCCTGAGTATAAGCGGTGCGGAGCTGGCCTAAAATTTCCGCTTCGCCCAGCATCATCGAGTCAATTCCCGCAGCTACCCGAAAAAGATGCCGCACCGCGTCCGGTCCAGCCCAGCGATAGACGCGCCCCTCAAGTTCCTTGCTCGGAATACGATGAAACGACCCGAAGTATTCTTCCATCGCCTGGGCCGGCGTAGGATGCGCGTCGCCCGGTACACCGTAGAGTTCGCTTCGATTGCAGGTAGAGAGCACTACCGCTTCTTCGAGAATTCCAAGCTCGCGTAATTCGTCGGCGGCTTGCAGCGCTTGTTGCGGAGTAAAGGAGATGCGTTCGCGCAACTCCACCGGCGCGGTCCGATGGTTGCAGCCTATCAGCGCAACCTGAATGCGAATCGCGCCGGACTGTCCCGGATTTTCTTTAGATAACGAAGGCATCAAAAGAACCGGTGAAACTTTGTGAGATACAAATTCACGAACGTATAGCTGAACATCACGATCACAAAATTCATGGCACATAACAGAGCCGCGCGCGCGCCGCGCCAGGTTGCATTGCGCGAAAGCAGCAAATAGGCCGCGTAGACGACTACGATCGCTAATGTCACAATTACTTTCGGATCGCCGAACGAATAAGTCCCTCTGAGACGGTGTTCCCAGACGAATCCCATAGTCACACCGCACGCCAGCGCCACCAGGCCCACATACACGCTGCTGCGCGCCATGCGGTCGAGCACATCGAGTGGCGGAAAACGCCAAAACGCCGCGCTCAAACGACGCGAACGCAGAACCCGGTCCTGCACCAGATATATCAAGCTCAGCACGAAGGAGAGCGCGAACGCCGCGTATGCCCAGGTATTCAACGTTACGTGAAAAGCAAATAACGGCCCGCGGGCCGGTGGGCGAACTGTTGGCGCGCCTGCTGCGATAAAGCCAAGACCGGTCACCCATGCGACCAACAGAAGCGTCACAAACGCGCCGACAGATCGCTGCCGATGGAATATTTCGAGTCCGATGTATGTGATACCCAGAAGCCAGGCGAAGAGGGACATCGATCCGTACAGGTCGTCATACGGCACGGATTGAATCACCCGCGAGCGCTCGTAAAGAGAGAAGTACTGCGCCACGATTCCGCAGGCGAGTAGCAAAGTAGCCAGCCGCCCCACCCAAATGTTGGGCGCATACAAAATCCGGGCGTAGCAAAGAAAGCTCGCCAGGTAGAGTGCCAGGCTCAGATAGCCCAGTTGTTGTGCCATTGAGGGTGAAAGCTCCCCGTTGCCCAAACATTATACCGCCGAATGGCGCTGGCGCGGTCCTTCTACCGCTATATGCCCCGCTATGGCAAAGATGCGGGCCTTTAGTCCATCTGGTACTATGAGCATAGAAACCATGCCTCAGGTGCTACGCGCTAGCGTTACTCGAAAAGAACTCTTTCTACGAGCTTGCCGCTTCGAGCCCGTCGACCGCGTTCCCGTTTGGATCATGCGGCAGGCAGGGCGCTATCTGCCGGAATATCAGGCCGTAAGAGCACAACATTCGTTTCTGGAGATTTGCAAGACACCAGAGTTGGCGGCGGAAGTGTCCCTGCAGCCGTTTCGAGTGTTAAACACAGACGCCATTATCGTTTTTTCCGACATATTAATCGTGGCCGAAGCAATGGGAATGCCCTTGGACGTCCCGGACTCGGGACCAATCCTCTCGAACCCCGTGCGCAATGGGGAAGCGGTCCGGCGTCTGCGCAAATTCGATCCTGAAACTGAAACAAAGTTCGTTGGCGACGCGATTCGCGCCATTTGCCGCGAGGCTGGGCCGGACGTCCCGGTCATCGGATTTGCCGCAGCGCCCTGGACCCTTGCGTGCTATATGATCGAAGGCCGTACGCGCGGTGACATTTCGCGTGCGAAAGAAATGCTGCGCACCGAGCCTGGTATTGTGCGAGAGTTGCTCGAACGTATCGCGCTAGCAACAGCAGCTTATTTGCAGATGCAAATTGCAGCGGGAGCAGCCGTGGTTCAACTCTTCGACACCTGGGCCGGCGAGCTTACGGAGCAGGAATACGAAAACTTTGAGTTGCCGGCCACCCGGATGGTGTTGGAATCGCTCGCGAAAAACGGTGACGGCGACGACCTGCCAAAGATTTTATTCGCCAAAGGCTCCGCGCACTTGCTCGAAAGCGTGGTGAAATCCGGAGCAGACGTGATCAGCGTGGACTGGCGTACGGACCTCGCGGATGCTCGGCAAAAGTTCGGGCGCAAAGTCGCATTGCAAGGAAACGTGGACCCCTCAATTTTACTTGGCGCTGAAACAGATATTCGAGACGCTGCGCGAGCCGCGGTCCAGAAAACGGGCGGCCTGGGTCACATCCTGAATCTGGGCCACGGAATTTTGCCCGCCACACCCGTGGCCAACGCCAAAGCATTTGTGGAAGCGGGGCAGACCGCACCGGTCCCCAAAGCGGAACACACCAGGATCGCGGATTAAAATGGCCAACCACGCAACCCAACCCGCTGACACATCACTTCGCGCCGGCCAGATCGCGCAGATTTCCGACGCCTTCCTCGAAAAATATAATCGCCCGGGCCCGCGCTATACCAGCTATCCAACCGCGCCCGTATGGAAAGACGACTTCGGCCCTGACGATCTCGAGAAGTACTATGCACGCGCGGAAGAATTGGCGACTCCGCTTTCGCTCTACATGCACATTCCATTTTGCGAAAACCTCTGCTTGTTTTGCGCCTGCACCGTGTCGATACAAAAAGATAAGAATGTCGCAATCCCCTACCTCGATGCGTTGAAACGCGAGATCGATCACGTGAGCAAACGCGTGTCGCGAAAACGTCCGGTGATTCAATTCCACTGGGGCGGCGGTACGCCAACCTATTTGTCCGTGGCCCAAATGGAAGACCTTTTTCAGTACGCGCATGACCGCTTTTCTTTTGCGCCGGACGCTGAAATTGGAATCGAAGTGGATCCGCGCGTCACCAGCCGCGCGCAACTGGAATCTTTGCGGCGGCTCGGCTTTAACCGGCTCAGCATGGGCATTCAGGATTTCCAGCCAAAAGTTCAGGAAACGATTCATCGCGTTCAGCCATACGAAATGACGCGCGATTTGATCGTAGCCGCGCGAGAAATCGGATATCAGAGCATCAACATCGATTTAATCTACGGACTTCCGTATCAAACCGCCGATAGTTTTCGGGCCACCATCGATCAGGCCTTGACGCTTGTTCCCGACCGTGTGGCCATGTTCAGCTACGCCCACGTGCCTTGGTTGAAAAAACAGCAAGGTTCGTTTGAGGCGCATCTCCCGGAAGGAATGGAAAAATTCCGCATTTTCCGCGCCGGCCTTCAGAAATTTCTGGAAGCAGGATATCTGTACATCGGCATGGATCATTTCGCGCTTCCCGGGGACGAGCTGGCTATCGCCCAGCAAAACCGCACTCTGCACAGAAATTTCCAGGGCTACACCACCAAAGCCGGTGCCGATTTGTACGGCATGGGCGTAAGCGCGATTAGCTCGATTGGCGAAGCGTACGCGCAGAATCGCCGCGAGGTCAAAGATTACGAATCCACAGTCGCAACGCGAGGAATCGCCACCATGCGCGGCTACCGCCTTTCCGCTGATGACGTATTGCGCCGCGCCGTGATCGGACGCCTGCTATGCCACACGGTGATTCCCAAACATGAAATCGAATCCGAGTTTAGCATTGTTTTCGATGAATACTTCGCCGCAGAGCTGCTCCGACTGGAAAGCGCGCGTGATGAAGGCCTCGTCGCGCTATCCGCAGGCGAAATCCGTGTCACGCCGCTTGGTCGAATTTTCATCCGCAATGTTGCCATGACCTTCGATCGTTACCTGCACGAGCAGCAAATGGACCAGCGGCCGCTCTTTTCGAAAACGCTTTAGCGCACAGGAATCATGCCCGGTCCCAAACACGTCATCGTAATCGGCGCAGGTCTTTCAGGCTTGGCCTGCGCGCATCGATTGAACCAGCTCGGCGCCGAAGTAACCGTTCTCGAGGCCTCCGACCGCGCAGGCGGCCTTTTGGGCACGATTCGCAAGGACGGCTTTCTCTTTGAGTCCGGACCCCAAAGTTTCCAAGTCACGGAAATTCTTCGCGACCTAATCCGCGAGCTGGGAATCGAGAGTGAGCTCCAGAAAGCAGACCCGAGCGCGGCACGCTACATTCTGCTCCACGGCCGGCTGCAGAAAATCCCCACTTCGCCCCAGGCCATGCTTACCAGTTCCCTGCTCGGTGCAGGCTCGCGCTGGAAAATCCTGTCTGAGCCGTTTCGTAAAACTCGTCCGCCGGCTGCCGAAGAATCCGTGGCCTCCTTCGCCCGAAGAAAATTCGGAAACGAAATCCTGGAGTATCTCGTGGGGCCGTTCGTTTCCGGCGTCTATGCAGGCGATCCGGAGATGCTTAGCCTGAAAGCCGCATTTCCTTCCCTCGACGAGTGGGAACGCGAATACGGCAGCGTTCTGCGCGGAGCAAAAAAGGCTCGTACGCGCAAAGGTCCCAGCGAACCGGAGTCACTCTGCTCGTTTCAGCAAGGTGTGGCGACGCTGCCGGGCGCGATGGCTGCGAAGCTCGGCGACCGCTTGCACACACAGACGCGCGCGGTCTCCCTAAATCGGATCGGAACGCCGGGAAATCCAACCCACGAAGTTCGAATTGAGCGCGCTGCAGGCTCGGAAACCATGCAAGGCGCCGCCATCGTAGTCGCAACGCCCGCTTACGTATCCGCGCACTTGATCGAATCGATCTCCGCGCAATTGGGCCATACGCTCTCTGGCATAGCGTACGCGCCGGTGGCTGTGGTGGCCGCCGGGTACTATCAGCAGCAGGTCGGCGAGCCAATGAATGGATTCGGATTCCTCGTACCGCGCACCGAAAAACTGCACACCCTCGGCACAGTTTGGAATTCCTCGCTCTTTCCCGGACGCGCTCCGCGAGGCGCTGTAACCGTCACCAGCTTTACCGGAGGCGCGACAAATCCGGAAATCGCGGCCGAACCCGAAGAAGAAATCGCCAAGATCATTCAAAGTGAAAACGAGCACATCTTGAAAATCATCGGCTCTCCGGTGATTTCAGCCGTGTGGAAATATCCCCGGGCTTTGCCCCAATACAACCTGGGACACGGCCACGTGGTGGAAGCAATTCGCGACGCGGAGCGCAAGCTGCCCGGAATATTTTTCGCTGGGAATTACCTGGAAGGACCGTCCGTCGGAAAGTGTGTGGAAAACGGCTTTCTCACCGCCGACGCGGTGCAGAATTACTTGCAGACCAAAAACTGAAGGCTCGCGTTTACAGGTGACAGAGACTTGCGAACAGACTAAGCGTCGGATAGCGGGCGTTTGTGCCGCATATTCAAGCGCACGCGCCGCCGCTCGCCGGCCTCTCGAAACCGCCGCCGATCATCTTCGGTTTCCAAAATCAGCGGCGGCACCTCGTGCGGCTGCCGGTTTAAGTCGATAGCCACGAACGTGACGTAAGCGCTGCTGGTATGTTTGCGCTCTCCGGTCAGAATATTTTCCGAAAACACCTTTACTCCCACTTCCATGGACGTGCGGAAAACTCTGTTCACGCTGGATTTCAGCACGATAATCTCGCCCACGCTGATTGGAAATCTGAAATCGAGGTAGTCCACCGAAGCGGTCACCACGTGGCTATTCGAATGTCGATGCGCCGCTAGCGCCCCGGCTATGTCAATGAAGTGCATCACACGCCCGCCCAGCATGTTACCCAACGCGTTCGCGTCGTTCGGAAGCACTGCTTCCACCATTTCGGACATGGAAGCGCTCACCGGCTTGCCGGGAAGATTTGATTCCGGCCTTTCTTCCTTCGCCTCATTCGGCTTTGTCAGCTTGGGCATCCGCGAAATGCTCTCCGATTTTGCCTGCGCTCGGCGCTTGGCGAGCGTCTCCAACCTCGCTATAATACCCGCTTCCAACCTATGACCCAAACACAGAAGTCGCGGCGAGAAATTCTGGAACAATTTGTTGTGGACAAACCGACGGACGCGTTCGCGCGTTACGGCCTGGCGCTCGAATACGCCAAGATCGGCGAGGACGAAGCCGCCAACGAGAATTTCAAGAAACTCCTCGAAACGAATCCGAATTACGTCGCGGGATATTATCAGTTCGCCCAGTTCTTGGCCCGAATCGGCAGGCTCGACGAAGCGCGCAAGCTTCTCTCGGATGGAGTCGTAGTCGCCCAAAACGCAGGCGACATGCACGCTAGAGACGAAATGCAAGCCGCGCTGTCATTATTGAGATGAGCGCTTTCGGCCACGGGCCGCATACCATGAGACCCACGCGCATACCGTTATTCCCCCTCGAACTGGTTCTCTTCCCCGGCATGCCGCTCCCGCTCCATATTTTCGAGCCGCGCTACAGAATCATGCTCGCCCGCTGCATCAATGAAAAAATCGAGTTCGGAATTATTCTCGCCACCGGAACGGAACTCGCAAAAATCGGTTGCACCGCGGAAATTGTGGAGAAGCTGAAAGAATACCCGGACGGGCGCGTGGATATTTTATGCGAAGGCCGCGCATTATTTCGCCTGATCGATGTCCTGAATGAAAAAGAATATCAGGAAGCCATCGCAGATTACCTGCCTGAAGACATTCTCCCTCAGGATTCCGAGCAGGAAACGCAATTGATCGAACGGTTTCAGCTCTGCCACAACCTCGTTTTCGGCCAGCCCTGGGTCGAATCCAGCCGCGACCCCGACCTTTCACTGGCATTCCAAATGGCGGCGCGTCTGCCGCTCGAGCTGGAGGCCAAACAGAACCTGCTCGAAATTCCCGAGGAGAGCGCCCGCCAGGCTTTCCTGCTGCTCCGAATCAACGAGCTTCTGCCGCAACTGGCCCAAAGGCAGCGCTTGCGTAAAAAAGCCGCCGGCAATGGCCACGGCCTGAATTAGCCCCCGCAAACGAAATTATGCTCGCGCCTCGCGTTCCTCTATAATGAGTCTTAAGCGCTGATTTCAAGCGCCGCATCTTCTTGCAAGAAATGGGGCCCTCATGAATTCGCTGCCAAGGACTCTGGGCGAACTTCGCCGAAGCAATTGGTCGGAAGAGAAAATCGCGCACCGGTCGGTGAGACAAGAACTGCGCGAAAATCTGCTGCAGAAGATGGAAAAGGGCGAGCCGCTTTTCGCCGGCCTGCACGGCTACGACGACACCGTGATCCCGCAAATAATCAACGCCCTCCTCTCGCGCCATCATTTTATTTTGCTCGGCTTGCGCGGGCAGGCCAAGTCGCGAATCTTGCGCGGTCTCTCCGGCTTCATGGACGCGCAGGTGCCCGTCGTAGAAGGTTGCGAGATTCACGACAATCCCTACGCCCCGCTCTGCCGCGCTTGCCGCGAACGCATTGCCGCTGAAGGAGACGCGACGCCGGTAGGCTGGCTCGGTCGCGAGCATCGCTACGTGGAAAAACTAGCCACCCCGGATGTGACCATTGCCGACATGATTGGCGACGTTGATCCCATCAAAGCGGCGCGCGGCGGCCGCAATCTGTCCGACGAGTTGACCATCCACTACGGCCTGCTCCCTCGCGCCAACCGCGGAATATTCGCCATCAACGAACTGCCGGACCTGGCGGGAAAAATTCAGGTAGGCCTTTTCAACATCATGCAGGAAGGCGACGTGCAGATTAAGGGATACCCCGTCCGCATGGCTCTGGATGTTCTTCTCGTCTTCACCGCGAATCCCGAGGACTACACCGCCCGCGGAAAAATTATCACGCCCTTGAAAGACCGCATCGGCTCGGAAATTCGCACGCATTATCCCGCCACGATTGCGGAGGGCATGTCCATCACCTCGCAAGAGTCCTGGACCAACCGCGGTTCAAAGCGAACCGCTGAATTGCCGGATTACATTCGAGAGGTGGTGGAAGAAATTGCATTCCAAGCGCGCGAGGATAAGCGCGTCGATCGCCGCTCGGGCGTGAGCCAGCGGCTCCCGATCAGCACGCTCGAAAACGTGCTGAGCAGCGCGGAACAGCGCGCTATTCGGAGCCACGATGCAACCGCCGTAGCACGCGTTTCCGACGTCTATGCCGCAATTCCCTCCATGACCGGCAAATTCGAATTAGAGTACGAAGGCGAGCTGCGTGGCGCCGAAAACATCGCACGCGAGCTAATTCGCGCGGCGGTCGGCAAGACTTTCACCAAGTATTTCACCGGAGCAAATTTCCAACCCGTCGTTCAGTGGTTCGAACTCGGCGGCGAACTAAAGGTGCCTACCAACGCATCCAGTTCAGAACTGATGGCGCAATTGAAAAAGATCCAGGGACTCTTTGACAACCTGCCCGCTCTGGACGTAGGCGCAAAAGACGACCCCGCCGTCGTCACGAGTGCGGCGGAGTTCATTCTCGAAGGTCTCTGGGCGCACAAACGCATCAATCGCAGCGAAGAGCGCGGCTATTTCGCCGATGCTCGCAAAACTCCCGAGCCGCGCGACCCTCGCGAGCCGTCCGGCCGGATGCCGCGACGCCAGTTCAATTAGGTCTAGCTCAGAAAACAGCCATGAAATACATTCGCTATTCAAAATATGCACCCGGCGCGGCAGACGACATCGACCTGCAGGAATTGATGAGCCGTCTTTCTGACTACCTGCTCCAAAGCGGCTTCGAATCCCAGTATGGAATCTACGAGATGGACAGCGAACGCTCGCGCGAGCAAATCATGGACGATTTGCGCGAAGCGATTTTGCGCGCTCTGCAGGAAGGCGAGCTTGTTCCTCCCGAGCTGATGGAACAAATGCTCCAGAATCCCGACTTGTCGCAGAACCAGGAGTTGCGCGACCTGATCGAGCAGATCATCCAGCGCATGGAAGCGGAAGGCTACATCTCACAACCGAACCAGACCGCGCAGGTCACTCCGCCTCCCACGGAAACGCCTGGCGGACAAGTGGGAGAGCAGCAGCCTCACACCGAAGCTCGATTCGAGATCACCGATAAAGCGCTCGATTTTCTCGGCTTCAAAACTCTGAAAGATTTGCTCGCCTCGCTGGGCAAGAGCAGCTTTGGCCGCCACGACACGCGCGACCTCGCCACCGGCGTGGAATCCGGCGGCTCATCCAAGCCCTACGAATTCGGCGACACGATGAACATGGATATTAGCGCAACGCTTTTCAACGCCGTCCAGCGCAACGGCGCGAGCATCCCCATCGAGCTTGATTATCCCGACCTCATGGTGCACCAGTGCGAATATCAAAGCTCTTGCGCCACGGTTCTTTTGCTCGATTGCAGCCACAGCATGATTCTGTACGGCGAGGACCGATTCACTCCGGCGAAGCGCGTGGCGCTCGCGCTTTCGCATTTGATCCGCACGCAATATCCCGGCGACTCGCTGCATTGCGTCCTGTTTCACGATAGCGCGGAAGAAATTCCTCTCGGCAAACTGGCTCGCGTGCAGGTCGGCCCGTATCACACCAACACGCGCGAAGGCCTGCGCCTGGCGCAAAGAATCCTCTCGCGCCAGAAAAAAGACATGCGCCAGATCATCATGATTACCGACGGCAAGCCTTCCGCGCTGACTCTCGAAGACGGCCGCATTTACAAGAATGCCTTCGGGCTCGATCCGCTTGTAGTTACACAAACGCTCGAAGAAGTGGCCAAGTGCAAGCGCGCCGGCATTCTCATTAACACCTTCATGCTTGCCAGCGATTACAGCCTGGTCCACTTCGTGCAGAAAATTACGGAGCTCTGCCGCGGCAAGGCCTACTTCACCACGCCCTATACGCTCGGGCAGTACCTTCTGATGGACTACGTGGGTAAGAAGACCCGGAATATTCACTAAGGTCTTGAATCACCGGGTGAATCACTCGAACACATGAGCATTAAGAACTCCATACGGAACTTTCTGGGAGGCTCACCGATGAAAACGACGCGCGCGTTACCGCGCGGACAAACTGCCCCGCCGATTTCACTGCCGGATCTGAACGGTAAGAAGCTGTCTCTCGCCGAAACGTTGAAGCACGGTCCCGTTCTGGCTGCCTTCTTCAAGGTCAACTGCCCGACGTGCCAGTTCACCATGCCGTTTCTCGAACGCTTGCATCGGAGCTATAGCGGCGCTAAGTTCACTTTGCTGGGAATTTCGCAGGACGATGCGCGGCACACTCGCGAGTTCTGCGAAGAATACGGCGTCCAATTCCCCACCTTGATTGAAGAACACGGCTATGCCGTGTCCGACCAGTACGGCCTGACCAACGTGCCCACCATGTTCTGGATCAGTCCGGACGGAAAAATTCAAAATACCAGCGTTGGATTTTCCAAGGCGGACCTGGAACAAATGGCGTTGCTAGCTGCTCATGCTGCGGGCAAACCTGCCGTACCACTTTTCAAGCCCGGCGAAGTGATTCCCGAAACCAAGCCTGGCTGAGGCTCGAAAAACTAGGTTCCGTCGGAACCTAACCTCCGGGCAACTCAAAGAAAATAACGCTCAAGCTCTGCTTGAATCCTGCAAAGATTTCTTGTGCTTCGGAGGTTTGCGCCGCTTGTCCGGGATCAAACGCTCCACGGGAGGCATTCCAATTCCTGCTCGAGCACGGCGGCGCGCTTCCTTCTCAATCCTTATTCCGGTCTTTTTCTTGCGCATGGAAGTGACCCCGCCGCAACCGCCGCCAAGCCGGTAGTATAAAGCAGCATCACCGATTTCACTCGAAGAGAAAGTGATTGTGACCCGCTCGCGATGCACCTAGAATTTCCCGGGCCGCGTCCAACCTGCAATTAACGTGCATTGAGCACCGGCAAATGAAAACATGAAGAATCGCCTGCGTGCAGCAACAACCTCGCTTTGGCTCATCCTGGCAGTTGCGCTGTTCCTCAGAGTGGGATATCTCCGGAATTACGCGCACGATCATCCCCGGCAAGCCGTCAGCGTCCTCCCGTTCCTATTCGAATCCGGCAACATTGCTCATTCCCTCGCCGTTGGCACCGGCTTCAGCTCTCCATTTCGCGTGGACACTGGCCCCACCGCCTGGATGCCGCCGGTTTACCCGCTACTTCTCGCTGGAGTCTTCCGCATTTTCGGCGTTTATACATTTCATTCCTTCATCGCCGCCGCTTCCCTAAACATCTGTTTCGTCACACTCACCTGCATACCGATTTTCTTCGCCGGTAAACGCATCGGCGGTTTGCCCGTAGCTGCTGGAGCAGCGTGGCTCTGGGCGATTTTTCCCAACGCAATCCTTATGCCGGTTCAAAGCATGTGGGACGCTTCGCTCTCAGCACTCTTGGTAGCCACGATATTTTGGGCCACCCTCGCGCTCGCCGGATCCACCCGCGTGCGCGACTGGTGCGGCTACGGTCTGCTATGGGGCCTAACCCTGATGACCAACGCCACGCTGATTGCACTTCTGCCGGTTCTGCTCGGCTGGCTGGCGTACCGCGCTCACAAGGAGCAGCGCCCTTGGATCCGCCGCGCTGCGCTTTCAATCGCAATCGTTGTCTTGTGCTGCGTTCCGTGGACGGTCCGCAACTACGAAATCTTCCACACCTTCGTCCCGCTGCGGTCAGTGTTGGGCCTGCAATTATGGCTCGGAAACAATGACAACACGCACGACATCTTTCGCGCAGAACTACACCCGATCTACGACGCCGACGAGCGTGCAAAGTACGTGGAGATGGGCGAAATCGCCTACATGCACGAAAAGCAGTCGCAGGCGGTTCAATATATGGAGACTCATCCCGCACGGGAAGCGCATCTGATCGGCAGGCGAATTATTTCGCTCTGGTCCGGAGGCACTCCAACGCCCGTCGCGGACTTTATAAATATTCCATCGCTGTGGTTTCGTTTCGTCCTGCTTTTCAATGTGATTGCCGCGCTGGCCGCCCTGCTCGGTATCGCAATCCTATTTCGCGGTCGCAACGTGTATGCGTTCCCCGCAGCCGTCTTCCCAGTCGTCTTTCCCTGGGCTTACTACTTGACCCTCGTTTTACCGCGCTACCGCTTGCCCATCGATCCCATCGTAATGCTACTGGCTGCAGTTGCGTTCGACAGCTTGGTCCGATTGCTCCCTCGTTCTGGCGCGAAGCGCACGTAGCATTCGTCGCTCGAACGGAGCTGCCAGTTTTATGATTTTCCGTCCAGACTTTTCTTCAGGTCCTGGCCCATACGTTCGATGATGGGCTGATCGGGATCGTCTCCCACATATTGCTGAAGGACCGTGCCGTCCCTTCCAATCAAAACGTAAGTCGGCAGAGAATTCGCTCCATACTGGCGCATAATCTGATGATTCGAGTCCAGTCGCTGCGTCCAATTCATCTGGTTTTGTGAGACGAAACTTCGCCACTCGCCTTCGTCCTCATCCTCGCTGATACTCACAACCTCCACCTGGTCGCCGCCGTAAACTGCTTGTAGCTGCTTCAGCCCGGGCAATGCATGGCGACAAGGACCGCACCATGTGGCCCAGAAGTCCAGGATCGTAACCTTGCCCCCGCTAGACGAGCCTCCGCCCGCAAACTCCGGCGCTTTTTCACCCGCGCTGATGGGCGCTCTCGGCATATTTTCATCGTCAAATATTTTCACCGCTTTCGCTGCGCTATTCTTTTTTGCGCGCGCCAGCCTCGCGACTTCGCCGAGCGACATCGGCGGGTCCGGTTCCGCCGATATGTCTTCGAAGTTGCTCTGCGCGCTCGTGGCCTTCGATGGAATCTGGGCTGGCTTCCCCGAAGCCGGCGCCGCCGCGACCAAGCTTGCAGACGTCGCGGGCTGGCTCGGAGATGCGCCTTGGCCCGCGGCGCTCCCAACGAACGCCCACACGATCACGATCAATAGGAAGACAATTCGAGAGCAATTTCCGCGCATAACGACCTCTCCAGTTCTCAGAAAGTACGTTCCTTTTCCCAGTATGAGCGCAGGTTCAAGAGAGCTGATGCGTATCAGCAACTTAAGTAGTCAATCGGAGACTGTACGAAAGGACAGGACGGCAGAGGCGGATGTTGCGGCTGGCTCCAAATATATTTGGCGGAAGCGAGTGGGAGTCGAACCCACCTTCGAAGCCCGCGAAGGGCTCGAACGGCAGCTTTGAAGGCTGCGAGGACCACCGGGCCCCCTGCGCCTCCGTCCGGGGAATTATAGGGGTATGGCGAACAGCGTTCAACTTTTCGGCGAGCCGGCGGCAAACTTCTTGCGAGCGAGGTCGAGCAGTTTCGAATCCGTGCACACTTCGTAGTACGGGCGATTCCCCTGCGCGCCGATTTTCGCGCCAGGCAGCAGTTGGCGAACGAAACCTTTCCGAATCACGATAGGTTCCAGCGAATCTCCCAGCGGAACTTCGCCGAAAAATAGTTGAACGCGTTCCTTGCCCCAGGGCATGGGAAAATTGCCGCCCATGGGCGCGAGTGCTATCTCCGCATTCAGCTTGTTGAATCCCTCTTCGTTGATTTCAATTCCGTTCCGGTTGTACCGCACCAGCAGCTCTTCGCCTTCGTCGGCTTCCGCATCCTCCATCAACGTCTGCAGCAGGTACACGTTGAATGGCGCCGGATTTTTCTGAAATAGGCGCGTCGCTATTTTCGACGAGCTGGAGAGACGGTCCGAAAGATTCAACGCGCGAGAAATCATAATCTTCGAATCGCCGTCGGTCCAAAGCGACGGCGCGGAATCCTGAAACGCGACGCCCACGCCGAGTTCCAGCGCCGGAAGGCCGGAACCGCTGGCTCGCTGATTATAACTCTGCGTTACCGCCAGGATTTCGCGCGCCAAAACACAAGCCCGCGCCACACCCCGCGTAGTGGCCCGCGTAGACTCCGTTTCGTATATCGCCAGGATGATCGCGTCCCCTTCGATAAATACAGTCGCGGCGCCGTAGCGTTCCAGCATGCGCTTCACCGGTTCGTGCAGGTTCATGCTGATGTGCGAAGCCGGGTTCATGCCGCGCGCCAGCAAATCCTTGGTGATGCCGGTGGACCCCCGCACGTCAGCTTTTATCACCGTATGGTTTATGACCGGATCCTCAGCGGGCCGGCCTTCATCCGGATGCAAAAACTCGTACAGGCTCTTGTTCGCGCGAGAAAGTTCGCGAGCACGCTCGGAACGCACCAGGTTGATACGCTCCATCCACGCAGCGACATGCTGATAATTTCGCCGGTCGCGGCGAAAACGCATCAAATCCTTCGCAAATTGCAGCCCCGTGGATGACTGTTCGTCCGGCGTGCTGCGGCGTATCGAGCGCGAGGCGTCGTCCAGGCGCTTCATCGAAATCTTGCGCGCCGGAAATTGCTCCAGAATCGCCTCCACGCGCTTCGCTTCGTCTCGATTCACCAGCGCTTTCTTCAGCGCCTGCAAGTGGACCGGCGGACAATAATCCGAATAGATTTTTCTCAGCTCGTAGCTCGCCAGCACGTGGAAAAGCAGATCGCGCTCCTCCAAACGGTGCACCCACTCCTGCAGCAGCTGTGCGCGCGTCGCCGGCGATGCCTCGCCCTTCCCGCCCGGCGCCTGCGCATCGAAGAGTCTGCGTGCATTCTCGGGCTGGTTTAAATAGTCACCTAGCCGGCTTCTATATTCGTCGGTCAGGAAGTTCATGCGCTGCTTGGCCGCGTCAATCTGAACGCCCAACTCGACGAGTTTTGTTTCCAGCGAAAACGACTTCTCGTGCAAGTTTGCCCGTTCGCCGTGCGATTCCGGCGATGCTCCTTTGCGCTTGAAGAGCCACGGAAAACCTTCACCGCCCTCCCCTGAGCGGCTACTCAGTTCCTCCTGTTCTTCCTCGACGTGCGCCATCTCCGATCGCAGCAACCGCGCCTGCTCCAGCAAGCGCTCGTGAGTTTTTCGCGCCTTGCTGAAATCTTCCGAGCTGTCTCCAGTCAGAATCAGGTCCCGCACGAAATCGAGCAGCAACCCGTCGAAGATCTCAAATCGATCGGGGTCGTTTACGAAATTCCCCATCAGCACGTAGTGCTCCAGGAAAAGATGATCGTCGTTCCCGCCGTCAACAAACAGAAAGCGATTTTGCAGCAGGTCGTAGGCTTCGTGGAAATCTTCGCCGAAAAGCGCCCGGCGCGATTTCGAAAGCGTGCCTTCTTCCACATCGTGCCACACCCTGCACAGCGTTTCGCCGACCACCCTGTAGATGTTTTTCTTGTCCGCCTGGATTTCGGCGATTTTCGAACGCATCACGTGAGCCTGCTCGCTGTGCTCGAAAAGCTCGCCGCGGCTCCGAATCCATTCCTTGCACTCTATGAGCAAGCTGGAAAACTGGTTGCCCAGCTCCGCGGTGATGTGCTTCAGCAGCGCAAGCTGGTGCAGCAGATCGGTTTCGATGGATTGCTGAAATTTTGCGCGAGTGAGGGACGCCTGCAGAATATCTATCAGTATCTTTCGAAATGCGGCGTGCTCGGGAGTGCCGGACTGCTTCTTATCGGCGCCGTACACCAGGCTGATATTCACCGTCTGGCGCACCAGGTCGAGCAGATATTTCCGGATAAATTCGACGAACCGCGGGCTCAGATAAACGTCATAATGTATGTTGTCAACGCCCACGGTAAGGCTGGACAGGCGGATTTCGGCCGTGTAAGGCTCAAGCTTCATCCGAGCCGGATGGGCGGTCGACGGCGCAGTATAAGTTTCGGGCATACGAATACGGTGTATCCTGAGCCCTTAGCAGGCGTAGGAACTCGATTCCACTTTCACTTTATCCGAGGGAAAATGCGGGACGCAATGGAGCGAGTCTTAACCGTTAATGCTTCTCCCGACAGCGCCAACTCAGGCAGCGAATTCGGCATCGGGTCGATCGAGGAAAAGGGCGATTATGCCGATGATTTCGGAATTCCGACCCCCTCCGTCACCGGCATTCCTTCGAGCAATGCCGATCAGGGCCCCTGCCTCTATCTCGGCCCTCGCGGCCAGCGATGCGACCGCCGTGCGACCAAGGCTGGCTTCTGCGCCATCCATCAACCCGGCGCATCCATCGGCGGAATCGCAAAGCCTTCGAAGAAACTGGCCGCCTCGCTCCTCGCCATCATCGCCGTAATCTGGCCCTATCTCGCGGATCTCGTGCGCGAAGTGATTCGCTGGATCCACGCCCATTAGGCGGGGTTCTCCAGCGTTTCGTTAGCCGAACTATAGCTAGTGGCTCAATTTCCGGTAACCCGACTTATCAGGAGTTAGCCTAATGAAGCGAGCGGGGCGAGCCGACAGGTCGCCGCGAGTCAGGCAAGACTCGGTCGCTCATTTTCGGTGCGGAACGAATCGCCGACATACCGAAACAATTTGAGACTTGATGCGTATAATGAGCTGCGGGTGTTCGGAGGCTCCTTGGCGGCCCGCTAGATGGTACGATTCCACGAGAGGAAAGGTGTGCCCATGAACAAAAGACTTAGTTTTGCGTTTCTTGCACTGATGTTGGTTCCCGTTGCTCTGCTTGCGCAGGAGAAGGCGCCGGCGCAGTCTACTCCGCCGGCGAACCCGATTACCGCGAGCGAAAAAGGTTTTTACGGGTTTGTGAGCGGAGCGGTGGTCGGTGCCGCGCAGAAGATGCCGGAAGAAAACTACTCCT
>JBEKHP010000008.1:0-123400 GCA_050012235.1 Candidatus Acidiferrales bacterium | reverse complement strand
ACGCTCATCCCCATGGTGTTTACCGCCGGTTTAGATTCGCTTCCGACCGCTTTTTCGGATTCGCGAACCCCGCTTTGCCCGGCATCTGGCCTTTCTGCGAGATTCGGATAAATAGACGGCTGCGCTGGCCGTTGGTGAGCACCCGCGGACGTTGATTTCCCACTATCGGACATGTGCCCCGCAGCTTGTCCCTAATTGCGATGCGTCATTGCTGTAATCTGTTGCACCGCAAGCTTTTAGGTGACCGGACGATTCGGCAATCCGCTCTTCTACAATTTCGCGAACTAATCCGAAAATTGAATTGCACGGCGTGCGCCAATCAGAGTTTTGCGCCCAACCGCAGCAGTCCGTACACGGCAAGGCACACCGCGAAATCGGTCAAGCTGCCCCAGTCGAGAAGATACCCTTGGTGTCGAAGTGCCTGCGGAAGATGAGGAACCAGCGAGAAATAGTAGATCGCGTTACCCAAAAGAATGGCTACGGTATATTCAATCCATCGCCTAAGACTGACCCCGAGAAATTTGCGTTCCATCATTCCCAGCGCAAGCTACTTGGGTTCATCTGGTTTGGCGGGAGGCTCGGCAGGTTTCGATCCGTCCGGCGTACTCTCCGGACCAGCGGCCGGTTGCTTCACAAATTCGAAGCTGCATGAGCGCCCCAGGATTCCGGCGCCTTCGTCTCGCGTGCCCGTGCCTTTTGCATCCTCGAACTGAGCCTTAATGTTGTAGCTGTAGTTGTCGCCCTTCATGGCGAAAACTCCGTGCGCGTGATTCTGTGTGACTTTGCCTTTTGCCGTCAGCTTGGCGCTGCCGTCGTCGGCAATCTTGCCGTCGATCACAAGGTATCCCGGCCCGCCCTCTTCGCCGTGCTGTCCGTGAAAGTTGCCGTCCTTAATTGTGCTGGGAAACACGAATTTGTATGCCGGCGTCTCTCCGTGCGCTTCGCACGCCAGATGCGTGACCCAGTCGCCGTCGTAGCGCCCGCCTGCAATCGAAGCCCCCGGCAATATCAGCAGAGCGCAAACCACTGCAACCCGTACCGCGCTTCGCATTCCCATGACACTTCTCCTTCGGAATGAGAATTATTTTTGCAAGGACCGCCTCAAGCCGCGACGCCTCTCGCCGGCTTCGTTCTCTTCGCCAGCAACGCCAACCTCTCTTCGTGATTCATGGGCTGCCACGGAACAAGCTTCTCGGCCAGCACATCCATCCTGCGCAGCACAGTCAACTCAAGGAAAAGCCCCATCACATCCAAGTCCCGGAAGACCAACGAGCCGGCGTCCCGCATCTTGTCGCGAATCCGCTCCTGATGCGCGGGCATCTCCGTCCAGTGCAGGCTGGACCGGTGGTGATGGCACAAATGGTACCCTTCGTTCATGAAATTCAGCTCATCCAGGACCGTCACCGTATTTGCAAAATAATCTTCCGGATGTTCCGGGTCGCAGAAGGCGTGCTGCACCCACGCCGTGAGCGCCATGATGAAGTTCATGCATAGCAGCGGAACCAGCACGTACACGATTCCGATTCTCCAGTTGTAAATAAATACAGCTGCGAAGAAAACGTAGTACCGCGCCATTCCCCACAAAATCCGTCGGCGGTTCTTTTCGTCGCCTTTCGCTTTGAAGTAAGCGTAGGGAGCCAGCCCCAGCGCGGTCCATATGTTGTCGGAAAGATACCAAAGAAAATCCAGCGGACTGGTCCGATCGTAGCGGCTGGAAGTGACTGTATCGTCCGGCCCGCCGTTCTCTCGATGGTGCAGCCCGACGTGAACCGTCCGATCCAGTTCCGGAACGTTGCCGTACAAATATCCGAGGAAGAATTCCACGTAGCGCCCAAAAACTTTATCGTATTTCTCTGAGAAGTACCCTTGGCGCCGATGCGCCTCCAAATGTTTGGCGCTGAACATCCTCACAAACCGCTCGAACTTCAAGCCGTAGAGCGCAAGATAGAAAGCGATCGCAAGCGGCAGCCGAGGTTTTCCTAAAACGAGTTGGACCACAAAAATCGGCAGGGCCGTCAGGCTGAGCGAGACCATCAGGCGTAGCGCAGGCGTGTCTCGTGGGTCGCGCAGAACTTTTTGCCCCAGCCGCTCGAGGAACCGGTCGTAAGTTCGGGAAAGAAACTGATACGCATCGCGTAACGGCCGAATCTTCCCAAGAACCTTGGCCGCGCCGTAGCATCCGAAAGAAAGCACCGCGACCAGCGCTACGGCAACCGTGCTGGCCAAAGCCATCAGCACAGCCCAGCAGCGAAGAATGAGTTCGGGTATAGCTCCAAGGCGAATTGCCGGCCAATACGCGTTAGAGCGAGTGCCTCTTTGCACCTCACTCAAATCCGCTTCCATTAACTTGGCCACAAATTGCATGTTCGTTGTTATACCAATTGAGGGGCTTTGTCCGGCGTCCTACGCAAAAGAACTTTACTACCAAGGACAGCAAACTTCCAGCATCGAACGGTTGCTTTTGATTAACGTAGCAAATAGTTGGCCTCGACTTATCGAACCCGCACAGCCATCAGCACTTAGTCACCTCCTCCCTATTTAGACCTGCGAATCACTGAACGCCCACCCAGGCCGTGGTGTCTAGATAAGAGAAGGCGGAAAATGCCTGCCTTCCGAGGAGATCACCACTATGAAAACAGCACGCTTCGCCGTTGTACTGTTCGCCATGCTGCTGGGATGCGCGAACCTGCTGCACGCGCAAACTTGTACGGCCAACTCCAGTGCGGCAGGTTCGCCGCCCAGTCTTTCGAAGTTGAACGTCGGCACGACGCTGCAACAGATGCAGGCGGCAACGGCTCAGGGCGATCCTGACGAGTCGTCGCCGCTTCAGATCGTCGCGGAGTTCCTGCAACTCCAGCCCGCGCAGCAGCCGCTCTTCGGACAATTGTTGCAGGCGCGCCAGACTGCCGTCGCTCCTTTGTTTCAGGCCATGGCCCAGGAAGAGCAGCAACTCCAAGCCTTGCTCGCTTCCGGAGGCAATCCTCCGCAGATCGGCGTGTTGGTGATACAAATTCATGCGCAACAGCAACAGATAATGCAAATCCAGCAAGTCTTCCTCGAGAATTTGGCCAACTTGTTAGACCAGGACCAGCAGCAACGTCTCGCGGCTGTTGCGCTTGCCGCGCAACTCCGGCCCGTTGTGCCTGCATTCGTGGCGTTGCAACTGTTCTGAGCACTCGGCTCAGGTTTACCGGACAGAGCGTGCGCCCCGACGCACGCTCTGTTCCCCGGAGCCACACATTTACTTTGCGAGCTGGTACTTGCTCTCGGGTGCTCTGCCTTTGCGCAAATTTGGACGCAGGCCGTGTATCATTCGGCTGCGTAGGAACTGACGAGCGGTGTTTGAACTCACAGCAATTCGGGTGCTTCGGGGGTCGCGGGCGTGCATGGATAATTTGATCGCGCGAACGGATGCCGAGGAGTGCGAGGCCGGATTCGGCGCGCGCGTGGCGGAAAATCAACGCCGCGTTTTTCACATCGCGTACGGCGTTCTCGGAACCCGGGCGGATGCCGAGGACGTTGCCCAGGAAACTTTCCTCCGCGCGTACCAGAAGTTTTCCTCGCTGCGCGAGTCGGAGAAGTTCAAAGCCTGGGTCAATCGCATCGCCTTTCGTCTGGCCCTGAATCGTCAGCGCGGGATGCGCCGCCGTTTGACTCGCGACACAGCCTGGCATGCGCATGGACCGGCTGGCGAAGTGGACGGTCTGCAGAACGCCGAAGAGCGCGTGTTGGTCGAGCGACTGCGCAATGAGATTGACGGCCTGCCGGAGAAACTCCGCAGCGTCCTGCAACTTTCGATTGTAGAAGACATGGATGCCGCCGATGTGGGCGTGGTCCTGGGAATTCCCGCGGGGACCGTGAGATCAAGGCTTCACGCAGCGCGAAAACTTTTATTGGAAGCGATGAAATGAAAAACGAATGCGCGAAATGGAAGGATGAATTGCTGGAAGCGGCACTAGCAGGCGTGGCGGCGGACGGTCTGCGAGAACATATGTCGAAGTGCGCGGACTGCACGGCAGAGTTGGCGACTCTGCGCGCCAAGAGCGAACGCCTCGATGCGCTGTTGCCGCTCGTGGCCCAAGGTGCGGAACCTTCCGTAGATTTTCGCGCGCGGGTCTTGGCCGCGGCGGACGCCGCAAGCGAAACCTCGCGCGGGATCGCATGGCCGGAATGGCAGCGCGTCGGAGCGATGGCGGCCGTCCTGGTGGCGGCGCTGGTGATTAGTTTCACCTTGTACAGAAGAGACCCGCGGACTTTGCCGCAGAGCGAACTGACGGCCGCGCAAAAACTTTCAGAATGGCGGGCGCCCAGCGATGTCCTGCTGAAAACTCCCGGCCTGGAGATTTTGCAGACCACGCCGAGACTGGGCCACTCGTACATGCCGGTTCCCGCGAAAACGGATAAGGAGAAATAAAATGAAAGCTAAATTTTTATTCGCTTCCGTAATAGGCGCACTACTTTTTCTCGCCGCAGTTCCGGCACACGGACAAAAGGCCGATGAAGACACCATCGGCCAGAACTTCTTCGCGCCCGACCTGGTGATGCAGCATCAGGAAGCCATTGGCATGAGCGACGAGCAGAAAACTTTTCTCAAGACTGAAATCCGCCAGGCCCAGCTAAAGTTCACGGATTGGCAATGGAAGCTGCAGGACGAAATGGAAAAGATGGCTGCGCTGGTAAAACAGCCCCGCGTGGACGAACAACAGGTTCTGGCCCAACTGGACAAAGTTTTAGCCATTGAACGCGACATCAAACGCGCGCAGGTCACGCTCCTAGTGCGCATCAAGAACAATTTGACTCCCGAGCAGCAGGCCAAGCTCCTGGAGATCCGCAATAAGTCAGACAATAAGCAACCGTCCGATTAGCTCCCGCTGCCTGCGAGCGCAACACGCGCCATTGACGAAGTATCCGATAACATCGATAATCCGAAAGATTCGGATCTTCCCTGCTTGAATGCGATTGCGGTGGTCCCGCAGAACGCGAATGGCCATCCTCAGAACGGTTTTCTTCATAGTCGTCATCGTCACCGCCGCCGCACTCCTTTCCATTCACCTCATAAGAAGCGGTCTCACCGCTGGAACCGTCGTAAGGCTTTGGCCCGGCGATGCGCCCGGTAGCCTCGGAACCGAGGATGCCGATACGCCCACGATTTCAGTTTTCCTTCCGCCCAGATGGCACGCCGGCGGTGCCGGCATGGTGATTTGTCCGGGAGGCGCCTACAGTAAGCTCATGTCGTACGAAGGCGACGACATCGCGCGATGGCTCAATTCTTTCGGCGTGGCCGGCTTCGTTCTGAAATATCGCATTGCACCGCGCTACCACTATCCGGGCCCGCTCCTCGACGCCCAACGTGCCGTTCGATACGTGCGCTATCACGCCTCAGAGTTCGGCATCCGGCCGGATCGCGTCGGCATCATCGGCTTTTCCGCAGGCGGGCATCTCGCTTCCACAGTGATCACCCATTTTCAGCGCGATAATCCTGGTGCATCCGATCCAGTTGACCGTGTGTCCGACCGTCCCGACTTCGCCATCCTGGCCTACCCGATTGTGACTCTTCGATCCCCCTGGACGCATCAGGAGTCGGTGCATAATCTCCTCGGTCCGAATCCCGATCCTGCGCTGATCGACGAGCTCTCCAACGAGCTTCACGTCACTCCCGACACACCTCCGACGTTTCTATTCCACACCGGACAAGACGCCCCAGTGCCTGCCGAAAATAGTCTCATGTTCTACGAGGCTCTTCGAAAAGCCGGAGTTCCCGCCGAATTGCACATCTACGCCGAGGGTCGCCACGGAGTCGGTCTGGCGAATGGCCACGGAGACGCCCCCCGCGTCCCGAGGCTGCTATCCTGGCCGTTGCGCGCCGAAGAATGGCTGAAAAGCCAGTGGATTCCCGAACGCCGCTGGTCATTTTCGCGATTGTTCCGGCTATAAAATTGTTCCGGTTATAAGTCCGACCTCGCCGAGAATTTATCTCGTAGGTAGGCAATTCCGCTTATCACGCAGATGCCGAACGCGCAGAAAACGAATTGCAGCAGCGGCCCGCCATCAAGGCGCTTGAGTAACAGATTGAACGCGAT
Organism: Candidatus Acidiferrales bacterium; assembly: GCA_050012235.1. GTDB lineage: Bacteria > Acidobacteriota > Terriglobia > Acidiferrales > UBA7541 > Palsa-295. Next base: position 117,320 of record JBEKHP010000008.1, on the reverse strand, counting down.
TGCCATCACCACGCTCACCGAGTAAATGAACAGCGAGTGGCGGCCGGCCGCGATCGCAAGCCGCGCGATTCGCGATTCGCGCCATTTTTGCCAGTCCCACGGAATGGCGATGATCAGGATTACCAGGCTGAGAAAATGTACCAGCCGGAACGGCGCAAGATGAGGTTTGCCGGAGTTACGGCCGAGCAGTCGCGCCGAAAACGGTACAAGCCCGAAAAGCCACTCTTGCACCGGACTGATCAGCGTCGCCGTCTTCAGTAAGAAGGAAGCCAGCACGAACACAATCGCGAGCCATACGGCTGTCCGCGATTTCACTACTGGCTTCACATCAGCCCAATACATTTTCGAGGCGATCCCCAAGACTAATAGAAACTGCCAGGCAAACGGCTGGTAATACCACGCTTCCCGCATCACCTGAAGATCGATCACTCCAAACTGCGAAACGCACCATAGAGCGAACGAACCCGCTAGAACCCACCTCGGCCAACGGCGCAGCCCAACCACTGCAATCAGCGCCACCGGGGAAAGCACCAGATACAAAGGAAGCAGCGCAAATTCGTTGGGACTATACAGCAGCACGAGAGTCCGCACGAGATACCGCACGGGTTGCGCCATCCAGAGGTAGAGTCCCGGCTCATCCAGGCGCACACCGCGCGAGGCAAAACCTGCGAGAATCGCAAATCCAGCCGCCATGGTTGCAAGATGGGCTGTGTAGATCTTTGCTTCCCGCGTTCCTAGCTTGCCAAATGCCGCGCTGATACCACCGGAGCGGAACGCGCGCTCGTACATCCCGGCGTTCACGTAGCCGGAGATAAACACGAAGATCTCCGCGAAGTCGCTAAATCCGAATTGCGCCAGCGTGAAGTGCGACCATACGTTCGGCTGTAGGTGATCGACGAACAGAATCCACAAACCCAGCCCGCGAAAAAAATCGATGGTCTGGTTACGGTTCCCGCCGCCCCTCACTGCCGGGCCCGATGTCGTCTCGTCTTTCATAAACGATGTACTCACCCTGTCCCAGAACGCGCCTATAGTCGTTGTCAAGGGTATTGCGAATATGATCGAACGCGGCTGGCTCGCGCCCAGCGGAGTTCTCGGCCCAGGCCCGGTACCAACTCGAGGTCACGATAATTCGAGGCTTCTCATGCGTGTAAAAGCCCAGGCGAACGTCATCGGCCAGGGAACCGCCGAAGCCCAAAACATAGCCGAGCTCTGCCGGCCCAATGACGCTGTCTCCCGGTGCGAGGTTCCCCTGAACCCAGCGGGCGACCGGCAGGAACTCAGTACGCAACGGATTCCCGGCGACGCGCTGAACCGCTCCCGCGATCTGAATCCCAATTGCGAAAGTCAACGCCGCGCAGAGCGGTATCCGCATGGAATGCCGCTCCCATAACTCGCCCGCAGCCATCGCCGCGAGCGCCGTCAGAAAAGGAAGCGAATACACCAAATAGTGTTGGAATTTCATTCCTTCAAACAGCGCCATCACCAGAAACACCGTCAAGCCCGACACCGCCAGAATCCGCACTCCTCGTTCGCTCCTCAATTTTTTGCTAAGTAGCGCGCCAAAAGCCGCCGACGCGCAGAGCGCGAACCATGTCGCCAAACCCGCGCCCTTTACGGTCTTCAAATCGCCGAATCCAAACGGTAGCAGGTATCGCAGCTTCAACTCCATCCACAGCGCCTTCCACGGTTCGGTGATCCCGCTGAAACGCGCCCGTGGCAGGTATTCGCCTGCGAACCCCGACACGTTCCCGAAGAACTGCGACCGGAAATCCGCCGGGGCCTGCGCGATGTACAAACCCCAAAGTCCTGCGCCGATCAAATACGGCACGCACGATATCGCGACGTCGGCGAACCTCAGCCCCTGCTGATCTTCAGACTGCAGCGTGTACAGAATCGTCACCGCCAGAGCCGCTGCAAACAAAACCCCGCAGGGATGCGTAAAGATCGCGGCAGCAGCAAGCCCATTGCTGGTCACCAGCGCAGCGCGCCAAGACCGACGGCGAATTTGCAGAAATGCTGCAATGGACGCCGTGCCCAGCGCCGCCCCCATCATGTCCATTCGTCCGTTCGCAGCCGCATTCAGAAAGTTTCGCTCAAACCCGATGGCGAGACACGCAATCAGCGCCGACGAAAACCTTCCCGAGAGCCGTAGCACAATGACGAACCACGACACCAGACCCACCACTCCGAACAGCACCGACAGCAACCGCTGCCGGAAGAGACTGAACCCCACCAACTTGTACCAACCGGCCTGCGCCACTAGATCCAGAGGCATCATCCAATAAGTGTGCCGCTCGATTCCCTCGAGCCAAGTCCCTTTTGACACCAGTACCGTCGTTCCCATATAGCCCTGCGTCGCGAGGTTCACCGCCGGGATCGCGCACCACGCCTCGTTCGACCAAGGTGCATTGCTGGCCGCCAAACTTAGCGCGAGCGCCGTCCAGGCTATAAGAATGACGGTGAGGGCCACCACGTTTCGCCGAGGCATGCCGCTCATGGCCGCTGTCTCAACCGCGAGAATCGGGAACTACTGCTGGGAATGGACCAGCCGTGCTGATCGCAGCGCGCAACGATTTCGCTTGCGCTTACGATGGGGTTCGGCTCTGTCAATCTGTACAGAATGCAAAGTGTTCGGTCCGGCTCGTAACCCGCCAAATCGTCGGGCAATTTCTCCGACCCTCCCACCAGCAACGCAATCTCCCCCTCCATAGTCTTTCCCGGCGGAATTCGAAAGTCGAAATCGTGCGGAAGCGCAATCCTGGAAGTGGTCAGGCCGCTTCGAATGTCGTTGAACCGAGCGCCTTCCAAGGAAATCACAAGGATCATCGGAACAAAGAATGCGATCGCTCCCCAGAACCGTCTCCCGCTGGCCACCATATTCAGCAGAAGCGCTGCGAATATGCCCAGGCAAACAACCAGCGGAACCGCGCGCCTGACACCCGTGACATTTCCCGCCACTGCATAAATTCCCAGTACGCCGGCCGAAACAACCAGCAGCGGCCAGCATTTGGACGGCGCGCGAATCGTCATGACGACAATCCCTGCCAGGGCAACTATCCCCACCACGATCCCGCCGAGCGCTGCCGCGCCGCCGCTGAAAAAGTAATAACTCCAACTCTGCACGAAGAGTTCGCGGAATAAACCAGCAAGACGCTCCGCCGCGCCCGCTACGACCGGATGTCCTCCTCCACCCATCCAAAGGCTTTGGATGTTCGTCCACCAGAAGATGGGAAAGGCCAGCACCGCAGCCGCAAGAACGCTTCCTGCAATCACGGCGCCCCGCAGCTTCGGCATGCGCAAACGCGGCAGTTGGTGGATCAGCACCGCAGGCAGGAAAGCCAATCCCGACCCGTAACAGCCGGCCGCCAGAGCCGCGGCCACCCAGCTTCCGACAACGCACGCCGGGCTCTCAAACAGCGCAAGCCATAGCGCAGCGAACCCCAGAAGTGTTTCCAAACCAATTTCCAAGCCCAGCCATGAGAAACAAATTACGCCGGGAAGTAACCCGATAGCGATCGCAGCCATGAACGCCCGCAGTCCCGTAAATGAAAACCGCCGCATTAAATAGAGGTACAAGAGCGGAGTCAGCAGCGCCATGATCGCCGCCTTGGCGGAGCGGCCAAAAAATAATCCCGGAACCAGATGTCCCGCCCAGAGAAACAGCGCATACGCATAAAAATTTGTGGCATACACGTGATGCTGCAGCCGCAAAGAGAGAAAAGTCGGATTGACGAAACCGCTGCTCGCCTCCTCTTTCGTCAGCAATCCCTGGCGGTTTGCTGCGAATACCAGCGCGAGAATCAGCAGTAGTTGAATGATGTACAACAGCGCCGCCGCAACGTCTTGCCTTTCCAGGAACCGCATTCGTGACGCGCGCGAAGGTTCCTCCGTAGCTCTGGCAGTGATTTCAGTCATGGAGATTTCCGACGTTAACACGCTCTTTGCGTGCAGTAGTCGCCTTCACGCTAACTCAGTACTCTTCAAGACAACACAAACGCGACTTGTTCGGTTATCCGACTTACTAGGACTTAACGGGTCGTCGAGAGAATTCGCAAGATGGGCGGCTAACTGGAGGAGTGGAAAGGGGCGGGATTTCCCGCCCCTTCCGAAACGATCAACGTCTTGACGTTTGCAACGCCATTTAATTCTGATTGTGACCGCTTTGGACGGTCAAAGTTTTTGCCGATGCTACAGCAACTTCGCTCCTGAGCTCTTTTTCAGCTCTGACCCAGTCTTCTACAGCTTTGCCGGGCTGACCGCCGCGTCGCACATACAGATCGTACGCTCGGTGAGAGATATCTTCTTGCGATAGTTCTTTGTGTTCGATCATGGCAACCTCCTTGGTTGTCCGCACGATGGACGAACCTCCGCACCACCGCCTGTGAAGTGCGTGGAGCTACTTGCCGTTTGTTGCGACGCTGACTTTGATCTGCTTGGGCTTGGACTCTTCACGCTTGGCCATATGCAGCGTCAAGATCCCGTTGCGATAGTCCGCTCGAATGTTTTCCGAGTTCACCGTGTTCGGCAGTGAAAAGCTCCGCATGAAGGAACCATACGCGCGTTCGATGCGGAGGTAATTGTCTTCCTTGACGCCCGTGTCGAACTTGCGCTCTCCGCGGATGGTCAAAGTGTTGTTTGTAATGCGCACGTCGATGTCCTTCTCTTGGAAATCCGGCAGTTCCGCCTTTACGACCAATTCATTCTCGGTTTCGTAGATGTCCACGGCCGGTGCCCACGTCGCTAAATCAGCATGAGCCGAGCGGTCGCGAATAAAACTGTCGTCGAATAGACGATTTACTTCGTTCTGCAGCGTAAGACCGCGTAATTGGTCTCTGTGCGTAGTTGTATTCATGGATCTCCTTCTAACGTCTTGCGGTTTGGTGTAACCGAGGGTGGTTCAGGTAACTTCCGTCTGGTTCAGGTGAACTGAAGAATCCCAGGTCCGTATTCACACTGTGCGCATGCCGCTCTCTTGTCAATGGAATAGCGACACGATAATGAAAGTAATTTATTTTTTGCGCGCGGCCGCTTCGCAAGACCAGCACACCATAGGCTTTAAACCCGGCGGCCAAGTTCAGCCAATTTCACCGAATTTCCGCAATAAAGCACCCGTTTGCGTTTGCCCAGCCGATTCCCCGTGCCGATGCTTGCGCTTTAGGCAAGCACGTGCGCTCTCGACTGTGCCCGCCGCCGAAACGATCAGAAGGCGAAACGAACACCAATTGTCGGAGCAAAGTTGCTGTGGTGGTTATAAGGGACGCCGGGACCATGAGGAATGGCGATGGCCAAACCGCCGTCCACGTAGGAATATGCAATTCCGGCAAAACCGTCGAAACGTTTGGTGAAGTGATGGTCTAGATAGATCGACGTCTCATTGAGCGTGCCCGCGCAGGAAGCGCGGAACCCGGCTGTGGCCGAGCACTCCGGCGGAACCCGGAAGTCGTTCTGCCGCTGTTGATACCAGGCCAAAGTGACGTCGGTCTTGGTGCGGTATGTGTACTTCGCGCCCGTCCACCAGATGTTCACCAGCTTCTCAGAATCAAGATTGCTGTCTTCGACGCCGCTCATGATATAGCCGCCTTGGTCCGAGGCGCCGACGCCCAACGGATTGTGCGGGTTATTCTGCCAGATGTATTCGTAGCCGGCGAAAAACTTGAATGGATCCCACTTATACTTCGCAGCGAACATAATGGCGTTGTTGTCGGTCACGATTCCATACACGGTGCCGTTCGGATCGATCAGATTGGCGCCGGTGATGGTATTTGTATTGATGCTGTCCGTGGTTGATTGATATGGCGCCGACAGACTTTGAGGTCCGAGCAAGGGATTCAATACGCTGATGGCCTGGTTGTAATGCTGGTAAACGGCGTCGGCCGAGAACTTGCCGTGCTCGCCGCCGAGGTCGAATCCAAAAGCGTTGTTGTGCGGCTGCTCCGGCGTACAGTCGGCGGCCGTCCAGGTTGAGGAAGCCGAGAAACAGCCGCCGGAACCATTGGTGAATTTATACATCGCGCCGAAATGGACTGGGCCAATTGCGATGCGATATTTCAGGGCGTCGTCCCAACGGGAATCCTCGGTGTCGCCGCCGCCGGCCATCGTTCCGTTGTAGCCGATGTAGGAAAAGGAATAGCTGCCGCCGGCGGGATCGTACTGGAGCATCGCATCAGTGCCGAGAGAGCGCTGGCGGCCGAACGTCACCGTGCCGAATTGCGTGGACGATATACCGCCATAGTATTCGTCATTGAAGGGTTGGCCCGCGCGCGCGCCGTCGATGGCTTGCGAATAGCTGCTCCGCGGAAGTCCGTTGTTTACAATGTTGGTCTTTGAAGCGTCGGCGAGCAGGCCGGAATTCGGATTGATGCCGGTCGAAGCGTTGAACACGATGTACCAGCCAGGTCGAAACTCTTCTTTACCCCTGACGCCCAGACCCGTCTGCTGCAAGTTATTCGGCGCGACAAGGAATCGAGATCCGGCGCCGTTGCGGTTCACCAGAGCTTCCCCTTCATAGTTATAGCCGTTTACCGGCAAGCCGTGGCTGACCCAGCCGATGCCGATGTCATACGCGCCGTACACCGTGATGCCGTGCCAGGTCAGTGTGCAATCGGTGGTGGCGAACTCCTTGGGGCTGGTGCAGGGGTCGCTCGCGTTCCGCTGCATCTTGATGTCAACCGTAGCGCTCTGGCCCACCGCCAAGTTGATTTTCGCGCGCGTTTCATCGGAGAATCCATGTTTTGCCGCTCGAATCTCGAAGCGCCCCGCAGGCAGACCGGACTCCTGATAACGCCCCCCGCCATCCGTTTCGATCGTGCGCGTTTCAGCTTTGTCGAGGCTCTTAATTGTCACTGTGACATCGGCAAGGGCTGCGCCGGTTTTGTCCGTGACCACGCCGGAGAGCGCCGCGCCGGGTTGGTCCGTCACCACAGATAGGCTCGCTCGAGTTTGGGCCCACGCCGGGAACGTCGCCATCGCAAACCACAAAAGCAGCAAGAAGAATTGGGCCAGCCGCAGTGAGGCGTCCCTCGGAACGTAGCAGGCGTGCGTCAAAGTTTTGCGTCGCCTTCGGTATCGGAAGAAAATCTGCGAGCGGTCAGGGCGTTTCATAAGGCTCTCCTTGCGTTGGGTGCTGCGGAGACTTAATTACCGGTCGAAAGATTTGCGAATCTATACGATTCGTAAAGAGATGTCAAACCGATTTAGTACGGTTGTGCGGATGTTTGGCGGACGCAGCGTCGAACACTATGGCAGGACTTTAGGAGCAAGCGCGGCGAGCAGCGAAGGACTGCGTTACACCCGGACGATCATGACCTCGGTGGATTTTACCAGCGCCGCGACGGTCTGGCCTTTTTTCAAGCGCATCTCGCGGACGGCATCGGCGGTAATGATGGACGTAATCCGCTGGCCGCCGATGGAAAGCGTGACCTGGGCGAGCAGGCCGCTGACTTTGAGGTCGGTAACACGCCCGACCAGCTGGTTCCGCCCGCTGATGCGTCGAAAGTTCGTGCGACGCTCCGCGACTTCCTTCCCCTCGGTCGCTCGATACAGAAATCGATCAACTTCCTTCTCCGGAATTCGGTGATGCCCGCCCGCCGTCTTCACCGTGCGAATTTGTTTCTTATAAATCCACTGTTTAAGCGTGGGGTAGCTGATTCCCATTACCTGTGCTGCATCGCGAGGCGTGAACAGTTTCGCTGTCGGCATAACGATTCTCTCGGATTCCTTGATTACGGTGATGCCCCGCCGATACGAACCAAGCGAATCACGATGCTAAGCTCCGCCCCGCCGTGCTGTCAATCCATCGTCGTAGCGATTCGTTCCGTCAACAATCGCAGCATCCATATCCGCAGGGAAGAACATCTGCCCCGCCGACAGTGGTATAAAAGTCCTGCGAGTCCCGTTGCGCGAAACCGTCAGCAACTGCTCGCTGCCCTTGAGCCCATGACCGTCTCTCTAACCAATCCGGTGAAATATCTCCGAGGCGTCGGCCCGCATCGCGCCGCAATCCTCGAAGAGCGTGGCTTGCCCACCGTCGGCGATTTGCTCGGCTATCTACCCTTCCGCTATGAAGACCGCATCCGTTTCACGCCCATCGCGGAAATTATTCCCGGCCAGGTCCACACGATTCTCGCGGAAGTCGCCCCCGGCGGAGGCGGCACGGTTCGCTTCGCGCGCGGCCGCGCTGCAATTTTCCACGCCCCCTTTCGCGACGGCTCCGGCACCCTTCACGCGCGTTTCTTTCACGGCGGATACCTGCAAGCCACCCTGAAAGAAGGCCGCCGTTTTGTCCTCCACGGAAAAGTTGACGTGGACCCCTACCGCCCCGCTCGCCTGGAAATGGTGAATCCGCAAATCGAATCCGTCGGCGCCGCCGAAAACGCCGCAACCGATTCCACCGAGGTAGGCCGCATCGTCCCGATTTACGAAGCCCTCGGCGGAATCAGTTCGCGAATGCTCCGCCGCATCATCTACTCGGTACTAAACAATTTCGACGGCAACATCCCCGACGCGCTCCCCCCCGAAATCCTCGAGCGTTATCGCTTTCCCTCGCGCCGCGACGCCCTTCTCTACGCGCACTTTCCTCCCAAGAACGAAAGCATCGAGCTGCTGAACAGCTTCCGCAGCCCCGCGCAAACCCGCCTGATCTTCGAGGAATTTTTCTACTACCAACTCGCCCTCGCGCTTCGCCGCTCGCGCGACCACGTCCGAAAGGGCATCGCCATGCGCGTCCGCGAAGAAAAAATCCGCGAAGCAGTGAAACGCATTCTTCCCTTCAAGCCGACCGCCGCTCAGAAGCGCGTCCTCGTCGAAATCGCTTCAGATCTCGAACGCCTATACCCCATGCACCGCCTCCTCGAAGGCGATGTCGGCAGCGGCAAAACAATCGTCGCGTTCGAAGCCGCCACAATCGTCATCGAGAACGGCTACCAGGTCGCTCTCATGGCGCCCACGGAAATTCTTGCCGCCCAGCACTATCTTTCCGCCCGCCGCATTTTTAAGAATGCCGGTTACGGCGTCGAACTCATCGTCAGCGGCAGAAAACAATCAGTGAAAGATTCCGCGCTAGCCCGCGCGCAAAGCGGCGAAGCGCAAATCATCGTCGGCACTCACGCCCTGATCGAAAATCCCGTGATCTTCAAAAAGCTCGGCATGGTCATCGTTGACGAGCAGCACCGTTTCGGCGTCCTCCAACGCAAACGTCTCATCGAAAAAGGCGCCTCGCCCCACGTTCTGGTCATGACCGCCACTCCCATCCCCCGCACCCTCGCCCTCACCCTCTACGGCGACCTCGATCTCTCCGTAATCGACGAGATGCCCCCTGGCCGCACCCCCATCGAAACTCGCTGGAGCGAAGACACTCAGCTCCCCGGCGTCTGGGAATTTCTGCGCCGCGAAATCGCCCGAGGCCGCCAAGCCTATGTTGTTTATCCCGTAATCGAAGAATCGAAGCAGGAGTTAAAAGCCGCCACCGCCGAATACGAGCGCCTCGCGAAAAATGTATTCCCGAAATTGCGCGTCGGCTTGCTTCACGGCCGCCTAAAAAACGACGAGAAGGACGCCGTCATGGAACAATTTCGCCGTAACGAAATTCAAATCCTCGTCGCCACCACCGTCATCGAAGTCGGCGTGGACGTCCCCAACGCCACCATGATGGTCATCGAGCACGCCGACCGTTTCGGCCTCGCCCAACTCCATCAGCTTCGCGGACGCATCGGCCGCGGCACCGAGAAATCTCAATGCATCCTCATCGCCCCCAAAAAAATCACGGGAGACGCGCAAGCCCGCCTGGAAACGATGGTCGCCACCTCCAACGGTTTCGAAATCGCCGAGCGCGACCTGAAGCTGCGCGGTCCCGGCGAATTTTTCGGCACCCGCCAACACGGCGACGCCGCCTTCTCCGTCGCCCAGCCCCTGCGCGACCACGAGCTTCTCGACCTCGCCCGCCGCGAAGCCTTCGCCCTAGCCGAAGATCCCGTCAAAGCCGCCGAAGTGGTCGCGCGTCTGGAATCGCTCAGCGCCGCCTGGCAAAAACGCTACCACCTAGCCTCCGTCGGCTAGGCCCTTACGAACCAACCAGATTTGTGGGTCGTGGCTTTAGCCACGACATAAGCTCGCAGTTCTCAGGCGGCTTTAGCCGCTGAGGTTCCGCTTTCGCATTCCTCCACGCAGACGAAAAACTCTGTCGCAAGGATTCTTCTGTGTTATGAAGTTGGGGTAAATTGTTTCAACGCCGCATCCAACTAACTCATGCGAGTAATCGCCGGAAAATATCGCACCCGTCCCTTGAAAACTCCCGGCTTCCTGGGCATCCGCCCCACCAGCGACCGCCTCCGCGAAACTCTCTTCAACATCCTCGGCCCTTACGTCGAAGATTCCCTCTTCATCGACCTCTACGCCGGCACCGGCGCCGTCGGAATCGAAGCTATCAGCCGCGGCGCTCGCGAAGTTTTCTTCATCGACCGCGACCCCGACTGCATCAGCCTGGTGCGCCAAAATCTCGCATCCCTCGATATTCGCACCGGCGCAGAAGTAATCTCCGCCAACGCCCTGCGCGGCCTCGATAAGCTCGCCGCCCGCCACCTGATTGCCGACTTTATTTTCTTCGACCCGCCCTACGCCGACGCCGGCTATTCCGACCTCCTCGAATATCTCGACGCCTCGCATCTCGTCGCCCCGCGCGGCATCGTCATCGCCGAACACAGCTCCAAGCTCGAGCTGCCCGAGCGCTTCGACCGCCTCGAACGCACTCGCCTCCTCGAACAAGGCGACGCCGCCCTAAGTTTCTACCGCCTCGCCGCCGCCGCTTAGTAAGATGGGTTCCCGAAATATCTCGGGCAGAGCAACATACTGCGCCTTCGAAACTGGAGAATAGATCATGACTTTCTTCCTTCGTCTCATCTTTGCCTTGATTGTTTTGATCTGTGTATTCGCGCCGGTCTCCGTGCAATCTCCTCATGCTCAGAGCAACGCCGCGACTCCAGCCGTCCCGCAGAGCCCGCGCGAACAACTCCGCTCGCTCTTCGACGAAGAGTGGCAATATACCTTGCGCACCAATCCGGAGTGGGCCACGGCGCTGGGCGACCCTCGCTTCAACGATCGCCTCAGCGACAACTCTCCTCAATTCTTCCAATCCGACCTCGACCAGGGCCGCAAATTTCTAGCTCGCTTTGAAGCCATCGATCCCGCGACTCTCCCTCCCCAGGAGGCACTCAGCCGCGCGCTCATGATTCGCTCACTCCGCCAGCAGATTGAAGGCGCTCAGTTCAAGGACTGGGAGATGCCCGTCGATCAAATGAACGGCCCGCATCTCGAGCTCCCCGACCTAGTCGTACTAACGCCCTTCAACACCGCCGCCGACTACCGCAACTACCTCGCCCGCCTGCAACAGGTCCCGCGATACTTCGATCAAGTGATCGCCAACATGCGCCAGGGCATGCAGGACGGCCTCATGCCTCCTCGCTATCTTCTCGAAAAAGTCGCCGCCGAAGCAGACGACATTGCCGTCAAAGCTGGCGACACCAGCCCCTTCGCGGCGCCCCTGAAAACTTTTCCCTCAAGCGTATCTGCGCCGGAGCAAAAGCAGCTTCGCGACGCCGTCCTAGCAGCCATCAACAACCAAGTCGTTCCCGCCTACAAACATTTCGCAGACTTCGTTCGCACCGACTACGCCCCGCGCGGCCGCACCGACCCCGGCGTCTGGTCCCTTCCCGACGGCGCAGCACGCTATCGTTTCCAAATCCGCGCGATGACCACCACTGACCTGCCCCCCGAGCAGATCCACCAAATCGGCCTCAAGCAGGTGGACGAAACCGAAGCCCAGATGCTCGCCCTCGCGCACAAACTCGGTTTCCAAGATCTCGCCACCCTCAACGATCACATCAAAAATGACCGCCGCTTCTACGCCACTTCCGGCCAGCAGATCCTCGACCTCTACGCCAACTACGCGCGCAACATGGAGCCCGAACTCCCGAAGCTTTTCGGCCATCTTCCGAAAAGCAAACTTACCGTCATTCCCATGGAAGCTTCGCGCTCCAAAAATGCCGTCCCCGCCGACTACACCGACGGTACCGCCGACGGTTCGCGCCCTGGCCATATCAACGTCAACGAGTGGGACCCCGAGCACCGCCTCACCCTGAATATCGAAGCCATCGCCTACCACGAAGGCATTCCCGGCCATCATCTTCAAATCTCGCTCGCGCAGGAATTACCCGACCTCCCCGAGTTCCGCAAACACGCCGGCTACACCGCTTTCGTCGAAGGCTGGGCGCTCTACGCCGAGCGCTTAGGCAAAGAAGTCGGCCGCTATCAGGATCCCTACAGCGAGTACGGCCGCCTCGAAAACGAAATGTGGCGCGCCATCCGCCTCGTCATCGACACCGGCGTGCACGACAAGCACTGGTCCCGCGACCAAATGGTCGCCTTCTTCCATCGCTACACCGCTATGGACGAGCCGAACGTTCAAAGTGAAGTCGATCGCTACATCGCCTGGCCCGGTCAAGCTCTCGCCTACAAGCTCGGCCAACTCGAAATCCTAAAACTCCGCCAGTCCGCCCGCGAAAAGCTGGGCGACAAATTCGACTTGCGTGCCTTCCATGATGAGGTCCTCGGCAACGGAGCGCTCCCCCTCGACGTCCTGGACTCTCAAGTAAACGCCTGGATCGGCGCTCGCGCAAAGCCATAGCTTGGTCGCATGCGGAAAGGACGGGAGGTTATTCTTCGAGGTCTGGTCGGACGCTCAATCGTCGCGGTCACAACGACGCCTCAAGAAGCGTAGTCCGGCGGCCGAGCCGGCGCCCGACGCCGCAACTCGCTCGACACCTTGCCAATCCACCGCAATTCCGTGCGAAATTGCGCGATCACTAGCTCCAGCATCCACACAGCTTCATGATACCGGTGCCCAACTTCCCTGCGAACCGCACGCAGCGTCATCAATTCTCTGGCCAGCTCCGCCTGCAAAAATTCCCGCCTCCGTTCCAACTGCCGAGCCGTAACTCCCGGGCGCGCCTGCCAGGAAAGCGCCAGCCAAGTAAGAAAAGCCGGCCGGTCGCGCTGCATCGCCCAATCGTCGCGTTCGAGTGCTCCCGCCAGCGCTGCTCGCCCCTTCGCGGAAGTGCCGAACACTCGCCGGTCCGGCCCTCCCGATGGCTCATCTTCGTGCGCCGCCGCAATCATTCCCGCGCGCGCCAGCTTCTCAATCGAGTAGTACACCTGCGGCCGCGAAACCCCCACCCAATCGCGCCATTGCCGGCGTTCGAGTTCCGCGTTGGCCTGATACCCGTGCATCGGCCGCTCAGCGAGCAAGCTCAAGAGCACCAGATCCGGAGTCGTAAGATTGCTCGCCTTATTTTTTTGCATCGCGATTCTTCCGTCTGCGGCTCCAATACCACCACTGGCACTTTTCCGCAGGCAACAAAGGGTTGCGAGCCTGCGCCACCGCGGCTTGGAATGTATCGAGACAACAAACGTCAACGCGCTCGCCCATAATCCGGCAAAGCTTGTCGTACATTTTGCGCGGGTTCTGCCGCGCGAGCTGGCTCATAGATTTCACCCCCAGCATTTCGAAATCGCGAAGCATGGCCGGCCCCACCGAAATCAGATCCTCCAAACGCCGCTTCTGGCCTTGCATAAATTCCTCCTTGACAAGCATACAGCTTCCGGGTAACCTCCACTAGTCTAAACAATACTAGTTGCTTAAACAAGGAGAAAATTCCAATGCGCCCACAAATTTTCCTGCCGCTTCTGCTGCTGTCGCTCGTTCCAGCCGCCGTTTCGGCACAAGGAGACCAACACATGAAACCCATCGCTGTGAAAAGAGTCACCGCCGTACTCTTGGTTGACGAAATCGAGCCTTGCCTGAATTTCTGGGTGGACCGCCTGGGGTTCACCAAAGCCGGTGAAGTTCCTGACGGCAACAAGCTCGCCTTCGTCATGCTGCAAAAAGGCACAACCGAAGTGATGTACCAAACCTACGCCAGCGTCCAGAAAGACGACGCCCAAGCCGCCAAAGACGCGCGCAAAGGCCCCACCTTCCTCTACGTCGAAGTCGACGATCTCGACGCCGTGATCGCCGCTCTCAAAGGAGTCCCGGTGGTCATGCCCGTGCGCACCACCTTCTACGGCGCCCGGGAAATCGGCGTGAAAGACCCCGCCGGCCACTTCGTCACCTTCGCCCAGTACGGAGCCGCCCCCCAGCACTAAAGCGCGCTCTTGGCAACTGGATGACGCCAGGGATTTGCGAGTGAATCAGGCACTGTGCGATTCACATGGGATTTACGCGTGCAGCCAGTGCACGATAATCCGCGCATTTCGTCCCAAGAGGGTCGAACCCCCGTATCTATTTCTTGGGGTTTATTCAGGTGCGGCGTATGATGCGCGCATGGACACGCCGAAACCACGTATGCCGAGGCTAGCTACGCTTTGTTGTGCGCTCCTCAGTATCGCGGCGTGGATTGCTCTGCTGACTCATCACCCTTTTTATGTCTTTTATTTTGGCCTCGGTTTCCTGGCGATTGTCCTCTTCGTCTGGTTTTGGAGGCGGCGAAACCCAATTCCCTAGCTGAATTGATCCGTTCGGAGGAGAGATGAACCGACGCTCCTTGCTCAACTTGATGACTTCTACTTTAGCGGTCGCAGCCGCATCACTGGCGTGCGTCATCATTTCCACAACACCGACCGCCGGACGTGCCACCGACCAAGCCTCCCCGATCTACGGCATCACCATCCCCGCCGGATACCGTCACTGGGAATTGATCTCCGTGGCCCACGAAGCAGCGAACTACGACGATTTGCGTGCCATGCTCGGCAATCCCGTCGCAATGAAAGCCTTTCGCAGCGGGACGCTGCCCTATCCCGACGGCTCGATCATCGCCAGACTGGCTTGGAAATACGTGTCCTCGGCTGAGAACAACAAAGTCTTCGGCCAGGATCAATCTTTCGTTGCCGGCCCCGCCACAAATGTTCAATTCATGGTCAAGGACTCGAAAAAGTACGCCGCCTCCGGCGGCTGGGGCTACGCCGAGTTCATAGACGGCAAACCCGCCGACGAATCCGTGCACAAAACCTGCTTCCCCTGCCACGAGCCCGCCAAACACAAAGACTACGTCTTCACTCGCTACGCCCCTTGAAGCCGGAACCCGCCGTAGCGGCCGTAGCCAATGTAGTCGTCAGCGGTCGCTTGACGCAGAGCAGGTCGACCTTTGCGAAGGTACCCGCACTGTAAAGTGAAATGTACTACCGGTCCCCGGTTCACTCTCGACCCATATCTTTCCGCCCATCGCGGTCGCAAGCTTCGAGCATATGCTCAGGCCCATTCCCGTGCCCCCGTAGTTTCGGGTCACGGATTCGTCGGCTTGCGAGAATGGCTCGAAGATCTTTTCCTTCATGTCCTCGGCGATTCCGATTCCAGTGTCTTTCACCGTGAAGTGCAGGCAGCAGTGTGTGTCTTCATGCGAATCTTCGTCCACCGTGATGGACACGCCGCCTTCTTTCGTGAACTTAATGGCGTTGCCGATCAGAATCTTCAAGATCTGGCGGATGCGGCCTAGATCACCGACTACGGTCTCCGGAACGTCTGGTCGAACTTCCCATCGCAATTCCAAGCTCTTCTGCTGCGCTTGAACGTCGAGTGCCTTAATTGTTTCACCCAGACTTTCTCGAAGGGCAAAGGGCATCGATTCGAGCTTCAGTGTTCCGCCTTCAATCTGCGCAAAGTCCAAGATGTCGTTGATCATGGACAGCAGGGATTCCGCGGAAGATTGCACCATACCCAAATATTCGCGCTGTTCGGCAGTTAGCTGCGAATCCAAAACGAGCTCGGTCATTCCGAAAATGCCGTTCATGGGAGTGCGAAGTTCGTGGCTCATGATCATCAGAAATGCGCTTTTTGCATTGTTCGCGGCTTCGGCGGCGTCCCTGGCGTCGCGTAAGACTTCCTCAATTCGCTTGCGCTCGGTGACGTCCAGAAACGTCACCACGCTCCCGACTATTTCACCGGCCCGGCGAAGCGGACGAGACCAATACTCCGCTGGAAAGCTGCTCCCGTCCTTGCGCCACAGCACTTCATCATCAACGTGCGTCCCTTTGCCCAGACGAAACGCCTCGTAAATGTGGCACTCCTTCACCGGGTACGGACTCCCGTCCGGCCTCGTATGGTGAATCACGTCGTGTACGTTTCTTCCCTGCAAGTCCGCGAATGATTCGTAGCCCGTCATTTGCAAAAAGGCCTGGTTGCAAAACGTGCACGAACCATGTGTATCGATTCCGTAAATTGATTCTGGCGCAGACTCCAGCAGCAGCGCCAGCAGTGACTGGCTTTGCTCTACTTCGGCGGAAAATCGGCGGTCCAATAGCGCGGTAATGACGGTGAAGCCGAGCAGAACTAATGTCACGGCAACAATCCCGACAATCCCCAGCGTGGAGATACTCCAGGCGTGCGACATATTCCCCCGCACGGGCGCGGGTCCCGTGAAGCTGGCCGCCGCCATTCCGGTGTAGTGCATCGCTGGAATTGCGAGACCCATCACAAGGGCGCCGAGTGTCTTGCGCCGGTCACCCGTCGCCGTTTCCCCGGGAACGCGGAACCCCAGTGACAGCGCTACCAGCGAAGCCAAAATCGCCAGCACAATGGAGGCCGCCACAATTAGTTTCGAATAGTGGCACACGGCCGGCAGCCGCATCGCCGCCATGCCAATGTAATGCATCGCTGCAATTCCGCCACCCATAAAGATGCTGCCAACTATCGCTAAAACGAACCCCATCTTCTTTCGGCTCACCACAAAAAACATGATCGCGGATGCCAGGACCGCAGCCAGCAGCGAAACCAACACCGTCGGCCAGTCGTATCGAACCGGGATCGGCAGGCGCAAGGCCAGCATCCCCACATAGTGCATTGACCATATCCCAACACCCATCGCCAGAACGCCGCAGCCCAGCCACAAAGTGCGACCCATGCCTTTCGCCGAGCTTACCCTCCCAGCGACTTCGAGAGCGGTGTAGGAAGCGAGCAAGGAGATGAGAATGGACAAGGCCACCAGGCGGTAGTCGTACGAACTGACCAATGCCATCTCAGGCGAGGACAAGACTTCGGCTCCGGTGACACGAAATATCCTAGAGGCTTTCTTTCGGCCCCAGCGGTCGGCTAGACATTTCTGGTGGCCAGGTATCGACAGGAAGGGGTGTTCTTACACCAGAGGAATAGTATGGCTTCTATTCTTACGCTCACACAAGCTAAGTCAAGCTACTACAGGTAAACCGGGCCAGACTAGTTAACAACCACCAACCGTCTGAACTGGCAGGCCGGTGGCACATCCTCCCGGCGGGTGGCCGACCTTTGCACGCGGCACCGGACTTCACCTAAGCACGATTGAAACTAGCGGGGTGGGATCTTTTCTGCGGCTCGCGGAAAGAGCCGGGGCCGCCCAAGTCGACGGCTAGTCGAGCTTGGGGAAGAGGCCACGAAATGGCCGGAAGAAGTCCGGGTTTTGACTTGCGCTTTGTGAGTCCTGGCTTTTTACCCTGAGACTGCGAAGGGTAGCCACGACATAAAAACGCCTTCGACGAACTTTCCTTTCGGCGGATTTTTCGCCGAGCCTTGCGCTTGGCGGCTTGGACTTGCGGCCTTCCGTCTCGTCCCAGGTCGGTTTGCGCCTTACGGCTGCTTTGGTTTCTTCGGCGCTTGAGCCTCATCGGCGCCGACAAAATTGATCACAAAGGGCGCGATTCCGTGTACCTGCAAAATCGTATCGCCCTTGCATTCGGCGAAGTGCGTCATATGCGGCGCCGCCCAGAAAAACCCTCCCGTGGGCACGTCCTTGAGCGCCGCATCGTCCCATTTCGATCCCATTCCTACGGCAGCCGCGCCCTTGATCACCGTAACGTTCTCCGTCGTAGGATGCCAGTGCGGTGCGATCTTGGTTCCATCGGTACACGAAAGGCGCAGAGTATACGTGTGCCCCGCCGTCATCGGATCGCCCTGCAGAACAGCAATGCGCACCGTGCCGCCCATCTCCACCGACGGTGTGCCCACCAGAGCCGCCGCCGGGACGTCGCCCCACTTCTCCGCGCCCGGCTCTACAATCATCGACCCGCTTGAAGCCCGCGCAGGAGTCTCTTTTGCAGCCTGCTTTGTCTGCGCCCCCGCGACTGCAGGACCCAACACGAAGATGATCACCAAACCCACTCGAATTATGGACATGCTTCCTCCTCGTTGAATTTGTTTAACCCGGAACATGCGACTCGACCGTCGGCGTCGCAAATCCTATAATCCTCCCGCCCTCTCGTCAACGTATGCAGTTTGGCCAACTCTCCCCGCCCGGCACGGGATTCCGCTCAAGGCACGGTCGAAACTCGCGTGTGCATCGATCCTTTCTGCAGTTCGCGCAGAAAAGCCACTCTGTCATTCCGAGCATCGCGAGGAATCTGCTCTTGCGTTTGTCTTTCGTGGCGCCCGATTCCCCGCAGTCCGCGCCGACGAAGCTTGCGTGGCGTGTTACACATCCTTCCCCCCAGCACTTCAATCACGCCACGGACCGAGTTTTCGGGTGCCGCATTCTTTGCGTTTTTCTTCTCTGCAAAGGGTGCGGGTTTAGATGTTACGCTTCTCGAGCCATCACTTTGAGCCTCTAATTCGTTCCCAATACCGCCGAAGCAATCACCATTCTGTCCAACTCCAAATAAAGCGCTTACACGACGCCTATTTTACCCTTGACTTATGTGTACTAATATGTTAACATCCCTGCGCGGGTCGTGAGTCCCCGCAAGGAGGCTATATGTATGACGCCGCCGCACTTAGGCGCGCGGCCGAGTTTCTGCAAGACCTCGAGAAGAACCTCGCCTCGCCGCTGACCAATACCGTCCCAATCCCTGCGTCCGTGTCTGCTCTCAAAAACCCGCAATCCACAAATCCTCAGGAGACTCCCAGTGCCCCTCCAGTCGCAACCCCTCACCCCACCAACCTCGGCGATCTCGCCCGTCGCGCCTAAAAACCTCGCCGACCACACTCTTCGTAGGCGCGCGGGAGCATGCGCGTTCTTTGCGTCCCGCGTATCGTCGCGGGGCTGCGCCCGGTGTAACGTCGCCCACCGACGCCACACTTTAGCCGACGCTGAAGGTTCTCTTCGTAGGGGCGCTGCTTGCTGCGCCCGCTTCAGCGTAACCGACCAACGCGACGCTTCAGCCAACGCTCGCTCGCCGTGGTCTCCCCGTTGCTCCGGCTCAACCGCGCAGCCTCCATCCGAAAACCTCGCCGACCACACTCTTCGTAGGCGCGCGGGAGCATGCGCGTTCTTTGCGTCCGGCGTATTATCGCGGGGCTGTGCCCGCTGCAACATCGGCGACCAACGCCACTCTTTAGCCCACCCTCGCTCTGTATCAGCTCTGCCCGTAGTTTTCCTCGACGTTGCTCC
This sequence comes from Candidatus Acidiferrales bacterium, assembly GCA_050012235.1. Lineage (GTDB taxonomy): Bacteria > Acidobacteriota > Terriglobia > Acidiferrales > UBA7541 > Palsa-295. The sequence continues at coordinate 97,920 of JBEKHP010000008.1, read as the reverse complement.
AAGTTTGAAATCATTTCTACCCGGTTCTGCTCAAAATGTAGAATGCGACGTAACTCACTCAAAACAAACGATCGGAGGATTTCTACCCGGGGCCAGAACTCGTCAACGCCGCGCGCGAACTTCGATCGCGCAGCTACTTTCTAATCGAGAACTCCAATTATTAGAACCCACTCTAACCCACAGAAAACAAACAGTCCCACCCCGTTCTAATCGAGAACTTTCAACCAATCCGTGTTTCTCAAATTCTGACTTGCGCAGCTTCTTCACTAGCCGCTCGCTTGTCCTGACGCAGGAAGGGCCGCTAACCACTAGCCACCGGTTTAAGAGTGCAGCCGCTTCCACCCTCATCGCATCCCATCCCTTCGGGTATAATGCCACGCACATGCCAACAGGCTCTCGAGGCACTCAGCGCGCACCCATAACCCCGCCCTCCAGCGAGCTTCAGCCATCGACGGACGAGCTGCCCGTGCACTCGCGCCTCCCCCGACTCGATCTAGGAGTGGACTGGGAATCCCCCTGGGAGGAATTCCGCTCCAGCGTGCGCGATTTCTTCCACGGCCCGCGCGCTCCCGAGAACGCCGACGCCCCACAAGATTCCCATCTCCGCGTCCAGTGGATTGAAGGGTCGCTGCCCCGGCGTGCCTTTGCCGCGTCTTTTGTCTGGCACGTCATCGTCGTAGCCATTCTGCTGCTACCCATCTGGGGTTTTCTCGCCAACGCCGAGCCTAGTCTTGCCATGCCGCGAATCGAGCTCACCTATGTTCCAACGCAAGATCTTCATCCTATCTCCTTGCCTGGAAATCATCCGAAGCCCAGTCCCACAGGCGATCCTGCCAAACCGCTCCCGCGTAGCGGAGCGGATGCATTTCATCCCCGCCAGACGATTCTTTCGCAGCCTTTGAAGATCACGCATCCGCGCCAAACCCTGATTCAGCCTAACGCCCCGGCCGCGCCCCCAAAAATGGTCCCGCAAATGCCCAACATCGCGGAGTGGGCCGCAACTTCCCCGGAGCCCGCGAAACCGCAGCTCCGAATTGCTCCCTCCGTTGTCGCTCCCCAGGTTCACCAGCGCTCCGTCAACAACACAGCCGCCCCGGATGTGGCCAACCCGGAAAGAAATGCAGGCCCGCTAAACATCGCGCCATCGCCGGTCGCGAACGCGCAGCCGAAAATGCCCGTAAATCCCATGTCAACCTCCGCCCCGGAACGGCGTAACACGCACGCCGATGCCGGCGCCGCTCCCGTAATCGGCCCCACCGCTTCGGCAGGCGACGAAAGTTTGCACCGCTTGATCGCGATCTCGGCAACTCCCGCGCCCCCAGCTCCTGAAGTCAGCGTGCCGCAAGGAAATCTTTCGGCCCGCATCGCAATATCTCCCGATGGGACCAGAGCCGGCGCTCCCGGTGGTTCGGCCAACGGCGCTGCGGGAAATGGAGGTTCGGGCGGATCAGCGGCGAGTGTCGGCGGCGCGGGGACGAATTCCGGCGCGAACGCAAATTTGGGTCCGGCAGGCGTAAGCATCAGCGGCGGCAACGGTCATGTCGGCAGCGCAGGAATTGGGACGGCTGGAAACCGTTCCGGCGGGCTAATTCTAAAACCCATGTCAAAGGTCCCAACTCTGCCCGATCCATCGCGCAAAGAACCTATCGTCGTGGCCAAAATCGATCCAAGCCTTCCGCCGGAAAAAATTCTATCGGGAAAAGAAATCTTTACCATGCATGTGGACATGCCGAATCTTACGAGCGCCAGCGGAAGCTGGATTCTGAATTTTGCGCAACTAGACGACAACTTGCCCGTCTACGAGCGCCCGAAAGGAAAGCTGTCCGGCCCAGTTGCGCTGCGCAAAGTCGATCCGAAATATCCGCAGTCGGCGATCAAACAACGCATCGACGGCGAAGTGATTCTCTACGCAATCATTCGCAAGGACGGCCACGTGGACAGCATTCAACTGGTGCGCGGCATCGACCCCTTGCTCGATCAAAACGCGATGGAAGCCCTCGCGCGCTGGGAATTTCGCCCCGCAACTCGCGAAGGCCAGCCCGTGGACCTCGAAGCCGTCATCCACATTCCCTTCCACTTCAACCCGCCGGAGTAAAATTCAAATGGAAAACGTTCGGATTCTTGGGCGGCTAAACGTTGCGCCAGTTGGGCGCTGTTATCCTGAGGTCTTTTGTGACGCTGCGCGCTGCTGCTCCGCGGCTTTGTCTTCCAGAAGTTTTACTAACGCAAAGAGCGTGAAACTCGCCGGAGTCGCAATTCCGAGTTCTTTGCCGCGCCGAACCACGTACCCGTTCAGAGAATCGATCTCCGTGCGTTTACCGCGCGCGAGATCCTGCGCCGTCGAAGAAGTAGCCTCGCCGATGCTCTCGATGAATTTCAACCCCATCCCAATAAAATCCACTTCGGGCAGCGCCACTCCCGACGCCCGCGCCACCGCAACAGTCTCCGCGATTACCTGGCTCATCACCTCGCGCGTCTGCAGGTTTCGCCCGGCGGCTGCATAGCTGGTCTGCGTGATCGCAGTTACCGCATTTCCCGCGCAGTTCATAATGAATTTCGTCCAGAGGTCAACGCTGATGTCTGGCGAAACGCGGCAAGGCACCTTCGCGGCCGTGAATAGCTCAGTGATGCGCGCCGCCCGATCTCCCCGCGAAGGCTCAGGGGGACCGCCGTCCTTCAACTCGCCGACCACAAGCTCTCCGCGCCCAAAATGCTTCACGTGCCCCGGTCCCGGCAGCGCCGCAGAGACATACACCACCGCCGGCAACGCGTCGATTCCCGACGCCGCGCGAATCCGCGCGACGTTGTCCACCCCGTTCTGCAAACTAACAACTATCGCGCCGGATGCGATATGCGGCGCAAGCGAATGAGCAGCTTCTTCGGTGTCGGTTGTCTTGACGCAGAACAGGATCACGTCTGCATCGCGCGCGGCGGATGCCTCGGCCGAAGCTCCTATCGCAACACGTTCCTGGAAAGAAGCCGCGTCGAGAAAAAGACGGCCCGCGCGGATCGCTTCCACATGGGCGGGACGGCCAATCAACGTAACTTGCGAGCCTGCGCGCGCCAGCATGCCGCCGAAATACGAGCCCACCGCGCCCGCACCCATTACGGCAACTCGAATTTGCGAGCCACTAGAACTTATGGGCATCATTCATCGGCCTGGCATCCTTGCACAGAACGCCCGTATTTTCGCATTCTTCACCATGTCAGAAATGGCTTCGCAATTCGCGGAAGCTGGCAAGAATCAAAAGTTTTCCAGCACCGCTTTCCAGCTCGCACTTCTCAAGCTCCCAGGTGGCCGAATGCGGAATGAACACGGCGCTCAACCCCGCGTGGAGAGCCGGATTTATGTCGCTGCGCGGGCTGTTACCCACCATCCAGCCGTGCGTTTTCACAATTTTGAATTGCTCGATCATGCGCTCGTACAAACTGGGGTCCTTTTCCAGCACGATTTCGATGGAGTCGAAATACGGCTGCAAACCGGAGCGCTCGACTTTTGCAGCTTGTTCGGCAGGCTCGCCCTTGGTCAACAGAATCAAGCGATGATGTTTCGCGAGATAGACCAGAGTTTCCGGAACGCCGTCGAGAATATGCGGCGGAGTGGCCTCCAATTCCCTGGCCATTCTTTCGATTTCCTGAACCAGCTCGCGCTTCGCAGCGTTCCCTGCGAGTTTCAGATAAGTTTCTTCCAGAGAGCGGCGAAAACTGCGCACGCCGTAGCCGTGCTGGCGGATGTTGCGGCGTTCCGTTTCGTTCAGGATGTGGCGGATATATTCGCGGGTGTAACCAAGATGCTCGAGTTGCGTAATAAAGTGGTCGATGGTCTTTTCAAAAAAGATGTTGTTTTCCCAGAGGGTGTCGTCCGCGTCGATGAGTATGGTGTGCCTTGCCATGCGATCTGTTTTAAGAGCTCTCCTACGTTAACAAAGACAAAGAACCATCAAGTGAAAAAAACTAGTTTGCTTCGCGGGCAGACGGCATCGGGATTCTTCGCGACGCGCCCGGAGTTTTCAAGCGGAGGCTTTGCGCGCACCGGAAGCGATTTGCTCCAGAATCGTGCGCGCGATTTTCTGCATCTCGCCGAAACGCGTGAGGTAATCTTGAAACTCGCGGTTCAAATCGAGCGCTCGCGTCGCATCGAGCTTTGTTCGCAGGATCATATCGCGCAGGTGAACGGGATGCGGCAATACCGCATCGTCTCTCAACTCGTCCAGTGCCACATTCGGATCGTAGTGATACATGTGCCCTCCCCTTGCGGGACAGCGGAAAACACATTCTACCGTGTTTCGATAAAATCGTGCGAGTTTCGGGAATCGTCAGGCGGAGGCGGGAAGGAATTCGTAGCGCTCAATGCGGGCGGCGACGCCGCGGCGCCCCTGTTGTTCTTCGACGCGCAAGACCCGCGCATAGCAGCGAATGTGCACGTCGCCTGCGAGCGTGATCTGCTGCGGCAAAGTCAGGACAAACTCGATGGGGCTGCCGGCCTCCACAATTGCCTCCATCATGAAGTAAAGACCGCGGAAGCTAACGTCGCGCGTTTCTCCCTGTTTTTCGAGAATGCCGGTTTCCGCCGTAAAACGAACCTTCATGGGCAGCGTCATCGAAAATCTTCGGGCGGCGCGGCGTTCAACAGCGGATTCCATCCAACCTCCAGCGAAAATGTCCGCTTTCGTCAAGCTACCACTGCGGAGCGTCTGCCGCAACGAGTTTCAGGGCCCGCTCAATCAGGCATGGCGGGTTTCGGCTCTTCTGGCCTTTGCGCTCCATGAAGCTCTCCATTACACTCGCCAGACCCACAGAACATGGCCGAAACGTTCCATCGCAGTTTTTTTCTCAAAGGACAGGTTGGCCGAATCGAGGCGATGCTTTGGACCACGCCCCAAGCAAACCCGCGCCTCGCCGCCGTTGTGTGCCATCCCCATCCGCTGTTTGGCGGCACGATGCACAACAAGGTCGTGTTCCAGACGGCGAAGGCGTTGCATCGCCGCGGCGTGCCGGTGTTGCGATTCAACTTTCGGGGAACTGGACTGAGCGAAGGCGTCCACGATCGCGGAGTAGGGGAACGCGAAGACATTCGCGCGGGCTTGGATTACATGGCGAATGAATTCCCTGGTGTGCCGATCCTGCTGGCAGGATTTAGTTTTGGCTCGCTCGTGGGCCTGCAAGTTGGCTGTGAAGACATCCGTGTGACGGATCTAATCGGCCTCGGAATTCCCGTCGATAAGTCCAGCATGACGTTCCTACGCGAATGCACGAAACCGAAGCTCTTCCTGCAGGGAGCAAACGATCAGTTTGGATCGCGAGCAAATGTCGAAAAGCTTTTCAACACACTCCCGGAACCCAAGGAGTTAGTGTTCGTCGAAAACGGAGATCATTTTTTCACAGGACATCTGGACGAAATGGCCGCGGCAATCGACGCGTGGCTCACCAAAACGCATCCGGGGTTGTTCAGCGAACCTGCGAATCTCTAGCCTCTCGATTCGAACAATTTTAGAAATTGATCACGCGAGGCGGGCTCCACGGCAACGAGGCTCAGGTTTTTGTTCACGTGAGCGACTTGGCTCATTCCGACAAGCGCGGTGGTTAACCCGGGAACGGAACGCGCGAATTGCAGAGCGAGAGTGGAATTTTCTTTTGACCCGAGCGCGGTGGCGACAAACGGAGGCAGATTCTTCGCGAGCTGTCCTTGCAGAAGCGCCGCGCTCGTAATCAGCGAGATTCCCAGCTTACGCGCCGCCTGGACCATCGGAACGGGCTTGCCATCGATCATTTGGTTCGGCCGCGTGAGCGCCTCCGGCATAGCCAAGTTGAACGGCAACTGCACAAAGCGAAAACGGTGCGCCGGCCCGGCGATTTCGCCGGCTATTCCAGCCATCTCTTCGAGCGACAGATAGCCGGCGGCTCTTGGATCTTCGCGAAACGAATTCCAGGTGGCCAAGCCGTAGGCGCGGATTTTCTTCTCCGCCACAGCGGTCTCCAGAAATGTGAATGCTGCGCGAATTCGCTGGCGAAATTCGTCAGGCGTAACTTCGCTCAATTGAGTCTCAGGGTTGTGCAGGTAAAACACATCAATGGTTTCAACGCCGAGATTACGCCGGCTGCGTTCGAGCTGATCGGCCAGGTAGGCCGGCGCCATGCAGTGGCATCCAGCGGCAATTTCATCCACGCGAAAAATTCCGCGCTCGAGGAATTCGTGCGCGAAGTACTCGTTGGGGTCGGCGGGCATGGCGCCGTCGGGAGTCAAAAACCCCGCTTTCGTACAGAGAACGATTTCGTCGCGAGAGAAACCTTTGGAGAAAAGCTCCTTCAGTGCGGCGCCCACAGCTCGCTCGCTTCGCTGGAAACGGTAATTGATGGCTGAATCGATCACATTGCAGCCGCTTTCGACGGCCGAAACGATGGCGTCGGTATAGGCCCCGTCTGTCGCGTCGTCTGCTTCACCAAGATAGGTGCCGATACCGATAGAGGAAAGCACAAGTCCGCCGGGTATCTCACGGAAGTGGCCTGCGGCGGAGCGTCCTTGAAAGCGAGCAGCATAGCGCAGCGTGCCTTCCGGAGTTGCGAAGCCGGCCTTGCGTTCCGCACTGAGGGGTGAAACAGACGACATCAAGCCTCTCTTTTCACGACGAGCGTTGCGAACTCGCGAAGTATACCAAAACGCTTGTGAATGGCGAGAAATCGAGCGTTCTTACTTTGCTTGTTCCGGTTCTCCTGCCAGACCTTGCGCGACGAGCAATTCGCGCGCTTCGAATCGCAGTTTTGGCAACCGGCGCCAAAAAAGAAAACCGCCCGCCATAGCTCCAATTCCGCCGATGGCCACGGTCCACGGAGCGCCGATGTTATCTGCGAGCACTCCAGCAAACAGCGCTCCCATGGGAGCCATGCCCATGAACATCATGGTATAGACGGCCATGGCGCGGCCCCGCAGTTCATCCGGAACCATGGCTTGAATCATGGTGTTCGAGCTCGACATCTGGAGCATCACGGAGTACCCGACCGGAACCAGCAATATCGCGGAGAGCAAAAACCATCTTGAAAAGGAAAACAGAACGAGACTGGCCCCAAAAGCTATCGCGGAAAAAGCGATCCAACGGCCGAGGCCGCGAACTCCGCGGCGCATGGCAAGAGTGAGCGCGCCCAAGAGTGCTCCGGCTCCGCTGGCACCCATCAGAATGCCAAGCGCGCGCGCACCACCGTGCAGAACGCGATCGGCAAAAATCGGCATCAACACGGAGTAAGGCACAGCGACCAAACTGACCAGCCCGATGAGCAGCATGATGGCCATGATGGGCGCGGTGCGGCGCACGAACCGAAATCCTTCGGCAATGTGCTCGATGGGAGTGGCCTGTTTCGAGACCGCGCGCATAGGCCCGAGCTTCATCAGCAGGAGACCGAGGATGACAGCGATGTAGCTGACGGCGTTGGCGAAAAAGCACCAACCTTCGCCGATCCACGCTACGAGCAAACCCGCGATGGCCGGGCCGATGACGCGGGCGCCATTGAACATGGAGGAGTTCAAGGCGATTGCATTCATCAAATCTTCGCGGCCAACCATGTCAATCAGAAACGATTGCCTGGCGGGAATATCGAACGCGTTCACGGCGCCGAGCAACGCTGCGAGCACGACAATCTCCCAGACGGCGACGATGTGGAGAAGCGTAAGGATTGCGAGGAAGCAGGCAAGGATCATCGACACGATCTGAGTGCCGATGACGATGCGATGGCGATTCCAACGATCCGCGGCCAGCCCTCCGAGGGGTGCAAGCAGGAATACGGGAATCTGCCCGGCAAAGCCCACGACGCCGAGAAGTAGCGATGATCCCGTCAAGCGATAAACGAGCCAAGCCTGGGCGACGTTCTGCATCCAGGTGCCGATGAGCGAAATCATTTGCCCGCTGAAGAAAAGCTGGAAGTTGCGATGCCGCAGCGAACGGACCATCGCGCGAGCGCGTGAACGGTGTTCGGGGTCTGTGTTCTGCGGAGGCGATTTCGACATCCGGTTAATTGTACGACGTAATCGGCAGCATTGTTTTCGATTGGTCCAAGTTCTAAACGGAAACTAAGAACGAGCTTAGAAAATTACGGCCGATGTTGCGAACTCGGACGTGGACTTTTCGCCAACGGTGCGGCCGGCGCAAGAAGCCTGCCGCAGGCACGCAATATGCGGCGATAGGGCCAGCCCCTGTCGCGAAAGAGAATCTCTCCATCGCGAGGCTTGGAATAAAACCATCGCGATAGCAGAGACAGATGTTCGGCCAATTCCGCGGGCGCTGACTGCAAGCCGTATCGCGCGCGATGCGCCGCCGGCAGATCCTCCGGCTCAGCAGCGGAATCCGGCAAAATGCTGAGTGTGTCCGGTTGCGAACCTTCGAGACTTTCAGCAGAGTCCGGGTTGTGCTGGGCCGCCTTCGACGGGAGTGTATTGGCTTGCGGTTCCAAAACTTTCCTTAAGATGCCTTCCACGGATTTCGGCTCGCTCGATAGTTCCCCGAAGCGCAGGAAGAGAGGCTCGGCGAGAATTCCCGCGTGGACCGGGAACACGACAATTGTTTTCTCTTCGGCTCCGCGTTGCAGGATTACGGCGTCAATTTCCTCGATTCGCCGCGTCAATTCCCCCCACCCTCGCAAGGTTGCGGAGACTTTCTCGAGACGCTTGTGGAGCGCAGCAGCTTTTTCAAAGTCCAGAGCTTCACTAGCGGCTTCGCGTTGGCTCGCTATTTCCCTGGTCAGGAATGAGCCGGCCGTTTCGAGAGTTTTGAGAACGCGGCCGACCTCGACATCGTATTCCTGCTTCGAGCACCCGGCGAAACAGGGCGCGAGGCACATCTTCATCTCAGAATAAATACAGCCTGGAAATTCAGGATCTCGAAGGATTCTGATCTGACAGCGGCGGATTTTGAAAAGGTCGAGAAAAGCTTCGCTGAACGAATCGGCAGCGCGGCGTGATGGAAAAGGCCCAAAGTAGAATCCACCGTCGGCGCGGATTCGACGGGTTACGTAACAGCGCGGATATTCGTTGCGGAGGTTGACCTTCAACAGCGCGGGCGGGCGCAGGCGCATCAAGTCGCGATAACGATGTGGAAAGCTTTTGCGCGCTTGTTCGTACATCGTAAGAATCTGTTCGAATTTCGATCCGGTGACGCGATAGCGAATGGACGAGGCGACCTCGCGGAGATTCAAACGATTGGAAAGCGTTTCAGGCGGGCGTAGCAAGCGTTCCGCGGCGCGCCGAATGTCCGCAGTGCGCGCAAGATACGGATGCGCGTTCGCATCCCGCATCTGGAGCAACAGGACACCGGGACGCGACGGCAAGGATGGGAAGAAGTTTTCGTCCAGCTCCGGCGAGAAGTCCTGTCCGCAATCGAGTTCCAGCATGGGGACAAGAATACACTGAGGAGCAGCACAAGCGAGAGCAGGGCCGGCGTTCTTCCGTTTAGTACGCTTTCAAAACCGAAGCGGAGATGACCAGCCGCTGAATTTCGCTGGTACCTTCATAAATTTCCGTGATGCGCGCGTCGCGGTAGTTGCGTTCGACGGGATATTCGCGGCTGTAGCCGTAGCCGCCGTGTATCTGGATGGCTTTGTGCGTCACGCGCGTGGACATTTCGCTGGCGAAAAGCTTCGCTATCGAGGCTTCCATGGTAAAGCGCGCGCCGGAATCTTGTTTCCACGCAGCGCGGCGCGCGAGCAAACGAGCGGCGTCTAATTCGGTGGCCATGTCGGCGAGCATGAACTGAATGGCTTGAAAATCCGCGATGGGATGGCCGAACGCCTGGCGCTGCTGGGCGTAAGAAAGCGCAGCCTCGAACGCGCCTTGCGCAATTCCAGTGGCTTGCGCGGCAATGCCGATGCGGCCGCCATCGAGGGTGGAGAGCGCAACCTTGTAGCCTTCTCCTTCATTTCCGATGCGGTTGCCGACGGGGACTTCGCAATCAGTAAACGAAAGCTCGGTACAGGCGGTGGCGTGAACGCCGAGTTTTTTCTCTTCCTTGCCGACGGCGAAACCGCGCGTGCCTTTTTCGACGATCAGCGCAGTGATTCCCTTTTCGCCCTTCTCCGGCTGCGTGTTCACGTACACGAGCGCGGCATCCGCTGCGCCGCCGTTGGTGATCCATGCCTTCGTTCCGTTGATGACGTACGCGTCGCCTCTGCGCTCGGCTTTGGTCCTAAGCGCGGCTGCGTTTGAACCGGCTTGAGGCTCGGTGAGCGCGTAGCATCCGATTTTTTCCCCGCGCGCGTAGGGAAGCAGGAATTTCTGTTTTTGTTCTTCGGTGCCGAACCGGAAGATCGGATCGCAGTAAAGCGAGTTCTGAACCGAAAGAATGGTACCGGTGGAAGCGCAGACGCGAGAAATCTCCTCGATCACGATGGCGTAGCTGACGTGATCCATTCCTGCGCCGCCGTAATTTTCGGGCACGGCCACTCCTGTGAGGCCGAGCTCCGCAGCTTTCTCAAACGTATCGCGTGGAAAACGGCCGGTTTCGTCGATTTCCTTCGCGTGCGGTTTCACCTCCGCTTCGGCGAACTCCCGCACGCTGCGCTGCAGCAATTGTTGTTCTTCGGTGAGGTCAAGATTCAAGCGCCTGCCTCCGGCAATCGTTCCGCTTCGAAGAATATAAATTCTAGGCTGCGCTGGGGAATTAAGAAAGGACAATCCTACGCCAGGGCTTTGCGGAGCTTTTCGTAGGTGGTGTCAAGATCTTCGGGCTCGACGCGAGTCTCGCCCACTACGGTCATGAAATTCGCGTCGCCAGACCAGCGCGGCAGGACGTGGAGGTGCAAGTGGCCGGTGACTCCCGCGCCGGCGGCGCGGCCGAGATTCATGCCGAGGTTGTAGCCTTGCGGATGATAAATTTTCTCGAGAGCGGTGTGGACACGTTGCGAAAGGCGCATCATTTCGGAGAGCGTTTCAGGGTCGGCGGCTGAAAGATCCGCCACGTGAGCGTAAGGAACGACCATCACGTGGCCGGTGGTGTAAGGATAGCGATTGAGGATTATAAAATTCTTCGCGCCGCGCAGAATAATTTGGGTTTTCGCGTCGTCAATCGCCGCGACCGCGGCACAAAAAATACAGCCCTCGTCCTTCGACGCGTCGGCTATATAGCGATAGCGCCACGGCGTCCACAGATAATCCATTCCCGCTCAGCCCTGGGTTCCGGGTTCGGAGGCGCCACTGGAGCGAGGATGGTTCACGAAGTCCTTGAGCTCTTTGCTAGGCTTGAAGAACGGAATTTTCTTCGGAGGAACTTCCACTTTCGCGCCCGTTTTCGGATTGCGCCCGGTGCGGCCGCGGCGTTCGCGCGTGCGGAAACTGCCGAAACCACGAATTTCGATCTTATCGTCGGACTGGAGAGCGCCAATGATGCTCTCGAAAATAGTCTCGACCACAGCCTCGGCGTCTTTGCGGGGCAATTCGGTGATACGGGTGACCTCTTCCACGAGGTCAGCCTTCGTCATCGTGTGATCTTTTTTCTCGTGCTCTCCCGCAGCCTCTGCCATCGAATGAGAGCCTCCTCTCACAATATGAATCCAATTGTGCGCCGTCTGCGGGCCGGGGCCACACCGCAGGCCTTTGCATATCATCAATCTACCGCAAGGTAAACGATTTTTACTGCAAGGGAAGGCTTTCCCGAGCGGCCGCCCCGTGGCCCGGCCGGGATTCTAAAACTAAGACGATTGCCGCTTGGCCATGATGGCATCGCCGATGGTAGCGTTTGGCGACGACTTCGGTGGCTTCGCTGCACGGAAAGTCTCAATCTCCTGCCGCTCGACTTGCTTCTGCGCCGCGCGATAGCTCAAGCTGATTTTATGCTGCTCCGGCTCAAGCCGCAAAATCTTGAAATCGCGCTCGCTGCCCACTACGAGCACGGAAGTGACGCGCGCGCCGCGCGCCGGCTTCTCTTTGTCGCGTTCGCCCTTCGATTTGCGCTCTTCGATCTCTGAAACGTGGCAGAGGCCTTCGATTCCCTCCGCCAACTCCACGAAGGCCCCGAAATCGGTGGTTCGCGTAACTTTTCCTTTCATCACCTCACCGATTTTGTGCTCCGCAAACCAGTTCGCCCAGATGTCTTTCACTTGCTTGATGCCGAGCGAGAGGCGGCGATTTTGCGAGTCAACCTTCAGCACTTTAGCTTCGACAGCATCGCCCTTCTTGAATTTCTCGCTGGGATGCTTCAGGCGCTCGGTCCAGCTAATGTCGCTGATATGGATTAAACCTTCCATGCCCTCTTCTATCTCGACGAATGCGCCGAAATCCGCCAGGTTGCGAATGCGGCCATTGACGATCGTGCCCACCGGATATTTTTCCGCGGCGGCATTCCACGGGTCGGGCATCGTCTGTTTCAAGCCGAGGGAGATGCGGCGCTCGTCGGTTCGCACTTCCAGCACGGTCACTTCCACTTCGTCGCCGGCCTTTACCATCTTCGAGGGATGTTTGGTGCGCTTCGACCAGCTCATCTCGCTGACATGCACGAGTCCTTCCACGCCGGGTTCGATCTGCACGAACGCGCCATAGTCGGTGACGCCTACGATTTTCCCTTGTACTCGCATGCCCACCGGGAAGCGTTCGGGTACCGTCGCCCACGGATCGGGCAGAAGTTGCTTGCGTCCCAAGGAGATGCGCTGTTTGTCTTTATCAAACTTCAGTATCTGTACTTCGATTTCATCGCCAGGTTTGACGATGGAAGAAGGGTGCGGCACGCGGCCCCAAACGAGGTCGCTGACGTGGAGCAGCCCGTCCATTCCGCCGAGATCCACGAACACGCCGTAGTCGGTTACGTTTTTTACGCGGCCGGTAATAACCGAACCTTCCGACAGGGAGGCCATCAATTCATCTCGCTTGGATTTCTGTTCTTCTTCGAGAATCGCGCGGCGGCTTACGACCACGTTGCCGCGCTTGCGATTCAATTTGAGGACGCGGACTTCGATATCGCGATCCTTCCAAGTATCCAGGTCGTGGACCGGCCGCAATTCGATTTGCGAAGCGGGCAAGAACGCGCGAACGCCGATGTCAATTACCAGGCCCCCCTTAATGCGCTCGGTGACTTTGCCCGTGATCGTGGCGTGCTCGCGGTACGATTTCTCGATCTGCTCCCAGACGCGCCGCCGGTGTGCACGCACGTGCGAAAGCAGGACGTAGCCGTTCTTCTGCTCATGCAGCCTTTCGACTGCGATGGTCTGGCCCTTGCCAAACTCGATCGGGCTTCCTGAATCAACGAATTCCTGCGCCGGAACCAGGCCTTCAAACTTTCCGCCTACGTCCACGATCACGCCCGCGTCTGTTACGGCCAAAACGCGGCCATCAAAAATCTCGCCCTCGGCCGCAACCGGTTCCGGGACGGCGAACTGATCGAGGAGTTGGTCCATTGTTTCAGCGGATTCTGCGCCTTCAGGCGACTTCGCGGCTTCGGTCGCCGTGCGCATCTCATCTGTCCGCGCGATTTCAGCGGTCAGTGCGGGTTCGGTGGACGAGGCTTCATGTACCTGGGAAATTTCTGCAGTTGGAGAAGGTTCTAGAGAGGAGGGCGCTGCAACTTGATCGGCCGGCGCGGTCGCTTGCGTGGAAGGTATTTCTTCGAGTGTGGTCGCACTCTTCGCCGGCGAACTCGCGGAATTTTCCTGCGCGCGAACCACGGCCGTTCCGGCGCCAGTCGAGATTCCCGAGTTGGCGGAAACGGAAGACTTGGCCGGTTCGGCGGCTCCGGATGCTTCGGCGTTCGTATCTTCCGCCGCGGGCTCGCTGGTAGCGGCGTCCGCAACAGAAGGTTGGAGATTAGGGTCGTGTTCGGGTGACATGAAGAGCGGCCTCCGTACGAATTCGTGCCCATCCGCCGAGAGTGCAACCTCGGGTTACTCCACCCAAGGGGACCAGAGCAATGAAGGGGATCAAGCGCCCGCGCTCGACGCTTATATCGTGAGGATGATACCCGCCCGCTTTGCGCATTGTCAACAAAACGGTAGTGAGCGAACTTCGTCGTTGGGCCAAAAATTCACTGGAGAACGAAATGCAGCCAGCAACAGTTCTGGCCGGCTTTCGGGGCAGCGGACGCAACGCCTATGCGCGAGTGCCGCTGGCTTTGCGGATCTCTTTGCGATAATCCGGAGCTGAAATTTTGATGGTGCGGCACATTTCGTAAAGGCGCGAGCGAATGCGCATCCCGACGCGTTCGGTGAGGGTGTCCTCTCTTGCTCCGCGCACGGGCTCGCCGGAAGGCAATCTCGCCGACCGATACGATTCAGCAGAATTCCCGCGAGCGCCGGCCGCGGCGCTCGCAGATTCTACATTCCGAGATTGACCAGCTTCTTCATCGAGGTAGTTTGTGGTCAGCAATGTGACGCGTTTTTCGTTGTAGCGCGTGTTTAACACGTGCCCCACGGTTTCCAGCGCCCAAAGCGAGGGCTTGCTGGACCCGACATCGTCAAGGACGAAAATTTCGGCCTTCAATACCGGTTCGAGTACGCCCATTTCCGTCGATTGGCTCTCCGCGTTATAGCTATCCTGGATTTCCTTGAGCAGCTCGCGATAGTCGTAGAAAAGCCCGGTGTGTCCGCGCATTACAATTTCTTTCAAGGCGGCGACCGCGAGGTGCGTTTTGCCCACTCCACAAGAGCCCATTAACAACAGGCCGGGTTCGGCCTGCTCGCGAACGGGAGTAAATTCCTCGGCAAACCTCTGGGCTATCAGCTTTGCTTGCGCCAGGCTGCGGTTGAATGCAGCGAGCTGTTCCGCTGTGAGATTCTCGATGTCGTTGTCCGTTTCGAAATTATCGAAATCGCAGTGACGGTAGCGTTCGGGAACGCGTGCGCGTGCTAGGGCGCGCTCAGCTTGGTCCCCTTTGGTGCAATCGCATGGAACAGCCCAAACGAGCTTCGGCTCTCCCTGCGCGGAAGCGCCGGGCTTATCCGCGGAAAGCGCCTGCGCACCTTTCGTGGTTCGTTCGACGACCTTCCAACCGCTGCCCTGGCAATGAGGACAATCTGCTTGCGCCATCATCGAAGAATATCCGCCGCTTGATTGGAGCGCAAGGGCATGCGTCTGTGCAAAGCGCGCGCTCCTGTGGAAACTCAAATTGTTCTGCGGACACCCGGTTGTCTTAAAGAAATCCGTCAGGAGCAAATTGCGGAGCTGAAGAAGTTACTTGTCGATGCGGAGAACCGGGCGAGGAACCGCGCGGACAATAGCGTGCCGCGCTTTGGGATTGTCGGCAGCCGTAAAGCTGCTCGCCATTTCATTACGCACAAATTTGATGAAGGCTTCCATCTGCGATTGCATGTCGCCCATTTTGTCACGCATGTTCAGGATAATCTCGATTCCGGCAAGATTCACTCCCAGTTCCCGGGTCAAGTTGAGTATCACTTCGAGCCGCTCCAGATCGGAATCGGTGTACAGACGTGTGTTTCCCTGCGAACGAGACGGCTTGAGCAAACCCACGCGTTCATACAGACGCAAAGTCTGCGGGTGGAGTTTGTATAATTCGGCGACGGCGCTGATCATGTAGCCCGCTTTGGCTTTCTTTTTTGGGCGGCCGGTCATCATCGTCTCCTTCTCCCTCTAGACTGCGGCGCGAGAAAAAATTTCGCGGCGCGGATCTTCGGAATCAATCTTGCTGAGTTCCTTTAATAAATTGCGCACCCGTTCGTCTTCAGGCTTAGGGACCACCACTTGCACTTCCACGATTTGGTCGCCACGTTTTCCAGCGTGCCGGGCAGACGGCGCGCCCTTTTCACGCAGCCGCAGTCTTTTCCCGCTGTTCGTTCCGGGGGGAATACGAACCTGGGCGCGCCCGTCAATCGTAGGCACTTCCACTTTGGCGCCAAGCGAAGCTTCGGTAACGGTGATAGGCACAACGGTGAAGAGATCGTCACCGCGACGATCGAAAAACGGATGTGGTTCTACTTTCATTACGATGTAAAGGTCACCTGGCGGACCGCCGTGCAGCCCGACGTTGCCACGGCCAGCGACGCGCACGCGCGAACCGGTCTGCGCCCCCGGCGGTATGCGCACGTCGAGCGTCTCCATGCGCGCAACGCGCCCTTCGCCACCGCAACTGCGGCACGCCGTGCGGAGTTTCCCTGTTCCACCGCAGCGCGAACATGTGATCTGAAACCTCATCTTGCCGCTGACCTGCGTCACCTGGCCGGAACCGCCGCACGAGGGGCAAACTTTTTCATCGCCGGGCGCCACGCCCGTGCCGTGGCACGCGGTGCAGACATCCAAGCGCGTGAAACTCAGCTTCTTTACCGTGCCGCGCATGGCCTCGGCGAATGTGATGTCGATCTGATATTCGAGATCATCGCCGGGTTCGCGTTCTTGCGTGGATTGTGCGGCGTTGGCCCCTCGGAAAAATTGGCTGAAGAGGTCGCGAAAGCTCGCGCCGCCGCCCGCACCTCCGGACCCTTGGCCGGCACCGCCGCCAAAATCGAATCCGCCAAAATCAAAATGGATGTCTTCCGGCGAGGTTCCGCCTCCGTATCCCGGTCCGGGACCGCCGCCTTGGCCGGGGACGTTGAATCCGAACTGGTCGTAGGTCTGCCGCTTCTTGGTGTCGGAAAGGGTGTCATACGCTTCCTGAATTTGCTTGAATTTTTCTTCCGCGGACTTATCGCCGGGATTCAGGTCTGGATGATATTTGCGGGCAAGTTTGCGATAGGCTGCGCGCAGTTCTTTCGCCGACGCTTTGCGCGGTACTCCTAAGAGCTCGTAGTAATCCTGTTTAGTAGCTGTCGCCATGATAATTTTGTAATCAACTTTCGCAGACCGCAGGCCGCTGCCCGAAAATGCGAACGAGGGCTTTACAAATTAGTCCAGCGCCCGTTCCACTCGGCGAGTTCCTGCGTTTCGCGCGCCGATTCTTCTTTTTTCTGCCGCTGCATTTCCGTCGAGCGCCCGGCCATGGACGCTTCCTTGGCGTTGGCTCGCTCCAGCCAGCGGTCGATCCAGCCGACTTTCTGTTCCACCGTGTTCGGATCGGACTTAAAACGAAGGAAAGTTCCGGTTATCTCGACCGAACGCGGAGGAAACTCCGGCTGGACGTCCTGCTGCGCGTCGTAGAAAAGACGCCGCCAGTCAGCCGTGGGCGATTCTGAAATTGAAACTTGCACCAGGAAAAAGTTGTCGCGGATCTTTTGTACCGCCTGTGGCGGGCCCAAACGCCGGATGCCGGTCGTCGTCAAAGAATCTCCTCAAGAATTACAGAAACTGTTGCAGGGGCCAGCCTGAGACCGGCCCCTGCGTTTCGCATGTTAGTTCGGCTTCTTCGAATCATCCACATCCACGAACTCGGCATCCACTACATCGCCTTGTCCCGAAGACGCTGACTTGCCATCGCCTGACGCTGCGCCTTGCGAACCCGGAGCGCCATGCGCGCCTGCGCCAGCAGCACTTGCACTCTGCTGCGCTTTGTACATCGTTTCAGCGATGCGGTGCGAAGCTTTGGTCAGATTTTCCGCAGCGGCGTTTAACCGGTCCAAACCGCCTTCCGTCAAAGCGCGCCGCGCATCTTCGATTGCTTCCTCGCCGGCTTTCACATCTGCTTCAGCCAGCTTCTCGCGGTTCTCCTTGATGATTTTGTCGGTTTGATAGACCAAGTTATCGAGCCGGTTGCGTGCTTCCACCTCCGAGAGGCGCGACTTGTCTTCATCGGCGTGCGCATCTGCTTCTTTCTTCATGCGCTCCGCTTCTTCCTTGCTCAAGCCGCTCGAGGCAGTGATGGTGATTTTCTGTTCTTTGTTTGTGGCATTGTCCTTCGCGGACACGTTCAAGATGCCGTTGGCGTCGATATCGAAAGTGACATCGACTTGTGGCACGCCGCGCGGAGCCGGAGGAATTCCGATCAGATGGAATTTACCCAGCGATCGGTTTCCACTAGCCACCGGACGTTCGCCTTGCAGCACGTGAATCTCGACCGACGTCTGATTGTCCGCCGCGGTTGAGAACGTCTCCGACTTGCGCGTCGGAATCGTAGTATTGCGCGGGATCAACACAGTGGACACGCCGCCCAACGTCTCGACTCCCAGCGAAAGAGGCGTCACGTCGAGCAATAGAATGTCCTTCACTTCGCCGCCGAGCACTCCGCCTTGAACCGCAGCGCCGACCGCGACTACTTCGTCGGGATTGACGCCCTTGTGTGGCTCTTTGCCGTTGAACAGCCCCTTCACGATTTCTACTACCCGAGGGATTCGGGTCGAACCGCCGACGAGAACGACTTCGTCGATTTTATCCGGGGTCAAGCCCGCATCGCTCAACGCCTGTTTCACCGGGCCAACGGTGCGCTGCAGCAAATCTTCCATCAACTGTTCGAGCTTCGAGCGAGTCAGCTTCAGTTGCAGGTGCTTCGGTCCAGACGCGTCCGCCGTGACGAAGGGAAGATTGATTTCCGTCTCCATCAACTGGGACAGCTCGATCTTGGCTTTTTCCGCCGCTTCCTTCAGCCGCTGGATCGCCATGCGGTCCTTGCTTAGATCGATGCCCTGCTCTTTCTTGAATTCCGCTACGATCCACTCAATGACGCGCTGGTCGATGTCGTCACCGCCCAAATGCGTGTCGCCATTGGTGGATTTCACTTCGACAACGCCTTCGCCCACTTCGAGAATCGAGATGTCAAACGTTCCGCCGCCCAGGTCATATACCGCAATGGTCTCGTCCTTTTTCTTGTCGAGGCCATAGGCTAGGGCCGCAGCGGTGGGCTCATTGATGATGCGCGGAACTTCAAGACCCGCAATTTCGCCCGCCTGCTTTGTGGCTTGGCGCTGGCTGTCGTTAAAATACGCCGGGACGGTGATCACGGCTTTGGTTACTTTCTCTCCCAGAAAATCTTCCGCCGCCGACTTTAGCTTTTGAAGAATCATGGCGGACAATTCTTGCGGAGTGTAGGCCTTCCCCGAAAGTTCGACGCGCACGTCGTCGTGCGGTCCTTTCACGACTTTGTAAGGCACGCGCTTGGCTTCTTCCTGCACTTCGTCAAAGCGGCGCCCAATGAATCGCTTGATCGAGTAAACAGTGTTCTCCGGATTCGTGATGGATTGGCGCTTCGCAACTTGGCCCACCAGCCGCTCGCCGCTCTTGGTGATTGCAACTACCGAGGGGGTGGTCCGCGCACCTTCCTGGTTGGGAATCACGGTTGGTTCGCCGCCTTGCATGACGGCGACAACCGAATTGGTGGTACCCAAATCGATGCCGATAATCTTGCTCATAGAATGCTCCTGTAGAGTCGAGTCGGGCTCAGCCCGCGACCCCTGACAATGAAACGAAGCCAATAATACACGTTGAGCGTGTCATTGTCAAGTTATCTGTGTGTCTGTATTCCACTGCAAATGCTAGCTTTATAGCGCTACTAAGCCAAACCAAGCGCTGACTGCCTGCGACTTCCTCGCGGGATTCGGCCATGCCGAGAAGGCTTCGCTCTCGGTAAGGAGACCGGGTAGGTGGCGGGTTATTACGTGACGTCGTACGATACACAAGCGCTGCCGCGTAGAGCGGGATTCGCGCTACAATGATCCGGTCGCTGCGAAAAAATTCCCGGAGGGTAGCTTTGAATCGCCGAAATAATCTTCCATCCCGAAGGTCGATACTGTGTGAAGTGGCCGTAGTGGTAGCCTTCGCCCTAACATGCGCTTCGGGGACTTCGGCTCAGACTCAGACGCGCTCACACACGCGAGCAACGACTGATTCGGACGCCAGTGCTGCGCCAGTGAAGACTCTGGGAAACCGCGCCGCGCCCATTACGATGGAAGTATTCAGCGACTACCAATGCCCGTCCTGCGGGAGCTTCTATGAGAACAGCTTGAAGTACATGATCACCGACTATGTGGCTGCGGGAAAAGTGTACTTCGTTCACCGCGACTTTCCGCTGCCGATGCATCCCTATGCCCATCAGGCGGCGCGCTGGTCGAATGCCGCGGCAAAGATTGGCAAATTCCAGGAGGTGGATGCGGCGCTTTTCGACAATCAAGCTGCATGGTCGGCCGATGGAAACATCGAGAAGTTCGTGGCTGCCGCGTTGAAGCCGGCGGATTTCAAGCGCGTGCAGAAGCTGATGGCCGGTTGTGAGTCGAATGCCGCTGCGGGGGTAAAGCCTGCTTCAGTCTCTCTTAACGGCCAAACGGATCAAGCATGCTCACTCGACAAATATATCGAGCAGGACCAGGAACTGGCCAAATCGGTGCCAGTAACGCAGACGCCTACGTCCGTGATCACCTACAAGGGTCAGAGATATCCGGCGATGCCCGGTTTTGTAACCTGGCCGATTCTGAAACAATTTCTGGATTCGCTTCTCAGCCAGTAGAGGGAATGCACAAGCTTATGAACCACGGGCGTGAAAATTCGCGGCGAATATTTTTGCTGATAGGGCGGCTGGCGTTCGCGGCAATTTTCTTATTCGCGGCTTACGCGAAACTAAAACCGCAGGCGGCAATGCCTTGGTCAGTCGCTTCGGTCAAGATTTCCCTTTCCATGTTCGCGATGCAGGTCGATTCTTACCAGTTGCTTCCGCCTCAAGCGGTGAGTGCTGCCGCGCACAGCTTGCCGTTTATTGAGCTGGGCTTGGGCCTATGGCTTCTAAGCGGATTGTGGCTCCGCCATTCGTCGCTGTTCACCACGTTGCTGTTGGGAGCCTTTTTCGCCCTAATGGTTCGGACCTATTCGGCCGGCCTCGAGATCAATTGCGGCTGTTTTGGTCCGGGCGAGAAACTCGGGGTGAAATCATTGCTACGCGACGGCTCGCTCTTCGCGTTTTCGCTGGCTGTTACGGTCTGCGCCTTTTGGCCCCGGAGGAAGCGCGGGAACGATGCAATTTCCCCAGCGGCGTCCACATCTGTTTCCTCGCCTCAGCGTGCAAATTAATCAGCGGATGTTTGAAATTTATCAGGAATTGCTCTTTTACGGCACAACCGCTGAAAGCAACCGTTATGATTTTGCGGTATTCAAATATAATGAGACTGCCGGTGGCCGCTTAGCAGCAATCCAAAACACCTGCAAAGTACGCGAATAGTGTCGCGACGATCTATGTCAATTCGATTTAACCAACTAGTGTTGGCCTTTCTCGCGGCGGGAGTTACGCTATGCCCGGGGCTGAGCGCAGATCCGCAGGTGTCGGACCAAACTGCGGCGCAGAAGGCCTCTCCTTCACAAGTTCCGGTGATGGAAGCCGATCCCTCCACCGGTTTGATGGAAAAAGGTTTCCAACGTCTTTACGAATTGAATTTCGACGGCGCGCGAGTAGAATTCCTGGCTTATCAGAAGAACCTCCCCGACGATGCGATGGGCAAGGCCGCCGAAGCGGCGAGTTACCTCTTCGAACAGTTCAACGCCAAGGGAATTTTGACGTCGGATTTTTTCCTGAACGATACGAAGTTTCTGGGTGGAGCGGACGGCACCGCTGCGCAAAATGCGAATCCGGCATTCGTGCAAGCCAACAACCAGGCTCGAGATCTGGCCAAACGACGCCTGAAATCGAATCCGCGCGATATCCACGCGTTGCTGGCCATCACTATCGCGGACGGAATGGAATCCGATTACGATGCGTTAATCATCAAGAAGCAGCTCGATGGCTTGAAGGTAATGAAGCAAGCGGAAGCTGAAGCGAATACATTGCTGGCGATCGATCCGTCGCAGCAAGACGCGAATGTGGCTCTGGGCATGAGCAACTACGTCATCGGCTGCCTACCTGGTTTCAAACGAGCGCTGGTTTGGTTCGGCGGTATTCATGGCGATCGCGTCAAAGGCATGCAACTGATGGCGTCCGCCGCCGAACACGGACACTACCTTCAGCCTTTCGCAAAAGTGATGCTGGCGCTTGCCTATGAGCGCGAACATCAGATGGATCGGGCACACGATCTTCTTTCTCAGCTCGCCATTCAATTTCCTGCCAATCCAGTATTTGCCCGCGAACTGGCGCTCAGCGCCAAGAAATAACGTATCGACGTCTCTACCACTTCACGCGCACGCGATAGTCCAGCGTCGCGGTGCCGTTCTTTTCAACGGGAATCTCGAAGCTGATGGTTGTGGCGTCGAGCTTCGTCCACTTGAGATTCGAATTCACCACCTCCCAATCGCCGCCAATCGGCTCGCGAGCCTCGACGTTTACCGGCACATCCTTGTGGTTGCGCAAGGTGATCTGGTATTCCATTTCATACAAATTGTTCGCCAGCTTCTTGTAGTCGAGCTGCTTGCGCTCGCAAACGATGTCGAAGGCGTTGCCCACGTAAATCTTGAGCGTTTCGTCTTTGGGTGTGTGATTGATTTGGTCTTCGCCAACAAATTGGATGCCGCCTTTTGAATCCGCCTGGTACACACGCACGGTTCCGGCGGGCAGAGGCATGCCCAAACCGCCTTTTTCTTCGTTCTTGAAACGGTAGTAAAGCTTAACCGGCTCGGTGATCGGGTTTCCGATCCTCTCCTGGTTGCGGTAGTAATACGCCTGGCCTTCAACCGCGAGAAATTTTTCTACCGGGACATTCGTTCCGGAAAGCAGGCTGATTTGCTTGGACTCGTTATTCTGAATGGTGGTGCGGCGTCCGAGTGTATATAGATGATATTCAGACATGCCTTCCTGCTGGAATTGAGGCGGCGCCGCCATCGCGGCGCTCAGCTGGTTTGCCATATCCGCTCTGGCCCTAACAGCTGGCGGCACCTGGTGAACTTCTCCCGCCACGAGTTGAAGCTTGGCATTCGCGAACGATGCCCCGCTGTTGTTGGTTAGCGTCACCCAGCCATCGAGATCGCTGGTTTTTTCGTCGCGCGCTACCGTGAGCACGTAGTCAGCGTTCCAATTCATATTGTTTGTGAGATAGGACGCCTCAACTTTTTGAGACCCAGCGCCGGCGTTATCAAGGGTCCATACGAGCGTCGGCCGGCTGTAGAGATTCCCGGGCAACTCCGAAAACCGGTACCAGCTCGTGGGCATCCCGGTAACGATTTCATTTCCGATCTTCCAGACAGGTTCGTTGTTATTGTCGGCCAGCAGCAGGGCTTTGGTTTCGACCCACTTGGTCGAGTTGGCTTCCTCCTCGCCGTGCACCAGTGTGACCTCGCGGCCTACATACTTTTGCAAGAGTTTCTGCGCGTCGAGAAGGTCATATTCGTAGTTCTGTTCGACTACATTCAGCTTTGCCGGATCACTTAGCGAGCGGAAATGGACCGTAGCGGGCATGATCGAAGCCGCGACGTCCTCGAAACGCAGCGGAAAAACGCCGGAAGCTAAATGAATTTGCCGGACGTCGCGGATCAACGCGATGTTCGAGTTGTACACGGTCACATTGAGGTCCACTTGATCTTTTTGCGTAGTAGTCGCAGTTTCAGAGGGCAGCGTACGCTCAGTCGGCACAGATGCGTCGTTTTGGTTTTGAGGCGCCGCGAGCACCCTTGTGGAGCTGCGCGCCGCGAGTAACAACAGAGGAAGGGCTGCGAAAATGACGATACTGATAAATCTGCGTCCTGTTCTGGACATGGGCTGTCTCCTCGCTGTGAAACCTGAAAGATGATACCCGAAAGCCGAATTAGCGCGCTCTGACAGCCCTGGATCGGGTTCGTGACGTCAACCAAGCAGTCAAGCGCGCTGTGCTTCACCTAATGAACGCGCTCGGCACCAAAACTTGCATCCGAACCTGATAAGATTTGGGCGAGTGTTTACCTGTCCAGAATGCGAGCAAGCTATAAACCAGGCCAGCGCGGTCTGCCCCTATTGCGGCGCAGACGTGACCAACGCGCCCGACGGCAGCGAATTCGCTAATGTCGGGGTACAAAGCAAAAAAATAACGCCTGCGCGTGTTGTGATTCTTCTCGGCGTATTTCTCGCGATCCTGGCGGCCACAGCATGGTTTGCTGTGCCCTGGAAAATTTCGGGAACGCAACCCGAGGCCGAAGGGCGAGCGCGCCAGGCGCTCCGAGTTATTCAACAAACGCTGGCTGGTTACCAGAACAGCGAAGATGGCTTTCCCTCTTCTCTGGAAGGTTTGGGCGATCGTGTGCGGTTCGAGGCGGAAAGAGCGCAATCCGCGCACTACACTCTGCAATACACTCCGGGCAAGCCCGATGCGAGCGGCCACCTAAAGAGTTACACGCTGACCGCGCGCGCGGGAAATTTCGGCTACATGAATTTTTATACTGACGAGAGCGGCGTACTTCGCGGCACGAGCGAGAATCGCGCTGCGACCGTACAGGATCCTCCGATCAAGACGGAGATGTAAGCGCTTGCTGATGTACTTCGCCGCGTGGCAGCCTTGAAGTAATATCAATAGTGATGGAGAAATGTATCGCTAAACGCAGATTCTCGATTCTTCTGATAGTCGCGCTGCTCGCGGCTCCCGCGTTTGCCGGCGAACTCGCCGCCTCATCCTGCACATCTTTGAGTTTGTGCCCGTGCTCGGATGTTGCCCTTCCTCCTGTTTCCCTGCAGCAAAGCAGCATGCAGGGCATGAGTCAAAACGCCGGACAAATGACCATGTCGATGGCGAACATGAACATGGCCGCTCCCACGACTTTCATCGAAGAGATTCTTGCTCACTCAACTGCCGGAACCACCGCCGAACCCAATTCAACTCCGCATGACATGCTCATGGCCCAAAAGGGCGCGTGGACATTTATGTTTCATGGTGTCGGATTTCTTAATTCGCAGCAGCAGACCGGGCCGCGAGGGGGCGATAAAGTTTTCGGAACTAGCTGGTTTATGCCCATGGCCCAGCGCGACCTGGGCAACGGAACTCTCACCGTTCGCGGCATGTTCAGTCTGGATCCGGGGACGATAACCGGCCGGCAGTATCCTGAGCTTTTTCAAGTGGGCGAAACGGCATTCGGCAAACCCATCGTGGATGGCCAGCATCCTCACAACTTTTTCATGGAACTCGCGCTGCTCTATGACTGGAAGCTGGCTAAGAATACGCTGCTGTCCTTTTACGCGGCGCCGGTTGGCGATCCGGCGATCGGTCCCGAAGCGTTTCCTCACCGTGTTTCAGCCAGCGAAGACACGTTGGCGCCGCTTGGCCATCACCTGCAGGATTCCACGCACATTGCCGACGACGTGGTGACGTTGGGACTGGCCTACAAGATCGCCCGCATCGAAGTTTCCGGATTTCACGGACGCGAGCCCAACGAGCATCGCTGGGAAATCCAGGCTGGCGCAATCGATTCCTGGTCTGCGCGATTCACGCTGAATCCCGCAAAAAACTGGAGTGGCCAGTACTCCATCACTCATCTCACAAGTCCGGAGCAATTGTTCCCAAGTGAAAACACGCTGCGTATGACTTCGTCGGTCACCTACAACAGGCCGCTTCGAGATGGAACCTGGGGCAACTGGGCCACTACGATCATTTGGGGCCGCAATAGAAATTCGCCGGAGGCGGAAGTCTTTAATAGCTACCTTGCGGAAAGCACGGCTCGTTTTGCGAATCACAATTACGCTTGGACGCGGATCGAAAACGTGGATCGCACGAACGAGCTGCTGCTGGGGGAAAATCCTATTCCGCCCGGATTTCAAGAACGTTTTCTGGCGCGGATACAAGCCTACACATTCGGCTACGACCACGAATGGAATTTTATTCGCCACGTCTCGACTGCCTTCGGCGGCCAGTACACGCTCTACACCGCGCCTCCTTCACTCGACCCGATTTACGGCTCGCACCCGATGGGAGTTCTCACGTTTCTGCGTTTTCGCGCCATACCTTCCGAGAAATAGTCGCTTCCATCGTTTGTAACGGCAGCTTAAGACTCCGGCGGAGATTCCGCGACATTCAAGTCGGACCCGCAGAAATCTTGATGCTATACTAACGCCGCAGGCCGTCTGCCGAATAACCACTGGAATCACCACGGAGAGGTGCTGGAGTGGCCGAACAGGGCTGCCTGCTAAGCAGTTATCCTGGCAAAACCGGGATCGGGGGTTCGAATCCCCCCCTCTCCGCCATATTGACGATCCCCGCGAGCGTCTCAACGCCGTCATCTGTATCAATTCGCCTTCAATCGTCCGGCAATCCTCTGCACTGCTAAGCCGCTGAAAACTCCTTCTCGCAAGGAACGACGACGGCCGATCGCTGGGCTTGCAACTTTTTGATAGTCGCTATAATGTTAGGGCGACTATCGAAAGTGGGCCGGGCCATTCGAGCAGCATAGTAGGAGGATACGCGTTATGCGTTCCGTGAAGACCTCTGCCGCGCGGTCACTTCGACCAGCACCAGTCAGCGTCAACAGTGGCGAAGCCGAAGCGGCCAGGACGCTGCGTGGCCCTCACTCCAATGGGAACGCGCCGGCGGTTGGCCTTCGGGAACGCAAGAAGGCGCGGCTGCGGCAGCAAATTATCGAGACTTCTCTGCGAATGTTTCGGGAACGCGGTTACGACAGCACCAGAATTGACGACATCGTTCAAGCTCTCGACATCAGCCAGCCGACTTTTTTCCGCTACTTCCCCAGCAAGGACGCCCTCTTGCGTGAATTGGGACGCCGCGCTTTTGCTCGCCAGGCCGAGCGCCTCAAATCCGAGTTATCCAGCAAAGCCACCACGGCTGAACGTCTGCGGCGGTTTTATGAAACCCTGGCCAAGGTGACGGAAGAGGGTCGTCCGCTATGGCAAGCGGTGATTATCGAGGGCGCGATGGACCCGATTCGTTCGCCGGAACTGCGCGGTCCCGAAGAGGCTACTGTGAGCTTGCTTCGCGAGATCATCGCTCAGGGGCAGAAGCATGGCGAAATCACGCGCTCTTTCCCTGTGATTCACCTCGCCGAGTTCATGGAAGGGCTTTTCAATACAGTTGTCCGCCAGTGGGCAGTGGATCTTCACGGACCGCACACGTTGGCCGATCGCGTGAACAGCGCCGTCGAATTTTTTCTGCGCGGCGCAAAGGCTTAGCGCCCCACCGCTGTGGGCGCGGACGCGGGCTCACCTTTCCGAGGTAATCTCTCGATGCGGGGCGATACAAGGTCGTTTGCCGTGACTTTCTCCTACTGCGCTCTGAGGTCCACCCGATGAAGGCTGCTGTCCTGCATGATTTCAAGCAACCACTGGTGATAGAAGAAGTCGAGCGCCCGAAACTTCGCGACGATGACGTGCTCATCAAGGTGGAAGCCTGCGGGGTGTGCCATTCCGATTTGCATGTAGCGGATGGAGACTGGACCCAACTGGCAGGCATCGTGAAAAAGCCTGTGATACTCGGGCACGAAATCGCCGGAAGTGTTGTCGAGAAGGGTGCGGCGGTGAAAAACCTGCAAATCGGCGATCGTGTGGGCGTTCCCTGGCTGCACTGGTCGTGCGGTGAATGTGAATTCTGCCGCGAAGGAAACGAAAATCTGTGTGTGAAGCAGAAGATTACGGGCGTCACGGTGGACGGAGGCTTCGCAGAATTTGTGAAGGCCCCGGCGAGCCACGCAACGAAGATTCCGGAGAATCTCTCCTTCGTCGAGGCCGCGCCACTGTTCTGCGCTGGAGTCACCGTCTATCGCGCGATCAAGCATGCAAAGATTTCGCGAGGCCAACGACTCGCGGTGTTCGGCGTAGGAGGCTTGGGGCACATCGCGGTCCAGATCGGGCGCGCTTTGGGAGCCGAAATAACTGCGATCGATATTTCGGACGAAAAGTTGGCCCTCGCTAAATCGCTCGGCGCTGCGAACACCCTTAATGCCGCCTCCACCGACGTGGTAAAGGCACTTCGCGGCAAAGGTGGAGTCCACGTGGCTCTTGTGGCTTCGGCGGCTACCGCAGCCTACGATCAAGCATTTTATTGCTTGCGGCCGACCGGAACTCTCCTCGCCGTGGGCTTGCCGGCGAAGAATATTTGCTTTCCGCCGATCATGATGGCCGCCGGCGAGGTCCGCATCCAGGCGAGCGCGGTTGGAACCCGGCAAGACCTAACCGAGATTTTGGCTATGGCGGCGACAGGAAAAGTTCGCTGCTTAACCGCTACGCGCCCGCTCGCACAAGCAAACCAGGTCTTGGATGAACTGCGCCGCGGCCAGGTTCCCGGCCGCGTCGTGCTCACCTGCCACTAGAGTTTTTTATTTTGAAATGCCATTCCGCCGGCGTTCGTCAGTCCGTAATTCAGCTGTTGCTAGTGTGATACACGCTAACTGGCTTCCACGATTTGACAATCTCGCCTTGACGTTAGTTTCTAAAATGTGATATGGACTATCAAAATTTTGAATGGTCCGACACACGGGTCGGGGCTTTGATGTTTTTGATGACGGGGTTCGGATTTGGGTGCAAGAAAGATTTGCCCCCGCTCGAACATCTTGGGTGCTGTCAGGAGGCTCTATGAAGT
Organism: Candidatus Acidiferrales bacterium; assembly: GCA_050012235.1. Lineage (GTDB taxonomy): Bacteria > Acidobacteriota > Terriglobia > Acidiferrales > UBA7541 > Palsa-295. The sequence continues at coordinate 69,684 of JBEKHP010000008.1, read as the reverse complement.
CGAAGCTGCTGGCTTGCGTTTTCGCGTTCTTGGTTTGTTTGCTGTTCTCGAGTCCGGCGGCTTACGGGCAGGGTGTCGGCACATCCGGAAGCATCAGCGGAACCGTGACGGATCCGCAGGGTGGCGTCCTCCCGAAGGCCAACATCGTCGCCACGGAAACAGCGCAGGGAAGCCAGTACTCGGCGGCCAGCGACGATTCCGGCCAATATCGCATTACGGGTCTTCTTCCGGGAACCTACCGAGTTACAGCGCACATTGACCGGTTTGAGACCGAGGCTATGACGGGTGTCGCTGTCAACATTGGGCAAACCGTCGTTCTTGATTTCCACTTGAAGCTCGCGACAACGTCACAAACGGTTGAGGTCACCGCAATTCCTCCCGTGGTGGAAACCGAGAGGGGCAGCCAGGCGAACACGCTTACACAGCAGTACATTGAGGATCTCCCGATCGATCGCCGCGATTACCTCACGTTCACTCTGCTGCTGCCGGGCGTCTCGGATTCCACGCGGTTGGCGGATGACCAGGATTTTCGAGTGAAGCAAACGCCGCAAAGCGGACTTTCGTTCTACGGAAGCAATGGCCGCGGCAACAGCATCACCGTTGATGGCGGCGAAGCTCAGGACGACGCGGGCGGCGTCCGGCCGACCGTCAGCCAAGACGCGGTCCAAGAGTTCCAAGTGAACCGCAGCAACTACGCAGCGGACTTGGGCGGTGCAAATGGCGCGTCGATCAACATTGTGTCGAAATCAGGCTCGAACGATATTCACGGCACCCTATTCGGCTATTTCCGCAACGATGCGCTGGATGCTCGCGATCCGTTCGCTTTCAAGCAGGCGCTCGGGCCCTTAGCGATTTTTGATCCGACCGAACCTGATTCAGTGGGCTCGCCGGTTAAGGATAGTCTGCAGCGTTATCAATTCGGCGGCTCTGTAGGCGCGCCGATAAAGAAAGACAAGACGTTCGTGTTCTTTGCGTTCGAAGGGTTGCGCCAGGATGCGAAGAACGCGGTCCCGCTGCTGACAAACACGAATATTTTCCGAACGACCTCCGATCAGAACAACGTTCTTGGCCAGCTTACCGGCCCCAACCCGGTACCCTGCATCAACAATCCGGACGGCACTACTACCACGCTGCCTGCGAGTGATTGCGCTCTGGCGCTCGGAAGCGCCTTGACCGTCAGTCAGTTGACGGGCTTGACGGCAGGTCAGACTGCACTTAACACTTTCTTCATAAACCAGTTCGAAAGCCAGGGAGGACTCTTCGACTACAACTCCCGCGACTACCTTGCTTCCGCGCGCCTCGACCACCACATCAATGCCAACAACCAGGTCTTCCTCAGCTATCGGTACGGACATGATCTTGAACAGAACCCGGACGTACAATCTCTGACGGCCTTCTCGGCGGGCAGCTCGATCCACGATTATGACAACAACATACAAGGAGCCTGGTTTCATCAATTCAGTCCAACCACTCAGAACGAGTTGCGGGTGCAGTGGGATTACAACAGCTTCAACGTGATCCCGAACGAACCCGGGCAAGTGGGAATCCAGATTCCCGGTTTCATAAACAATCTAGGAACCAACATCTTTTTACCCAATCTCACGATTTTGCGCCGCACCGAATTTGCCGACAACGTCACCATGATTCGTGGCCGTCACACCATACAGTTCGGCGGCAATGAATTGCTGCGCGGCAACCACACCGAATCTCATACGTTCCTTCCCGGCCGCTTCGTTTTCGGATCACTTCCAGGAGCCGCGCTGAGCGATTGCTTCCTCCCCACTGCCGAGAATCCCTGCGGCGTGACTACCGACGGACCGAGCATCAACCCGCTCCAGTCCGCCTCTTTGGGATTACCTCAAGTCTACCAACAGGGCTTCGGCAACGCTGATTACCCGGCCTACACCCGACCGTTGACCGGACTCTACTTGCAGGACTCGTGGAAGATAACGTCCAATTTCACCTTGAACTACGGGCTCCGCTATGAAATCGACTCGGAATATCTTCCTCTGAATACCTATTATAAGGACTTCGCACCCCGAGTGTCGTTCGCGTGGGACCCATTCAAGGATCACAAAACAGTGGTTCGCGGCGGGTACGGGATTTTCTATGGGCCCATCGACGCGCAGATCCCCCAAGTGGATTTAAGCCTTGGAGTCCTCAACCACAATAAGAGCACAGTGGAGAACCAGCACAACCATTCGCAAGTTCCCGATCAGGTCAACAATGCCATAAACACGTGCGGGCTGGGATTTCCACCCGCCGTTGACCCCGACGCCCTCTTTGGTCCCAACACGCCCACTAGCGCTTGCAACAGGTACATTTCGATCAACGTGGACACCCTGGTTCCAACCGGACTTCCAGGAGTTCAAACTTCGGCTGCAATCTTTCAGGGACTGTTCAATCCTTTGGGCAACCCGTCAGGGACGAATCTGATCGCATGCACCACCCCGCTCCCTGGACAGAATGCCTGCATTACTCCGGCGGACGTGGAGCCGTTCGGTATCTTTCCGGCGAACTCCGGCCGGCTGTCGCCAGTGACGGTGCTGTTCAGCAACCCGCCTAACTACAGGCCGCCCCAAGCGCAGCAAGCTTCATTGGGAATTGAACGCGAGATCACGCCCGGCTTCTCCATCGGTGTTAGCGGGATTTACTCGCACACTTTGTACCTACCTGTCGCGATCGACACAAACTTGTATCCATCGACGCCAATGACCACCATAACGCTCGCGAATGGCCAGCCCTACAGCTACAGGAATTGGAACTTGTCGGCAGCTACCGATCCACTCGGCGGCACCGAAGGTCTGCCGTGCGCTCCGACCATGGCAAACCCGGGTGCGCCATTTGCCTGCTTTGTGAATCCGTTGATTGCCCAGAACAATCAGTACACTTCCGCGGCGTCTTCACTGTACGAAGGCTTGATTATTGAGATGAAAAAGCGCTTCAGCGATCACTTCACCATGTTCGGGAACTACACCTTCAGCAAAGGCTTCGACACCTCCACGGACTTCAATACAGACTACGGCCCGCAGGACCCGACGGACCTCAGCCTGGATCGAGGCCTCTCGGAGTTTGATCAGCGGCACAAGGTGGTCGTCGCCGGAGTGTTCGACAGCCCGTGGAAGCAAGCGATTCTTTCCGGATTCCAACTTTCTCCCATTTTTACCTACCACAGTGGGCTGCCTTTCAATCTACTGGCCGGTGGTGAAGTCAATGGTAACAATCACATCACCAACGAGCGTCCCCTCGGCTCGCCGCGTGATACGGGCCTCGGTCCCAACTTCTATGACTGGGATATGCGTTTGAGCTGGCAGCACAAACTGGGCGAGAGGGTTAACATGATCCTCACGGCGGAAGGATTCAACATCGCAAACCGCACCAATTTCGCCAGTGTCAACAACGAAGTGAACCCTTTGTTTGGCATTCAGACGACACCGGGTCTGTGCCCCATCCCAGGGCAATGCCCCACGGGAAATACCACCTTCAACGTGCACGGCCTCCGATCCGGCAAGGTATTGCCGGACGGCGAGGTTGTCACGCCGAGTACACCTCTGGCCTTTACTTCGGCATTTCCGAAACGCCAGGTCCAGCTCGGCATTCGATTCGCTTTCTGATTGTTTGCGCGCCGGTTCTTAACGGTGCATTGAATCGCTCCGAATTCGCGAGGCCCGGAGCGAAAAAGCTCCAACCTTGATGTCAAAGTGAGGTTCCACGAGTTTCTTGACGCTAGAGGTGTGGCGGAAGGCAGGCGTGGCGTTGACCAACAGAACTACTCCTAGCCAGTCCGTCCGGAACTAGTGTTAGTGACTAACATGTGTTATAAACAAACGTTTGTCACCATGAGGGAATTCGCTCCAGTATTACGGCAAATAAAGTGAATACCCGGCAAATCTTCGATCTTACCGGACGCGTCGCGATCGTTACCGGTGGTTCCGTCGGTCTCGGCAGACAAATGGCCGAAGGCCTGGCGGAAATGGGAGCAAATCTGGTTCTCTGCGCGCGCAAGAAAGAACGCTGCGTGCGAACCGCCGAGGAATTGCAAAAGTTGGGAGTGGAAGTTCTCGCGCTCGGCTGCGATGTGAAAGAGCCCGGCAGCATTCAAGAGGTCGCGGACGCTACCGTCAAACAATTCGGCCGCATCGATATCTTGATCAACAACGCCGGTACTTCTTGGGGCGCGCCGGTAGAATCCATGACGCTCGAGCAGTGGAATAAAGTCATTGAAACCAACCTGACGGGAACTTTTCTGTTTTCGCAGGCGGTGGGAAAGACCATGATCGCGCAACGCCGCGGAAAGATCATCAACATCGCCTCCGTTGCCGGACTTCGGGGTTCATCTCCGAATTTCCCAGCCATCGGCTACAGCACCAGCAAAGGCGGAGTAATCATCTTCACGAAAGACTTGGCCCGCAAATGGGGCATGCACAATATTCACGTCAATGCCATTGCCCCGGGCTGGTTCCCCACCGACATGTCGGGAAAGCTGATCGAACGAAACAAAGAAGCGCTTTTGGCGGATGTACCTTTGGGCCGCTTCGGCGGCCCGCAAGATTTAAAGGGCGCCGCTATTTTCCTCGCGTCCGATGCGTCAAATTTTGTGACCGGAAATATCCTGGTGGTCGATGGAGGCCAATCCGCCTGATCCAGGCGCGGCACGCTATGAACATTCCACTCACACCTCTTCGTTTTCTTCGCTATGCGGAGCAGCAGTATCCCAGCAGAACGGCCGTGGTCTGCAACCGCGAGCGCTTTACATACGCGCAATTCGCTGAACGCGTCGGCCGTCTAGCTGGCGCGCTGCGCCAGGCTGGAATCCAAACCGGAGATCGGGTCGCGTTCCTCGGCGCCAATTGTCACCGCTTGCTGGAAGCCTACTACGGCGTTCCGGAAGCAGGCGCTGTTCTGCTCCCGCTGAATATCCGGCTTGCGCCCGAAGAACTAGCCTACATTCTGAATGATTCCGGGGCGTCAATCCTCTTCGTGGAGAAGCAATTTCTTGGCTTGGTCGAGTCCTTTCGCAAGAATCTGCACACAGTAAAAATGTTCGTGCAGCTTGATGGCCCGCCCGAGGAACCTTGGCTGGACCCGCGCAACTACGACGCCCTTCTGGCGGCAGCCACGCCGTATCGCACCGACATCAGATCCGTCAACGAAAACTCCCTGGCCGAGCTTTTCTACACCAGCGGCACCAGCGCGAATCCAAAAGGCGTGATGCTGACGCACCGAAATATCTATCTCCATGCGCTGAACGTCTGCCTGGGCTTCAAGATCGAGAACGGGGCCGTCGAGCTGCATACCATTCCTCTCTTCCACGCGAATGGATGGGGTGTCGCGCATTTCCTCACTTTGCTGGGCGGAAAGCACATCATGATCCAGAAATTCGAGACCAAAGAAGTATTCCGGCTCATTGAAACGGAAAAAGTCCACTCCTGCAGCCTGGTTCCCATTATGGCCACTGCTCTCGTGAACTGCCCGGAGCGCCACAACTACGATTTGAGTACCCTGAAACGAGTTGTCATCGGCGGCGCTGCTTCGTCGCCAACACTTATTCGCGAGGTCGAACAAGCTCTCGGCTGCGAGTGCTTTTCGGGCTACGGTCTCACCGAAACGTCCCCCTCGCTCACGATTTCGCCCATGAAGACGGGCCTCGGCTGGGAAGGCGAGGAGCGCTACGCGGGACAGGCGATGACCGGCTACGCATTTCCCGGTACGGAAATTCGAGTGGTTGACGCTGACGACCGCGACGTGCCGCGCGATGGGCAAGCCATCGGCGAAATCATCGCGCGAAGCGACGGCGTGATGGAGGGCTACTGGCGCCAGCCCGAAGCTTCCGCCGAAGCTCTGCGCGGCGGATGGTTCCACACCGGGGACATGGCCACATACAACGAAGAAGGCTACCTGCTCATTGTCGATCGCAAAAAAGACATCATCGTAAGCGGCGGAGAAAATATCTCCTCGCTCGAACTTGAAAAGGCGATTCTGGCCCATCCCGCCGTCCTGGAGGCCGCTGTAATACCCGTTCCCGACGAGAAATGGGGCGAAGTTCCCAAGGCACTCGTGGTTTTGAAACCGAACGCCGCCGTCACCGAGTCCGAACTCATCGAGTTCTGCCGTTCGCGCCTGTCACATTACAAGTGTCCGCGCTCGGTGGAATTTGTCGATAGTTTGCCTAAGACCGGAACCGGAAAAATTCTGAAGAAGGATCTGCGTAAAAAATATTGGCAGGGCCAGGATACGATTCGCCCGGACTTTGCTGCACCAGCTTCCAAAACGAAGTCCAGCGCTTGAGCGGAGCGCAGTTTATGCTCGCAAACTCGAAGGAGTCTTGTTCATGGATTTAAATCTAACCACCGAAGAGTTGACGTTTCGCGAGGAACTTCGCGCCTGGCTTGCTTCCAACGTTCCGGAAGATTGGAAAGAGTGGCGCGAAAAGCCGATGGAGGAATCGTTTCCCTATCTACGCGCCTGGCAACGAAAGCTTCAGGAGGGCCGCTGGGCAGCGGTTTCTTGGCCCAAGGAATACGGGGGTCGCAGCGCTTCACTGATGCAGCAAGCCATATTTTGGGAAGAGATGGCGCGCGTCGAAGCGCCGCCGATGGCCAACTCGCTCGGTTTAGGTCTCATCGGTCCCACGATCATCGCCTACGGAACCGAAGCGCAGAAAAAACGCTACATCCCGAAAATCCTGAGCGCGGAAGAAATCTGGTGCCAGGGCTTCTCCGAGCCTAACGCCGGTTCCGATCTTGCCGGTTTGCAAATGGAAGCGAGGCTGGACGACGGTCATTACGTCGTGAACGGCCAGAAAGTCTGGACCAGCTACGGCTGGGTCGGCGACTGGTGCGAGCTGGTCGTTCGCACCGATGCGAGCCTCGCGAAACACAAGGGACTTTCCGTGCTCCTCGTCGATATGAAATCGCCCGGAGTCGAGGTTCGCCCTTTGCGTCAGATGACCGGGGAATCCGAATTCAACGAGATTTTCTTCCGCGACGTCCGCGTTCCAACTGAAAATATTCTCGGCAAAGTGAATGACGGGTGGAATGTTGCCATGAGCACCCTAATGTACGAGCGCGGTTCGTACGGCGCTCGCCTGCATCTCATATTCAAGAGTTACATCACGCGTCTGATCGAACTCTCTCGAAAGATCCAACGCAACGGCAAGCCTGCTTCCCAAGACCCCATCATCCGCCAGAAGCTCGCGCAGTGCAGCGCGGAAATCGAAATCATGCGTTTCAACCAGATGCGGGCCTTCAGCCGCATCACCGCTACGGGCGTGCCGGGTCCCGAGGGCTCCATCCAGAAAATTTTCTGGAGTGAGCTCAACCAGCGCCTGCAGCAAATCGCTCAGGAGATTCTCGGTCCCTATGGCCAATTGATGGCCGGCGACCCGCGCGCCCTGGAAGAAGGGATTTGGTCCTACGCCTACCTGCGCACGCGCGGAAACACTATCGAAGCTGGCACGTCCGAAGTGCAACGGAACATCATTGGGCATTTTGTTCTCGGGCTGCCCAGAAGCTACTAAGGGGAAACGCTATGCAATTCGGTTTGAGTGAGAGCCAGGAATTCCTGAAAGACAGCGCGCGCAAGTTCTTCGCCGGTGAATGCCCCAGCGTTGAAATGCGGCGCCTGATGGAAACCGACACCGCATACGACGCCGGACTTTGGTCCAAGCTCACGGACCAGGGTTACACCGGCATCATTTTCCCGGAAGAGTATGGCGGAGTCGGCCTCGGGCAGGTGGAACTCATGCTGCTGATGGAAGAAGCTGGACGCGCGCTCTTGCCCGGCCCGTTTTTTTCCACCGTCGTGCTGGCCGGCTCTGTTCTGGATGCCGTGTGCGCCCCTGCGCTCAAAAACAAATATCTGGCGCCGATCTGCCGGGGAGAAGCGCGCGCTACCGTCGCCATTCTGGAAGCGAGTGCTAGTTGGAACCCGCGGGATGTGCAACTGAGCGCCACCAATGGAAAGCTCAGCGGCGAAAAATTCTTTGTTCCGGATGCCGCAGTTGCCAATTTTATCATCGTCGTGGCGCGTAACGGCGCATTCGTAGTGGACTCCAAAGCTCCCGGCCTGAAAATATCTCCCATGTCCGGCATGGACCTTACGCGAAAGCTCTACGTCGTCGAATTCAACAATACTCCGGCGGAAGAATTGGGCTCTGCGGCGCAGCTTCCGCGGGCTCTTGACATCGCCACTGCCGCGCTGGCTGCGGAATTAGTAGGCGGTATGCAGCGGACGCTCGAAATTACCGTGGAATACGCCAAGACTCGAAAACAGTTCGGCAAACCCATCGGATCGTTTCAGGCCGTGCAGCACCAGTGCGCGGATATGTATTTGGAAACCGAGAGTTCACGTTCGGCCGTCTACTATGCGGGCTGGGCGCTGGAAGAAAAAGCCCCGGATGCGGCGACGGCCGTTTCCATCGCCAAGATGTATGCCAGCGATGCAGGCCGTACGGTCGGCAACCGTGGCATCCAGATTCACGGCGGCATGGGTTTCACTTGGGAAAACGACGTTCACCTGTATTACCGTCGGGCGAAAGCGTCGGAAACGGCATTCGGAGACGCCACGTTCCATCGCGAGCGCATCGCCTCTGTGGTGATCGACGCAGGCAACGTCTCCGCGAAAACCGCGTAAACTACCAAACCAGAGGTTCTTTCTATGACTGATCTAGTTCAACTGACCAAAGACAACGACATCGCCATCATTACCATCAACAATCCACCGGTCAATGCCCTGAGCCCGGGTGTCCCCGAAGGAATTTCAGAAGCGCTCGACCGCATCGCTCAGGACGCCAGCGTCAAAGCTGCGGTCCTGATCGGCGGAGGCCGTACTTTCGTTGCCGGCGCGGACATCAAGGAATTCGGCAAGATGACCTCCTCGGGCAAATCGCGCGGCGTAGGGCTCACTCCGTTTCTTTTGAAAATGGAGGACAGCAGCAAGCCGATAATCGTAGCGATTCACGGAACGGCTTTCGGCGGCGGGTTGGAGCTGGCCATGGCCGGCCACTATCGCGTCGCTGTTTCGAGCGCTCAAGTCGGCCAGCCCGAAGTGAAGCTCGGCCTCATCCCCGGCGCGGCGGGCACGCAGCGGCTTCCGAGGCTTGCCGGCGTGGCGAAAGCTGTCGAAATGTGCATGAGCGGCAATCCGGTGAAGGCGGACGAAGCGCTGAAGTTCGGCATCATCGACCGCATCATCGAAGGCGATCTTCTCGCCGGAGCAGTTAAGTTTGCACGCGAAGTCGCCGGCAAGCCCGCCCCCAAGACGCGTGAGCGCAACGAAAAGCTCGGAAACGCCACGGACAATGCGGCGATCTTTTCCTCCGCGCGTGAAACGGCTGCGAAGAAGCAGCGCGGTCTGCTCGCTCCAGTTGCTGCCGTCGAAGCCATCGAAGCCGCGACAAAAATGCCGTTCGATGAGGGCTGCAAGGTAGAGCAGAAACTCTTCATCGATTGCCTCTTCTCCGACCAGTCCAAATCGCTCATCCACGTTTTCTTCAGCGAGCGCGAAGTAACGAAAATTCCAGATATTCCAAAAGACACTCCGCTGATTCCCATCAAGACGGCCGCGGTTGTCGGCGCCGGCACCATGGGCGGCGGCATCGCCATGGTTCTCGCCAATGCAGGCATTCCCGTGCTCCTGAAAGAGACGGATCAAGCCGCGCTCGATCGCGGGCTGGCTACGATCAAATCAAACTACGCGAACTCCGTTAAGCGCGGCCGTTTCACGCAGCAAGACGCCGATGAGCGCCTGAAGCGCATCACGCCCACACTTTCTTACGACGGTTTTTCAACCGTTGATTTGGTCATCGAAGCAGTGTTCGAAGGCATGGCGCTCAAGAAGGAAGTTTTTAAGGAACTCGATCGCGTTTGCAAACCCGGCACCATCCTCGCCAGCAATACCTCGACCCTAAGCATCGACGAGATCGCCGCCTCTACTTCGCGGCCCGCGTTTGTCATCGGCACGCATTTCTTCAGCCCGGCAAATGTTATGCGCCTGCTGGAGATCGTCCGCGGCAAAGCTACTTCGAAGGAAGTCATCGCTACTTGCATGCAGCTTTCAAAAACGCTCGGCAAAGTGGGCGTGCTCGTCGGCAATTGCCGGGGTTTTGTCGGCAATCGCATGTTCGGCCCCTATCGCCGCGAAGCGCAGTTCCTGGTCGAAGAAGGCGCGAGCATTGAAGCCGTGGATCAGGCGCTCGTCGACTTCGGCAACGCCATGGGACCTCTGGCAGTCGGCGACCTGGCAGGCCTCGACGTCGGTTGGCGCATCCGCAAGGAATATCAACACCTGGAAGTGCCGGGCATTCGCCAGCCGTTCACCGAAGATAATCTTTGTGAGCTCGGCCGTTTCGGGCAGAAAACCGGAGCGGGTTGGTACAAATATGATGACCAGCGCCGGGCGAGTCCGGACCCTGCCGTTGAAGAACTCATCCGCAAGTGGGTCGCCGAGGCGGGAATTACGCAACGTAAAATCTCTGCCGAGGAAATCGTAGATCGCTGCATCTATGCACTGGTCAACGAAGGCGCGCGCATTCTGGAGGAAGGCTACGCGCTGCGCGCTTCAGACATCGACATTATTTACCTGAACGGCTACGGCTTTCCCGCCTATCGCGGCGGTCCCATGTGGTATGCCGACACGGTTGGCCTCAAGAAAGTTTGCGAGCGCATCTCCGAATTTCATCGTCAGCACGGTGAGATCTGGCAGCCCGCCCCGCTGCTGAAGCGGCTCGCTGAGCAGGGCAAGACCTTCGCCCAGTTCGGCAAGGAAGAAGGCGTGGCCACTTAGTCTTCCGTTTGCGCCGCTGCAATCACAAAGCAATGCCGTAAAACATTCGCGGATCTGTAACTTCGTTTCGGCACCTGGAGAAAACATGAGAGAAGCAGTAGTAGTTGCCAGTTCGCGGACGGCCCTGGCCAAATCTTTCCGCGGGTCTTTTAACCTGACGCGGCCCGAAGACCTCGCCGCGCACTGCATTAAGGACGTCCTGGCCAAAACTCCGAAGTTGGACGTCAAGGAAATTGAAGACGTGGTTCTCGGCTGCGCGCAGCCGCATGGTGCGCAAGGGCAGAACATAGCGCGCACTTCCGCCATGCTGGCCGGACTTCCCGCATCGGTTGCGGGCACGACTATCAACCGTTTCTGCTCATCCGGCTTGCAAGCGATCACGATCGCCGCCCACCAGATTATCAGCGAGGGTGTGGATGCTGCGGTAGGCGGCGGCGTGGAAAGCATCAGCATGATCACGCGGGACTACAACCCGCATCCCGGATTGCTGGAGAAAATGCCGGGGATTTACATGGTGATGGGCAATACCGCGGAAGTGGTCGCCAAACGATACAAAGTGAATCGCGAGTCTCAGGACGAATACTCGCTTCTGAGCCAGCAGCGTACCGCACGAGCTCAGCAAGAGGGGTTTTTCGATGGCGAGATTGCGCCGATGACCGTCACTCGCGGCATTCTGGACAAGAAGTCCGGGGAGATTGTCGGCAAAGAGGACGCCACTGCCAACCGCGATGAATGCAACCGACCCGACACCACGTTACAAGGCTTGCTGAATCTGAAACCCCATTTCGATCCGGACAGCGGCCAGGGAAGCGTCACCGCCGGCAACTCGTCGCAACTTTCCGACGGCGCATCCGCCACACTATTAATGTCTCGCGAGCGCGCCGATCAGTTGGGCATTCCTTACAAACTCATTTTCCGCGGATTCCAAGTTGCGGGTTGCGAACCGGACGAAATGGGCATCGGGCCCGTCTTCGCCGTTCCAAAACTCCTAAAACGTTGTGGCGTGCGAATGAATGATGTCGATCTCTGGGAGCTGAATGAAGCTTTCGCCGTCCAGGTGATTTATTGCCGCGACCGCCTGGGCATCGATCCTGAGAAACTCAATGTGAACGGCGGCTCGATTGCCATCGGCCATCCCTTCGGCATGACGGGCTCGCGCATGGTTGGCACCATCGCCAACGAAATGGCTCGCCGCAAAGCGCGCTACGGTGTCGTCACCATGTGCATTGGAGGAGGACAGGGCGCCGCAGCTTTGTTCGAGCGCGCCAATTGAGAGTCTGCGGTCGTTTATTGGAATATGAACCTGCCGGAATTTCATCCTTCTCCATTGGTCTTGCGGTATAACCATTGACGCCATGTTGAGCTAACAATGGGAACCCTCTACCTTGTCCGTCACGGGCAAGCTTCCTTTCTTGCGGACAATTACGACAAGTTGTCGGTGCTCGGAGAAACGCAAGCACGCCTGCTCGGCGAATACTGGGCGCGACGTGGCCTGGTTTTTGACCGCGCCTGCGTCGGTCCCTGCGTCCGCCAGAAAGACACTCTCACGCTAGTGAGCGCCGCCTACGAAAAAGCCGGTCTAAAGTTCCCCGAGCCCCTGGTAATGCCGGAGTTCGATGAATATCAAGGAGAAGCCGTGCTCAAACGCAGCCTGCCCGCATTGCTCGAAAAGGACCAGAGAATTCGAGAACTCTACGCGGCATTTGAATCTTCAACCGGCACTGCCGAACGGCGGGTCACTTTTCAAAAATTGTTCGAGCTCGTCATCGGCAAGTGGGTTCGCGGCGAAATTTCTCCGCAAGGTGTGGAGACCTGGCTGGAGTTTTGCTCCAGGGTTAACTCCGGTCTCTCAAAGTTTCTATCTGCAGGCGCACGCGGCGAACGTGTCGCGATTTTTAGTTCCGGAGGACCTATTGCCGTTGCCATGCAGCGCGCTTTGCATCTTTCTTCGGAAAGAGCCTTGCAAGCGAGCTGGATGTCGCGGAACTCCTCGTGGAGTGAATTCCTTTACTCCACCGAACTGTTTACACTCAGCTCTTTCAATGTGCTCGGGCATCTCGATGACCCCGCGATGATGACGTACCGCTAGGAGGCTTGCTGTGAGCGATTTCCTGGACCATCCGGCGGCCATTCGGCCTGGTGAAGAGCTGGATGTAGCCAAGCTCGAACCCTTTTTGCGCGGTCACTTTCCCCACGAAACGGGCGCGCTCAAGATTCGCCAATTCCCCAGCGGCCACTCAAATTTAACTTACTCGCTGCATCTCGGCGCCAAGGAGCTGGTTCTTCGGCGGCCGCCCTTCGGAAGCAAAGTCAAATCCGCCCACGATATGAGCCGCGAATTTCGCGTGCTGTCCAAGCTCCACTCCGTCTACGCCCCGGCCCCCGAAGTTCTTCTCTATTGTGACGACGCTTCCATCATCGGCGCGCCGTTCTATGTGATGCAGCCGATTCACGGCATCATCCTTCGCAGAACGCTGCCGGCCGGTTTGGATTTCCCTCCAGAAACAGCGCGGCAACTCAGCGAATCCTTTATTGAAAATCTCATACGCCTGCACCGGGTGGACTACGCCGCCGCCGGTCTTTCCGATCTGGGTAAACCGGACGGATATCTCGAACGGCAGGTCCGCGGCTGGACCGAGCGCTACTACGGCTCGAAGACTCACGATTATCCCGAAGTGGAGAAAATTTCCACGTGGATGCAGCAGCACATGCCGGCCACGAACGCGGTTTCGTTGATTCACAACGACTACAAATACGACAATGTCGTGCTCGATTCGAGCGATGTCACGAAAATTGTGGGCGTGCTCGATTGGGAGATGTGCACCATCGGTGATTCTCTTTCAGATCTCGGCGCCGTCCTGGCCTATTGGATCGATGCTACGGACCCCGAGGAGCTGGATCAAAATCGCTGGGGACCCACGAATTATCCGGGCAGCTTCACGCGTGAAGAAATCGTGCACTACTACGCTCAAAAAACGGGATGCGATGCTTCGCAAATCGCTTTCTACCTCACGTTCGCCCGTTTCAAGCTCGCCGTAATTGTGCAGCAAATTTATTACCGCTATCATCAGGGCCTGACCAAAGACGAACGCTTTGCACTTATGCCCGAGAGAATCCAAGTACTCTTGCGCGCTTCCTTGCGCTGCGCGCAAACTGGCCGAATTTAGCGCATAGTTCGGATGCGTTTTCCAAATCTGCGCTCAAATATGCTTTGATCAGGAGTAGTAGCGGACGATCCACTCCGCAACGCAAACCGGTTTTGCAGAACCTTCGTTTTCTATGGTTACGGAATAGGTCGCTTCGGCTGCGTCGGAGAGTTCCTTCAACTCCAGGAGCACAATTCGCGCACGAATCCTGGAATCCGCCCGCACTGCAGCGGGAAATCGCACGCGATTCAAGCCGTAATTCACTGCCAGCCGCACGCCGCCTTGGACTTGAATCGCTTCCTTCATAAGGTGGCTGAGCAAAGAGAGCGTAAGAAATCCGTGAGCTATTGTTCCGCCGTAGGGTGATTCTTTGCTGGCTCGTGCGCGGTCCAGATGAATCCATTGCCGATCTTCCGTAGCTTCCGCGAACAGTCCGATTCGTTCTTGCGTGACAGGAAACCATTCCGTGACGCCAATTTCCTTGCCCACTGATTCTTTTAGCGATTGCGGATTTTTGATGACGAGCGGGGGCATCAACTTCTCCGGCGGCCGGCTTGGTCACACTGTAGCGCGTTTGTTTTCACGATCAATGCCGCACCGACGATGCAGCCGCTTTTTCGCCCTTAGCGAGCTCCCACTTCGCGATCGATTCGATGTGTACTTCATCCGGTCCATCCGCCAACCGCAGCGTCCGAGCCATAGCCCAGGCGCTCGCCAGAAACGTATCCTGCGAAAGTCCGGCCGCTCCATGCGCTTGCATTGCACGATCCAGGACGCGCAGAGCAACGTTAGGCGCTACAACTTTGATCATCGCGATCTCGGCGCGCGCAGCTTTGTTGCCTACCGTGTCCATCATGTGCGCGGCCTTCAGCGTCAGCAGCCGTGCTTGTTCGATCTCCATGCGGGACTCGGCGATTCCCGCGCGAATCGTTCCCTGTTCGGCTAATGCCTTCCCGAATGCAACTCTCGCTTGCACCCGTTTGCACATGGTTTCGAGCGCCCGTTCGGCGAGCCCGATGCATCGCATGCAATGATGAATCCGCCCAGGTCCCAGACGCCCTTGCGCGATCTCAAATCCGCGGCCTTCGCCAAGCAACATGTTTGCTGCCGGCACACGTACTTTTTCAAAGTGAATTTCTGCGTGGCCGTGCGGCGCGTGGTCATACCCGAAAACCGTTAACATCCGCACGATCTTCACTCCGGGCGTGTCTAGCGGCACCAAGATCATTGATTGCTGCCGGTGCGCCGGCGCGGAAGGATCGCTCTTGCCCATAAATATTGCGATCTTGCATCGCGGATCACCTGCTCCGGAGGACCACCACTTCCACCCGTTGATCACATAGTCATCGCCATCCCGCACGATCCCCGAAGCAATGTTGGTGGCATCCGATGAGGCAACATCCGGTTCGGACATGGAGAAGCAGGATCGAATTTCGCCTGCCAGCAGCGGCTTCAGCCATTTCTCCTTTTGTTCTGCCGTGCCATAACGCGCCAGCACCTCCATGTTCCCGGTATCCGGCGCCGAACAATTGAACACCTCAGGCGCCATGTGACTGCGCCCCATGATTTCGCAAAGCGGCGCGTACTCCAGGTTGGTGAGCCCCGCGCCGTTTTCATCGTGCGGCAAAAACAAATTCCATAATCCCTCGCGGCGCGCCTTCGGCTTCAGTTCTTCCACAATCCGTGTCGGCTTCCAGCGTTCCCGCTCAATTTCCTGATGGAACCGGCCCTCGTTCGGATACACGTGAGCATCCATGAAGCTTTGCAGCCGCTTTTGCAGTTCCTTGGTCTTCGCGCTGAGTTCAAAATCCATAGGTCAAAGGTCTCGGCTACTTTCCGGTGAAGACGGGCGAGCGTTTCTCCACAAAGTGCGCCACGCCTTCTTTGAAATCGTCAGACCGCAGGCTTTCCAGCATTTCTCGCTCGGAGGTTTCAAAGGTTTCCGCCAGCGTCAGGAACATCGCGTCGTACACTTGTCGCTTGATCACGCGCAGCGACCGCGGACTAACGTTCGAGGCCAGGTCCACAGCGTATCCCCGCACCTTCTCATGAAACGTTCCTTGCGGGTAGACTTGATTCACTAGTCCCATTCTAAATGCCTCTGCGGCATCGATCATTCTTGCGGAAAACAGCAAGTCCAACGCGTTTGAGTGCCCGACTAGACGCGGCAGCATCCATGCCATTCCGTATTCGGCAATCAGTCCCCTCCGCGCAAAGGCCGTTCCAAAACGCGCAGCATCGGACGCAAAACGTAAATCGCAGTACAAAGCAATCACCAAACCCAATCCCACCACGGGACCGTTGATGGCCGCAATCACGGGCTTCGTTACCGCCGGGAAATATGAATATTTTTTCTGGAAATCCGCTCGCGTGCCTTCGCTGGTGCCGCCCGCAGGCTGCGTCGCTTGGGCGCGTTGCGCGGAGTCGAGTCCTTTCGTTGCCACCGTGGACAAGAGCGATATGTCCGCTCCCGCGCAGAATCCTCGTCCAGCACCCGTCAGCACGATGACGCGAACGTTTTCGTCGAGCTCCGCCTCGCCGATTCCTGCTCGCACTTCGCTTTCCATAACTGCGGTCCAGGCGTTCAGTTTATCGGGACGGTTGAGGGTAATCGTCGCGACTCGGTCAGCTACCTGATACAGCGTTTCTTGGTTTGGCATAGTGAAGCGGATTATATACAATGGCGGCCGCGTTGGTCACTTTCATTTGTGTGTAACTATCTGATTCTATGATTTCTTCCGCGGCGTACTGACCGCGGCTGCGTGCCGTGACGGGAGGCTCCGTGTCCTTCGTTGAAAATCAAGGCGCCAAAATATATTGGGATGAACAGGGCTCCGGTGAACCCTTGTTGCTCATTATGGGCCTCAGCTATCCCTCCTACATGTGGCATCGCACGCGCCCGGTCCTTGCGAAACACTATCGCACCATCGCTCTCGATAATCGCGGCATCGGCCAAAGCGATGTGCCTCCAGGAGTCTATTCCATCCCCTTGATGGCCTCGGATGCTGCTGCTGTTCTGGACGCCGCCGACGTTCAGAGCGCCCACGTATTCGGCGTCTCCATGGGAGGCATGATTGCCCAGGAATTTGCCCTTCAGTATCCGAAACGAGTCCGCTCGCTGATTCTGGGCTGCACCGCTTCCGGCGGTCCCCAGGCAATACAAGCCGAGCCTGAGGTGATTCAGACTCTACTGCGTCAGGGTATGACGCCGGAAGAAGCCAAAGAGGCCATCATCCCGTTCATTTATGACGTCGATACGCCTCGCGAACGAATCGACGAAGATATGGCCATCCGCATGAAGTGGTACCCCACCCCGCAGGGATATATGAGCCAACTTCAAGGAATCATTGCGTGGGAAGCTTACAGCCGCATCGTGCAAATTACGGCTCCCACGCTCGTCATTCACGGCGAGACCGACAGGCTCGTTCCACCCGCAAACTCCCGGCTAATCGCCGAACGTTTGCCGCACGCCAAACTCGTGCTGATCCCGCACGCCAGCCACATTTTCGAGACCGACCAGCCCGGCGCAGCACAGCAAGCAATCGTAGACTTTCTAGCCTCTCAGAAAAGTAGTGCGCAACACGCTCAGACCTAAGTCTCATTCAGATCAGCTCAGGAAGGTTTCATCGATTGCAGCTATCGCTTCTTCCGATTCTTATTTTCCGGCCGCCGAGTGATTACACTGCTAGCTCGACTTCCAGCCGCCGCTCTGGAGTCTCGAAACGTCAAAGCCGAACCGTTCTAAAGAATCTTTCATTTGTTTGCATTGCGGAACCAATTTGGATTTTTTCTTGTCCCTTAGCGCCTGCTCGCCCTCAGCAGTATCGGGCCAGGGAGCTTCTCCTGCCGTCTGCGTCATTGCCGCTGCCTGAATTACGGACGCATCTTGCGGCTTGAGTCCGCTCAGTAGTGCATCCCCGCCTGATGACACGCTCGCGGGCGGCTGCGGGTTCAACGAAGTCAGCACCTCGTGGTAACCCAGTTCCCGGTAACTCTCAAACTGCGATTCAGTAAACCATTGGTCCACCGTGGTTTCGTGCGGAAACGTCGGATGGGCAGTGTGATAATTCTTTATGTCGGTGGACTCATCGCCCGTAACAGAAGCCTTGAAGTAAATAATTGTTCCGGCGGGTGCTGATTTGTCCACAGCCTCGTAATGAATCTTGCCGATTGCGCAGTGCTTCGCACTCGGCTCGCCGGTCTTTTTCGGAGTGATGTCGCTCACATCCAGTACGACGTCGATCCCCAGATCGATTCGGCATTTCCGGATTGCGTTTCCCAATCCCGCGAATCCGTAGCAATCGTCCGCCTCCGCGTCGCACACTATGATCAGCCCGCACCGCCGCTTCACCAACTCGTACAATCCCATGTTTTCAAAATGGCCGCCGTCGGACAAGTACACGTAGGCTGCTTCGTCATCCGTGCCCGCAAACAGCTCATTTAGCAGGTACGGCAATCCAAAGATCGGCGTCGCACGCTGCCACGTCACACGGTGCCGTGGATTTCCGAGCCATTGTCCCAACCGGACATCAAATAACGTCATCAGAAACGCCACCGGAGCCGAACTGTAAAACCCCATATTCGGGCTGGCAGCCGCTCCCGACACACCCATCGCGAGACCTAGGCGTGGTCCATCGAAAGGCGGCGGAAACGCGTACAGCGCGGTAGGGCGGTACCCAAACCGATCCAGACTGTGGAATTCCCTCGGGCGCACCCCACGCGGATTCATGCCCGGGTCGCTAACAATGGTTTCGACAGCTCCACCTTTGGCCCCCAGCGCAGCCGCTGCTTCCTGACTGGCCTTCCCTTCTTCCTCGCGCTTTTTAACCAGCAGCGGACTGTCCTGCTCCTCCAGCCAAACATCGTATCCGCAGAATTGGGGTGTCATCACGAACGATTCTGCCTTGCGTTCCTGCCACGCCAGATCTTTACCTTTCACCAGGTTCAGCGATGCGTTCATGATTGGGTAGGGTCCGTCGTAGCCGCTCTTTTTTCTAAGGTCCTTCAAAGGCATGTCGTCAGTTCGGTCGAATCCTGTAAATCGGTTCGGAGAGCGATTCTCGTTGGAGGCGCCCAAATAACATCTCACCAGCCGGTTCCGGTAAAATAGGTGCATGGAGAACTGGTTTACGTCCACCCGCCACGCCATTACCATGGCCAATGCAGCACATCCCAAAATCGCGGCATAAATCGGGTAGCTCTTGATCCAATTGGCCGCGAGATGGCCGAAGTTGAAGAAGTCCAGAGCATCAGAACTCGCCGCTTGCATCCGAAATGCTTTCGCGGCAAGAAAATACTTGTGCCCGATTTTGTCGATGCACCAGGATATCCAGCAGACTAGTCCGGTAATGAAAACGTACGGACCGACCTTCGCTATCCAGTCGTTCCACGTTTTTTTGCCCGGTTCGCCCGAAGCGGTTGACTTCCCTGCCATGACGCTGGCTAATGTGGTCAGTATCCAAGCTGGCGTTAGATACTTCGCCGCCGCCGCTTTCCATGCCGCCCTCACCAGCTTGTCGTTCCTAATGAAATCGGGAAAATAAAGCGAGACCCAGAAAATTGCCATCCACAGGACACCCCAGAGCAGCAGCCACCCACCCAAACGCCCCCACCATTCCCGAGCCGCATCGTGGAACACGGTTCCCATCAAACCGATGTGCAATGCCCCGGCAAGCAGGAATATTGCCAGCACCATGGGTGCTCCGATCGTCAGCGCCTTCTGGTCGCACCAACACCACCAACTCTTCGACAGAAATGCATAAAGACATCCCGCGAGTGCTCCGGCGCACGCCGCGCCGAGGACTGTGATCAAGAAATCTCCCAAGCGATCCAAAACGGATATAGAACCGGCGCTTGTAGTGCTTTGCTTCGGGTCAACGGCGCCCGGTTTACTCTCTGCCTCAGCCGCTTTCGCACCTGCTTCTACACGCCGTCTATGCCACCAGTCAAAGCCACCGGCGACTGCTGAAACGACCAACCACACAGCAGCATAGATTCCCGCTCCCCACATCGCCGTGCGCCCGAACGGCAACTCCTCCGCTCGGCTTTCCCGCGCCAGGAAGAGGGCCGCCAAAATTGCAACGAAAAACAACGGCCCCCCCACCAGACACAGAATCGCGAACTGTTTCGTCAGCCATGTCAATGCATGTTCCTCCCGCGAATCGAGAAATGACATGTTGTTAAAGATCACCAGGAATGCGAGCAACAACAATCCCCCTCCGGCCACGGCCCATACCGAAGCATTCCACTGTGTGCCGTTCGTCAGAGAAATCGCGTTCACAACGGCACGTGGCAGAAGAAGTAAAAAAGTCAGCACCGCCAGGACTATGACCTGATTCAGAATCATGTTCCGCAGATAAATCGACGCCATTGCCAAAGTGTCCCCGCTTAAGATTCCCAGCTTTGGCGTCAGGTAGTTACTGAACACTCGCAAAAAACGGATCGGGGGTGGCTCCTTGTCGTCTATTTGGTGTACGCGGTTTGTAGCCAGGCGTTTCTGGACTTCACCGAAACTACCTAATCGCTTCGTCCAAGCCGCTAGCCATCCTCCGATGTATCCTCCGCCCGACACAGTCGAAAGATAGTCAATGCGGTGAAGTAACTTCAGCTCGGCCAGAGCTTGTAGTACTCCCAGGTTGAACGTTGCGCTCCGGATGCCACCGCCTGAAAATGCCAGCCCCACCAGATTCGCAGCGTGAGCTTCCTTGATCGCCTGAACCCAATCTGCGGTGTCCTCATCTGTCTGCCAAGCCGGTTCGGAGGGATTCGCCTTTCCAGCGATTGGCGCTTCTGGCTGGGCGGCGGGGTCGCGCGGTTCTCCCGTTTTTCCGATGTTCCCGCGCATGGCCCGCACTTGTTGAATCTCCGACAACTCCGCTCGCAACACGCGTTCCAAGGGAACGGGTGGGCAATCCTTGGGCATTGATCTTTGCCTCTCTAAGAAGCTTGCATCGGACTGGCCGGGAGGGTATTTCGCATGCAATTAACTGTCAAGTATAAACTGTTCTTCAGCCTGCCTGTTTCTCGCCGAAACTGCATCGTGCTCGTTTCTTCCTTCCTTCATCCATCCCTGATATTTCGAGCATGTCGGTTCCGCTTCTCCCCGCAGGCTTGGGGTTCGCTTCGCCAATGAAACCAAGTAAGTCTGAAGCGGGTGGAAACCTGCCAATCGGCACCTCGGAAATCTTCCGGACGTCTGGGAACGGGCTGTCATTTGCGATAACACGCGCAAATCCTCTATAATCTTTGGGTAGTCGCAAAAACCGCGATGCGGGGGCATCCCTTCGTCTTCTTGCCCTCTCAAACTTGCCAAAATGATCGATCTCGCTGAGAAAATTAAAAAGAAACTGAAAGACGAAATCGCCGCCCTGGAGCACGAACTTCACGACGAGCTGCCCAAGGAAATCAAAGTAGCTCGCGCTCACGGCGATCTCTCCGAAAACGCCGAGTACAAGTACGCCAAGGAACGACAGTCCTACGTCTCCGCTCGGCTCGGTCAACTCCACCAGCGCATGGCCGATATTTCTATGATGAATCTCACGAACCTCCCGAAAGACCGCGCTGCTTATGGCTCACGCATCGTCGTTCTCGACGTTGCGAAGTCCACCGAAATCGAGTACAAACTGGTTACGGTCGAAGAAGCCGATGTAACCAAGGGCCTGATTTCGACGAGTTCGCCCATCGGCAAGGCCCTGCTTGGCAAAAAGCCCGGCGACGAGGTTACCGTTGTTACTCCGGCGGGCACCAGGGAATACGAAGTTGTTCGCCTCTCGACGATTTACGATGAGGAATAGCATGGTGGCACTGAATCAATGTTGACGCGCACCCTCGGTCGTTACCTTTCCTGGCCCATCGACCGGATGGCAGCGCTCCTCGCTCCGACGGGAATTCCTCCCAACGTCATCACCTGGCTGGCTCTCGTTTTGAATCTCTGGGCCGGCATTCTCTTCGCCGCCGGACGCTTCAAAGCCGCCGGCGGCATGATGATCCTTGCCGGCCTCTGTGATCTTCTCGACGGCCCGGTAGCTCGACGCCAAAAGCGCGTCTCCTTATTCGGCGGCTTCCTGGATTCAATCCTGGATCGCTATGCCGACCTGATCCTCTTTCTGGGAATTTTGGTTTACTACGCGCGAGTAAACCGTTTTATGTACGCGGTGTTGGCCGGCGCGGCTATGGCCGGCGCCGTAATGGTAAGTTACGCGAAGGCCCGCGCCGAATCGTTGGTGCCAAAGTCCGAAGTGGGATTTTGGGACCGGCCCGAGCGCCTCACTCTCATGATTCTTGGCGCACTCGTCAACCGCATGCCGATTGCGCTATGGATCCTCGCCATCGGACCCAACATCACCGTGATTCACCGCATCTTGCATACCTGGAAGCAGACGAAAGATGGTCGTCTCCCGCTAACCGGCAGCGAACCGATTGCCGGCCCAAGCTCCTCACGTGCCAAATCGCGCGCGAATGTTCCCTCGTCTGTTCAGCCTCACGACGCCTCGTCAATTCTCACCCGCGCAGTAAAGCGCGGAGGCTAGCGCCGCCCTTCTCAAGCCCGTTCCGTGAGTTTGCGCATTGCGCAACGCCACCGTTGACCCCGTGCAGATTCCTATCGATGCTGTATCATTAATTCTCGCGGTCTGTTCAAAACTTGAAACCTTCTCTGATCATCCACGGCGGGGCATGGAACATCCCCGATGAGGCGGTTGACGACTGCCGCGCGGGAATTCGTCGCTCTCTCGAAGCCGGCTGGAAAGTTCTATCCGGCGTTGGGACAGCGATGGATGCCATCGAGGCCTCCATCGTAGTTCTCGAAGACGATCCCACGTTCGACGCGGGCATCGGCTCGCATCTGAATCGCGATGGCCGCGTCCAGCTCGACGCCATCGTTATGGACGGCGCCACGCTGAAAGCAGGCGCGGTCGCTGCTGTTGAACGAGTACGCAATCCAATTCGCCTAGCCCGCGCCATCCTGGAAAAAAGTGAACACATGATGCTCGTTGCTGCCGGCGCGGAAAAATTCGCCGAGGAAAACGGTGTACCGCTCTGCGCCCCCGAAGAACTCGTGAACGAGCGCGAACGCACCGCCTGGCGTCGATGCCTCGAAGATTCGCACGCCGCTGAACATCATGTCGGCCACGAACTGGGTACCGTAGGCGCCGTGGCAATCGATCGCCACGGAAATCTCGCCGCCGGCACTTCCACCGGTGGCACTTGCTGCAAATTCCCCGGACGCGTCGGCGATTCCCCGCTCATCGGCTGCGGCTGTTATGCCGACGCCGAGGCCGGCGGTGTCTCCTGCACCGGCCACGGCGAAGGCATCATGAAGATTGTGATGGCGAAAATGGCCATCGATCTTCTTCACGACCAGCGCGTGCTCGTGCCCCATAGGGAGAAAGGCGGCCCGCTCTCGCTTGCGCAGGCCGTTGCCGACGCTTGTATCCGCAAACTAGCCCACCGAGTCCACACCACCGGCGGCCTGATTCTTCTGGATCGTGACGGTCTTCCCGCCGCCGCATTTAACACGCCGCGCATGGCCTATGGCTACGTACAACCCGACTTCAGTTTCCGAATCGCCCCCTAGCGCCGGTTCGCTGAAACCTTTCCGGAGTCTTTTCATCCAAAAACGTTAGAATCTTGCAGGGGAAACTTAGAAAACTTAAGGAGAAAATCATGCCAATCCGAGATGCAATCCTTGCTGAATTCGACCACGAAATGATCAGCACTCGTAAGACACTTGAACGCGTACCCGAAGGCAAACCCGACTACGCTCCGCACGAAAAATCAATGAAGATGGGACGCCTCGCAGGCCACGTCGCAGAACTTTCCGGTTGGGCCGCCACCATCATCGGCCAGGACTCGCTGGATTTTCGCCCCGTAGGAGCTCCACCTCCAACGCCCACCGTGATGACTTCGCGCAGGCAGCTTCTCGAAGTTTTCGATAAGAAAGTGGCTGAAGCGCGTGCCGCAATTTCGGGTGCCAGCGATGAAACCTTGATGAAGAACTGGACGCTTCTCTCCGGTGGTCAAACCCTTTTCTCCATGCCTCGGGTCGCCGTCCTACGCAGTTTCGTGATGAATCACATTGTCCATCACCGCGCACAACTCGGCGTTTACCTGCGCCTAAACGGCGTCGCCGTTCCTTCGGTCTACGGCCCCTCAGCCGACGAACAGAATTTCTTCGGCCAATAGGGCGCAGAGCCGGCTGACTCGGTCCCGGCTCGTCTAAGAGTTGAACCCAAACCACGGCGTGTGCTAGCATCCGGTTTTCCGCAGGGTCATGCGCGTCAACCGACGGGGGCGGCGCCGTGATAGTTGTCTTTTTGAATAGCGCGAATCTGCCTTCCGCAATAATTCCGCACGAAATGCCTGTCCTGAAGAATGAGCCTGTGCCTTCGCCGCGTATTCTCCAGCTCGTGCACCTAAGAAAAATTCCTTCTGCAACCATCGCCGTCTCGCGGACGAATGGATCCTTCTATGTGAGGTGATTTATGAAATCGTATAACACCGAATGGATACGCAACGTAGGGATTGCCGGCCACGGCGACACGGGTAAAACCCAGCTCGTCTCGTCGTTGCTGTTCACCGCTGGGATGACGCCCCGCCTGGGAAAAGTGGAGGATGGTTCGACCACGACCGACTGGGACGAAGAAGAGATCGCGCGAAAAATCTCCATCAACACCGGCCTCGCTTTCGCCGAATGGCAAGCGCCCCACCAGCCGGAAAAAGTAAAAATAAATTTCCTCGATACTCCCGGTTACTCCACATTCATCAACGAAACAAAATCCTCGCTCATCGCTGCGGATGCTTCTTTGATCGTCGTGGACGCCGCCACCGGTGTCCAGGTTTGCACCGAAAGAGTCTGGGACTACGCCACCGAATATGATCAGCCGCGCGCCTTCGTCTTGAATTGGATGGACCGTGAACTCGCGAGCTTCGAGCGCGCACTGGATTCCGTCCAGCACGTTTTTGGCCGTGGCGCCGTCCCCATTCAATTGCCCATCGGACACGAAAAAGGTTTTAGAGGCGTGGTGGATTTAATCTCCATGAAAGCCCTCACCTACACTCCGGATGGAGATGGCAAGGCCAAAATCGAGGACATTCCCGCGGTCCTCGCCGAAGAAGCAAAAGCTGCGCACGAAACCCTCGTCGAAATGGTCGCCGAAGGTGACGATGCCCTGATGCAGGAATTCTTCGACGAAGGCACGCTGCCCATTGACGATCTGAAAAAAGGCCTGCGCGAAGCAGTCCTGGCCAAGAGAATTTTCCCCGTGCTGCTGAGTTCCGCGCTGCACAACATCGGCAGCGACGCAATCTTGAACTTCCTAGCTGAAATTTTCCCCGCGCCGGCGGTTCGCGGAAAAGTTTCGGGCCACAAGACTCCAGACCACAAGGGCGACACGATTGAGCGCAAGATCGTTGATTCCGAACCAATTTCCATTTTCGTGTTTAAGACCTTGGCTGATCCCTTCGCCGGCCGCATCACCTATTTTAAAGTCATGTCCGGAATATTGAAAAACGATGCCACGCTCAACAACTTCAACCGCAGCACCCAGGAGCGTTTGCAGCACATTCAGGTGATGCAAGGAAAGGCCGCGACAGCAGTGAATGATCTCCACGCCGGCGACATCGGCACCGTCGCCAAACTGAAAGACTCCACGACCGGCGAAACTCTTGGTGACAAGAACGCCCCGATTTTCTATCCTCCCGCGCGTATTCCCGAGCCTTCCATCACTTTCGCAGTCGAACCCAAGACGCGAGCCGACGAAGATCGCATTGGCGTCGCGATCCATAAGATTCTGGAGGAAGACCTCGCGTTGCGTTTTGCGCGCGATCCTCAAACCAAGGAATTCCTATTGAGCGGCGCGGGGCAACAGCATATCGAAGTGGTTGTCGCAAAACTTCGCAAGCGTTACCACGTCGAAATGAAACTCCATCCTCCCAAGGTTCCCTATCGCGAAACCATTCGCGGCAAAGCTGATGCCGAAGGCAAACATAAGAAGCAAACCGGTGGCCACGGCCAGTTCGGTCTCTGCCGCATCAAGATGGAGCCGCTACCGCGCGGAAAGGGTATTGAATTCGTGGATGATGTTTTCGGCGGCGCCATCCCCAAAAACTGGATTCCATCCGTTGAAAAAGGTGTGCGCGATTCCGCCGAGCGCGGGTTTCTTGCAGGCTTCCCTGTCACCGATATTCGCGTGAGCCTCTACGATGGCAAATACCACGACGTAGACTCGAGCGACATGGCCTTCAAGATTGCGGGCTCGCTTGCATTCAAGGAAGCCATGAAGCAGGCGCGCCCCGTTCTGCTTGAACCGATTATGCACGTGGAGGTCTACGCGCCGGATCATTATTCAGGCGACTTAATGGGCCACCTCAGCGGGCGTCGCGGGAAAATTAGCGGCAGCGAGCTGCGCGGAGGGAGCGTGGTGGTGAAAGCCCTGGTTCCCTTCTCGGAAATGTTGAGTTATGCGAATGAACTAATTTCCATGACCCAGGGGCGCGGAAGCTACTCGATGGAATTCTCGCATTACGATTATGTCCCGGCTGAAATTGCGGAAAAGGTCATTGCCGCGCACAAACCGCATCACCCGGGCGAAGAGGAAAGCGAAGCTGCATCAGCGTGATCTGGTAAGTTTGGCCCAGGCGTTGGTAAAGAAGTTGCCTTCTTTTGGCGCCGGCGGTGCGGATTGCGGATCGCTCTGAGTGTTCGCGGGCCGTGAATCTTTGTTCTGCGCATTCGCAGGCTGCGATTTTGGGCCTTCGCCTTTTTTGTACTGGCCGTTTTGGCCCGCGGTGTGGGCCGGGCAGCCGACGCCCAGGCAAGGCCCCGTAGGCCGAAGGTAGTAGCAGCCCGTAAGTGACAGTGCGGACAAGAGTAAGATCGCCGCACCCTTGTAAATCAGCGCGCCTGCGCCCTTTTTCCTCATAAGTGCCCTCTTTTAAAGGCTAATAAACCTAACGAACTGCCTGAAACTCCATGCTCCTATCTTGGCACAAAGTCGCCATGAAGTTTGTTTTTCGATGAGAACCTGGCGCGTATGTGTCAGCGAATGAAAAGTGAAGCCGGCGCGCAGGTATCGCAGCTTAAAGCGGTTTGCGGCGGGAAGCGCGGGGACGACTTTGGAGCCGCCAACTCCATTAAAAACAGAACGAAGAAGAGCGCGTCTCTGCTGTCGATGGCCAAACGTGAACCAAATTGGAGCTTGTGATTCCGATACACGCTGAGCCATCCTGCTGGGTAATGAAAAAGAGAAAGAAGAACCTTAAACGCGCAGGCGACGCCACCCTGGCGATTCACGCGGGCCAGGAAAAATTCGGCATCGGTGCCTCCGTGGGCGTGGAGATCGCCCGCACCGCGAATTTCACATTTTCCGGCACGGAAGAAATGAAGCGCTGGGCGCAGGGGAAAAGTTCGGCTTACATTTACACGCGCTACGGAAATCCCACGCTGGCTGTCGCTGAGAAGAAGCTGGCGGCATTGGAAGGCGCGCAAGCGGCCGTGGTCACCGCATCGGGTATGGCTGCCATTTCGAGTGCGCTTCTCGCCGTTCTGAAGGCCGGCGATGAAGTAATCGCCACGCGACAGGTCTATGGCGGCACCTATCGTCTGATGCGCGACGTTTTCCCGCGTATGGCCATCGTAGTTCGTCACGTGGAGTCGGACTTGGCCGGAATCGAACGCCTGGTTAGTCCACGCACGAAAGCGCTGTATATCGAATCACCCACGAATCCCACTCTGCGGCTCGTGGATTTGCGAAAAGCGATCGCATTCGCGAAAGAATGGGATTTGATCTCGCTGATCGATAACACGTTCGCTAGCCCGGCGCTCCAAAAACCCATCGAGCTTGGCTTCGATATCGTGCTGCACAGCGCGACGAAGTATCTCGCTGGCCACTCCGACGTGATCGCCGGCGCCGCGGCAGGCAGCCATGCCTTGATGAGGAAAGTGCGCGACTTGATCATAAACCTCGGGGGCTCCATGGATCCCGAAGCGGCCTTCCTTCTGATTCGCGGCATGAAGACGCTCGAAGTGCGCGTGCAACGGCAGTGCGCCACCGCTATGATCGTCGCGCGCTATCTCGCTAAGCATCCAAAGGTCGCGCGCGTCCACTATCCGGGCCTGCCATCGCATCCGGATCATCTGCTGGCGAAACGCCAGATGCGCGGCTTCGGCGGCATGTTTGCGTTCGACCTAAAAGGCGGGCTATCCGCGGCGCGTCGTTTCTGCGACCGCACGCGAGTTTTCCTGCTTGCGGCCAGCCTGGGCGGAGTCGAATCGCTCGTGGTTCTGCCAATCTATACTTCGCATTACAATATGTCGCTTACGGAACTGCGCGCGGCAGGAGTCGAACCCGGAACGGTCCGCGTTTCGGTGGGCCTCGAAGATCCGGAAGACCTCATTGAAGATATGCGCCAGGCGCTGGCATAGGAAATCGCCCGGCTAGAAACTCGCTCGCCCTCGGTGTACACTCAGCCGTTCCAAGTTTCCTTTAGTCGGCCGAAACATTCGCCTCCGATTCAACCGGGGCATTCCCTAGTACCCGATGTCTTGATATCGTCAACGGCTGGTACGGCATGTCCATTGACCCGAGCGTCGGTAATTCGTAAGATTTTCTAGCGTCTTAGCGGAGCGTTTACAGGGTCTACTCTACCGCGACGCGAATTCTAGGCCCGAACCCGCATCCTAGTGAGAAGCCGGTTTAGCGGCGCTTCGCGGGTCGACCACGTGTAACCGAGGAGTCAGTAAACGGTATGCGCAGGAAGACGACAGTCTGTGTGCTACTCGCCGCCGGGACGATTTTCCTTGCTGGTTGCGAGGAAACCGCATCTTCGAAACAGGCCAAGGTGCGTCCGCCGGCTGCAACTCCGGCTCCCGTCCCTGCGTTCGTCCACGAGACCCTGCCCTTCCCTGAACATCCGGTCTATCTCGCGCCGCTTCAGAATGATCCCAGGCCGGCGATTGATATCCTGGTGGCCGAGGTGCAGCAGAGCTTCGATAAGGGTCAGAAGAAGTACAAGGCGGGAGACTTTGACAAGGCCCGAGTAGATTTCGACCATGCCCTTGAACTTGTGCTCCAGAGCGGATTTCAGCCTGATGCCGACCAGCGCCTTTCCGATTTGCTCGATCAGCTCGGTGAAACGATCCATTCCTACGAATTGAATGCCGAGCAAAACGCCGAGCAAGATGAAGAACCAGCCGGACCGCCGGCTCCGATTGACGCGCTATCGGACATGACTCTGCCCAAGGGCGATCCGCGCTTGGCAGCCAAAGTCGAGCAGGAATTGATCAGCGTGCCGCATGACCTTCCGCTCACCGTGAATGAATCCGTTCTGCAATACCTCAGTTTCTTCACGACCACGAAGGGCCGGGCGGTCATGGAACACGGCCTTGGGCGAGCAGGCCGATACAACGACATGATCCGGCGCGTACTCCGACAAGAAGGAGTCCCGCAGGATCTGATTTACCTGGCCCAGGCCGAATCGGCCTTCCAGCCTTCGGCGGTTTCACGCGCGGGTGCCCGCGGTTTGTGGCAGTTCATGCCCTACCGCGGAGAGGAATACGATCTCGGCCGAAACTACTGGGTTGACGAGCGCAGCGATCCGGAAAAGGCTACGCGCGCCGCGGCGCGTCACATGCGTGACCTGTACGAAATGTTCGGCGACTGGTATCTGGTGATGGCGGCGTACAACTCCGGGCCGATGAACGTGGTAAAAGCCATCGAGCGAACCGGCTACGCTGATTTCTGGGATTTGCAGAGACTCCATGCTCTCCCGAAGCAAACCCAGAATTACGTGCCCATAATCATCGCCATGGCCTTAGTCGCCAAAGACCCGGCGCTTTACGGAGTGCAAGTGGCTCCCGAAAAGCCGGCTCAAATTGACACGATCAAGCCCGGCCACCCGATCGATCTCCATCTCGTGGCGGATGCTTCCGGCGCTGACATCGACGATTTGCGGGGGCTGAATCCGGAGTTGCTGCGCGGCGTGACGCCGAATGACCCTCAGTTCGAGTTGAAGGTGCCCGCGGGTACCGCGGAAAAATTTGAAGCCAACATCCAGCAGGTTCCCGAAGACAAGTGGACCAGCTGGCGCTTGCACGGCGTGGAAGATGGCGAAACATTGCCTGATATCGCGCGGCATTACCGGGTGACCGTAGCGGCGCTGGAAACCGCCAACCATTTGCAGGCCCACGCGGTCCTGCCTACGGGTTTCCTGGTGAATGTGCCGACTGCTCCGCCCGTCATTCATCTGGTTCACTATAAAGTTCAGCGCGGCGATTCGCTCGAAGGAATTGCCGGACGCTTTGACGTGACTGTTTCGCAATTAAAGAAGTGGAACAACATTCGAGGAACGAGCGTGCCGCGCGGCTCGCGATTGCGCATTTACGCCGGCGGGCCTCCGGATGATGCAGCAGCGCACGCGAAGCCGAAGTCAGCCCAAAACGCCGGCGCGCCTGTTGAAAAAGTGGCTGCAAATCGAAACTCTGCTACCAGCGAACCCGTCCAACACAGGGTGAAGCGTGGAGAAACGCTCTATTCGATCGCGCGCGAATACGGGACCACGGTGGCGTCGTTGCGTCAATCGAATCCTTTCTTGGCTGGAAGAAGCTTAGTTGCCGGGGACGTCCTCAAGATCAACCGCTAAAATCGGCCAGAAATACCTCTGAAATATCTCTATACTTTTCATACAGTTGAAATCGTGATGTAACAATATGTTACCTCTCCAGTTCTCCTGTATCCCGTTCCCGTTTTTAATTAGCATATTTTCAAGCCTTGCGGCTTGACAAAGTTCCGACTCTACGTTTATAAGCGGCGAGGGACTAATAATCGCTTTCGGATCCCGGGACTCACGGAGGGTCGCATGTTCCAAGGTAAAATGCATGATGAGGAAGACGACGAGCTTCCCCGCTACGAAGAAGAGGAAGGCGAGGAAGGGGCCGAACAGCCGCATGAAGGTACGATAGAAATTGAAGAAGTCGTTATCGAAGAGGATGACGACGCTCCGGAGGCTTCCCCGGCTCCTTCGCCCCGCAAGCATGCACCGGCTGCAAAAGCCAAGCGGCCGAAAAAAGCTGCCCCTAAGAAGAAAGCGAAGGCAAAATCGAAAAGCAAATCAAAAGCCAAGAAGGCTCCCAAGAAAAAGGCTGCCAAGCGCAAGAAGCGCTAGGCCTCGATCGCGGCATTGACAATTATCGCGGGGCGGCCCGTTCCACTCCTGTCCGCCCCGCGAAATATTTTCCCTTTCTTGAATCACGCGTCGCTCTGCACATTCCCAGGTATGTTCCTTCGAAAATCAGCGGCTTCGGTAAACGTAGTATCAATCCAGTACACCTGCCAGCTATTTCCTACTTTCGAAATGTTTTTCTTGCCGTGGACCTCTTTGGGCCGATAGCATACGCGCTTCATGCCCCTGGTGCTGGAGCAAGTTCGGAGAATGCGCGGCGGAGCGCAGTCCCATCTGATGAGATGCGAGTCTAAAGGCGCGCCGGGCGAAGAGTCCTATTACGTTGTAAAATTTCAGAATAATCCTCAGGGCACCAGGATTCTGGCGAACGAATTGCTTGGTACCCGGCTGGCGGCGCGGATCGGGCTTCCCGTTCCTCCGGCGAGCGTAGTGGAGGTGCGCGAAGAACTGATCGCGCATACCGACGACTTGGTCATCGAGCTGGGGCGCGGGCGCGCGCCCTGTAAGGCGGGCTTGCAGTTCGGGTCTCGCTATCCCGGATCACCGGCGGACGTGGTTGTTTACGACTTTCTTCCCGACGACCAGCTTCGCGAAGTCGTGAATCTTACGGATTTTTGCGGCATGCTCGTCTTCGACAAGTGGACCTGCAACACCAACGGCCGGCAGGCGATTTTCTCGCGGGCAAGGAATGAAACACGTTATCAAGCGCAGATGATCGATCAAGGGTTCTGTTTCAATGCCGGCGAATGGAATTTTCCGGACGCTCCGCTCCGGGGAATCTACTCGCGCCATCGCGTGTATGAGTCGGTCCGCGGTCTGGAATCGTTTGAACCCTGGCTGGGGCGCGTGGAATCGAAAATGAATGAGGCGGTGCTCGACGAAATTCAAAAGGAAATACCCGGCGAATGGTACGGTTTCGATTTCGAGGCGCTCGAAAAGATGCTCGAACACCTCTTGCGGCGGCGTAAGCTCGTCCGCGACCTGCTCGTATCAGCTTGGAAATCGTCGATGCAGCCCTTTCCTAATTGGAAGTGATTTCTTGAATCAGAGCTTTACGGAGTAAGCCATGCCCGAAGACCGAAAAACGCTGCGTTATCGAGTGTTGCGCTATACGCCGAACCTAATCCGCGATGAATGGGTGAACATCGGCATCATGCTGGAGGAATTCCAGGAGCTCGAAGCGGTCGGCGGGTCGCGGCGCGCCATCAAAGTCATCGAAGAAGACCGCGAATTTGCGCGCGTGCGTAAACTTCACCCTGGAGCCGATGTCGCATTGCTTCATTCGCTCACTTCGGAATTCCAGACCCTGCTCTCGATGAGCGGCGAAGATATGCGCGAATATTTCACCAAGCTCGAAAACACACTTTCCAATGCACTGCAGCTCAGCCCTCAAAAAGCCGTTCTCGCGCAAGACTTCAACGTGGAGCTAGCCCGGTTGTACGACACCCACGTTGCGCCTCCCTCGAGAGCCGGAGGCGGCATCGTGGAAAGCACGCGGGCATGGATTCGAAACAAGCTCAAGGATGTTTTTCAGCGGCATCATATCTCGGGAAAACTCAAGCCGGCTGTCCATATCGATGAATATACCCACGTGGGCGATCCATTCAAGTTCGATTATGGCTACCGGAATGGCGTGCGCGGATACATTCAGTCCGTGGTGCTCAACCGCGATGCGGCGCAGGCCAAAGTTCTGGCCTATACCGTCGAAAGCATACGAAAACGCGTGCCCTCGTGCGAGTTCACTGCCGTCACGGAAGCGGCGCCGGTAAGCGGCAACCTGCAGCAGCTGTTTGTCAGCAAACTTTTCGAAGACCAGAACATTCGAATCGTCCCGATGAATCAGGTGGAAATGTTCGCGGAAGAATTAAGGATAAAATTGCACTAACAGCAGGAAGTTCTCAGATCGATTCAGCTACTCTATGACTCACCGTCCAACTTCCCCCACGCTGGCAGACCGCGGCCCTGCAGCAAAGCTTCCGCAGCCCAGCGCCCCAGATACGACGAAAGCGCCACACCGTGCCCGGCGAAAGCCCCAATCACAATCGCATTTTTCTTTTCCGTGGCCCGGGGATGCCAGGTGAAAACAGGCCTCCAGGAGTCGCGAAACATAATCGGACCGCCCCAACGGTGCGTGAAGCGCACCGACGCGAGCGCCGGATGCAGGCCGCGCACGCGCTTTTCAAGCGCTGCAAAAATTCGCGCAGGTTCCGCAGAGGAGATATCCACCCCGTCGAGATCGTCGGAGTCCGGCGATTGCATCAAACCCGCGCCAAATATGACGGAATTGTCCTTCCGTACGCGCCCCCACAAATATGGCATGTCCACGGTGTAAAACGGTTTCCGTTCCGCCAGGCCGATTTTCTCGAGCGTCTCTTCGCTGACAGGCTCGGTAGCGACCGCCAGCGTCAACCTCGGATGGCTGCCCTGTTCCAACCCGGACAACCTGAGCGAGAGAGCATTAGTCGCAAAAATAATCTGACCGGCGGAGATTTTTTTCAGTCCCTGCCCGTCGGGCGCCAGCTCAATTTCAGGCACCTCGCTCCATCGTATATTTGCGACCGGATGATTCTCCAGAATCCACGCGCCCAGCCGATCTGCGGCTCGACCCAGACCGACTAGCAGCTTCCCAGGATCGATCGTGCCGCCCGAAACCTCTTTGGTGATGCGCAAAGTCCCCGAGTCATTCCAGGAAATGGCGGAATGCTTCAGCCCTTTTTCGCGCCCCACTTCCCAGGCGCCGTTCAGCCGCCGATCGCACTCCACGCCAAGCTCGTCAAGAATTTCGCTGAACCCTGCAAGGACGTCGCCCAAATCCGGAAGATCGCCGGCCGCCGATTCCGCGAGCGCCATCCCGCCCGTTCGCCCGCTTGCGCCCGCACCAACATATCCGGCCTCTAACACCGCCACCGATTTCTCCGGCGCAATTTTTCGCAGCCACGCCGCCGCAGCCAGCCCCGTAAACCCGCCGCCGATCACGGCGAAGTCCAAGACTTCAGGGAGTGGCGCAGGATGCGAAGGGCCGGTGAAATCGATCTGCCACGGAGGACTGCCCCACTTGTGTGCTTTAGAATCGGCGTGCATGAGAAAAGAAAACGCTACCAACTCGTAGCCTGCAGTGAAAACGAAACCGGAGCCGAAGCCCGAGCATCGCAGTTTTCAACGCTAGCGGCCGGCCTTCGAGAAACGCTAAAGAATACTTTCCGTCCAGTTCTCGAGCGTGTGCTTGATCTTGCCCATGAACTGGTGCGCCACAGCTCCATCCACCACGCGATGATCGTAGGAGAGCGTGAGATAAACCATCGAGCGAATGGCAATCGCGTCGTCGATTACCACCGGACGCTTCTCGATCGTCCCCAATCCAAGAATTGCGACGTTCGGCTGGTTGATCACCGGCAATCCAAACAGCCCGCCAAAAACGCCCGGATTTGTAATCGCAAAGGTTCCTTCGGCGACCTCTTCTGGCTTCAGCTTCTTTGCGCGCGCGCGCTCGGCAAGATCGTTCATCGCCCGCGCTAGGCCGAGAAAGTTTTTCTCTTCCGCGTTTTTGATCACTGGAACGATCAAACCCCAATCCAGCGCGACCGCCACGCCGATATTGCATTCTTTGTGCAGCACGATGTTCGTTCCGTCCACCGACGCATTCACGGTCGGAAACGCGCGCAAACCTTCCACCGCCGCGCGCACGAAAAACGGCATGAACGTCAGCTTCGTCCCGGTAGTCTCCTCGAATTTGTTCTTCATCTTCGCCCGAATTGCCGCGATCCCCGAGACGTTCACTTCATCCACGGAATAGACGTGTGGAGAAACGCGCTTCGATAGCACCATATGTTCGGCGATACGCTGCCGCATCACGGACATTGGCTGAACTTCGTAGTGGCCGAAGTACATTTTTTCGCGCGGCACGGCATTCTCGAGTACCGCGGAAGCGGATGCACCCCCGCTTGCCGGCGGTGGAGCCGAAGCCCGTGCAGGAGCCGGCCCGGTGCGTGGAGCAGTGGCCGACGAAGTACCGCCTTCGACCGCAGCCAGAATATCGCTCTTACTCACGCGCCCACCCGCGCCACTGCCGGGAACCTGGGTTAGATCCACGTCGTGCTCGCGCGCAATTCTTCGCACCAGAGGTGAGCTGCGCACTTTTTCACCGCTCGCCGTAACTGCAGGCTTCTGCTGAACTGTTTCTCTGGGGGCTGCCGGTTTTGCTTCAGCTTTGGCCGCAGGCGCAGCGCTGGCCGGCACGTTGGCTGACGCGCCGGATTTATCTCCGGCTGCTGCCGAAGGCGACGCCTCTGACTTCGGAGCGGCAGGCGCAGCAGACTGAGCCCCCGCGCCTTCCGTTTCAATAACAGCGACGACCGTTTGTATCGGCACGGTCTGGCCTTCGTTGACTTTGATTTCTTTCAATACGCCGGCAGAAGGCGAGGGAATTTCCGCATCCACTTTATCGGTCGAGATCTCGAACAGCGGCTCGTCGCGTTCGATCTTGTCCCCGGCTTTTTTCAACCATTTCGTAATCGTGCCTTCGAAAATGCTCTCCCCCATCTGGGGCATGATGACGTCAACTGCCATAGTATTCTCCTGTGAACTCGAAACTCAGGCCGCGGCGAGACACTCTTCGTGCCACACGCCCGGCACTCCCTGAAGCGTGTAAATCTCGTCTCCGCCGTGGAAAAACGAAACCTCTTTGACCTTGGCCGTGCGGCCCGCGTATTCAAGCTGCTCCGGCTCCAGCTCATTGTGATATTGGCCGGCTTCCATGAAGCCTTCCAGAAACGCGCGGTCTGCTATGCGCACTTCGTCGCCGACTTCAAACTCCGCTTTGTTCAACCCCTTGGTTTTTCCCATGTCAGAGCGCCTGCCTCCTCAGTATTTTGCCAACTCGCGCGCCGCCGCGACAACTTTTTCCGTGTTCGGCAGAAATCTTTCTTCCAGCGTAGGCGCGTATGGCACGGGAGTATCGAGGCCCGTCACGCGCGCGATGGGCCCGTCGAGGTCTTCGAAGGCGCCTTCGCAGACAATCGCCGCTATTTCTCCCGCGATGCCTCCTGTGCGCGTATCCTCGTGAACGATCAAGAGCTTGCTCGTTTTCTTCACCGAAGTCAGAATCGTCTCACGATCCAGCGGAAGCAGCGTCCGCAAATCGATCACTTCCGCTTCGATGCCTTCTTTCGCCAATTGCACCGCTGCTTCCATCGCAGTGTGCGCCATCGCCGCATAGCTGATGATGGTCAAGTCCCTGCCCTCGCGCCGAACGATGGCTTTCCCGATCGGAACCAGGTGATCGCCCTCAGGAACTTCTTCCTTGATCCGGCGGTATAGAAATTTGTGCTCGAAAAACAGCACGGGATTATTGTCGCGGATCGCGGACTTCAGCAACCCTTTGGCATCCGACGGCGTAGACGGATAAATGATCTTCAGCCCCGGCGTGTGAACGAAATACATCTCCGGGTTCGCCGAATGAAACGGCCCTCCGTGAACGCCGCCGCCGGAAGGCCCGCGAATAACCATAGGTACCGGCGCGCCCCACAGGTAGTGAGATTTCGCGACGAAGTTCGTGACTTGGTTGAAGCAGCACGCGATGAAATCAATGAACTGCATTTCCGCTACCGGCCGCAACCCCAGGAATCCCATTCCGCAAGCCGCACCGACAATCGCCGTCTCGCTGATGGGCGTTTCAATCACCCGCTCGCGGCCAAATTTCGCCTGCAATCCCTCGGTGGCTTTGAACGCCCCGCCATACACGCCAATATCTTCGCCAATCGCTACGACGGCAGGATCGCGATCCATTTCTTCGAACATGGCCTGGCGAATTCCCTCGATCATCGTAATGGGGGCCATGTCAGCGTCTCCCGCGTTTATCACGTGGATTTTGATGCCGCTCGCGAGGGTTTTGAGTTTCTCGCACGGATTTGTCCTTGGGCCCGCGGCCGAATGGTACGCGCGGTACATCAGGCGCCTCAGGCTCTGCAAGTCGCGGCTGCGGCTTTTGAACATGCTTGCCGCCGGATTTCACCACCGGCTTTGCAACCTTCGACCCGTTGCCTCCACTACTTACAATCGGCGCCGCGATTTGTTTCGTGATGGCCTCAACCTCGGCGTAAGAACCGTAATCCTTCACCTGCCAGCCCGGCTCAATGCTGCATCCCGGCGGAGTCACCTCCGCCTTCGGACGCTGCCATATGGCTTCGATCTCGTGACAACCCTCGCAGTACACACCTTCCTCAGCAAGTTCAGGCGGCGGCATGGGCGATTCTTCCGCAAATTTCTGCTCCACGTCGAGCTCCCGCTCGATGCGCGCGTCGATTTCCGATTTTGTTTTCGCGTCCCAGATTTTATTCGCGGTAAGATATTTTTCGTACAGCGTAATCGGATCGCGCGTTTTCCAGTACTCGAACATCTGCTTCGGAACGTATTCGGCGGGATCGTGTTGCGCGTGGCCTCTCATGCGCATCGTTTTCACTTCGATCAAAGCAGGCCCGCGTCCTGCGCGGCATTCGTCCACAGCTTCCTTCGATGCGTTGTACACGGCGATGACGTCGTTCCCGTCCACAATCCAACTCCGAATTCCGTAAGCCACCGCGCGGTCCGCAAGATTTTTCACCGGCACCTGGCGCGAAACCGGCGTGGAATAAGCCCACTGATTATTCTCGACGATCAGCACGAACGGCGCGCGTTGCTGCGCAGCCAGATTCAGCCCTTCATGGAACGCTCCTGTCGAACTGCCTCCGTCGCCGATCCAAGTGAGCGCCACGATATTCTGGCCCAAATAACGGCCCGCCATGGCCACGCCCGTCATCACCGGAATCAAATCGCCAAGCATCGAAATGGGAGAAACGATGTGCCGCACTTTCAAATCGCCGAAATGGCTGGTGCCGTCTTTACCCTGCGTCGGCGAAGTATATTTCGCCATGTGCTGCGTAAAGATATCGCGCGGAGGAACGCCTTTCACCAGCAGCGCTCCGATGTTTCGGATCATCGGCGCGATCCAGTCCTTTTTCTCCAGAGGATAGCAACTCCCCACCGAAACAGCTTCTTGTCCCAGGCTCGAGTAAAGTCCCCCGACAATTTTGTTCTGCCGGAAGAGACGCACCATGCGTTCTTCAAGCTGGCGGTTGAGCTGCATGAAGTAATACAGCTCGAGATGCTGCTCCCGCGTCAGCGGATTGCTCATGCCTCGCTCCCTTTTGCTGCTCCTGCCGCCACATTCTCTCGACCGCGCACATGCGTTCCAGTCGAAGACTTAACCCGGGCCAATGTTTCCTCTAGCTCGCTGGGTAAAACAGAAATCATCGCGCGCTCAAAAACTTGTCCAAAATGCGAAATTAAGCTTTGCGTTGCTTCCCGTGAACTCAATTTCCTGCCGAGCGCACGTTCGAGAGACGTCGCGCGCTTGCCCGCGATGCCGCATGGCACGATCAAATCGAAATAACGCAGATCGGTCGAGACATTGTACGCGAACCCGTGCGAAGTGACCCAGCGGCTCAAATGCACTCCCACCGCGCCAAGTTTCTCTTCCGTCAAACCGTCGCCCAGGCCTATCCACACCCCGTGCCGGCCTTCCACGCGCTTGGCAACCGGCCCAAAATCCGCTGTGCTGCGAATCATCACTTCTTCGAGCTGCTTAACATACCAGCGAACGTCTCGCCGGTGCTCCGCCAAATCCAAAATCGGGTAGCCCACCACCTGTCCGGGACCATGATAGGTGATATCGCCGCCACGGTCGGTAGAATGAAATTCAACATTCATCTGCGCAAGTAAATGGTTGGACGCGAGCAAGTGCGCCGCCTGGCCATTGCGCCCCAGCGTTATCACATGCGGGTGCTCGCAAAGCAACATCACGTCCGGAATCGCGCCTTCTTTGCGTGCCTGAACCAGTTTCTGCTGCAGATTGCACGCCAGCTCATAGCGCACAAACCCAAGTTCAACCACCCAGCAGATTTTCTCTTTCTGATTCACGTTAAATTTTGGCTTGAAACTAGATGTTAATTGCCATACCACGGACGGAATTGAAAGCGTCACCCATCGCTTCCCAAACAGTTGGATGTGCGTGAATGGTGGCTGCCATATCGTCAAGCGTCGCTTCAAGTCCAAGCGCCGCCACCGGCTCGGAGATAATTTCCGTCGCGAGCGGCCCGATTGCATGCACCCCGAGAATTTCGCCGTACTTTTCCTCTGCCACCACTTTGATGAACCCTTCGTGCTGGCCAAGAATGGTCGCTTTGCTATTGCCGATGAACGGGAACTTCCCGGTCTTCACCTGGAACCCCGCTTCGCGCGCCTGCTTTTCAGTCAAACCAATGGACCCGATCTGCGGCTCGCAGTAAGTGGCATTCGGACAGCGCTTACGATCGAACGGTTGTACGTCCTTGCCGGCCATTCGGCCCACCGCAATAATCCCCTCCATCGAAGCGGCGTGCGCAAGTTGTGGCAGTCCTGCGACGATGTCCCCGATAGCATAGAGATGCGGCTCAGCAGTCTCAAGATACGCATTCGTTTCAATGAATCCGCGGTCGAGCTTGGCTTTCGTTTTTTCAAGCCCGATATTTTCGGTGAGTGGTCGCCGGCCGACAGCAATTAGCACCTTCTCAGCGCTGATCGTCTGAGATTTCCCGGCCTTGTCTTTGTACGTAACCGTCGCGCCGGTGGCGTTCTTCTTCACCGATTCCACTTTCGCTTCCAGCTCGATATGCATTCCTTTTTTCGTCAACGCCTTGTGCAACTCAGCAGAAATTTCCTCGTCCTCGAGCGGCACCACACGCGAGACCGCCTCCAGCAGCGTGACTTCCGAGCCGAACGTACGAAAAATCGACGCGAACTCAACGCCCACGGCACCGCAACCCACCACGATCATCGATTTCGGAATTTCCTGCAGCCCCAAAATCTCGCGATTCGTCAGAACAGTCTTGCCATCAATCTCAACTCCCGGCAGCGATCGCGCTTCCGATCCCGTAGCGAGCAAAATATTCGTCGTCTCGATTTCGGTAATCTTGCCGTCTTTCTCGACTGAAACTCGCCCAGGCCCGGCAATCTTTCCCCAGCCGGTAACCGTTTCAACTTTATGCTTTTTGAACAGGCTGGCAATCCCGAGAGCATGCTTCTTTACGATCTTGTCCTTGCGCGCCAGGATGCTCGGCCACTTTACTTTCACATCCTTCACTTCAAACCCAAACTCTTCCGCTCGTTTGAAATGGTCATAGATGTCCGCATGATGCAAAAAAACCTTCGTGGGTATGCAGCCGACGTGCAGGCAGGTGCCTCCGAGAAATGGATCTTTCTCGACCACCGCTACCTTCAAGCCCCACTGTGCGGCGCGAATCGCGGCAACATAGCCGCCAGGACCGCTGCCAATGATGACAACATCATATTTAGCCAAACTATTCCTCCCTGCGTTTCACAATTGTGGCGAATCCAATTAGATGCGTAGAAGGGTGTCCAGGATTGCGGCTCTCCCCGGCGCGCAGAACCAAGGATTTTAGCAGTCGCACTCCGCCGCCGCAACCCTGGTCGCAATACGGGCGAACCTATGCGTCCTCCTGATTTGCGCCTCGGAATCCTTTTCCCCATGTCCCGCATCTATGACTGGTCTGTCGCTCTATGAATCGGTTGATTTGACAATGACGAGAAGGTGTCGTTAAAATCGTTGGATTTTAGTGAGGCCGCAAACCTCGCTTAGGGACCCTAACTATGGATAAGAAGCGGCTCGAATATTACAAGAAGAAATTGGTCACACGGCGCGAAGAACTCATGCGTGGAATCGCGCGCACGGAACAGGAAGGCCGTGAAGCCGATGAGGATCCCACCGTTGACCTCGCAGATAAGGCTGCAAACTCCTACACCAAAGAATTTCTCTTTGGCCAGACGCATAACGACCGTTCGCTTCTTCAATTAGTGAACGACGCCTTGGCTCGCATCAAAGATGATAGTTTCGGCGAATGCATCGCCTGCCATCAGGAACTTCAGCAAAAGCGCCTGGAAGCCGTGCCTTGGACTCGCTATTGCCTCCCCTGCCAGGAAAAAATGGAACAGGGCATTCTGTAGGAATCCATTTTCCCCAAAACTGTTTTGCAAGTCGGATTGATCTGCCCAATCGCGCAAAACGAGCGGCAAAATCTTTGCGTAGATTTGCGTACGTAACTTCATTCCTTCGCCTGCCGGCCGAAGTGAAGTAACTTTTCCACGTTCCCTCTCGGTTAACGACGCTTCTGTGATAATTCGAAATGCGGTCGACGCCCTTGCCGCAGTCCTTTTCCCTGCGCCCTGCCGAATTTGCGGCCAAACGCTCACCACCGCAACCCGCATCCCTATCTGTACCGATTGCCTGGCATCATTTCAACCTATCGTCGATCCCATGTGCGATTGCTGCGGCCGTCCGTTTATTTCCAAGGTAGCCGCAGACGCCATTCGTCCTCTCTGCCGCCTGTGCCGCCTGGACTCTTTTTCGTTCGCGCGCGCTCGAAGCTACGCGGTCTACAACGACGCGCTCCAGAGCGCAATCTTGCTTCTAAAGTATGAAGAAGTTACGCGGCTCGGTGATTGGTTCGCCGCCAGGCTTGCCGAGCTCGTCGCTCGCCAAGCTGACGAATTCCGGGCAGACGTCATAGTGCCCGTTCCTCTGCACGCCGACCGCTTTCGCGAGCGCGGCTACAATCAAGCAGACCTGATCGCTCGTCCGCTGGCGCGCCGATTGGGATTGAAGCGCGGCTCCTATCTGCTTATGCGCACAAAGCCCCGCCCAGCACGCCTGGTGCTATCGCGAAAGGAACACTGGGACTCGGTACGTGGCGCGTACGCGACCCGCGAGGGCGTCCGAGTTGACAACCTGCGCGTTCTGCTGATAGATGATGTATTGACGACTGGCGCGACGCTGGATGCGTGTTCGCGAGCTCTAAAGAAGGCCGGTGCCGCATCCGTGATAGGCTTAACTGTGGCTCGAGTCGTCACCGGTTTGCCGCCATCAAATCCGGAACCGCGGCAGGAAGCGTACTAACAGGGAAACCACCGGGCTCCCGCGAGCATCTTGGTAAAGTCGGAATCTTCAAGCGCAGCGAAGGCGGACAAATGGATAACCGTCTCAAGAGCGTCTTACGCCCTAGGCCAAAGATTGGCCTGGCCGGCGTTCCGAAGGATGCCCTCGCTGGACGTCTGCCACCATCCCCGGCAAGCCGCCCATCCGTGATGCAAGCTCCAGTACTGGTGCTGAACGCAACGTTCGAACCCATCAACGTCACTGCCGTGCGCCGCGCCTTGGTCTTGATGCTCAAAGGCGTAGCTCAAGCGGAAGAAACGAATCATACCGAAGTCCATACCGCGCAGAAGGCTATTCAAGTGCCTTCGGTGATTCGGCTCCTCACCTACCGCCATATTCCGCAGCAAAGCCGTGCCCTCTCGCGAAAGAATATTTTGTTGCGCGATCGAAATACTTGCCAATTTTGCGGCCACGCATTGCCCGCTTCTGAGCTGACGCTCGACCACGTCATGCCCCGCTCTCGGGGTGGGCGCTCTTCCTGGGAAAATCTGGTCGCATGCTGCTACGGCTGCAACAATCGCAAGGGTGATCGCACGCCGGAAGAAGCCGGGCTGAAACTTCAGCGCCGTCCGCGTCCTTTTACCCTCCACACCTCGCGCCAGTTGATGCGACTCATCGGGCATCGCGACGAGAAATGGCGCAAATACCTTTTCTATTAACTATTTGGCGCGCCATAAAATAGGCAACCTTTTTTGGCCGCAGGCGTCTAACTATTCAAATGCTTCTAGGACACA
Organism: Candidatus Acidiferrales bacterium; assembly: GCA_050012235.1. Taxonomy (GTDB): domain Bacteria; phylum Acidobacteriota; class Terriglobia; order Acidiferrales; family UBA7541; genus Palsa-295. The sequence continues at coordinate 26,818 of JBEKHP010000008.1, read as the reverse complement.
CCCCGGGAAGTGGTTCTGGTTCAACCCAGGCCGCTTCCCTTCTCTTTTGATTCCCGCTCTTAGGTTTGAGACTCTGCCGAGATTTTATTGCCGAAAGATTATCTGCAGCCCGCGCCGCCAATTCTCGTTCAGTCCAATCCGCGTGATTTGAATTTCCGGTGCAAGATATTTCAAGAGCGTGTCCGTCGAGGGATGAAACCGCAGCCCCGGAGCAACCAGCCATATCAGCGGCGGCCTCGGATCAAGTTCGACCCCGGCAAAATACCCGTTGCGTTGAAAATTGTCTTCACCTTGGTGCCGCCGCACCCGCAACCAATAATCGACGGCCTGTATCGGTAGTTGAATATCTTCGGACGCTTTCAGCTCGATCACCACCAAACGGCCCCGGAACGTGACTCCGAGCAAGTCAATTACGCCGCGATCGCCTGCTGCGAGAGCGGGGATCTGCGAATAGAGATGTCGCGGATCGAGCTGCGCATCCAGTTTGCTTGGGTCTTCAAGTATCAGCGTCTCCAGCCAGCGCTCCGGCGCGCTTCGGTATAGTGGATGATTTGTTTCTTCGGTCTCCGATCGGCGATGCCGTTCTAGATCGCCCATCAGCCGTATGAGCGCGGGAGCGGTTCCTTGCGACAAATGTCGCCGCATGTCTCCGAGTCCGAACAACACACCTTGCTCGGTCCAACGCGCGAATTCCAGCCCATGAAAACAAATTGCAGTTTCCACAGTTTCATTCGAACCGGCAGCAACGCGGGTTTCAATCGGTGCTGCGGCGTTCGGCATCAGTGAGCGCACGCGCGTAACTCCTTCTCGCGCCGCACCAAGCGCCATCTCGATCTCGCGACGCGGAACAAGCCTGCTTTTCAGATTCCCTGCGTCCGTCGGATCAACCTTGTGCATCGGCCCATCAGGCTCGCACCACTCGTAAATCTCCGTGCGCGCCGCCGGAGAAAGCGCCAGCAAACGCTCAGCTAGCGGCCGGCTGGTTCCCTCTGGAACAAATAATCGCAGGCCTACCACCGCCCGCCGGTCCGCGTGCGAACGCGTCCAATCGAGCCACAAAATTCCGAACGCAAGAATTCCCTCGATAGCCGCGGCGCTTTCATTGGGAGAAACAGCGAGAAACGCCCATCCGCGGGAACCTTCATGCATGCGTCCTCGAACATATAATCCTGAAAACGAATGCTCCAGGTCTGGCGCGGCGGTAAGCGACTCGATTGTCGCGTCAGGAAAACTCTCGGAGAGAATCCGTCGAAGGCGCGAACGGAATTGTTCTCGCGTGATGCGCCCGGGGGAACGCGGCGAATCGGCCCGTAGGAACTCTAAGCGTCCCGGCTTCGCGTTTCCGAACCGCTGAACTTCCAGAAGGATGCGATTCTCATCGCGCTCCTTCACGCGCAGGATACGGCGCGTTAGATTTCGCTGATCCGACCAAAGGTGAACCAGCGCCGACTTGCCTTCGTGCCGCAGCTCGCAGTGTAAGGCCGCAAGTTCCGCGAGCCATTCGCCGTCCTCGCGAACTTCCACGCTGCCCGACGCCGCCATTTCTCCCAACGCGCGATCGAGCTCGGCCCAGTCATCCGCGAACGCGTTTAAAGAATTCATCACTTCAGCTAAAGGCAAAAGTTACAAACCCGAAATCGTGCGTTTATTCCAGAATCAGGCCGGTGACACGAATCGAAGGATTCTGCTTGTCCCATTCCGCGGGTAGATGTTCCATGGTGATCTGGAAAGGGCGGCTCTTTCCCGCATCCAGAGCATCCGCTCCCGGACCAACGATTTGGTTCGTATCGCGCAAAATCACTTGGTGAAAGGGATCGTGAAATTCCACGGTCACTTCCATCGCTCGAATTTTCCGCGGCCCGTCGTTGAACGCCGTTCCTGCGACGTACGTAAAATCCTGATTCAAAAAATTTGCTGCATGCGCTAACTGAATATCGAGAAAATGAATGTTCTGCGCGTATCCTTGCTCGGCTGCGCCAAATGGAAGTTTTGCAACCGCAGCAGAATCGTGAGGGCGCATCACCCGCGTCAAAACAAGAAAGCCGCCGAATATCAGAAGCACGATTACCGCCCCGGCTGCAAACGCGATGGGGAACCGGCGCTTCTCTTCACGGTACGAGGTTTCTCCCGGTTCCATCGGTGTCCTGTTGCCTTAGCGGCCGAATGCAAGCCTGCGTATGAGAGGATCCGGCAGCCCCGCGGCCGTCATGCGTGTTTGCACCGCTTCGACGTCGTAGGGAACGCGCCAGAACTCAACCGTATTGTTCCCGATATCCGCGATCGCAAATGCAGCCCGCGTATCACCGTCGCGCGGCTGCCCCACAGAACCCGGGTTCAACAGGTATGTCGTCCCTGGTTCAATCACCAGACTTGAACACGGTGTATCGGCCGCCGGCTTGAAATGCAGCACTCCCACTTTATTGTCGCGAAGGGTAAATCCCCCCTGCAGATGCGTGTGCCCAAAAAATGTAATTGGCACAGGAGCGTCCAGCAAACCTTCCAGAGCCTGCGCCGGTGCAAAAACATATTCATCCTCGTCTCGATATGCTCCGTGCACCAACAAAAATCCTCCCACTGTTACCGGGCCGGTAGGCAGTTCCTCAAGCCACTTTTGATTCTCAGGACGCAGCTGTTCCCGGGTCCAAAGCGCGACGTTCCGCGCTACCGGATTGAAGTCGTCTGCATTCGCGATGCCGCTCCCGGCCTTGTCATGGTTCCCCCGAATCGCGAGAGCGTCCAATTCACGGATGCGGTCGATCACTTCGTTCGGGTCCGGCCCGTAGCCGACCACGTCACCCAGGCACAGGACCTTGTCCCAGCGGCCTTTGGCGGCCTCTAGGGCCGCGTCCAGCGCCGTTACGTTGGCATGGATGTCACTTAGTATTAAATACCGCATTCAGCCGCTCCCGTTAGCAGGAAGCGGATTATAGACGAACCCGCCCCCCGTTGCACGAAACTCAATAGGAAAAAGAGCCTCCCAGGTGGCGCCCCGCTGCAACCCAACTCAACGAATCAGCATGCAATCACCGTAGCTATAGAAGCGATAACCCGCGCCTACCGCATGCCCATACGCCTGCAAAATCTTCTCGCGCCCTACCAAAGTCGCCACCAGTGCCAACAAACTTGACCGTGGAAGATGAAAGTTTGTCAGCAGTTGGTCCACAATTCGAATCGGCTTCCCCGGGTAAATAAAAATGCTTGCCTCTGCGGTTCCCGGGGAGAGAACTTCCCCCTGCCCTGAAGATTTTTCCGCGGCATCTTCCAGTGCGCGCACCACCGTAGTGCCAATGGCCATTACCGGGCGTCCTTCGCTTTTCGCTTTCGTAACCGCTTGCGCGGCAGCTTCGGAAATCTCGTATGATTCATTGTGGATTTTATGATCCTCAAGCCGCTCGGTTCGCACTGGCTCAAACGTGCCGAGTCCGACGTCCAAAGTTATTTCTGCAATCTCGATTCCGCGGTCGAGCAGCCGCTTGAGAATCTCTGGCGTGAAGTGAAGCCCCGCCGTCGGCGCGGCCACCGCGCTTCCCTGCCGCGCATAGACCGTCTGATACCGCTCCCGATCGAGCGGTTCATCCGCGCGCTTGATGTACGGCGGCAGCGGAATGTGCCCGAGTCGCGCCAGCGCCTCATGAAAGCCGGTCTTCGAAGTGAATCGCAGTAGCCGCAGGCCGTAGCCGCCCCGGTTCTCCACGCGAGCTTCCAACTCCCCGGCGCCGAAAATAATGCGCTCTCCCACGGGAATTTTTCTTCCCGGCCGCACGAGTGTCTCCCAGAGGTCAGATTCGACTTGCCGCACTAGCAAAACTTCGATAGAAGCGCTCAGGTGCTCGCGCCGGGCACCGCTGTTCTGTCCCGGCTTTTCGGAACGAGCACCTTCACGCCGTCCAAAAAGCCGCGCCGGCAGCACCCGTGCATTGTTGAGTACGATTAGCTCATCGCCGCGCAGCATTTCCGGGAAGTCACGAAACTGGCAGTCCTGCATCGTGTCCTTCTGCCGGTCGATAACCAGCATCCTCGATGCGTCGCGCTCCTCCAAAGGACGTTGCGCGATCAACTCCGGCGGTAACTCAAAATCAAATTCGCTCAATTCCATCGGCGTCGTGAACTGCGCTCCCGTTCTAACTATGCTGTACCATCATAGCGAATGATTTGGCGCGTTTAGCGCCCAAGGCGGGAATTGTGGCGGAGGCGTCTGTCGTTATCACTTCCCGGGGTTCCGAGCGCCTGCGCGCCGGCCATCTCTGGGTCTATCGTAGCGACGTCCGCAGCGCGAACGCCGAAGCCGGCTCCATTGTCCGCCTGACGGACGAACGCGGCCGCTATCATGGTCGCGCATTTTACAGCGACAAATCCCAGATCGCCGTCCGCCTGCTGACTCGCGAAGATGTCCCCATCGATCGCGCCTTCTTTACCGAACGCATCAGGAGCGCCGCAGCCTATCGTAAAATTGTTGTCGAGAATACCGAAACTTATCGCCTGATTTACGGCGAAGCCGACCTCCTGCCTTCTCTGATCGTGGACCGCTACTCCGATTACTTCGTAGTCCAAACGCTGAGCCAGTCCACCGAGCGAATCAAAAGCCTCATTTGCGAAATCCTGGTCGAGCTGTTTACTCCTAAAGGAGTGCTCGAACGGAACGACCCCAAAGTACGTCTCCTTGAGGGCCTCGAGCAACGCGTCGGTGTTCTCTATGGCGAAGTCCCCGACGAAATTGTGGCCAAAGAAAATGGAATCGCCTTCGTCTTCGATCTCCGCCGCGGGCAAAAGACGGGTTCCTTTCTCGACCAGCGCGAGAACCATTGGGCTGCCCGGCGGTATGCTTCCGGCGAAGCGCTCGATTGCTTCAGTTATCAGGGAGGTTTTTCTCTCACCATTGCCGGAAAGTGCAACCACGTCGAAGGCGTCGATATGGCGCCGGCAGCACTGGAGGCCGCACGCCGCAATCAAAAGTTGAATGCAATTTCAAATGTCACTTTTCGCGAGGCAAATACTTTCGACTTGCTTAAGGAATATGACGAGGGCGGCCGGCGTTTCGATATGATCGTCCTCGATCCTCCCGCCTTCGCCAAAAATCGCGACAGCATTCCTGCAGCCCAACGCGGATACAAGGAAATCAATCTCCGCGCTATGAAGTTGCTCAAGCCCGGCGGATATCTCGTCACTTGCTCCTGCTCTTACCACATCAGCGAAGCCCTTTTCCTACAGACTCTTGCCGAAGCTGCAAACGACGCCCGCAAGACCATTGCGGTGGTCGAACGCCGGACCCAGGCTCACGACCATCCGATACTTCTCACCATGCCGGAAACGCACTATCTTAAATGTATGATAATACGTGTATTATAAAAAATAATAGGCGGCGTACTCCGTTCAAAAATACTTGACAATGAGGCACGCATATTTTATTATGTCGCTGCGCTAATAAGCGCACACTATTTCTCTGGAGGACATCTACACCATGAATTCCATTACTCGTTGGGAACCTTTCCGCAATCTCTCGTCTCTTCAGGAGCAGGTCAACCGCTTGTTTGAGTCCGGCATGCAAAGCCGCACCGACAACTCGGCTTTGACTACTTGGGCTCCCGCGGTCGATATTTACGAGACCGAAAACGAACTGGTTCTGAAAGCCGATCTGCCCGCGATCAATGAGAAGGACCTCGACATTCGTGTTGAGAACAACATGCTCACCATTCGGGGCGAACGTAAGTTTGAAAACGAAGTGAAAGAAGACAATTACCTTCGCGTCGAACGCACCTACGGCTCCTTCAGCCGCAGCTTTGGTCTGCCTAACACCGTTAACACCGAGGCGATCAAGGCACAGTACAAGAACGGCGTGTTGACCGTCGAGATGCCCAAGCGCGCGGAATCGAAGCCCAAACAAGTCAAGATCAACGTAACAAACAACGGCAACTAAGTTACACCCGCTCGAAAGGACGAAGAGGGCCGTGATTTTCCCGGCCCTCTTTCTGTATTACCAGGAAAGTGAGAAAATCGCACCATGCCGAGACTCGACAAGCTAACGATTAAAGCCCAGGAGGCATTGCAAGCAGCCCAGGAAATGGGCGCCCGCTCCGGCCAACAGCAGATTGAGCCCCTTCATCTACTCTGGGCGCTTGTTGCCCAATCCGACGGCGTCGTGTCTCCGTTGCTCGAAAAGCTTGGTGTTTCGCCAGCGACCCTCTCCGGTGAAATCGAAAACCAAATCGGCCGCCTGCCGAAGGTTTCGGACCTCTCTCAGCAGTATTTGAGCCCGGCAACAAATAAAGTCCTCGAACGCGCTTTCGACGAAGCGCAGCGCCTCAAAGACGAATACGTCTCGACCGAACACATCCTGCTCGCCATCGCAGCCGATTCTCGTGACCCCGCTGGCCAACTTCTGTCGCGCCATGGCGTAACGCACGACGCAATCTTGCAGGCAATGGCCGCCATTCGCGGAAGCCACCGCGTCACCTCGCAAAATCCTGAATCAACTTACCGCGCCCTCGAACAGTATGCTCGCGACCTCACCGACCTCGCCCGTCGAGGCAAGCTCGATCCCGTCATCGGCCGCGACGAAGAGATTCGCCGCGTGATGCAGATCCTTGCACGCCGTACGAAAAACAATCCGGTGCTGATCGGCGAGCCAGGCGTGGGCAAAACAGCCATCGTCGAAGGTCTCGCGCAACGAATTATTTCCGGCGATGTCCCCGAAGTCCTGAAACCGAAGCGCATCATATCGCTAGACCTGTCCGCGCTGATTGCAGGCGCGAAGTACCGTGGCGAATTCGAAGACCGCCTGAAAGCCGTTCTCAAGGAAGTCACCGAATCCGAAGGCCAAATTATTCTCTTTATCGACGAGTTGCACACCCTCGTCGGCGCAGGCGCGGCGGAAGGCTCCATGGACGCTTCCAATATGCTCAAGCCTGCTCTCGCACGCGGAGAGTTGCGCGCAATCGGCGCCACTACGCTGAATGAATATCGCAAGTACATCGAAAAAGATCCCGCGCTCGAGCGCCGCTTCCAACCCGTCTATGTCGGCGAACCGTCTGTCGAAGATACCATCGCGATCTTGCGCGGCCTGAAAGAGCGCTACGAAGTTCACCACGGCGTGCGCATCAAAGATGCCGCAATCGTAGCCGCTGCCATGCTCTCCCAGCGCTACATCACTGACCGGTTTCTCCCCGATAAAGCCATTGACCTTGTTGACGAAGCCGCCGCCGGGCTGCGCATGGAAATTGATTCGCTCCCCACGGAAATTGACGAAATCGAACGCCGCATCATGCAGCTCGAAATCGAACGTCAAGCCCTGCGAAAGGAATCCGACGCACATTCCCGCGACCGCTTGAAACAGATCGACAAGGAACTCGCCGGCTTGCGCGAGCAGTCCAACGGCCTCAAGGCCCACTGGCAAACCGAGAAAGACGCGATCGGCCGCATCCGCAAACTAAAAGGTGAAATCGAGCAATTAAAGGCCGACGAACAGCGCTACGAACGCACCGGCGACCTCTCAAAAGTTGCTGAAATTCGTTATGGCAAACTCTCCGCCGCGGAGAAAGAACTGAAAACCGCGCAGGACCGCCTCGCCGATTTGCAAAAAGATCATCCGATGTTGAAAGAAGAAGTTGGCGAAGAAGAAATCGCGAAAATCGTCGCCAAGTGGACCGGCATTCCGGTCGGCCGTCTCCTCGAGGGCGAAGTTCAGAAACTCGTCCACATGGAAGAACGCCTGCGCGACCGCGTCGTCGGCCAGGACGTAGCGTTAGCCAGCGTCGCTAATGCGATTCGCCGCAGCCGCTCCGGCTTGAGCGACCCCAATCGCCCCATCGGCTCGTTCCTATTCCTAGGCCCGACCGGCGTTGGCAAGACTGAGCTCGCCCGCGCCTTAGCTGAATTTCTTTTCGACGACGAGAAAGCCATCATCCGCCTCGACATGTCCGAATACATGGAAAAACATTCCGTCGCGCGCATGATCGGCGCGCCCCCAGGCTACGTAGGCTATGAAGAAGGCGGACAACTCACCGAGCAAGTTCGCCGCCGTCCCTATTCCGTTGTTCTCCTGGACGAAATCGAGAAGGCGCATCCCGATGTTTTCAACGTCTTGCTCCAAATTCTTGACGACGGCCGCTTGACCGATGGCAAAGGCCGCGCTGTGGATTTTCGCAACACCGTAATCATCATGACCTCGAACGTCGGCTCCTCGGCCATTTTCGAACTTGCCGAAAAAGATCCAAAAAAGGCGCGCGAACAGGCCATGGCCGCCTTGCGCGAACTTTTCCGTCCGGAATTCCTGAACCGCATCGACGACATCGTCATGTTCCGCCCGCTGGGAAAAGATCAGATCGAGCGCATCGTCGAATTGCAAATGCGCAACCTGACCAAGCGCCTAGCCGAGCGCCAGTTGACCATCCAACTCACTCCGGCGGCCAAAGCTTTGCTCTTCCGCGAAGGCTACGACCCGGCCTACGGCGCGCGCCCCATGAAACGCGCCATCCAGCGCCTGATCCAGGATCCTCTGGCGATGAAACTCCTGGACGGCGAAATTCATGCCGGGGATCAAGTGCTTGTTGACGCAGATTCGAAGACTGGCGAAATGAAGTTGACGCGCGGAGTCTTGAAGGCGGGCGCCGCCCAAAGCTGAAATGCAGCGCAAAGGTTGAACTTTATGAAAACTCTAAAGACCACGTTTCTTCTAACCGCTCTCACACTGTTGCTTCTTTTCTTGGGAGCAAGTTTCGGCGGCGAGCGCGGCATGATGCTTGCGCTGATCGTCGCTGTTCTGATGAACGGTACCGCTTACTTTTTTTCCGACAAGATTGCTCTGGCCTCCAGCGGCGCCGAGCCCATCAGCAGAGAAGAAGCTCCTCGCCTCTACGCCGTCATGGAGCGTCTCTCCGCAAAAGCGAATTTGCCCATGCCCAAGCTGTACCTGATTCCGCAGCCGGCTCCCAACGCCTTCGCAACTGGCCGCAATCCCAGCCACGCATCGGTTGCCGTCACGCAAGGCCTGCTCGAACTGATGAACGACGACGAGCTGGAAGGCGTTATCGCTCACGAACTCTCTCACGTCCGCAATTACGACATCCTTACGTCTTCCATCGCCGCCACGCTTGCCGGCGCGATTATGTGGATTGGCCGCATGGGCCGTTTTGGAATGATGTTCGGAGGCTTGGGCGGCCGCGGCGATCGCAGAGGCGGCGGAATCGGTGCCCTTTTGATGCTCATCCTCGCGCCGATCGCCGCTTTGTTGCTGCAGCTCGGAATTTCTCGCCAGCGCGAATATCAAGCGGATGCTTCTGGCGTCAAGATGATTGGGCATCAGTTCGGTTTAATCAGCGCCCTCGAAAAGTTGGGCGCCTATAACCAGAGAATTCCGTCCGATATTCCTCCTTCTACCGCGGCTCTCTGTATTGTCGCGCCGTTCGCTCCCGGCCAATTCCTTTCCGGCCTATTCAGCACGCACCCTCCGCTCGCGGACCGCATCGCTGAATTGCGCAACATGACCGTTACCCGGTAAGTAACCGCGCTCCGCGCGAAATTTAGGAGAAACCCGCGATTGAGAACCGGCGTAGTGCAAATATTGTTCCACTACGCAGAAATAATTAAAATAACGTAAAAATTGCAGGCGTTCCCTTCGCCCCTTGGTCTCGCTTCTGAGTTCACGCCTCGCCAAGTCTATATAAATCCTTCACTTAACCCGCCTCCCCGCGTCGTCCCACTTTGGTTCTGCGCTTGCTCCTACTGAATCCCGCAACCTGATTCACAGGAGAAAAGCATGAGCGAGCAAAGACAGGATTTCATTACAGAGGACGCCGCCGCCCCTCGGTGGGTTGGCATCGTAGTCGTCGCTCTGGCCGTGGTATCTCTGGTGGCCCTAGGCGCAGGATGGACCGCTTCCACACGCTCGAAAGAACTCGAGCAGAATTTGGCCAACCAGAACGAACAGTTTAAGAAGAACGAAGCGGTCCTCGATCAGCGCTTGGCCAAGGCTGAGGACACCAACGCGCAGCTTCAGGGCGAGCTCAGCGTCGTGACCGACAAAATGAAATTGACCGAAGGCGAACTCGGCAAAGCCCGCCTGCAAGCCAAGAAAATCAAGGAAGAAGACGCGAAGGAGTTGTCCGACCTTCAGAATCAGACCAGCGCGCAGTTGGCCACCAAGGCGAGCGTTGACGACGTCAACAAACTCGGCACGGACGTCAATGGCGTGCGAACCGACCTCGAAGCACAGAAGAACGGTCTCCAAATGACTCGCGGCGAGTTCGGCACGCTAATCGCGAAGAACCATGACGAAGTGGAAGAGCTCCGCCGTCTCGGTGAGCGCGATTACTACGAGTTCAGCATCGACAAGAAAAACAACCGCGAAAAAGTTGGCAATTTGATGGTTGAACTCCACGGCACCAACATCAAGAAAAGCCAGTACACCGTGACCATCTTTGTTGACGACCAGCGCCACGAAAAGAAGGCCTTGAGCGCCAACGAGCCGCTCTATTTCTTCGAAAACGGCGCGCGCTCCCCGCTTGAATTCGTGGTGAACCAGGTGGGCAAGGACAAGATCACTGGATACTTGAGCGTTCCAAAGGTATCGCAGCCCCACGCGCAAGCGGTTTCCGGCGGTAACTAAAGCAGCTCAAACTCGCACACTGGCGGGAGCAGCGGTAAGAAAAAAGGGGCGTCCTGGGCGCCCCTTTTTTATTCGGACTTTCTCAGGGCGCGCTGTTTGCGCGTCAGGAACCTCTTGGCCAGCGCCGAAAGCTGATCGTGCTTCAGTTTTCCTTGTTCGTAAAGCTGCACTTTCTTCTTGGCGACTTTCCGGCGGCGACGTTCCCGCTTCTGTGCCACATACCGCTTTTCGTTTGCCATTCAATACCCTCCGGGAAATAGGCGACAACTGATTGTAGCGGAGAAGGAAAATGATGCAAGGTTCGCCTGTGTTTTTGCCGCGCAGTTCGAGTACGATTCCCTAGGCTATGACCGTCACCGCCATTTACGCGAGCCGCATCCTCACCCCGCAGGAAGAGCTCCTCGACTCCGTTGTCATCGTCGAGGCCGGCCGCATCACCGCAATCGGCCATCGCGACGAGGTTAAAATCCCGGAGGGTGCCACCGACTACGTCGCTTCCGGCATGACTGTCGTTCCCGGCTTTGTTGACGTCCATATCCACGGCGCGGGCGGCCATGACGTGATGGAAGCGACCCCCGCCGCGCTCGACTGCATCACTTCCACGGTTGCGCGCCATGGCACTACCTCGATCCTCGCGACAACCGTCACCGCTCCCGTCGATGAAACTTGCAAGAGCCTCGAAGGAATCGCTCAATACATCCGCTCGCACGAACAGCAGGAAAGCACCAGTTTGGCTGCCGAAATTCTCGGAATTCACCTGGAGGGCCCGTTCATTTCAAAAGCTCGCCGCGGCGTCCATCCTCCGGAATCCATCGCGCGTCCCTCCGTAGAAATCTTGGATAAATTTCGCGCCGCGTCAGATGGCTTGATTCGCATCCTCACCGTAGCTCCCGAAATCCCCGGTGCCCTCGAACTGATCACCGCCGCAGTAGCAAACGGAATCGTCGCCGCGATCGGCCACACCGACGCGGATTACGAACAGACTCGCGCCGCTATTCAGGCCGGAGCGCGCCACGCCGTGCATTTCTACAACGCCATGCGCCCGTTCTCGCACCGCGATCCCGGAGTTGTCGCTGCCATCCTCACCGAGCCCGACGTCACCGCCGAAGTCATTGCCGACGGCATTCACGTCGCCGGTCCTGCGATCCAGGTTTTGCTCGGCACAAAAGGATTCGACACTGTACTCCTCGCAAGTGATGCCACTGCAGCCACCGGAATGCGCGATGGAAATTTTCGTCTCGGAAATTTCGAAGTGACGGTAAAGGACGGCGTCAGTCGGAACTCGGAAGGAAAACTCGCTGGCAGCACTCTCACTCTCGATCGCGCCCTGCGATACATTGTCGCGCTCGGCGTTCCTCTGATCGACGCGCTGCGAATGGCCACAATTCTGCCCGCTCGTCGCCTCGGCCTCGCAGGAAAAAAAGGAATCATCGCGATAGGCGCCGACGCGGATTTGGTGGTTCTCACACCGGATTTGCGCGTCGCAGGTGTAATGACGCGCGGCGCAGGTCTCGCTTAGTCTGCTACTTGTTCAGCGGAATCTTCAGTGCTTCAGCGAGCAAGTAAGGGTCAAACGGGCTGCATGCGAAAAAGCGCCCGTCGATTTCCAACGTGGGAACTTTGCGCTTGCCATTGTTCGCGCGCAGCACGATCTCTTCCGCGTCAGGCGACTCGTCAATATTTACTTCGCGAAAAGGTATCTTTCGCTCGCGGAGAAACTGTTTCGCGCGCCTGCAATCGCAGCACCAGCATGTCGAATACACCGTGATTTCAGCCATTCGGGTCCTTCTAGAGCTTACCGTTATTGGATGCTGGTCGGACCCTGGAGATGCGGTCTTTGTGCTAACTAATACACCCAGATGGAGTTAGTGGGAGGAGCGACTTGAGCCCTGCGGCGAGCCCGAACCTCCACCTTTCGAAGCTGTCTGCAAACGCGCTGTAGCCCGTTCAACCTTTGCCTCGGCTTCACTCGATTCAGCTTCTTGCGTCCCGGGCTTCGAGGCTTCTGCCTGCGCGCGCTCCAGAGCCGCGCGAGATCTCGCCACGTCAATTTCTTCAGCGCGCTCGGAAAGCTCGGCCAACACAATCACGCGGTCGGGCAAAACTTCCGCGAATCCATTCATCACCGTCAGGTAACGCGTCTCCGCGCCTTTGTGATACGTCAGCGTGCCCACGCCCAGCAAAGTAATCAGCGGGGCATGCCCCGGCAGGACGCCCAGGTAGCCGTCTTTCGCCGGCATTTCCAGCGATTGTACGTTCTCGCTCAGCACGTGCCGCTCGGGCGTCACTACTTGTAGTTCGATCGCTTCAGGCAACATTTAAGTTCAGGCTCGCGCGGCTGAAAACTATGCCGTCGCCGCCATTTTCTCCGCTTTTTCCCGCACTTCTTCGATTGTGCCCACCATGTAAAAGGCCTGCTCCGGCAAATCGTCGTGCTTTCCCTCAACGATTTCCTTAAATCCGCGCACCGTGTCTTCCACCTTCACGTACTTGCCTTCGAGCCCTGTAAATTGCGCTGCAACGTTCATGGGCTGCGAAAGGAATCTTTCAATCTTGCGTGCGCGAGTCACCGTCTGCTTGTCGTCATCGGAAAGCTCTTCGATTCCGAGAATCGCGATGATGTCCTGCAATTCCTTGTAGCGTTGGAGGACTGATTTTACCGCGCGCGCCACATTGTAGTGATCCTGCCCCACGATGCGCGGATCCAAAATTCGCGAGAAACTCGCCAGCGGATCGACCGCCGGATAAATCCCGCGTTCCACAATTTGCCGGCTCAGGTTCGTCGTCGCGTCCAAGTGCGCAAATGTCGCCGCCGGCGCCGGATCGGTGTAATCGTCAGCCGGCACGTAAATCGCCTGCACCGACGTGATCGAACCCGTTTTTGTAGATGTAATCCGCTCCTGCAACTCGCCAATCTCCGTGTTCAAGTTCGGCTGGTATCCCACCGCGGAAGGCATGCGGCCCAGTAACGCGGAAACTTCCGATCCCGCCTGCACGAATCGGAAAATGTTGTCGATGAAAAGCAGCACGTCCAGATGTTCTTCATCGCGGAAATATTCAGCGACAGTCAAGCCAGTCAATCCCACGCGAAGACGCGCGCCCGGCGGCTCTGTCATCTGCCCGAAAATCAGCGCGCAACGCGACTTCTCCGAGTTCCCCGCCACCACCACCCCCGATTCCTGCATTTCGAGCCACAAGTCGTTGCCTTCGCGCGTGCGCTCGCCTACTCCCGCAAACACCGAAACGCCGCCGTGCTTCATAGCTACGTTATGAATCAATTCCTGAATCAGCACGGTCTTGCCCACTCCCGCGCCGCCGAATAATCCAATCTTTCCGCCCTTCAAGTACGGCTCGATCAGGTCCACCACCTTGATCCCCGTCTCAAACATTTCAAGCGTCGTGGACTGGTCCTCGAGCGACGGCGCAGGCCGGTGAATCGGATACCGCTTGTCCGTCTTCACCGGGCCGAGTTTGTCCACCGGCTCGCCCAGCACATTCAGCACTCGTCCCAGCGTCGCGCGGCCCACCGGAACCGAAATCGGCTCGCCAAGGTTTTCCGCCTTCATTCCGCGCACCAGCCCTTCGGTCGGCTTCATCGCCACGCAGCGCACTCGCCCTTCGCCCAGTTGCTGCGCAACTTCCGCCACAATGTCCAACGGCTCCGGAACGTTGAATCCTTCGCTCGTGATGCGCACCGCGTTGTGAATAAACGGTAGATGATGTTCTTGAAACAAAATGTCCACGACCGGGCCGATGACCTCGACCACGTGCCCAATCTTCTCTTGGTCTTTGTTTTCCGCCATTCCGTTTCTCCCTGAGTCTCGTTAGAACACTATGATTACGACAGCGCGGAAGCCGCGCCGCTGACAATCTCGATAATTTCCTTCGTAATTGCGGCCTGCCGGATCTTGTTCATCTGCAAAGTTAATTTGTCGATTAGTTCCGACGCGTTTCGCGTCGCAGCATCCATCGCCGTCATGCGCGCGGCGTGCTCGGCGGCAGCCGATTCCAGCAAAATTCGATAAATTTCAGTTTCAAGATACCGCGGTACCAAAACCCGGAAAATTTCTTCCACCGGCTGCTCGTATATATAATCCACCAGCAATTCGCCGCCTCTCGGCGCCTGCTCCATGGGCAGAGAACTTCCCGGCCCAGCGTGGCTGGCAAGCGACTTTTCTCCGTCTTTTCCTTGCGCGCTCACGACCTCCGGATCGACCGGCAGCAATTTCTGCGCCTGCAGGTTCTGCACCATCACATTCTTGAACTCGTTGTAAATCGCGTACACCGCATCCACTTCGCTGCTGATGTACAGCTCTGCAATTCGCGCCGCGATTTCCTTGGCTTTCGAAAATTCCACTTTGGCCGACACATCCAAATATTCGCCCGCAAACTTCAGCCCGCGCTTGCGAAAAGTGTCGCGGCCTTTCTTGCCCACCACAATCAGCTCTATCTGCTTTGACGCGTGCTCGCGCATAAATTCGCTCGCGTGCCGGATCACATTCGAATTGAAAGCTCCCGCCAAGCTGCGGTCGCCTGTAAGCACAACCACCAAAATCTTTTCCTCGGGACGCCGGACCAGCAGCGGATGCGCCACATTCTCCATGCGCGCAGCCGCCGAGCGCAAAACCCGCAATATCTCATGCGCGTAAGGCCTCGCCGCAAACACGCCTTCTTGCGCACGCCGCAGTTTCGCCGCCGCCACGAACTTCATCGCCCGCGTAATCTGCTGCGTGTTCTTCACCGAGCGAACCCGCCGCCGATAATCAAGTAGTGTAGGCATCGATAGCTGTGTCTAATCTTCCCGCTCGAATTAATGTGCCGCCGGAGCCGGAGCTGGTGCCGCGGCCGGAGCTGGTTTTGCCGCCGCGCTCGGTTCCTTCTTCGCGCCCGCATCCGTTTCAGCCTTCGCCGGATGCGAGGCCCTAAATGTTTCCTTGAATGCATCCAGCGCTTTCTTGGCTTCCGCGCGAATCGCGTCGTCAAACGCCTTTTTCTCGCGTATCGATTTCAGCAACCCGTTGTAGTTAGTTTCGATGAACGGATACATTTCCAGCTCGAACTGGCGGCATTGCGACACTTCCAAATCCTCGAGATACCGGTTCGCGGCCGCGTAAATAATCAAAACCTGCTTTTCCACCGGCAGCGGCTGGTACTGATCTTGTTTCAAAATCTCCACCAGGCGCTGTCCGCGTGCGAGCTGCGCTTGCGTAGCTTTGTCCAACTGCTCGGTCCCAAACTGTGCGAACGCCGCCAAATCGCGGTACTGCGCCAGGTCCAGCCGCAACGTGCCGGCCACCTGCCGCATCGCTTTGATCTGCGCGTTGCCTCCGACGCGGCTCACCGAAAGTCCCACGTTCACCGCCGGTCTGACGCCGCTGTTGAAAAGATCCGCCTCGAGATAGATCTGGCCGTCCGTAATCGAAATCACGTTGGTCGGAATGTAAGCCGAAATATCGCCCGCCTGCGTCTCGATCACCGGCAGCGCCGTCAGCGAACCCGCCCCCAGTTCATCGCTCAATTTCGCCGCGCGCTCCAGCAGCCGTGAGTGCAAAAAGAAAACGTCGCCGGGAAACGCTTCGCGGCCTGGAGGACGCCTGAGCAGCAAGGAAATTTCGCGATAAGCCTGCGCGTGCTTCGAAAGGTCGTCGTAGAAGCACACCGCGTGGCGCTTCGTATCGCGAAAATATTCCCCAATAGCGCATGCAGCGAACGGCGCAATGTACTGCATCGAAGCCGATTCCGAGGCCGACGCCGCCACCACGATGCTGTGTTCCATCGCGCCATTGTCGGTCAGGATCTTCACGATTTGCGCGATGGTCGAACGCTTCTGCCCGATGGCGCAGTAAATACAAATCATGTCGCCGCCGCGCTGGTTGATGATCGTATCCAAAATGATCGCGGTCTTTCCCGTCTGCCGGTCTCCAATAATCAACTCGCGTTGGCCCCGACCGATCGGAATCATCGCGTCAATAGATTTAATTCCCGTTTGCACCGGCTCGCGCACCGGCTGCCGATCAATCACGCCCGGCGCCAAACGCTCCAGCGGGTTCCGCTTATCGGTTTGAATGGGCCCCTTGTCGTCCACCGGATTTCCCAGCGCATCCACCACGCGCCCAAGCATCGCATCGCCCACCGGCACGGACATAATCTTGTTCGTCCGCTTGACGATGTCGCCTTCTTCAATCTCTGTGTAGTCGCCCAGCAGCACCACGCCGACCTGATCTTCTTCCAGGTTCAGCGCAATTCCGAAAACATCATGCGGGAACGCTAGCATCTCCCCCGCCATGCATTTATCCAGCCCGTGAACGCGCGCAATTCCGTCGCCGACCGAGATCACCGATCCCACTTCGTCAACCGCCAGCGTTTGCTGGTAGTTCTCGATCTGTTCGCGCAGTATCTTTGTAATCTCGTCCGCTTTGATGTTCGCCATTCCCGCTCCTGAATTTCGACCGCCTATTCCGTTTCCAATCGCTCGCGCAGCCGGTTCAACTGCTCCCGCACCGACCCGTCATAAATCGTCGATCCCACGCGTACCACCGCGCCGCCCAGCAGCGCCTTGTCCTGACGAAAGCTCGCTTCGATTTTCTTCCCCGTGCGCCGCTCGAGCATCGCGGTCAATTGCTGTTTCTCCGCTCCGCTCAATTCCCTCGCCGAACTCACTTCCGCCTCGGCGATTCCCATGCGCATATTCAGTTGTTGCTGCAAAGCGGCGGGGATCTCGTGCAACATCTCGGTGCGGCGATGGTCCACGATCAGGTAAAGAAAGTTCTGCACCGCTGCGTCCACACCCATCTTCGCGGCCACTTCGTGGATCACCTTGTGCTTTACGTCATTGCTCACTACCGGACTATCCAAAGCATTTCGCAGGTCCGCCGAGGAAAGATATACGTCCACAAACGCGCCGAGATCGCCTTTCACTTTGTCCGGGAGCTTCCGCTCCAGCGCCACTTCCGCCAGCGCCGCGGCGTATCTTTCGGCCACTGCGCTCAATTGACGCTCCTCTCGAGTTCGGCCACGAACGTGCGAAACAGCGCCGTCTCCGCTTGCGGCGTCATCTCTTTTGCCAGCAGAGCTTCCGCGCGTTCCACCGCCAGCCGCGCCGCCAGCGCCTTCAGTTCCACATGCGCCGCACGCCGCGCCGCTTCTATTTCCATCTGCCCGGCGCGCTCGATCTTTTCCGATTCGGCGTGAGCCATCTCGCGCACCCGTTTAGCTTCCGCTTCCGCATCACGCTTCGCTGCGGCACGCAGTCTGGTAACTTCCTCCCCGAGTCCCGCCAGTTTCTGCCGGATTTCTTCTCTCTGCCGCTCGGCGGCCTCGCGCGCCCGCGCTCCCTCGGCGATTTTCCCCGCCGTCTCGTCCGCTTTCGCCCGGAAGTAAGGCCCGCCCCACTTCACCGCAACATATGCAATCAGGCCAAAAACGATCGCAAAATTCAGCCAGCGGAACACCAGCCCCATACCTGATTCAGTCGGCGGCGGCTTTTCCCTCTCTTCGGCCAGAACAGGCAAAACCGCTAAAAACAAAAATACGCACAGAAATCCGGACGCGCTCAGCAGCCGCTTCATCGAGCCGCTCCGCCCTGCATCGGTGACGGATTTTCAAGAATCAGTTGCGTAATCTCGCGCGCCAGAATATCCGTTTGGCCTTCCACTTCCTTGCTCGCGACAACCAGCTCCTCGGAAATCTTTTTCTTCGCCGCAGTCACTTCCTCCACCGCGCGGCTGCGCATCACCTTCAGAAGCTTCGCTCGCTCATCGAGGGCCACTTGTCGCGCGGCTTCCTGCTCCGCGTAAATTTCTCCGCGCGCTTTTTTCAGCGCTTCGTTATACGCCTGCAAATCCTTGGCCGCGTCCGCTTCCACCGCGGCGGCCTCTACGCGAGCGCCTTCAATCTTCGCGTCCCGTTCCGACATCGCTTTCTGAATCGGCGTGAAAAACGCCCAGCGCATGAACAAATAGAACAGAAAAACAATGACCACTGAGGGCACAGCTTGAAGGAACAAGTCGCCGAGCTGGTGGAGAATTTCCATCGTCAGGAGAAGATACGGATCTAGCGCCCCATTTAAGAATTATCTAAACGCTTCCGGGGCGACACCCTCGCCTGCCGGAGCACACTTCTAGGTTCAACAAAGCTCGTGATTATCGCATCGCCATCCGCGAACGTCAACGCTGAGATTGCCACCGGCGAAACCCAGGTTTGAAGCAACTTAAGCGTTCATTGGCCTCCTTCTTGGTCCGCGTGAAACGCTGCCTTCCGGCTGACCACCACCCACAGCAGCAAGCTCAGCAAGGGCACCGCAAATATCACTCCGAACCAGATCGGAAAGTGCATCGAGGGCGGCGCCGCCCCCGTCGTGCCTTGCATGTCCCGCAGCATTTCGTTCATAGCCTGCTCGAATCGCGCCTGCGTCCCGGGAATCAGCACCATCGTCAGCGAGTTGAAAATCAAGAACTGAAAATAATAGATCGCCAGCGTGCGGCCCCAGAGCCTCAGCTTCAGCAATCCAAAGCCTATAAAAGACTGAAGAAGCGCCAGCGCGAACATCAACAGCGAAGCCGCCGTTCCCTTGAAAAAAAATCCCAGGAAAAAGACCGGCGGATCCATCGAGAGACCGAGCACTCCGATGAATGCGCTAATCAGCAAGTACCAAGCGATCAGAGTGATGCTAAGCGGTCGCGCATCGTGCGCACTAATTCCCTCACCGTGCATTCCGTCCAGCTGAGTTACGCTCACCTTCAGAAATTGGTCCTTCGTTGATCGCTTATTGAAGAAGTAAAGCCACCAGCCCCCCAGCGCCGTGAGGATTCCGTAAAGTACGACCATGAAAATCCGCGTCGCCGCCAGAATGTTTGCCGGAAGTTCGGGGCTTGGAGCGGTCCCGGGCGGCGGAAACGGCATTACCAGCATCATCAGAAATCCCGGAATGCAAAGTAAAAGGAGCAGCGCGCTGAAAGCCAGCATCGAAATTCTCGACGACGCCCGCAAACGCATCAGACCCATTCCGGAACTAATGCCCCACGCCCCCAGCGCGAACATCACCAGCGCCAGGAAAATCATAAAATACTTCATGAAATGTACTTGGTTTTCGGGAACAGGAATGCCGCCCGACGAAGCGAACAGCATCATCATCCCCGCCAGGAGTGTAAGAACGCTGCCGAATATCACCACAATCGCGGATACCGTCACGCCAACCGATCGATTCATGCCCCACCCTGCGAAAGTTTTGCCGAGAAGTATACATTATTGCCCCGGCCCGCTTATCGCGGTAGGCTTGCAAAAATCTGCTGTAAGGCGGTCGAACAGGAGAATTCCGTGCCAATTAATATCAGAGGTCTCGCTCCCCTGCTCCAGGTTTTCGACATGCCGGCCGCCGTGCATTTTTACCGCGACATTCTCGGCTTCGAACTTGTCACCACATCCCGCCCCGGCGACCACTTCGATTGGGCGCTCCTCAAACTAAATGGCGCGGAAATAATGCTCAACACCGCCTACGAACAGGATCAGCGCCCATCCGCCCCCGACCCCGCTCGCTGGACCGCGCATAACGATACCGGCCTCTTCTTCGGTTGCGAAGATCTGGACGCCGCTTACCGGCATCTCCGCGCCCATGGCCTCACTGTGAAGGAGCCTCAGATCACGCATTACGGCATGAAGCAGTTGTACGTCGCCGATCCCGACGGCTACTGCCTGTGCTTCACGTGGCCAGCCGATCAGCGTACCCGAGATCAGTGGAAGGCTTGGTACGGCCTCGAAACAGACACTCCTAAACAGAGATAGCAGGCGAAACCATCAGTTCGCGGATTACGCTGGGGAACGAGACGGCGGATAAAGCCTGCGAATCGCGATTGCGATCCCGGCGAAGACGAAAATCATCAAGTAGCTTCCCTCCGGACCGGCAGATCCTCCCGTAATCCAGATTGGCCCATGAATCCTCGGAGCCAGCCAGCTTCCCGGGACGATCACTCCGCTATCCGGCACGCCATAAATAAAACTCTGCGCATAATCCCACATCGCGTGAAGACCGATTGCGAACCACAGCGACCCGCTCCGTAGAAACGAATAAGAAAGTACGACACCATACACGCCGGCAAAAATTAATCCCGCGACCGATTCCTGGCCGTGATGCGAATGGCTTGCCCCGAAAATAATTCCCAGCACAATAGCTGCCGGCCAAAACGAAATAGCCTCCGTCAGCGACACCAGCGCGTAGCCGCGAAAAAGCGTCTCCTCTCCCAGCGCAACAACGAAAAACAGAGTCGCATACACCAGCGCATAACCTGCCAGCGCCTCGCCATGCGTGACGGCTTTTCCGAAGAAATACATCCCACTCAGCCGCAACGCCACGAGCAGCGCCGTAAGCGCCACCAATCCGCACGCAACACCGCTCCCAAATCTTTTCCCGCATGGACTCTTGCCCAGCCCGTAGTAGCCGAACGCCCGATGGTCCAGTCGAGCCATGATCGCCGTCGCGGCAAACGCAGCGACTACAACCACCGCGTTGCCGAACAGCGCTGACCAATAAAGCGCGCGCAGCCGAGCGCTAATCGAAGAAGTAAGAAAACCCAGAATTTTCAGAAACGCGAAAACGATCGCCGCAAAAAGCGCGAACCGCCCCGCCGCAAGCAGCCGCTCCTGCAAAGATCGAGGGCCGTCTGCTCCGCTGCCATCTCCCGGAAATGGATTGTGCGATTCCGCCATCGTCCCGCCCTGCCGAATGGTCGCGGCATCTTAAGTCACAAACAGTCACCACGGAAAGCCGATTCGAGAATCCTTCACTCGCATTGCCTCTGGAACGACTCTCAGTGGCGCGGCAAGCCGTGAGTTCGATACAATGTCCGTTTGGCCGCTGTGGCGAAGTTTTCTCCGTGCGTCGCAATGGCTAGCCGGCTGCCGTTCTCCAAGGAGACATTGAATGCCATCTTTCCCCGGGGTCGATTTCCTCGACTTCGATTCCCTGCTCAGCGACGAGGAAAAACTCGCCCGCCAGACCACTCGCCAGTTCGTTGATGACGCCATCATGCCCATCATCGAGCAGTACAATCGCGAAGGAAAATTTCCCGTGCAACTCGTCCCGCAAATGGCCGAGCTTGGTCTTTTCGGCGCGAGCCTGAAAGGCTACGGCTGCGCCGGAATGTCCAACGTCGAATACGGCCTCGTCACTCAGGAGCTCGAACGCGGCGATTC
Source organism: Candidatus Acidiferrales bacterium (assembly GCA_050012235.1). Lineage (GTDB taxonomy): Bacteria > Acidobacteriota > Terriglobia > Acidiferrales > UBA7541 > Palsa-295. The sequence continues at coordinate 5,031 of JBEKHP010000008.1, read as the reverse complement.
CGGCCTGCGCAGCTTTGTCTCGGTCCAGTCGGCTCTCGTAATGTATCCAATCCACGCCTTCGGCTCCGACTCGCAGAAAGACAAATGGCTCCCGCTCTTGCAACAGGGGAAAGCAATCGGCTGCTTCGGCCTCACCGAACCTCAATTCGGCTCAAATCCGGGCGGCATGCTCGCGCGGGCCGTAAAAAAAGGCGATAGCTACATCCTGAACGGCGAAAAAATGTGGATCACCAACGGCTCCATCTCAGACGTCGCCGTCATCTGGGCCAAAACCGAAGACGACAAGATTCGCGGTTTCCTCGTTGAAAAAGGCACGCCCGGATTCAAAGCTTGGGACGTCCACGGAAAATATTCGCTGCGCGCTTCGGTCACTTCCGGCCTGGCGATGACCGATTGCAAAATCCCCGCCGAAAATCTGCTCCCCGGCGTCGAAGGTCTGAAAGGCCCGCTTTCCTGCCTGAATCAGGCCCGCTACGGCATCGGCTGGGGCGCCATCGGCGCGGCCATGGCCTGTTACGACACCGCGCTCTCCTACGCCAAGCAGCGCAAACAATTCGACAACAAGCCCATCGCCTCGCACCAACTCGTCCAGGAAAAACTCGTCTGGATGATTACCGAGATCACCAAAGCCCAGTTCCTCGCCCTGCAGGTCGGAAGACTCAAAGATAAAGGCCGCGTTCACCCCTCCCACATTTCCATGATGAAAATGAATAACGTGTGGGTCGCGCGCGAATCCGCCAGCCGCGCTCGCGAAATTCTTGGCGCGAACGGCATCGTGGACGACTACTGCGTCATGCGCCACATGAACAACATCGAATCCGTCTACACCTACGAAGGCACGCACGACATCCACAAGCTCATCATCGGCGAACGCATCACCGGAATCTCCGCCTTCTGATGAGCGCTCCAAATAAATTGCGCCCGGTCATCGCGCTTCTCTGCTCCATTCTGCTGGTTGCATCTGCGGGGAAAGGCCAAAGCGCGCCAGAGCCTTCTTCAAAACCAAAGATTCGCGCCATTACGGCCTTCGTTCACCTCGATCGCGGCCACTACCAAGATCAGATTCAGGACGCCCTGAAATTTCTGCGCGGCGCCAAGGCCGCCTACGAAAAATCCGGATACGAAGTCCAAACCATTCGCATCACCACGCAGTCCTTCCCCGAATACACACGCGGCCTTTCCGAAGAACAAACCCTCGCATTCTTCCGCGAATACGACGCGCTAGCCGTGAAAGAAGGTTTCGACGCATCCATCGGCCCTGCCATGATGAAGGACACCGACGATCCGCGCGAAGCGGAGCTTCTCGGAAAAATCCTCGCCAATGCAAAAACTTTGGAAGGCTCCATCTTCATCGGCGGCGAAGACGGAATTCACTGGAAGTCCATTCAAGCTGCAGCCGGTGTGATGAAATATCTCGAAGCCAACACCCTGCACAGCCAGGGCAACTTCAGCTTCACCACCTCATCTTTCGTCCCTGATGGCACTCCGTTTTATCCCGCTTCGTATCTCGCCAGCGAAGGTAAGCGCTTCGCCATCGGCTTGCAGTCCGCCAATGTCGTGGCCGACGCTCTCGCCTCTTCGAAGTCTCCCGAGCTTGCAGAGGAGCACTTGAAAGCTTCTTTAACCACCTACGCCCAACAAGTCGAAAAGACCGCAAAGGAAATCAGCCGCAGCACTGGCTGGAGGTACGGTGGAATCGACCTTTCCCCCGCGGGCTTGAAAGATGTCTCCATCGGCCGCGCAATCGAGAATTTTCTCGGAGCGCCCGTGGGCTCCAGTGGAACGCTCACCACCGCTGCATTGATCACTCGCGCGCTCAAATCCGTCCCCGTCACACAAGCCGGCTATTCCGGCCTGATGCTGCCAATCCTGGAGGACTCCGTCCTCTCGCAGCGCTGGACCGAAGGACGCCTCTCCCTCGATGCCATGCTCTCCTATTCCGCAGTCTGCGGTACCGGGCTCGACGTCATTCCACTCCCCGGCGACGTCTCAATCGATCAGCTCGCCGCAATTCTTGGTGACGTCGCCAGCCTTTCCGTGAAATGGCATAAGCCCCTTTCGGCCCGCTTATTGCCCGTCGCGGGAAAGAGAGCAGGCGATCAAACAGAATTCGACGATCCCTTCCTTGTAAACGCCAAAATTCAGCCGCTTCCATAATGCCGGGAGAAATCATTTTCGAGACAGCGCCTTGTTTGAAAACCCGCTAATTGGATTATGATAGGCCCCCGGGCGCGCCCGGGGCGGATGTCCCCGCCGCTCGGATCCACACTCGTCACTCAGGAGCACGAATGGAGAAAGCACTCAGTCTGGAATTTTTGCGCGTCGTCGAGCAGGCCGCTATCGCCTCGGCGCACACCATGGGACTAGGAGACCGCCACAAGTCCGATCAGATGGCCGTCGAAGCCATGCGCTCGGAAATGGATTCGGTCGGCATGGACGGCACCATCGTCATCGGCGAAGGCGAGCGCGACGAGGCCCCTATGCTCTTCATCGGCGAAAAAGTCGGCGCCGCCGTGCGCGATAAAAACCGCACATTTCCCGCAGTGGATATCGCCGTCGATCCTCTCGAGGGCACCAACCTCTGCGCCACTGGTGAGCCGAACGCCATCGTGGTTCTCGCCGCCAGCGAACGCGGCGGATTGCTACATGCCCCCGATCTTTACATGGAAAAACTTATCGTCGGACCGTCGTGCAAAGGCGCTGTCGACCTGGATGCCCCGGTCGCCGACAATCTGAAAGCAATCGCGAAGCGTCTCAACCGTAAAGTGGAAGATCTCGTCATCATCGTTCTCGATCGTCCCCGCCACGAAGAACTGATCAATCAAATTCGCGCCGCCGGCGCGCGCATCAGACTCATCTCCGACGGTGACCTCTCTGCCGGGATCAGCGCCGCTGTGGTCGGCACCGGCGTCCACGCCGTCATGGGCACCGGTGGCGCCCCGGAAGGCGTTCTCACCGCCGCTGCCCTGCGCTGCTTGAACGGTCAAATTCTCGCCCGCCTGGTCGCGTCCAAGCCCGAGCATCACGAGCGCCTCGCCCAAATGGGCATCAAAGACGCCAAACGCATTTACGCCACCGAAGATCTCGCCCCCGGTAAGAAAATCATTTTCGCCTGCACCGGAGTCACTGGCGGCGGCCTGCTCCGCGGCGTGCGCTTCTTCGGCGAAGGCACTCGCACCCATTCCCTGATCCTTACGTATGACGACCGTCAGGTCCGCTTCATCGATACCGTGCACCTGAAAAAAAGCCCGGACGTGAAAGTGGTTTTCTACTAGCTCCGCCACCGGCAAGAATCATGCTTCGCAGGAAACAATTCGCGTTCATAATGCGTAATAAGCTTTGAGCCGCGCGAGGGGAAAACTATGTCCACCGGATCAACACAACCGCCCATGTACCAGCCAGCGCCGCCGCAGCGCAGGAACAACGCCATTTGGTGGATCCTCGGAATCATCGCCGCGGGAATCATCGTCATGTTTCTTTTCGGCGTGACTCTCGCCGGCCTTTTCATCCATCACCTGAAAGTTCGCAACTCCGGCGACAAAGTTGACATCCAAACCGCCCTCGGCGGCATTTCCGTGGACAAAGGCGGCCCTCACATCACCGGCCTGGAAATTTATCCCGGCGCCTCGCCCTCCGATAACAAAGGCGCCAACGTCAACCTCAGCGCAAACGACTCCGCTGTCGGCATCGCCACCGAGCAGTATCAAACCAAGGATCCCATCGACTTCGTGCAAGCGTGGTACAGAAAGCGTCTGGGCCCCGATTTCCGCGTCGAGGCGAACAAGGACGTTCCCGACCACTCGAACGGTCCGGTGAAAATGAATGAAAGTGACGTTGCCTTCGTTGACGACCACCGCAATGGCGTGCGCGTCGTGGCCCTGAAGAAAATCTCCGAAGGCACCCAGATCACATTAGTCCGCATCGGCAAGAAAGAAACGCAGTAGCCTCCAGCCCCTTTCCGAGTCTGTGTCGCAACTCCGATTTTCGTCGGGGCACGACTTTTTACTCTGAGCCTGCGAAGGGTAGTCATACCGACAATGTTGCAAAGATTTTCGTCAGGGCACGACTTCAGTCGTGCCGCAAACGATGCAAAGTCAGTGCGGCTTCAGCCGCTGAGGGACGGAATTTGCGGTTGTGACGCGAACTCTTCCGTTCGGACCGGTCGGAAACCTCGACAAAACAAGGACGGCCCGGCAAATCGCCTCGTGGCGAGCTTGCCGGGCCGTCCTTACCAATTTCAATTTGTGCCGCGCTAAAGTTCCGCGGAGCTAGCGGTGCAACACCGCCGCAGAATGGCCCGCTGGCTGTTGCCGCCGGGGCATATTGTGAGGCAGCCTGTCAGCAGTCTGCGGCGGCAGAGGGCGCACGTTCTGATTCGTGCTCACGTGCTCGCTAATCGCCTGCAACCTCTTCAGGATGCCTTGCCACTGTGTCCAATCGAGTTGCCTTAAGAACGGTCGAAGCCCCTGAATGAACGGGTCCTCGAGTACCGTCTCCCCATTCGTTTCCGGCACGAAGAAGCGGTTTAGCCCGACTCCCAACGCTTCGGCAATTTTCTCAAGCGTGCCGAGGCTGGGCGTCATCTGTCCGCTCTCGATTCGCGACAAGTACGAACGCGAGACGCGCGAGCGTGCTTGTAGCTGGCTTTGCGTCATGCCACGCGACTCCCGCAACTGTCGAATACGCTGGCCGATGTTCTCCACAGTTTCGCGATTCGGCCAGTTCTCGAACAGTTGACGGTCGTCCCCCGGCAAATCTTGAGGTGACGGCGTCGGTATGACGAACGACACCTTGGGGGGCAGCATGCGCAAGCACCGGCGACAATTGTCAGTGCGTGTGCGGTATTGAACCAATCCACAGACTTGACAGCGAATTACTTCACGGTCGAGATCCATGCTTGTTGCTGTGTTTTCTTTTTCCGCCACCGGTTCTCCTCGCAGACTATTCCGGCGATGCGAAGAAGAGGGCTCTTTTGACAGGGGGAAGGCAGGGACGGCGCGCGAGTGATTGTCGCCAGGGTGCCATTTCTTG
>JBEKHP010000007.1:0-187192 GCA_050012235.1 Candidatus Acidiferrales bacterium | reverse complement strand
TAGGCATCGAGAATCGCGGCCATGGTGCGCTCGTATTCACCGAGCTTTCCAACCACTTGTCCCGCGAGGACCACCGGCAAATAGCCGATGTGAAATTCCTTATACTCGTCGCGAATGATTTCCTTCACCCGCCGCTCGTTCACCGGATTCAGAAAACCCCAAAGCAACGAGACCACAAATCCGCGCGCGCCCCGGCTGGTGAGATAGCGAACTTTCTCTCGCAGGTCGTTTTCATCCAGCGGCCGGATCACTCTGCCGCGCGAATCCACGCGCTCTTTTACGCCGACGATCATGTCCCGCGGTATCAGCGGATCGGGTTTGTTCTGAATGGCAAGATTTCTGCGCTCGGAAACTCGCGTGCCATCGATCCACTGCGCTCCCCGCCCGAGCAGCACAACGTCTTCGTGGCCCTCGGTGGTGATCAGCCCCAAACGGGGGCCTTTCTTTTCGATCAAGCGGTTCAGCGCAATGGTAGTCGAGTAACGGATCATTTCGATCCCCGGCAGCAGATCCTCAATCTTCATGCCCAGCGCCGCCGCACCGTCTTCAATCACGCGCGTAAAGCAGACGGAGAGATCGTAAGGAGTCGTCGGAGACTTTTTGATCAGGGACTTCCCGTTGTAGTTGAGGACCAGATCGGTGAAGGTCCCGCCGACATCGATATCGATGGAATTCATTCGGCGGCCTCCAGGCGCTGCTCGCGAATCACGAATTCCCCCTTCTGCAATCTTTCTTTCAACCGGTCAACGTCAATTTCGATATCGTGCGTGATGGGATGCCCGGGCGGCAGGTATTCCGTCTCCACTTGTGTCCCGCATCCGGGACAATAAAACTCGACGATGCGAACCCAGAGCGGGTCGGGAGAAAAATTAAACGGTCCGGAAACGAGCGGCGGATGAATTTCCCGCGGATCGCGATCGTAAACCAGGCAGCCCTTCTTGTAATTCTCCCGGGCGGGACCGATCACGCGATTGCAACGGTTACACACCCACTGTTCGCTATCGAGATCCAAATCGAGATATTCGGTGATGCGCAAACGTTTGTTTTGTGGTCTCGCCATTGAGCTTTCCTCTTTCGGAGACGCCGCTACGGTTTCTTGGAGATTCGGCTGAGCGCACCGTTTCCGAAACGATCCATGATCATTTCCCAGCCCTCAGGAATAAAGTAGGTGCTGTTCACGTCTTCGAGCACCGCGCACCCATTCACTCGATTGCCGGGCCGCAATGCTTCCCAATTGTAAATTTGCGCTTCGCCTTTGCTGCTGCCCCACAAAACCTTGCGCGTGCCTTTGCGCGCGTGCGACGAATCGGCACCTTGTAACGGGCGTTCGACCAGTCGCGGTTTGGGCATCCCCTTTTTCACCGAGACGCGGATTAGCTCGAGCGAAATCGGGCCGTCTGGCGCGCTTCCAGGTTTCCCGAGGGCCTTGGTCAGCGCCGCGTGCAGATCCTTCTCGCTGCGCAGAGACGCTTCTGAGCAAGGAACCGAAATGGAGCTGTGCCCGTTTCGCGACGCATCCAGTTCGTAGGAGTAACTAATTCCATCCGGACGAATTCCTTCACCCAGAAGATCTTTTACTCCTTCCGCTTTCATTTCCTCGATCATCTGCCGAATGCGGACGACGCCGGCATCTGAAATCGCAACTCCTGCCAGCGAACCTTCGTACAGATGAGAAATGTCGGAGACAGAAGAGCCGAAAGCGCTGAACACGGGTCCCAGAGAAAACAATTGCACGCGATCGAGCCCCGCCTTTTCCGCTACGCCGCACGCGAACAAGCTGCCGTTGCCTCCGTAAGCAAACAAAATCGATTTCGACAAATCCTGCTTCAGCTCTTTTTTGGTGGCGACGATCATGTTGGCAACGGATTCGAAGGCCCGGTCGAGGACGATGCGGCAGGCTTCCTCCATCGTTACGTTCAGCGGCTTTGCCACTGATTCAGCAATCATCTTGCGAGCCAGTTCCAGATCTATCGTTTTGGCTCCGCCAAGAAAGTAATCGGGGTTGATGAGTCCTGCTGCGACGAACGCGTCGGTGAGCGTCGGCTGATCGCCTCCGAGCCCGTAACACGCCGGCCCCGGAAATGAACCCATGCTCTCCGGGCCCAACTGGACGTTCGGCTTGCCTGCTTTGGGGGCGGGTTTCACGACACTGCCGCCGCCCAGTGCGATCGAATGCAAATCGGGAAGCGAAATCGCCACGGGAATGCCGAAGAAATCGGATGGCCGGCGATAGATCGGCTCGCCATCGAGCAGCACGCTGATTTTTGCGGTGGTTCCGCCGATGTCCATGGAGATCACATCATTGAAACCGTAAGCCTTCGCCAGGTAGGCGCTGGCATGAATTCCCAGAATCGGTCCGGATTCGATGGTGTCAATTGCCTTGGTCTTGGCGATTCCCGCCACTCCGCCATTAATATGGCTCACCAGGAAAGTGCCGGTGTACCCGGCAGTTTCGCGAAGGTCATCCTCGGCTTTGAAAAGCGTCGCGGCCAGCGCACCATGCGTGTATGTATTGATCAGCGCGGAATACGTGCGCGTTTGGTCCTCCGCGGATTTGGAAATATCGCTCCCGGCCAGCACCGGCACCGAACCAAGGAAATGATCCGGATACTGCTGGTCGATGATTTGTTTGATGGCAATTTCCCGGCGCGAATCACGATGCGAACCTTCCAGGCTGACGCAGATACGCCGCACACCGCTTTCCAGCAGTTTACGCGCGGCATTCATGACTTCCGATTCGCCCGCGGACGCATCCACACCGATCACGTCCTGCTCGGATATCAGCCGATTCAAAACGCCGCTGCGAGGTTCCGTGCCGTAAAGGTCTTTCTGATGGCCTTCGGAAACAATCAATCCGATGCGAGGGCCGCGCGATTCCGCCAGCACGTTGGAAGTAATCGTAGTGGACCAGCGAATGAGCTCCACATTTTCGAGAAACTCATTTGTGCCGGCGAAACCCAGTTTGTCGGCGGCTCGCGACAAGCAGTCAAACAAGCAAACGGTCAAGTCGTGTGGAGTGGTGTCCACCTTCACGCAGAAGACGTCATCACCGCTGGTGAAGATGCCGTCCGTTAAAGTTCCGCCAACGTCAATGTCCACTGTCCACACAGCATCCTCACCTGGGCCGCAAATTATTTCCGCTTGATTCGCAAAACTTCTGAAGAGGGTTCCGCTGCGTAAAGCTGATCGATTATCGCAGTCCGCCGATCGAGGACCGCGCGCTGATTTAGCGAACCTTTGTCCGTGATTTCACCCGCATCCAGCGAAGGCGGCTCTTGCACCACGACCGCTCGCGTCACCCGATTGGAGCTCCCCGTAGCATTTGCCGCAAAACTCTCGAGCAATTGCTGAAAATGCCGGCGAACGTTGGGATGTCCAAAAATTTCCGCCGCGGAAGCGGAGCGCTCCAGTCCGGAGCAAAGTGCGCGGCATTGATCGATATCTCCGAAGATCATCAAGCCGACTTCATCTCGATCGTGGCCGGTGATAACTACGTCACGGACAAAGGGGGAGAAGTGGCTCAGAACTCCGCCGCGCACCGCACCCACGTTCACCCAGGTCCCACTCGCGAGCTTGAAATCCTCCGAGAGACGCCCATCGAACGCGAAACCTTTGTTCACGTCGCTTGGATCCACGAAGCGAAGAGCATCTCCGAAATTGTAGAAGCCGTCCCGGTCAAACGTCTTTCGAGTGAGTTCGGGCTGCCGCCAGTAACCTGGAGCTACGTTTGGTCCGCGAACGCTCACCTCAAGTTTCTTGCCGCGCGGGACAAGTTTCGCCTCCACGCCGGGAATAGGAATACCAACCACGCCGGCCCGATCCGTTTCCCAGGTGGTTTGAAGGGCCATCGGAGAAGTCTCCGTGGCGCCGAGACCGCTGACCATCACAATTCGCTCGCCGCAGGTTTCAAGCGCCAAAGCTCGGTAAGCATTCCAGACCGGTTGCGATAAGCCTGCGGCGGCATAGAACAGGAGGCGCAGCCGGCGAAAAAAATTTTCACGAAGCGCGCGTTCCGCGCGCAGAGCAGGCAGCAGATCCTCATAGCCTTTGGGAACGTTGAAGTAAACCGTCGGCGAGATCTCGCGCAGGTTTCGAATGGTTTCTTCGATGAATCCCGGGCTCGGCTTGCCGTCATCAATATAAAAACTTCCGCCGTTGTACAGAGCGATGCCCACGTTGTGGTTTCCGCCGAAAGTGTGATTCCAAGGCAGCCAGTCCACCAGAACCGGAGGCTCGTCCTGCAGAAAGCAGAAAACCTGCGCGATCATTTGCTGGTTGGAACAGATCATGCGGTGCGTATTGATTACGGCTTTGGGCATTCCGGTCGAACCGGATGTGAACAGAAACTTGGCCACGCTGTCAGGCTGTATCTGCTCGTGGGCAGCCTTCACCGCAGTTGTGGGCGTTGTTGCTAGGAGCTCGGCGAACAGAGTCGCCTTTCTGCCCTTTGGAGTGGGGCTTGTGACCACGACCTCAGTATCGCCGCTCACAACCGCTTCGATAGCCCTGCCGTAGCGCTCGGCGTTCGATGCAAAGACCAGACCCGGCGTAAGAAGATCCAGGGCATGGCGCAACCGGCCGAAATCCTGCGAGACCAGCGAAGAGGCCGGCGAAATATGCGCGGTAGGAATTCCAACGTGCTGTCCCGCCAACATGAGCACCAAATGCTCGAGATCGTTTTCAGAAAGAATCGCTACGGGCCGCTCGGCCGAGAAACCTCGATCAATCAGAGCTTGTCCCACGCTTTCTACTGCCGCGAGCACTTGAGCGTAAGTAAGCCGCCGCCATTCACCGCCCGCCACTCTCTGAGCTGCGCAGATTCTTTCCGGAAACTCTGTGGCCCAATGGACCAGGCGATCGGTAAAAACTTTCGGATACGGACCAAGCGCTTCATCCGCCCGCACGAGCAACGTACCGTCGGCCAGTTTTTCAACCGATGCTCCGGACGTCCGCAGGCGCACCTGGCGGACGCGCTGGCCTTTAGCAGCGTGTTGCACGCTCGTGCTGTCCTTGGCGTGAGTCGAGTTCATCGTTTCCATGATATCAGCGGGAATAGTTTCGCAGACCCCCGGGTATAGGTAGGGACAGCCGCTAAGCGGTACAAGATTAGCATCACACTGAAAACAGACGCCGGCCGGGAGCGACCCGAACACCGATCGCGCGCCGAAACCAATCCCCGCCTGTGCGGCCGTTAGAAGGAGAACTTGGCCGCAAACTGGAACTGCCGCGGATTCAGCATCGTCCTGGGCGCGCCGAACAGGGCATTCGGCACCGGCGGGCTCGGCACGGGCGACAGGTTCGGGCACGTAGGTCCACCTGTTCCGTTGTCGAAGGCGATAGCCTGTTGCTGAGTCTCGATAGTGGCCTTGTCTCTGTAGTTCCTCGGGACCGCCGTACCTCCGCAAATCACGGCGGCGCCATATACTGATGTCACCTCGTCCACGTTCGGCCGGTTGAGTAAGTCGAACGCGTCAACCATCAGGTCCAGTCTCAGGCGTTCCCGTAGCTGGAAGTAACGAGAAATGCGCAGGTCCCATGCGTAGAGCGGGTCGCCGTAGTATGTGTTCCTGCCCAAGTTTCCAACGCGATCAGTCACGGGATTCGTGTCGCCATTGGCGTCGAACCCGACGAACATGGTGAAGGGCCGCCCCGTCTGCAACGTGACGATGCTGCTCATCGAGAAGTTGCGCAGGATGCTGTGGATCGGCGTGGTGCCCGTAAAATTTGTTACGAACCGCTGGCGCACGTCTTGGTTTGAATTCGCCCGCTCCAGCCCGCGATTATAAAGGTCCTGCGGCGTGCTGACGAAGGTAGTGAAGGTGCCATCGTCAAGCGTGTGCGAGAAAGTGTAGTTCGCGTTCAGGGTGAAATACTGCCCTGCTCGCTCGGTCACCTGCAGCGTCATGCCGTTGTAAACGGAGTTTCCCGTATTGTCCGTGGAGTATAAAAGTCCGGCATTGTCGTACGCCGCACCTCCACCCGGCACGCCCGCAGCCCCGAAGTACGCTTTGCCCACGGGCCAGCCAGCGGGAGGCGCTGGAGTCGGCGCACAATTCGGTATGCCCGGGTTAATCGTAGGAACGGTCGTGCCCGCAGGAGCGCCGAACGGCGGGCATACGTTCAGGTTGTCCGCGCGGACAAGGTGGTGCGCCGCGACCCACAGATACCCGGCGCTAACCGTAAGCCCATGCCCGATTTCCCTGTCGATCTCCAAGTTAGCTTGTTCGGAATACGGGATCTTGCTGTCGTGTTGCACCATGCCCGCGCCCGCCGTGCACGATGGCGGGCAGGGACCCGTTATGTATTGTGCCGGCACCTGGCCCGTGGTGACCAAATTGGCCGCCGCGTTCGCAGGAAGGAGGAATGTTGGCGGCCCAGCCAACGGGCCTGGCGTCAACTGGTTCAAAACCCAGGTCGCAGTGTTTGCACCGTCTCGGATCCCGGGAAGCGTCTCCCCGGGAATTATTACGGGTCTTTGTGGCTGCGTAATAAACAAGAAAGAGAGGTTGTAGCGATCGTCAAATAAGCCGAACCCGGCGCGAACGACTGTCTTGTTATTCGGAGACCAGGCCAAACCGAGACGAGGCTGGACACCGTTGTAGTGAGGGCGAATTTGCTTCTCCAACCCTGATTCGAAGTCGTACCGCAAGCCGTAATTGATCGTCAGACTGGGCCGCACACGCCACTGATCCTGCGCGTAAAATCCATAATAAGCATGATCAAGAGTCTCGGAGAAATTCACCGTCTCCGATGGCAAATATGCGTTCTTCCAGTTCGTCGGGATCGGGGGCGGAGTTGGAAGCTGACCGCCGGGAGGATTGGGTATACTTCCCACCGGTGCTCCCCAGAAGACGATCGGTACGCCGTTCAGTGGGTCGTTGTTATTCGGCCCAAAGGGGGCGCCCGGCTGGGTCGGGAAAAACGGGGCCACCGAAGTCGGACAGGGTCCGTCAGCAGGATTCGACGCGATTCCCGCGAGCGGATTTGTAAAGTTGGCAAAATCCACCAGGCAATTGAGACCGGGCAACACGATCCGCATGGGAGTGAATCCCGGCCAGATCACAAAATTGTTGACGTAGTTGTAATCGATGCCGAACTTGGCGACGTGATTCCCTTTCACCCACGATACATTGTCAGAGATTTGAGCGCGACTTTCGTAAATAGCATCGAAAACTCCGAAATTGTGTCCGAACAAAAGCGTATTAGGGATGTCCAGGTTCGGCTGGCCCGTCACGCCTGGGAAATTGTAGTGGCGGCGGGCATATTGAACTAGAACACTGTTCACCAGGTTGGGCTTCAGTATCGTGCTCACCGTGCCCACCAAAGATTGGTCGCGAAGGAACAGATTGTGGCCGCTGCTGGGAGCGCCGATGCCGCCGCCGTCCAGCGTGCTGCCTACCAACTGATTCAAATCGCGCCCATCTTCAATGTTGTAGCGCAGACTCAAGCGGTTGTTGGAATTGATCTGGTAATCAGCCTTGATGATTCCGTAGTCGTTATCCTTGGTCTTTAGAATATTGGGGTTCTCGGGCGCGATGCCTAGCGCCGCTTTCGACTCATTGATCAAAGTTAGGTTTTGATAGAACACGCCCGGAAAGGTTGGCGATTCCCCTCGCCTCTGGCCTTCGTAATTCGTATAGAAGAAGAATTTATCCTTTTGGATCGGTCCTCCGAGCGACGCGCCGAATTGATTTTGCCGCAGCACGTTGGCGTCCGGCTCGGGCTGGAGGAGCGACCGCGCATCGGTCGCATTGTTTTGCAAATAGTCGTATATCGTGCCGTGAAATTCATTTCCGCCCGACTTCGTAACAATGTTGACGATTCCGCCCAGCGCGCGTCCATATTCCGCGCCGAATCCATTGTTCACCACACGAAATTCCTGTACCGATTCCTGGGGCGGCGTGGACCGTTGGGACCCGGTCACGGTGTTCACATTGTCCGCACCATCCACCGTGATTTCATTGCTGAGGTCGCGCATGCCGCCGAAAGAAACGCGAGTTGACTCGAATTCCGTAATCGTGGACTGCAAACTCGTCCGGCCAGTAGCCACTCCGGCAGTCAGCAACGCGAAATCCGTAAATAGCCGGCCGCTGATGGGCAGATCTTGAATCTGTTTCGTGTCGATCACTTGGCTGATTTCTGTTTTGGTCGGCTCGATCGTCGGCGCTTCCGTGTTGACGATCACTTCTTCACCGTGCGCCTCGACTTTTAGCGTGATATTCACCGTCGCTGTCTGGCCAACGCTCAGTATCGTCCCCGTCTGGGTGTACTTCGAGAAGCCTTTGAACTCAGCCTTGAGCTCGTAGCGCCCGGGAGGGAGGTTGGGTATGGCGTAATAGCCGGACTGGTCGGAGGTAGCGTTGTACATGGTATTCCGATCCATTTCGCGCAGGCTGATACTGGCGCCGCTCACGGTACCGCCGCTCTCATCCAGCACGGTTCCGTTTAACGACGCTACGCTGGTTTGCGACCACGTTGGACCTGCAGAAAAAAACAGAACCGCAATGGCTAAAATAGCCAGCAGCCAGGTACGTGCCTTCATCGGTCACCACCCCTTTTTGTGCCCCGCCTACCGGGAGCTAACCCCTGCCTCGTGTTGGTATTCCCAGTTAAATTTGCAGCAGGTCTAACGCCTGTACCGCGTTTTGTCAAGCACTTTAATCGTCCGGTCGTGCGATTATCGGCGCAAACTATAATCCGATTTGATAAGTTAAATAAAACGGTTGGTTCCCGCCAATTTTTAATCCGGGCCGGCAGTTACTCATCGTCCGTCTTCTTCCGATTTTCTGTTCGGCGCTTCAATGCACGCTTCGATCACGGCTGGCCCAATAAGGCTTGCGGAGCGCCTTTTTGTCGGTCTTCCCTGCTGCGGTCTTCGGGATCGCGCTAATGAATGCCACCGAGTTGGGCGCCTTCACCCCTCCGAGTTTCTCTTTACAATGCGCGATGATGGCATCCTCGCCAAGCGTTTCTCCGGCGCGCAGCACCACGATTGCCTTCACCGCTTCGCCCCATTTCTCATCCGGCACGCCGATAACCGCGCACTCGTGAACTTGCGGAAGCGCCATCACAGCGGCTTCTACTTCCGCGCAGTAAACATTGAAACCTCCGGTGATGATCATGTCTTTCTTGCGGTCCACGATATAGAAGAAGCCGTCTCCGTCTCGATAGCCGACGTCGCCGGTGTGATGCCAGCCATGCGTGCGAATTTCAGCGGTAGCTTCCGGAAGTTTGTAATAGCCGGGAGTCACCAAAGAGCCTCGCGCCACAATTTCGCCCGGTGTGTTGTCAGGTAGAATCCGGCCCTGTTCATCCATTACCGCGAGCGTGACAGCAGAAGTAGCCTTGCCACAGCTTCGCAGCCGCTCGATATGCTCCCCGGCGGCCGCGGCGGCGACGGTTTCTCGGTCTAGCCAAGTCAGCAGCATCGGCGCTTCCGTCTGGCCGTAACTCTGGCACATGCACGGCCCAAAAACTTCGACGGCTTTCTTGAATTTGTCCGGCGAAACGGGCGAGGCGACGATTAGGAAAACGCGCAGACTTGAGTAATCGAAATCGCTCAGTTGCGGATGATCGAGGAGCGCATACAGCGCAGTCGGCGGCAGGAACATGTGCGTGACGCGGTGCCGTTCGATATTCCCCAAAACCTCAAGCGCATCAAAGGCAGGCATGACCACGTTGGTGGCTCCAAGAGTGGTCATCACGAACGCCACCACGCCGGCCGCGTGCGAAAGCGGCGCGCTGGTCAAGCACACGCGGTCCGCCGTCTCTCCCGCCCAGTATTGGCTGGCCATTTCCGTCATGGTTCCCCACGCCAGATCTGTGACCATCACTCCCTTCGCTGCGCCTGTAGTTCCTCCTGTTGGAACCAGGCCCATCAGCCGGTCGGGGTTTCCGTACGGATCACCCCAGTCGATCTCTTCGCTCGCCGAGGCCGAGCCGGAGTCCATGAACTTCTCGAGGGAAGGATTCAGGCCATCTTCCGCGTCGATGCAAATGAAGTGCCGCAGCTTCGGAACGCGTGCTCTGAGTTCGTCAACTTGCTTGCGGTAGCTGCTGTGGTAGAAAAGCCAGGAAACTTCGGCATACGCCATGTATTCAGCGTTGGCTTCCGGAGCGTTCCGGGAGTTGATCGGCACCCACACTGCACCTGCGCGTAAAATGCCGAGCATACAAATCAACACGCGCGCATCGTTGGGCGAATAAAGCGCGGCGCGTTCCTCCCCGTTCGATCCGTTCGCTCTCATCGCGCGCGCGATTCGGCGCGTGATCTCCCGCATTTCGCGATAGGTGTAGCGGCTCTCGCGATCGACGATCGCAGTCCGCTCGGAGTTCGCGTCAGCACCTTTGTCGAAATAATCTATGGCACGCATTTTTGCCGCTATTCCGTCCGCCCGAAGCCGAACGCGAGCAATCAGTTCAAGAGCATGGAAAGTTCCCGTGCTGTAGCGCGAAGCTGCGGAAGGAATTTATTCTGTAGCTCTTGAATGGAAAGCCGCTGGGCGTGCGCCCCCACGTTCAGTGCCGCCACCACTTTTCCGTTTGGATTCTCGATCGGCACCGCCATCGAACGCAAACCAATCTCCAGTTCCTGATCCACCAGCGAGTAGCCGTTCCGAGCGACGAGGCGCAGTGCCTGCCTTAATTTCTCAGCGGTCACAATCGTTTTGCTTGTGTGGCGCGTGAATTGAACGCGTTCAAAAAAAGATTCAAGCTCGGCGGGTGGTAAGTTAGCCAGCAACACGCGACCCATGGAGGTGCAAAAAGCCGGCAAGCGGCTGCCCACTCCCAGGTCGATGGACATGATGCGGGTCACGTTGGCGCGAGCCACATAAATAATATCGAGGCCTTCCAAAGTCGCGATCGAGCAGGATTCGTGCAGCACCTGGCTGACATGGTCCAAAACGGGCTGCGCCGATGCGGCCAGCGGCATCGAGGAAATGTAGGAATGGCCGAGTGCTAAGATTCGCGGCTGAAGAAAAAAGTGATGGCTATCGTCCGAGCCGGCAAAACCAAGTTTTATAAGTGTGTAAAGGCACCTGCGCACCGCGGCTCGCGAAAAGCCGGTCTTAGCGCTCACTTCCGAAATGCTGAGCTGGCGTTTTTGCGTCGAGAAAGCCTGGATCACCGCCAAGCCGCGCGCCAGTGAAGTCATGAAGTTCGGATCTCCACTGAACTCATCGAAGGGCATCGACGGCATCAACGGTTGTCCGGCTGGTCTTTCGGCTGATGGTGCACGGCGTGTTGGTCTCTGAATAATGGCGCGAGAACTGGCAGGCGACATGGTCCCTCCGATAGGAAGTCCGTCACGAAGTCGCAAAGGATACCCTAACCGGCCGATATGCGCACGAGATTTCGATAATCGGTCTTGACAAAACTTCTCTTCCCTTGCATAAATTCCTCGCAACTTCCGCGTTTGCGGCCGCGCTAAAAGTGGTGTGAAGGCCGGCTGCTCTTGTAACATCGCAGGAAGACGAAATCTTGTTTTTGGTCTGTTGTAAGGGAGAAAGTGGCTTGGCCAAAGTTATTCCATACCGAAGGCCAAATCCGGACACGCAGCCCGCTTACCTGCATTCTGCGTATGCTTCCTCCATCAAGCGCGCGCCCGCAAAATCTCCGATTTATCTGCCGCAGACGCTCTCGGAAGTCACTGGACCTTCCTTCACGGAAGCGGCAATCGATGTGAAGGCCTGCGATCTTACGCACCAGCATTCCGGCGAACCGCTGGGCGAACGCATCATCGTCAGCGGGCGCGTACTGGATGAAGATGGAAGACCGTTGCGGCAGTCTCTCATTGAGGTCTGGCAGGCCAACGCAGCCGGTAGGTACTTGCATAAACGCGATCAGCATGACGCTCCTCTGGATCCCAATTTCACGGGATGCGGACACACGCTTACAGACGCCGACGGTCGCTACCGGTTCGTGACCATTCGCCCCGGCGCGTATCCCTGGGGCAATCATCACAACGCCTGGCGCCCGGCGCACGTGCACTTCTCCATTTGCGGTGCAGGGTTCGCCTCGCGTTTGGTTACCCAGATGTACTTTCCCGGCGACCCGCTTTTGCCCTTCGATCCGATTTTCAACTGCACGGCGGATGAAAACGCGCGCAACCGGCTGATCTCGCAGTTTGATTGGGAAAACACAATTCCCTCACAGGCCCTGGGCTTCCGGTTTGACATCGTGATGAGCGGGCGCGAAGCCACTCCCATGGAGACTTAGCATGAGCCGCCAAGCTACGACATCGCAAACCGTCGGGCCGTTCTTCTCCATCGGTCTGTGCACGGCAATAAAAGAAAACCTGGCGGGCCCGGGCACAACCGGGGAGCGTGTGACCATCGAAGGCCGCGTGCTCGATGGCGACGGAAAGCCCGTGCCCGACGCAATCCTTGAAATCTGGCAAGCGAACTCCTATGGGAAGTACGCGCATCCTGAAGATCAACAGGACAAACCGGTGGAACCAAGCTTTGCAGGCTATGGACGTATCCCCACAAATGACGAGGGAAAGTTCCGCTTCACAACGATCAAACCAGGGCAGGTTCCGGACCTGAATGGAAAGCTGCAGGCTCCGCACATCGTAGTTTCCGTCTTTGCGCGAGGATTGTTGCGGCGTCTCGTGACCCGGATTTATTTTCCTGACGAGCCGGCGAACGCGACGGATTTCGCATTGAACCTTGTCGAGTCCTCGCGGCGAGAAACATTAATCGCCAAAAAAGTCGCGGGCGCGAGCGGCACGCTCAAATGGGATGTAATCCTGCAGGGCTCCAACGAAACTGTTTTCTTCGATTGCGGACTCTGAAGCTCAGAGCGGGGCGTGCCGTCCTTCTTGTTTCCAAACGCGCTTAGCTGTTTCAACCACCAGCCGCAGTTTGGCCCACTGTTCGTCTTCGGTTAGCAAATTCCCTTCCATCGTGGATGCGAACCCGCATTGCGGGCTAAGCGCGAGATTCTCGATCGGGAAATGGCGCCCGGCTTCCTCGATTCTCCTGATCAGGTCGTCGCCATTCTCGAGTTTCGGGAGTTTTGAGCTGACGAGGCCAAGCACGACAATCTTGTTTTTCGGAATGAAACGCAGCGGTTCAAACGTTCCGGAGCGTTCATCATCGTACTCCAGCAGAAAGCGATCCGCGGCCATGGTCGTGAACAGCTTTTCAGCGATCGCGTCGTATCCGCCTTCGGCGTACCAGTGGCTGCGATTGTTTCCACGGCAAAGGTGCACCGCCAGCGTGACTCCGGGGCGGCGCGCCGCTTCCAAACAAGCATTGTCCGCGCGTATGGAATCATCGAGCAGCGCTTCCGGATCCACTTTCATCTCCGTGCGAATCCAGTCGCGCCACTTCGGGTCCAGGTAATAGCTGTAGCGCGGCGCGTCGATCTGAATATATTTCACGCCTTCGGCCGCGAGCCTCGCAAGCTCCGCCTTCATGATGCCGACGATGTCCCACAAGAGCGCGGAATGATTTTCATACACTTTGTCGGTAACTCCGCGCTTAAACGAAATTGCCGGGAACTGCGTCGCGCTCGGCAGCGTCATCTTGATCGCGCCGGGAGAATTCGCCTTCAGGAATGTGAGCTCGTGTCCTGTGAGCGGGCGCACCTGCCGCAATTTTGAAGTCACAATTCCGGTCACGCTGCTCTCGCGAGCGCTTTTCGCTTCGCCGGCTTTCCAGGAGCGCGCCACGGCGTCGCCCATATCGAAACCTTCGACCGCGTCGGTAAAGTCGCTCATAAAATTCCGGCGGCGCAATTCGCCGTCCGTAAAAATCTCCAGTCCCAGTTCCTTCTGCTTGGCCAGAACGCGAAGGATTTCGCGATCCTCGATCTCGCGGAGGTGTTGCGGATTTTCAGCGGCAGTTTCCCGCGCAGCCAGAAGCTCGGGTGGCCGCAGAAAGCTTCCTACTTGGTCGGCTCGATATTCCGCGGGCATTCGTCGATCCTCCTATTTTATGAGGCGACGAGCGTAGCGGCTGCGGCGCGCAGTGTCAAATGGGCTGCTACGAACAGACGCGACCCCGCCGCTGCCCGTTGCCGGATTGTCCATCGACTTCCACTTGTGGCAAGATGCGCTTGCATGTCGTGGTACGAAGCACGAACAACTGCAAGGAGCACTGCGATGTTTCTGCGAGACGCTTGGTACGCAATCGCCTGGGATCATGAAATCAAACATGCCCCGTTTGGGCGCACAGTTTGCGGCGAGCCTATCGTGCTCTATCGCCAAACCAACGGAGCGCTCTCTGCTTTTGAAGACTGCTGCCCGCACCGCCTGCTTCCGCTCTCCAAGGGATATTTGAAAGGCGACCACCTGGTCTGCAAGTATCACGGCCTGGAATTTGACGAGTGCGGCCAATGCGTCTGGATGCCCGGCCAGCAAGGCATTCACAAAGAAGCGAAGATGCGGATTTATCCCGTCGCCGAACGCCATCGCTTTATCTGGGTGTGGATCGGCGATCCGGCTCTGGCCGATGAAAAAAAGATTCCCGATCTGCGCTGGTGTTCCGACCCCAATTGGATTTTTGAAGGAAGCACCTATCACGTGCAATGCAACTACCAGCTTCTGGTGGACAACTTAATGGATTTGTCGCACGAAACCTACGTTCACCCGTCGAGCATTGGGCAGCACGAGATCGTGGAGGCGCCGATCAAAGTGGAGTCGGACGACAATTCCGTGACGGTCACGCGGTGGATGTACAACATCGATCCGCCGCCGTTCTGGGCCGCAAATCTAAAGTCGCAGGAAAAATGCGATCGCTGGCAGATTTGCCGGTTTTCGCTGCCTGCGAATGTGATGATCGACGTAGGTGTTGCACTGGCTGGAACCGGCGCGGCGCAGGGAAATCGCTCGCGCGGCGTGACCGGAATCGTGGTGAACTTGATGACTCCCGAGACAGAAACTTCAACCTGGTATCACTGGGGCATGGCTCGCGATTTTCAGACCGACGATCGCGGCCTTACCATGCGCATCCGCGATGGGCAAGCGGCAGTATTCGCCGAGGATCTGGATATTCTGAACGCGCAGCAGGAAAACATTCTGCGCCGCACCGACCGCGATCTGCTCAATTTGAAGATTGACGCCGGCGGCGTGAACGCGCGCCGAATTATCGACCACGAACTCGAGCGCCAGGTACATGCTGCGCGCGCAAGCATGTAACACTGCGATTTACACCCAGAGCTTTTCGTTTATCTTCAGCCCATGCTCGCGGCAATACGTCACGTAATGGTTGATGAACCAAAAAACGTCCAAGGTATCGAGAAGATTGTCTTGATCGTCGTAGAACTCCAGAGAAGCATTTAAGTAGAAGAAAGTCTTCATCCCATTCGGATCGTCGGAAACCAGCGTGTGAATCGCTCCGGGATTCTCGCGAACGTAGCTTCCCGGCCGCGCTACCCAATCGTATTCGAGGTAGCGCCAACTGCCTTCCAGCGTGCACGCGAAAACAGGCCCGCGATGCCGGTGGCGCCCGAGCTTCCCTCCTTTTTTTACCCAAAGAATGTTGGCGAACGCTCCGTTGCGCACATCAAACGCCAAATGCCGAATGTAAACGTTCTCCATGAACGGCACGTATGGAGATTCTTCCTCGCTCCCGCCAATGTGGACATCAGGGCACGCAAACTCGCGTGTGGTTACCTCTAAACTGCTCGCAATGTCGATCTTCGGCATCTTGGCCTCCGGCTGTTGTACGCCAATGGATTAACGCAGTGAGGCGCGAATGTCAATTGCGCGATTGTCGATGGCTCATTTCGCTGCGCTGTGTGCAGCTTCTGCTTTCGTTTCGTTAGCGCGCGAAATCACGTACGCACGAATGGATTCGGCGTCCCGGCGTGAAAGTTCCTTCGCGAAGGAAACCATTCCGTTCGGTTGAAGCAAGCCGTTCAGGACGACCTCGAACCACTGGTCGTTCGCGAGCGTTCCGGAATATCGCAAGTCGGGCAAGACTCCGCCGCTCACCGCCGCGTCGCCATGGCATCCGGAACAGAATCGCTGGTACAGGCGCTTGCCGCTCTCGATCGTCGCTGAGCTCGCCGTCGATCTGGGAGGATTTAGAGCCGGCATCTCCGTTTCTTGCGCGGGCGGCAGACTCGCGTTCCCGCCCAATTTGAAAGCCAGCATGCGCCCTATGTTTGGCCTCCTCCCTGCCTTCAAAGCGATCTCGCCGGTGGCCAGCGCAAACACTCCGCCCCAGCCGGAGAGCACCGCGACATATTGTTCGCCCTTCACTTCGTAAGACACCGGGCCCGCCATTACGCTGGTCTGAACCGCCGTTGACCATAACTTTTCGCCAGTATCTGCGCGGTACGCTTCAAACTGCCCGTCCGCTGTTCCTTTGAATACAAGATTGCCCGCTGTCGAAAGCACACCGCCATTCCACGGCACCGGTCGCTGTACACTCCAAACTTGTTTTTGCTGAATCGGATCCCAGGCTACTAACCGGCCTGTGATGCTTTTGAGGATAGCCGTTTTGATTTTTGGATCTTGAGGCATGCCCGCGGCGGCAAAGTCGATGCCATCATTCGTGGCGAGCGATTTCCATTCGAATCGCGGATCGGACTTGTAAAGAAAACCCGCCTCCTGGATTGGAATGTAAACGAGCCCCGTAAGCGGGCTGTAAGACATGGGCTGCCAACTATGCGCGCCAAGCGGTCCCGGAACGACGGGTGTGGGATTCTGTCCCCTGGAATACCGCGCACTCGCATTTTCCACCGGACGCCCGGTTTTTATGTCGATCGCGCTTGCCCAGTTGACGAATGTGTACGGCTTCGCGGAGATCAGCGTGCCGGTTGCGCGATCGAGGACGTAGAAGAATCCATTCTTCGGAGCATGAAACAAGACTTTGCGAGCCTGCCCGTCGATCGGAATATCGGCGAGGATGATCTGCTCGTCGGAATCGTAATCCCAGTCGTCGGCGGGATCTTCCTGATAGTGCCAGACGTATTCCCCCGTCTCCGGTTTGAGCGCGACGATTGAGCAGGTCAGAAGACCGTCGCCGTGCTTCGGATTTCGATACTTTTCATTCCACGGACCGCCGTTCCCAGTCCCGATGTAGAGCAGATCGAGTTCAGGGTCATAAACAATGGCGTCCCAAACGGTGCCGCCGCCTCCGTGCTTCCACCAATCTCCGCTCCAGGTCTTTGCGGCCTTTTCGAGGATCGGGCTTTCGAAAGCCTTGGACGGATCGCCCGGCACGGTGTAGAAACGCCAAACCAGATTGCCAGTGTCGGCGCTGTACGCGGAGACGTACCCGCGGACTCCCATCTCCGCGCCGCCATTGCCGATGATTACGTTGCCCTTCACAACTCTCGGCGCGCCAGTGATCGTGTGTCTCCACTTGGGATCGATGGTCAAAGTCTCCCAGATTTTCTTCCCGGTCGCCGCGTCGAGCGCAACCAGCCTGCCGTCCAGTGTGCCGAAAAAGATTTTTCCGCGCCACGCCGCTACGCCACGGTTGACTACATCGCAGCATGCGTTCACGCCCCATTCCGGAGGAACTTTCGGATCGTAGCTCCACAGCAAGGAACCCGTCGCGGCATCGAGCGCGAAAACCTTGCTCCATGCGGAAGTGAAATACATTCTTCCGTCAACGACCAGCGGAGTCGCCTCCTGTCCTCGTCGGGTGTCCAGGTCGTAATGCCAGGCGAGTCCCAGTCGCCCGACGTTCTGATCGTTAATATTCTTCAGTGGACTGAAGCGCTGTTCGCTATATGTGCGGCCGTAGCTCATCCAGTTCCCCGGCTCGCGATCGGCATTCGTAATTCGCGAGTCGTCAACGTCTGCCGCTTTCGCGCCGCTGTTCTCCGGTGATTCCGCCAGCTTGCGAGAACTGCGACTGCATCCTGAAGCCATTGACAGCGCGAAAAAGATTGCAACCGTGGAGGAAATGCGGCAGGTAGTGTAAGTTCGTCTCATGCAATTCACGTTGGATGAGCGCAATCGCGGCGAGTTTCCGTGCCGCTAGGAAGCCGAGAGTGTACACCAACCGCTCTCGCCGGGTTTCGGACGCCTTGACAAAGATTATGCGGCTGGGAGAAAAGCTAAGACGCGCAGAAGTCAAATCCTGCTGACCTAGGAACGCCATGCAAACTGCCGCACGACTGAAAACAGAAAATCTCGTCGCCATCGACACTCACGTTCACATCGAGTCGGATGGCGGCCATGAGGTCAACGAAGCTGCTCGCAAATATTTCGGTGCAACCGGCGATGTCCCTAGCGGCCCGGCCATCGCTGAATATTACCGATCGCGAAAGATCGCTTGCGTCGTATTCTCCGTTGACGAACGCCTGACCGGCAGAAAGCAGGTCCCCAACGACCAAGTCGCAGCGCTAGCCGCGGCCAACAGCGACATCATGATCGCCTTTGCCAGCGTGGATCCCACGCGCGGCCCGGAAGCCGTGAGCGAAGCGCGTCGCCTAATCGCTGCCGGCGGAATTCGCGGATTCAAACTCCACCCGCCGATCCAGCAATTCCATGCCAACGATCGTGTCGCCTATCCGTTCTACGAAGTCCTCGCCGAAGCGCACATGCCTGTGATTTTTCACACCGGGCACAGCGGCATCGGCACCGGCATGCCGGGCGGCGGAGGCGTGCGCTTGAAGTACGGCAATCCCATGGACATCGATGACGTTGCGGTGGATTTCCCGGACATGCCGATCATCATGGCCCATCCGTCATTCCCCTGGCAGGACGAGGCCATTTCCATATGCTTGCACAAGCCGCAGGTCTATATCGATTTGTCAGGTTGGTCGCCAAAGTATTTCTCGCCGACGCTCATCCAGTACGCAAACACTCTGCTCAAACAGAAAGTGCTTTTCGGTTCGGACTTCCCTCTCATCACTCCCGACAGATGGCTGGCCGACTTCGAGAAAATTGCCATTCGAGACGACGTTCGCCCTCTGATCCTGAAACAAAACGCTATCCGCCTGCTGAAGCTGGAACCCTAGTTCCCTTCTGGCGTGAATATTACGCACACGACAACTCCTTCCATATCAATCGTTGACGCGGATTTCCCGTTTACGGAAACTGTCTGCAGCTCCCCTCTCGTGCCTCTGGAAACTGCGACCAGCTTTCTTGAAGTTGGTCTACGCGAAGCATCGTGGGCAAGGAGGTCTTTGCAATCCGATCCCGCGCAACTCGTAACCCCAGGGCGTGGGCGATTTCGGAACATCAGGAGGCAAGCGGTTCATGCGTCTAGGGCTGCGACAGATGCACCCCAAAGGGTTTCCGAACCAGCGCCATCGAGTCTATGGCGCACTGTTCCTTTTCGTGTTCCTTGCCGGCCCGGCGCTAGCTCAAGAGCAGATCTGCATCCAGTCTGGACTGAACGGCAATAAGCAACTCCGCGCTGCCGATGCAACGCTTCAGCAAGGTACTCCGACCACCAAGAACGGCAGTCTCACCACTCTTACCGTCTCCTCATTCAGCGCTGCCAACCAGCGGTCATTGGTTCAGTTCGATTTGTCCCCGTTGACGAATGCCGGGATCAAGAAAGCCACCATGGTCATGCACGTGATCACCCCGCCATCTTCCACTCGAACATACAAGGTGTCTTCGGTGACTAGCTTCTGGAACGAACCAGACGTGTCTTGGAATGACCGCGTGGCCACCGTGTTGTGGACCACATCGGGCGGAGGTGGAGACTTCAACGGAACCGATACCAGCACGGCCTCCGTTACCGCGACAAGCACTACTGCATCTTTCGATATCACCCCGGATGTGGAAGCATGGTTTAACGGCAGCACGAACTACGGCGAGATTATTACCGATTCGGCGGAGAACAACGGCACCGCGGTAACGACGGTTTTTGGTTCTAAGGAAACCACCACTGCGGCGAACCTTGCGGGCTGCGGCGGTGCGTCGGCCACCGCGGCTCCCGAGCTTGACGTCACTTACATGCAGAACGTCCAGAACCTGCAAGCGGCTCCTGGAAATGCCAGCATAACGCTTAGCTGGACGATTCCCGCCCAGCTCGCCAATTCCACTTTCACCGCGGGCGACAAATATACCGGCGTCGTGATCGTGCGCAACGCCAATGTCCCGATCGTGAAATCAGGTGTGCTTACGGACGGCTCGGACCCCGGTTTGTGCGCAACCGTCGGAAATGGCGTGGTCGTTTTCGACAACGCTACCGGACTGACCAGCTTTACCGATAACGGGGCTTGCAGCGCGCTGACGAACGGAACTGCCTATTTCTACAAGGTTTTTCTGCGCGATTCCAACAATAACTATTCCGACCAAGACACCGAAGTAGGAGCGAGCCCTTTGTTCCCTGCCGCGAGCTCCGCGTTCACTGAAGAAATTTCCGCTACGCCCAACACCACCGCGGCCACAACTCAGGAAACCCTGTGGATCGCCGCCACGGAAGCTACCAACACTCTTGCGGCGCCTTCCCTGGATCCCGGGGATGTCATCATGTTCACTTCGGGCGCCAGCCTTCTGTTCGGTATCGACGCCAATACGAATTCCAGACGCTACGCGCCAGTATCGCTCTCCGCGCCCGTCGATAGCCGCTCGTCAGTTATCGATTCAGTGGATTCCTCGCTGGGCCAGAATGTGATGTATGTGGCCGATACTTCCGGCCTGGTGTACGCCGTGAATACGGATACCGGCAAAATCGTCTGGGTGACCAATCCGAACGCAACAGCTAACTTGTTTGCAGGAGGCTTGGCTGTCGAATTGGCCTCGATTAACAAGACCGGCCTTACGCACGACCTGGTGGTGATGGGCACAGACAACGCCACTACCACCGGAAACCAGGTCATCGGAATCGACACCGGCTCAGGCACCTCTCCCGCTCCCACCGTTTCCTGGACGCTTACCGGCAACACTGGAAGCGTTCCGCCGATGGACAAGATGCTTTCCACGCCGCTGATCGACTACGTCAACAGCGCCATCTGGGTGACGACGTGCAGCGCGGGTGGAACTACATGCAACGGTACCGGCACCGCGCAACCGAGTCTCTGGAAACTCAATCTGACTACAGGCGCCGTGTTGCTTACGGAAAATCTGGGGGATATCGATTCTTCACCCGCTCTTTCGAATTCCAGCGATGTTCTGTTCGTCGCCAACACAGCGGGCAAGCTTTTCGCAATTAATCCGGTTACCGGAGCGACGCTGGCGTCCTTTGTGCCCACGAACAGCGGCGGAGCGACCGGCGACGGAGACATAATTGGATTTCCGGTTGTCCTCGGACACTCTTCGCCCTACACCGTGGTCTTCTCCGGCACCACCCAAATTCATGCGGTAACATTTAACAAAGGAACGAACACCTTCACCGCCTTGTGGCAGACCACCATTAACACGCCATCGGCCCCGGTGGGGGCGACTGGTTTAACCAAAGTTTACGTCGGAGCGGACGATGGGCTGCTTCACGAGATCAATCTTGCTACCGGCGTTGATGATTTCGATATGATCGTGAACCTCGACAACGGCTTTAACAATTTGCCGGCTTTCATCGGCAACCCGAGCTTGGATCTCTCTTTGTCGCGTGTCTACATTACGACCAACGACCAGCGCGGCTTCGCATTTGTTTTCCCATTCTGAGCCCGTGTTGAGGAGGAGGCGCGTGTTTTCGTATGAGAATAGTGGAATGTTGAGACGGCTTTGGATCGCGGGCTGCGCGGCTGCCGTTCTTTGCCTGAGCGGCTGCCAGATGCAATCGAGCCGCGGCCCTCAGCTTCCGGCCACCGGCGAAGTTTCTTTTTGCGACGCCGGAACTTCGGGCTGTCCGTCGGGAAATTCATTCAGCGTAAGCTCTCTTAGCGCCCTGACCATCCAAGCATCACTCCACAGCGTTCCCGTCGGCAATCATGCAGAAAAGGTCGATGTTTTTCTGCCTGAAGGCGGACTTTATCAATCAACGCAGACCGGCTTCTTGATTGATCCCGATTCTGATGGCTCGTTTTCATCCACGCAATCCATTCCCATCGCCGGCACCTGGATAGCGCAGCGACGCGAAACCGGCGACTGGTCCGTAACCATATCTCTGGATGGAAAAGCGGTCACTACGCAGACGGTCTCTCTAAATCCGTAGTACCCCGACGGACCTACCGAAGCGCCATGCCTTTTTCAACGGGAAATTGATCGGAATCGGTTGACTCCCGAAGCTCGGCGTTATATGCCGCGCCCAAAAGCACCACGATCGCAGTCAAGTACATCCACAATAGCAAACCAATCGCAGCCGCCAGCCCGCCGTACACTACGTCGTAAGGCATCTTCCGCACGTACACGCCGAAAAAGATATCAACTATCCACCACAGCACCGTGGCAACCGCCGCACCCGGCAGCAAATCCATATAGCCTTTATGCTCCGGCCGCCCGATCCGGTATAGCAGGACCAGCACAAACATCGAAAGCGCGAAGATCACCACCACTTGGAAAATAAATGCCAGCGCGGTAATCAGCGTGCGCAACCCGAATTCGAGGATCAACCACCGGCGCGCCTGCTTGCCGAAAACCGTCAGGATGATTACCAAGAGCGATGGTACGATCGTTAGCACCAGCAGCGACAGCGCGCGCAAATGATTTCGCACGTAGCCGGTCGGAGTTACATCTCCCTCGATAATCCGGAATCCTTCGATGAACCCAACCATCACTTGCGATCCTGCCAGCAGCGTTCCTCCCAGCCCGAGCAGGAACCACTTCCACGGATGCTGTCCCTTGCGCATAAAATATTGCACCACCACATCTTCGCTCCCCGGAGGAAGAATCAAGCGCAGATGTTCGGGCAGATCTCTTAGCGCAGTGTGAAAGGATTCTTTGCTGCTCAGCACTCCCAGCACCAGCAGCAGCATGGGGAAAAACGCGAGAAACATATTGAACGCGATGGCCTGGCTCAGCGTGATGCAGCCGGGAAACACGCGCGCGAACCCGCGAAACAGGAGCTTCAGTAAGAGATCCATCGTTTCGCCCGAATTATACGAGCACTAGCCCAAATCTGCGCTGATATTTCTGCGCCATCCGTCAGGGCACGGCTTTAGCCGCGCCGTAATAGCCTGGCCTTCGAAGGGGTTTTAACCCCTGAGGGCCCAGCTCCATTGCTTGCCGCACCACGCATCGCGGAGTAAACTTCTGTCGCACGCAAGGACCGAGCATGACCACCACGCCGAAAGTTAGCGCTCCCACGCGCAGCGACGAAGTTATTCGCAAGCACAAGGAATTCATCTGGCCTTCGGTGGCCAATTATTACGAGCACCCGCTCGTCGCCGACCACGCTTCGATGCAATATCTCTGGGACGTCGAAGGCAACAAGTACCTCGACTTCTTCGGCGGCATCGTCACCATCGGCGTGGGCCACTGCAATCCCAAGGTCACTTCCAAAATCAAAGCGCAGGTGGACAAGCTCCAGCACACCTCCACCCTCTATCCCAACGAGGCTATCGTTGCCCTCGCTGAAAAACTCGCCGAAATCACTCCCGGCAAATTGCAGAAAAGTTTTTTCACCAGTTCCGGCACGGAAGCGAACGAAGCCGCGATCCTTCTCGCGCGCAGCGCCAGTCCGAGCTACGACATTGTCGCTCTTCGCCACGCCTATTCCGGCGGCTCCGCGCTGACCAAATCCGTCACCGCGCAATCCGCCTGGCGCAAAGCAGGAGTCATCAGCGTCGGCGTCTCGCACGCCGTGAATCCGTATTGCTACCGCTGCCCGCTGCATCTGAAATATCCCGAATGCGGCGTGGCCTGCGCGAATGACGTGGAAAGCGTAATTCAAACCACCACCAGCGGCTCGATCGCTGCATTTATCGCCGAACCCATTCAAGGCGTCGGCGGCTTCATCACTCCTCCGCCCGAATATTTCAAAATCGTGCATCGCATCGTGAAAAATTACGGCGGCCTTTTTATTTCGGACGAAGTACAAACCGGCTGGGGCCGCACCGGCAAAAAATGGTGGGGCATCGAGCAGTGGGAAGTTACGCCCGACATTATTACTTCCGCGAAAAGCATGGCGAACGGCGTCCCAGTTGGTCTCACGATCACTACTTCTGAACTCGCCGGTAAATTCCAGGGACTGAATATCGCCACATTCGGCGGCAATCCGGTCACGTCCGTGGCGGCGCGCGCCGTGATCGAAGTAATCGAGGAAGAAAACCTCCTCGAAAATACTCACGTAGTCGGCGGCTACTTGCGGAGAAAACTCGAAGAGTTGCAGCAGAAATATCCGCTCATCGGCGACGTTCGCGGCATGGGCCTGTTGCAGGCGCTCGAACTGGTGAAAGATCGCCAGACCAAAGAGCCCGCCCCGCAGGAAACAAACCAAATCATGGAACGCGCCCGCGCCAACGGCCTCCTCGTCGGCAAAGGGGGCCTCTACAGCAACACCATCCGCCTGGCTCCGCCCATGAACATTGGAAAAGCCGACGTGGACGAAGCCATCCGTCTCCTCAACAAATCTTTCAGCGAGGTCCGGGACTAGTGGCCGTCCCCATCAGCGTGCGGGATCTTCCGTCGTCAACGGATATCCGCGATTACCGCAGAGGAACCCTACTCGGCTCGTTGATCGTGCTCGTTGGTATGCTCTTTGGACTCGTAGTGCTTTTCGGGCTCATAGGCCATAACCCAGGTATGCACTTGAGTTCGATCCTGCTCGCTATGGCATTGCCGACGTCTTTTGTTTTGATAGGGCTTTTGATCATTGGCAGAGCGAAGTTAGCCCTTTGGCTTATGTATCTCCTGGCCGCAGCTCTCGTATACTCCTTTTCGTCGCAGTTTGTGCACGCCTTCCAGACCAGACGTTCTGATGACATCTACTCGGTTTTCTTCGATGTTATTTGGGTGGGTTTTTGGCTCTCTATCGTGATGTACTTTCACAATCGGCGCAGAACGTTTACCGGTTTTTGGGGAAGCCTCGGCACGCGTACCTCGCTCAACAGGACAATTCATGGCGACGGCAACTAGCGCGGCGACGCTTTGCAGGAACTACATTAACGGCAAGTGGGTGGAATCGCGCTCGACGAAGATTGTCGAGCGGAGGAACCCTGCAAACACCGACGAAGTCGTCGCGCGCATCCCGCTTTCCACGCGCGAGGAAATGAAAGAAGCCATCGCCGCCGCCAAAGCGGCCTTCCCCGCCTGGCGAGAAACCCCGGCTCCGAACCGCGGAAAAATACTTTTCAACGCCACACGGTTGATGCAGGAACAGAAAGAACACTTGGCTCGGCTCCTTACCCGCGAGGAAGGCAAAGCGCTGAAAGATTCCCTCGGCGAAGTTCAGCGCGCCATCAACATCACGGAATTCATGGCCGGCGAAGCGCGTCGGCTGAACGGCGAAACTCTCACCAGCGAACTTCCCAAGAATTTTTCTTACACCGTTCGCCAGCCCCTCGGCGTCGTCGGCGCGATCACGCCGTGGAATTTTCCCGTGGCCATTCCTCTGTGGAAAATCGCCCCGGCGCTCGTTTGCGGCAACACCGTCGTTTTCAAGCCCGCAACGCTCACGCCGCTCTCGGCCATGAAAATTGTCGAAATTTTCGAGCAGGCCGGCCTTCCCCCCGGCGTTCTGAATCTGGTGATGGGCTCGGGCCGCGAGACGGGTGACGAACTCGTGCAGAACCCGCTCGTCCGCGGCCTTTCTTTTACCGGCTCGAACGAAGTCGGCTGCGCCCTCTACGCTTCCGGTGCGCAACGCCTGAAAAAAATCCAGTGCGAGATGGGCGGCAAGAATCCCGTGGTCGTTCTCGCCGACGCCGATTTGCACCTAGCGATGGAATCCACGCTTGCAGGCGCGTTCGCCTCCACCGGCCAGCGCTGCACGGCCACCAGCCGCGTCGTGATCGAAGAAAAAGTCGCGGACGAATTCGTGTCGGCGCTCGTCGAGCGCGCAAAAAAATATGTCGTCGGCGATGGCCTCGAAGTCGGCGTCGATATGGGCCCGTCGGTGGACGAAAACCAAATGAACACCGTTCTCAAGTACATCGAAATCGGCAAAAAAGAAGGCAAGCTGCTCTGCGGCGGCGCGCGCCTAACCGGCCCGAAATATGACCAAGGCTGGTTCGTCTCGCCCACCATCTTCGATCGCGTCGATTCAAACAGCTCCATCGCCCAGGAAGAAATCTTCGGCCCTGTGCTCAGCGTGATCCGCGTGAAGAATTTCGACGAAGCTCTGCAAGCCGCAAACTCCGTGCGCTACGGCCTCTCCAGCTCGATCTATTCCACCAACGCGAACAAGATTTTCGAGTTTGTGGACAAAATCGAAACCGGCATGACGCACGTGAATTCGCCCACCGTCGGCGGCGAAGCGCATGTCCCTTTCGGCGGAGCAAAGGATTCCAGCGTCGGCCCTCGCGAAGTCGGCCACGCCGCCATCGATTTCTACACCGACACAAAAATCGTTTACATCGACTACACCGGCGGCAAGCGCGAATCGAGCATCTATTAATTTTTACAAAAACACCGACATGACGTCTTCACACTTTTCGTTGACCCGAGCCATAAGGCCTCACCGCGGTTTGCCCGGCGGGCGAAATTCCCTTCGCCGCAGCGCTCTTCACCTTCTGCGCCCGCTGTGTTTTTGGGTCGTGCTCGCCATCATCGTATTTGTCGGCGCAGGGTTCGCCAGCGGCGAAGCCGAGCGCGTGCGTTGGAAGCCCGTCGCTATTGCGCAGGTTAAGCTTGACGACAAGACGCCGCTGGCATTCAACGTGTACCAGCCCGAGAAAAAGAAAGACGGGCGCTTCGTCCTCGTCCTCCTCGGCCGCCGCTACATCGAGCTCGATATCAAAGCGAAACTCGCCTACAGCGTGCCCCTCGCCGATGTGCATAAAAGCGGAAACGATCTGGAGAGCGAAAATTTTGCTGTCCCCGCGCGATTGCTTGCTTCCGCGAATTGGACCGTGCGGGATGTCGGCCCGTCCGAGCAAATCAAGCTGACCCTGGGAGATTACGGCCGCCTTCTGCAAGTCGATCTCCCGCATCCGCCCGATATGCGCGCGTTCTATTAGCTGCGAAGGAAATCGCCATTCTGCACTTTTGGCTGCGGAACATCATTCAGTCCTCGCCACACCAGCCATACCAGCACGCCGATCATTCCGAGCCAGCCCATCGCTCTCACCGCGGTCGCAATTTGCGTGTCGTGCTCAAGCAAACCGAGCTTGCCGAAAAGATAGGCCCAATCGTGAATCACATACTCTGCGTCACCCACCGTAAGTAACGGCAGGTCCTGCGCTCGCGCGTCCGCCATATATGTCGCGATCGGAAGAAATTGCTCAAACATAAAAAATAAACAAAACGCCACGCCTTGGGGTTGCCGGCGAAAGAAAAAATAAAGCCCGAGCCAGAACGGCACGAGCATTTGCATCGCCGTCCCGCCGGCCACCATAATAAATTCGCCGAAGAATCGGAAAAGCAGATGGCCGCCTTCGTGAATCGGGACGAACACGCCGTCGATCAGCAGCAAAATTCCCTGCCCGCGTGCCGCTTGGTACAGAAACAGCAAATAGAAAATAACCCACGCGACCAGCGCCGCCCGCGGAATCGGATCCCAATCTTCTTCGAAAGCTTCGAGAAAAGTGAAGCGATCGGTCCAGGATTCCGGCAGTCGCACGATGTGTTAATTCCCCCAGCGCGATGAACGAATCACTGCAGCGAAACTCCTGCAACCCACGGAATCCCCACCAGTCCTTCTCTCACTTGCACTTCCACCATATCCCCCCGGCTGACGCGGTCGAAATCGCCGCGATCCACGGGGATTCGTTCGAAACGGTGTCCTCCGCGCCAGGACGTAACGATCAGGCGGCGGTTCGGCACCGGCCCGGACATCGAGAATTTCGAAATCACTCGAGCCGGCTCCGCGCGCACCGGATAGCGATCGAGCGCCCCATTTCCAAGCAGCAGAATCGCGAGAAGCCACGGAAGCGGAACCAGTCCGTAATAGATGCGTTTCAAAGCTTCCACTTCCTGGTGCCGCAACGCGCGTCTCTCAACCAAAATTCCCAAGCCCAGTGTAAGAAAAAAAAGCACGCCGGTGAAAATTAGAATTCCGTCGAGTTCCAGAGCAGGATAGCGTTCGCTGGCCGCCACCAGCGCGAGCCCGCCCACCAGAAGGATCGCCGTGCGGTTCAAAAGCTTTTGCCGCAGTGTCAATTCCGCCGCGGTCGAATTCAAGCCGCACGCCTCGCATATATCCGCGTCCCGCTCGGATCCGCAGTTCAGGCAATGGGTCATGCAGAAGCCTTTTTCATTTCATCTCGATGCTATGCAGTGGAAAGCCTCGTGTCAATTCCGCGTGGAATATTTGGTTTTCGCATTTCTTTGCGGTAACCTGCTCCGCCTGATGTCTCGAAAGATGTTCCGAAAGATGCCCGACAAGCAAAAAGAGGGAGCCCGCATGCGAAACTTTGCAATCCTGACGCTTCTGGCTGTCTGTTGTTTCTTGATTCCCGCAGGCGCCGATGAAGAGCCTCTGCAGGGTTTTACCCACGCGAGTTCCACGGCCGAGCGCGATTGGGAAGCAAAATTCCGCGCAATTCCCACTGCCGATAATCAGCGCGCCTACATGCAGCGCCTCACCGCGCGCCCTCATCATTTGGGCTCCGCTTACGACAAGCAAAACGCCGAGTGGATCCTTTCGCAGTTCAAATCCTGGGGATGGGACGCCCACATCGAAACCTTCGAAGTGCTTTTCCCCACTCCCAAAGAGCGCGTCCTCGAAATGGTCTCGCCCACAAAATTCACACCCAAGCTTCAGGAGCCGCCCGTCTCCGCCGACCCTACGTCGAATCAGCAAAACGAACAGTTGCCTACTTACAATGCCTATTCGATTGACGGCGACGTCACCGCCCCGCTCGTCTTCGCCAATTACGGCGTGCCTGAGGACTACGAAAAATTGGACCGCCTGGGTGTTTCCGTGAAAGGCGCAATCGTCATCGTTCGCTATGGCGGAGCCTGGCGCGGCGTGAAACCCAAAGTCGCAGCAGAACACGGCGCCATCGGCTGCCTGATCTATTCCGATCCGCGTGACGACGGCTATTCCGTCGAAGACGTTTTCCCCAAGGGCCCCATGCGACCCGCCGACGGCGTTCAGCGCGGCAGCGTCTTGGATTTCCCCGCCACGAATCCCGGTGACCCGCTCACTCCCGGCGTCGGCGCCACTCACGACGCCAAGCGAATCCCCATCAAGGACAATCCTTCCTTCACGAAGATTCCCGTCATGCCGATTTCCTACGGTGACGCGAAGCCGCTCCTCTCAGCGCTCGAAGGTCCCATGGCCCCGGAAGAATGGCGCGGCACTCTCGCCATTCCCTATCACGTCGGCCCGGGCGCCACAAAGGTCCACCTGAAGCTGGCGTTCAACTGGGATATGGTCTCGCTCTACGATGTCGTCGCTAAAATCCCCGGAACCGAGCAGCCCGATCAATGGGTTCTGCGCGGCAATCACGAAGACGGCTGGGTCAACGGCGCCGAAGATCCCATCTCCGGCCAAGTGGCCATGATGGAAGAAGCTCGCGCCCTAGGAGAATTGGTGAAACAAGGCTGGCGCCCCAAGCGCACCATCGTTTATTGCGCATGGGACGGCGAAGAAGAGGGCCTTCTCGGCTCGACCGAGTGGGCCGAAGCTCACGACAAAGAGCTTAAGCAGAACGGCGTCGCCTACATCAATAGCGACGGCAACGGCCGCGGCTACTTTTTTGCCGGCGGTTCGCAATCGCTCGAACGTTTCATGAGCGGCGTCACCCGCGATATTCAGGACCCGGAGACCAAGCTTACAGTTCGACAACGATCTTTCTTCCGCGCGATCGAGCGGGCGCACAACGATGAGGACCGCAAGGAAATCCGCCAGCGCGCGGACCTGCGTATGTCCGCCTTAGGTTCCGGCAGCGACTACACCGCTTTCATCGATCACCTCGGCATCGCTTCCATGAATTTGGGCTACGGTGGCGAAGACAACAGTGGAATCTACCATTCCATTTACGACGACTTTTACTGGTACACACATTTCAGTGACACTGACTTCGCCTACGGCCGCGCTCTTTCGCAGACTGCCGGCACTGCAATCATGCGTCTGGCCGATTCCGACCTGCTGCCCTTTGAATTTACTGACTTCGCCGACACCATCCATCTCTACTTGAAGCAACTAAAAAAACTTGCGGACACTTCGCGCGACGAGGCCATCGAACGCAACAAAAATCTCGACGAAGGACTTTTCTCCGCCACGAACGATCCGCGCCATCCAACCGTCGCTCCGCCGCGCTTGGACGTTCCGCCGCATCTGAATTTCGCGCCGCTCGACAACGCGGCCGATTCTCTTACGCAGAGCGCCCAGCGTTACCATGACGCTCTCGCAAAAGCCTGGACCGCCGGAGTTCCCGCCGCGACGCTTCAAGACTTGAACCAGAAACTCATGCAGAGTGAACGCCGGCTCACCACTGAGCAAGGCCTCCTCCGCCGTCCCTGGTACAAACACATGATCGACGCACCCGGCGTCTATTCCGGTTACGGCGCAAAAACGATCCCCGGAGTACGCGAGGCCATCGAGCAAAAACATTGGGACGAAGCCAATTCCGAGATCACTCGCGTTTCCGCCGTGCTCGAAAGCGAAGCCGCGCTGATCAACTCTGCAGCCCAGGAACTCGAACAGGTCAAATAACTTCTATTTTGTTACCGGGCGGGTGCTGGTCGGCGGAACGTCCAGGCAAACCATATTTTCGTCGCGGCCGCTCGCGAGCATGGCGCAATCAATTCCCTGCGCGCTGCGAATGGCTTCGGTCTGCGTCGCGCCCGCCGCGGTCGAACAGTGCATCGCGCCTTTGAACGTAACGCAAACCTCGTACTGATTCTGATTTTGCCGCGCCGAAAGATAGACAAGCAATGCGATGAACGCGACCCCCGCCAGAATCATGATCATGCGCACTTGAGTTTTCTTATTCGCCATTCTCTCCTCGCGTCCGCCCCTAGCCCATCCTAGAGACCGCCCTGCTTCGCATCGTCAGCGCGTCGCGCCAATTCCTGCTGAATATATTTTCGGACGTGCGGCGTAACTGTTTCGAGCGTTAAAGTGTCCTTCAAATCGCGCGACGTGATATCTGGAAGAAATTGAAGCAGCGCCGGCACTGGCGTGTGTGCATGCCGAACGAGAGCCGCGCGCACATTGTACTGCAAGGACCATTTCGCGTGTTGCGCGATAGCCGTCACCACTCGCGCCGGAATCTCAGGCTTCGCCAGAACTTTCAGCACCTGGCTTTCCGTCAGCAGCGAATTCGCCAGCGCAAGCTTCACAGCTTGCGGATGTCCCTCGGCCAGCACCGCAGCGGCCACCCGTGGTGGGCCACGCCTCGCGAGAGTCAGCTTTTCTCCAATGGGAATATGCGGCACGCGTGTAAGAATAAATTCTTCGGCCGCGCGGCGAATGTCCGCCGGAGCCGAAGGCAGCAAACTGAGCCGCACGAGATCGAACAAATAAAGCTGTCGCACCATGGCGATTGCGATGCGGTGCGGAGTTCGCGGATGGCGAGCGAGCCTGAGCCGGATGTTCTCGCTGGAAGTCCATTTCCCTTCCTTGGCCACCGCGGCGAGCAGTTCAGTAGAAAGGTCGAGCCGTTCGAGCAACCGGCTGACGTGAGGCTCCTGCATGTTTGGATTTTCGAGCAGGGCTAGCAGAGTTTCCGCGTCCGTTTCGTGGATCAGCAGATCCAGATCGTCACCCGAGGCAGACCGAGCGCGCTGCAAACGGGCAGCGGCTCCTTCATCCGGCATGGGCCTTTCGTTTCGGCAGGCGAATCGCCATTCTCGCCGCGGCCTCGGCCGGCTTCACATGCAGCGTGACCAAACTAGCACGTGGCGCAACTCTGGCCAACTCGGATTCGATCGCGCCGTCGAAAAATTTGCTGCGCCCGATCGTGCCGCCGCTTTTCGCCACAGGCACTTCGCGATCCTGCATGTCAAGTTTCCGAAGCACGCTCGCGACTAACTCGGCCAGCGATTCCGCGGCGCCCGAAAGTATTTCGCACGCGACTGCGTCGCCTTGATCTCCCAGATCGGCAACCAGTGGAAAGATGCGCGGGAAAACGTCGTCGGGATTTTTTACCACCCAGTCGAGCACCCGGCTCCAGTCCTTACATCCCAACCAATGCAACATTTTCTGAGAGAGCGCCGTTGCCGGCCCGCGTTTCTCTTCGGCGCGAACCACTGCCGCCAAAGCGCGGCGCCCGATGTCAAAACCGCTCCCCTCATCGCTGAACCAAGGCCCGCGCCCGCCGGCGCGCGCGATATGCCCTTCCGCATCGCGTCCATAGGCAGCCGAACCGGTGCCCACAACAAGAATCACTCCTTCGCCGCCACCCACCGCTGCTTCCAGCGTAATCTCGAGATCGGTGGTCACCATCACTGCAGCTTCCGGAAATCCGCGCTCTAGGAATACCGCGATGCGCCTCGCTACTGCGTCGCGCCCAGCGCCTCCGATCCCCGCGCAAATTCCGCGAATGTCGCTCGATTTCAAATGGCACCGTTCGAGCACCAGATCCGCGGCGTCGCTCAGCGTGAACCACGCCTTCGCGTATCCAGCGCGAATCGGATTTGAAGGCCCGGCCGTCGCGTGTGCCAGCACTTTACTTTCGGCGTCAATCAGAAAGCAGTCTGTCTTCGTGCCGCCGCCGTCGAAGCCGAGATAGTAAGCTCCGCCCGGAGGCGCATCCGTTTCTCGCATATTCTCCACCGTGCTTGACAGTTTTCGAAGCGGGCAGTTAGCATCGCGACTCAACTCGCGCGGCACAATGCAAATCAACCCAATCGACTTCGCGATTCTTGCGCTCTATCTCGTGGGCATCACTCTTTTCGGCGCCCATTTTCGCCGCGGCCAACAAAACTTGCGCGATTATTTCCTGGGCGGCCGCTCCGCGCCGTGGTGGGCTATCGCCTGCTCGATCGTCGCCACGGAAACTTCCACGCTTACGATTATCGGGACGCCCGGAATCGCCTACGGCGGAAATCTGGGATTCCTTCAGCTCGTGCTCGGCTACCTGGTCGCCCGCGTGATTCTGTGCGTCGTCCTGGTTCCCCAGTATTTCCAGGGGGAATTCTACACGGCTTACCAGCTTCTGGAGAAGCGTTTCGGCCCGCGCATAAAGTCGGCGGCAGCAGTGGTGTTTGTTTGCACGCGCGCGCTCGCCGAGGGCGTCCGAATTTCCGCCATCGGCAAAGTTGTAAGCGTGGCGTTTGGCACCGGCGAACGAACCTCCATACTGATCATTGCTACGCTCACGATTTTTTACACCTTTGAAGGCGGAATGCGCGCCGTGATCTGGACCGACGTGATTCAGTTCGCGCTCTACATGGCAGGTTCCATCGCAGCATTTTTTCTCTTGCTGCACAAAATTCCCGGCGGCTGGCCCACGGTGACGCAGGCGGCCGCAGCAGCAGGCGGAAAACTGACTATTTTCGATTTCGCCTTCAGCCTTACGAAGAGTTACACGTTCTGGTCCGGTCTTCTGGGCGGCACGTTCCTAACCATGGCAAGCCACGGCACGGATCAGACCATGGTCCAGCGCCTTCTTTCCTCGCGCAACGAGCGTGACAGCAAAACCGCGTTGCTTGCAAGCGGCGTGATTATTTTTGCCCAATTCTCTCTGTTTCTCGTTCTGGGCGTCATGCTGTTCGTTTACGCCCAGCATTTCGTCCTCGCAATACCGGGCGGCGATCTCGACAAGGTTTATCCCGAATTCATCGTTCACCACATGCCGGTGGGTCTCGCCGGCATCGTGCTCGCTTCCATCTTTGCAATTGCGATGTCGAACGCAAGTGGCTCGTTGAACTCGCTCGCTTCCTCCAGCATCATAGACTTGAGCGCGCGTCGCAACGAAGGAGCGGCGGGGTCTCTTGTTCGCTCACGCAAACTCACATTGGTCTGGGGCATCGTGCTCGGACTTCTCGGCCTAATTCGCTGGGGTCCGGTGCTAGTGGCCGGCCTAACGATCGCATCGATTACCTACGGTGCGACACTCGGAGTGTTTTTGCTCGGCACTTGGAATCGCCGCGCAAATGAAACGGGAGCGCTCGTCGGCTTTGTTAGTGGACTAGCGGCCATGATCGCAATTTGGCGTCTGACGCCGCTCGCGTTCACTTGGTACGTGCTCGTCGGAACGGTAATCACGTTCGCCGTCGGTTCGCTGGCAAGTCTGTTCCCGAGCGGCGCGAGCAAAGAAGTCCGCGCGCCACAGTCGCTATAAGTTTTAATTTTTCGTCGAGGAGAAATTTATCGCAACCAGCCCGCATCCGAAGGAACGCCTCGATCTGATACGCGGCCTGGGCCCCTGGGCTGCAGCAGCCATCGTGGTCGGCACCATGGTCGGCACAGGAATATTTCTGAAGCCGGGCGAAATGGCCGCCGTCGGCGGCTCGGTCAGCGTGGTCTATGCCGCATGGATTGCCGGTGGACTGCTTTCGCTTTTTGGCGCTCTCTCCTTCGCCGAGCTCGGCGCGGCGATGCCCGAAGCCGGCGGACAGTACGCATACTTGCGCAGAGGCCTGGGCCCCGTCTGGGGTTTTCTTTTCGGCTGGATGCATTCCACAGTAGGCGAATCGAGTTCCGCCGCATCGATTGCTGCAGGCTTGGCGCGATTTACAAGTTTCCTGATTCCCGCGCTCGCGGTTCCCCTTTTTTCTTGGCATTTCACGCTTCCGTTTAGCGGCGCGCCTTACGATTTTGTATTCACACGTTCGCAGCCCATGGCGGCCGGCGCGATCATTCTTTTCACCGTCATTAACTATCTCGGTGTACGTCTCGGCGGCCGCGTGCAAGTTGCTCTCACTCTACTTAAAGTCGCCGCCGTGCTCGCCATTGTTGCGGCAGGTTTCTGGTTCGGCCACGGAAACATATCGCACTTTCATCCTTTCTGGCCGATGCAAACGAGTGTCGGCACATTGACGGCTTTCCTCGCCGCGCTCGCTGCCGCGCTCTGGGCTTACGACGGATGGGAAGATCTCAACCGCGTCGGCTCCGAAATCCAGAATCCCGAGCGAAATTTTCCCCGCGCGCTGGCCGGCGGAACGATTCTCGTCGCCGTAATTTATCTCCTGTTCAGCGCCGTATGTTTCTACGCTCTTCCTTTCGCTAGCGTCGCGAGTTCCCCGCACGTTGCTTCCGATGTGGTGGAAAGTTTTGCGGGACCGGGCGCGGCATTCTGGATAACGCTCGCGATGATCGTCGCCGCGCTCGGCACTCTCAATTCTTCGATCATGAGCGGCGCGCGCGTGCCATTCGCGATGGCCCGCGACGGATTGTTCTTCCGCGTCACAGGCACCGTGAACCGCCGCTTCCGCACTCCCGGCGGCGCTCTAATTTTTCAGGGAACACTCGCGGCGCTGATGGCGCTTACAGGAACTTTCGAAGACCTAACTTCCCTATTCGTTTTTGCCGCATGGATCTTCTACGCGCTTTCAGTGGTAGCCATGTTCCGCCTCCGGAAAACAGAGCCGGACATGAAGCGCCCCTACCGCACATGGGGTTATCCGGTCGTGCCCGGCTTGTTCGTTGCGGGCGCGCTTGCGCTTACGATCAACATCTGGATTCAGCGTCCCGTTCGATCTTCGATCGGATTGGCGATGATTCTGTCAGGATTATTTTTCTACCGCTTGTGGCGGGGACAAACGGAGAACACCGCCGATTAGCTTTTCGCGACCGTTAGAATCTCTGGAACGAACCTACTGGTGGCGAAGCCGGGAATAAGTCCGGATGAAATAAGTGTGCGAGTATCGCGACTCCATCCGCAAGTCGCGGCCCGGGCCGCGCTGAATAACTGTTAGCGTCTATCGCGAAAACGCGCCCCTCGCGCACCGCCGGCAAATCCGCCCATCCGTCCGGGAATTTCGTCGCCCGGTACTCTGAGACCGCACGCTCGACACCGAACCCGCACGGCATCACGATGATTATTTCCGCTGCCGTCGCCGCAATCTGTTCCGCTGTAACTCGGAACGAGGCCTCTCCCGCGCGGCCCAAGACATCTTGCCCTCCCGCCTTCGCCACCATTTCCGGCACCCAATGTCCTCCGACGTAATATGGATCGAGCCATTCGAGACAAAGCACTCGCGGCCGCGTCTTAGCCTGCGCAGCCCTGGCTTCTATCGCTGCGACCCTCTGCTCCAGCGTAATCGAAAGCGCCTGCGCTTCCCGTCGGCGTTGCGTCGCCTCGCCGATCCTCCGCACGTCGTCCCAAACGTCGCGCAACGAATGCGGCGTCAGCGCGAGCACTCGCGGCTTCGTCGGCAGCCGGGTAAGCGCCGTCGCCAAATCGTCGGGCGAAGCCGCGCAAACGTGGCAAAGATCCTGCGTGATAATGAGGTCCGGAGCTAACGAGCCCAACAATTCCCCGTCCACCGCGTAAATACTTTCGCCGCGCGCAACAAGTTCGATCACTTGCCGGTCAATTTCAGCCGCCGCAGCATGCGGATCCACTCGCGGCC
This sequence comes from Candidatus Acidiferrales bacterium, assembly GCA_050012235.1. Lineage (GTDB taxonomy): Bacteria > Acidobacteriota > Terriglobia > Acidiferrales > UBA7541 > Palsa-295. The sequence continues at coordinate 150,819 of JBEKHP010000007.1, read as the reverse complement.
GTATCAATGCAGGTTTCTTCGCCGCGTCCGCCGGAAAATCGCATTCGTGCGTCACTCCGACAACGGAATCGCCAAGACCTAGCGCGTATAGGATTTCGGTAGCCGAAGGCAATAAAGAACAAATCCGCATCAGTGCCTGCCTGCCGCCGTCGCGCGCGGAAGAAAATCCGCAAAAACAAATCCCTCTCTCTCCACAATCTCGCCCGCCGTGACCGGTATACCTTGCTTGAACATCGGCCCGCCATTTGCGAACGTGTGAAACTCCCCGTTTTCGCCGCACGGGTCCACATCAGTCGGAAGCTCACGCAAAAAATCCACATCGAATCTTCGTCCGGCGAACGAGCGGTTGAGCTTGCGAGGATCCACGCACGTCAGGTAAGCCGAAAGACCGTGCGCGATCATTTCTTCGGCAAGCTCCCGCGTATTGCGCCACCACAGCGGGAAAACCGGCGTCATCCCGCAACCGCGAAGCTGCTTCTCCCGATACGCGCGAATGTCTTCGAGAAAAAGATCGCCGAACACAACATGCCAAACGCTTTCAGCCCGCGCGCGCGCCATCGCTTCGCCCATTGCCCGCTCGTAAATTTCATTCGTACAAGGCGACGGAATCTCCACCTTTATCAACGGAAGCCCCGCCGCAGCCGCTTGCATCTCCACCAGGCATTCTCTTACCGCGTGCATGGCCACGCGCGCATACTTCTGATTCACGGTCGTCAGCAACGCTACAACTTCAAATTCGCCGCTTTGCCGAACAGCGTGCAGCGCCCAAGCGCTGTCTTTGCCGCTGCTCCAAGCCAGCCACGCTTTAGGCCGCGCACTTCCTTCGGATTGGCTATCGGCTCGCATCGATCTTTCACGCTACTGCGGAAATTTCCTCATCCCTAACGAACCGCGCCTTGGCACTGCCGCCTAACGATAGATAAGATATTTCGCACGCATCGCCCGAAAGTTTTTCAACCCTGGCGCCCAACCCGCGACGATGTCCTTGGGATTATCGTCGGCTTCCAGCCGCTTGACCGTCGATTCCGACCCCAATAGCTCGATCATTTTCGCAATCTGAAACTGCTTCGAATACGGACGGCGTAAGGCCTCCGCAATTTCAAGCCCCATGAGCATGGACTCGAAATCATCCCGATCGGTAATCTGCAGTTTGACGCCGTGGCACACCTGTCCGGCATACGGTCCTGTCTGGGGAGTGAAAGACTGCGCTGAAAAATGCACTCCCGCAATCGAGCGCCTTTTCAATCTCTCGACCAGGTCGTGCTGGAAAATCCATGCCGCGCCAAATTCCAGAAATGCGGAATCGGTGCCGCGCCCAACCGACACACCGCCCGCCTGCAGAATCTCGATCCCCGGATAAGGAACCAAATTCGCCACCGTCGGCAAATTGGGCGAAGGCGGAATCCACTGAAGGCCCGTCATCCAATACATATCGCGGCGATGCCAATTCTTCATTTCAACCACGTGCAAATCCGCGCCGATTTTATTTTCCGCGTTGAACATTCGCGCCAGCTCGCCAAGCGTCATCGCATACCGCACCGGCATCGGAAAATATCCTACGAATGACAGTTTGTCAGCGTCGAGCATCGGCCCTTCGATGATTTCCCCGCCCAGCGGGTTCGGCCTGTCGAGCACCCAAAACGAAATATTGTGTTTCGCCGCTGCTTCCATGCAATAGCCCATCGTCGTCACGTAAGTGTAAAAGCGCACGCCCACGTCCTGTATATCGAACACCAAAGCGTCGATCCCCTCCAGCATCGCATCGGTTGGCCGGCGCGTTTCTCCATACAGGCTGTAAATCGGCAGCCCCGTCGCGGTGTCAGTTGTGTTCGCCACCACAGAAGCATCCGCGTTACCCGCGATCCCGTGTTCCGGACTAAAAATCGCCACCAGCTTTACTCCGTCCGCCTTCGCCAGCAGATCAATCGTCCGGCGGCCGCGTGAGTCAACTCCGGTCTGGTTTGTAATCACTCCGACGCGTTTGCCTCGCAGTGAAGCGAAGCCTTCGTCCTCGAGCACGTCGATTCCGGGCTTGGCACGCGAGTCCGCCTTGCCCGGCGATGCGTTCCGTGCCGGAGCGCCAAATCCCAGGAAAATACCGGCCAAAATTGTGCCCAGCAAAAAAATGCGGAGAGAACGGATACGAAACACGCTCGGGGACGATTCGTTGTGCCTCATAGAACCGTGTGCTATATACAGCCGCGGGATGCAGGCGTCAACATGGAAGGCCTTCGGCGAATGCGATGCGTAAACTCGGCCTTTCCGCACTGTTCGTCCTTCTTCTCATGACACTTTCCAGCCGCGCGCAGAAAACTTCCCCGAAAAATCCCCGGCAGCCCGCCGCCAACGCAGCGTGGGTGGAAGCCACGCTCAAGAAAATGACCTTGCGCGAAAAACTCGGCCAAATGCTGATGCCCTATTATTTCGGCGTCTTCACCTCCGCCGAAAGCGCCGACTACAAAGATTTGCTGCACCAGGTGGAAGAAAATCACGTCGGCGGATTCATCCTCGGCACGCAACGCGGCCCGCTCGGCATCGAGCGCAGTCAGGTTTATCCCACCGCCGTCCTCACCAACGATTTGCAAAGGCACGCGAAAACGCCGCTGCTCATCGGCGCGGATTTTGAATCCGGCACAGGAATGCGAATCGACGAAGGCACGTCCTTCCCTTCCGCCATGGCCGTAGGCGCAGCCAACGATCCGCGAGCCGCTTACACCATCGGCAAAGTGACAGCGCTCGAAGCCCGCACCGCCGGCGTGCGCTGGATTTTCGCTCCCGACGCCGACGTAAACAATAATCCCGACAATCCCATCATCAATATCCGTTCGTTCGGCGAGGATCCTCAGCAAGTCGCCGAGTACGTTTCGCAATTCATCCGCGGCGTGCAGGAAAACGGCTGCCTGGCCGCCGCGAAACATTTTCCAGGCCACGGCAACGTCAGCGTGGATTCGCATCTTTCGCTCGCCAAAGTTCCCGGTGACCGAAAGGAACTGGAAAGCACCGAGCTCGTTCCATTCCGCGCCGCGATTTCCGCAGGCGCCGCTTCCGTGATGCCCGGCCATCTGAATGTCCCCGCGTACGAATCCGACCCAGCCGTGCCCGCCACCATTTCGCGAAACATTCTCACCGGCTTGCTCCGCGATGAATTGAAATTCAAAGGTCTCATCGTCACCGACGCGATGGACATGGGCGGCGTAACCTCCATGTACGCGCCCGGCGATGCCGCAGTGCGAGCGGTGGAAGCCGGCGCCGACGTGCTTCTGATGCCTCCCGTTCCCGATGCTGCCATGGCTTCACTCGAAGCAGCCGTAGAATCCGGCCGCATTTCCGCTTCGCGCATCGATGAATCCGTCCGCCGCATTTTGCAAGCCAAGTCCCGTCTCGGACTCGACAAGGATCGCCTCGTCGATGTCGAACATCTGAACGAAAAATTTGCCAAGCCCGAATATACAGCACAAGCTCAATCTGTCGCGGATCGCGGCGTAACTCTTCTGCGCGACAACGCTAAGCTCTTGCCGCTGGACGCAACCCGTCCGCTCCGTGTCCTGCTCGTCTCGCTCTCTGCCGATCCCGATCCCTATCCCGGCGAAACGATCGAACCCGAAATTCGCTGGCGTGTGGATTCGTTGAAAGCTTTGCGCGCCGACACCCAGTTCTCAACCGCTAGCGCGTTGAAGCTTCCACCTCCCGAGAGCTACGACGTGGCCATCGCCGCCCTGTTCGTGCGCGTCGCCGATCGCAAAGGAAGCGTGGGCCTGCCTGACGATCAGCGCGCGTTCGTGAATCAAATCCTCGCCACGGGAAAACCTGTCGTCGTGATGTCCTTCGGCAGCCCATACCTGATCGAACGTTTCCCTGACGCGAAGACTTGGCTCGCCGAATTTTCCACCAACGATGTATCGCAGCGCGCCGCCGTCCGCGCCCTTTTTGGCCAAGTCGCAACCCAAGGACAAATTCCAGTCACCGTTCCGGGCACTGTGAAACGCGGCGATGGCATTCGCACCGCGTCGAATCCCATGACGCTTCAGCCCGCGCCTTCCGACATGGCCGCCCGGCTGAAACCTGCCTTCGACGTGATGGATCGCGCCATCGCCGACGGAGCAATTCCCGGCGGCGTCCTAGCCGTCGGATTTCGCGATCAGCTAATCGTGCGCCCCTTCGGCAAACTGACGCGCGACGCAAAATCTCCCGTAGTCACCGCGAACACTCTGTACGACATGGCTTCGCTCACCAAAGTGATCGTCACCACCACCTCGGTGATGATCCTGATGCAGCAGAAGCGTCTCGATCTCGACACGCCCGTCGTCCGCTATCTGCCTGAATGGGCTGCGGCCGCCAAATCAGATCCCGATCCCGCGTGGCGCGCTCGCGTCACCATTCGCAATCTTCTCCTGCACGATTCCGGCCTTCCCGCCCATCGCGATTTTTACAAGGGAGCGAAAGGTCACGACGCCGTTCTCGGGCGCGTGCTCGCCGAACCACTCGTGCACCAGCCGGGAACTCAGGTCGAGTATTCCGATTTAGGATTCATCATGCTCGGCGAAATCGTTCAGCGCCTCACCGGCGTCACGCTCGACGAATATGCGAAGGAGCACATTTTCGAGCCACTGGGCATGAACGCTTCGCTGTTCAATCCCCCGCGCAAATTGTGGCCGACGATTGCGCCCACTGAAAACGACCTCGATTTCCGCAAGCGCCTGATGCAAGGCGAAGTTCACGACGAAAACGCCTGGGCCCTTGGCGGCGTTTCCGGCCATGCGGGATTATTCTCGACCGCGGGCGATACAGCCATATTTGCGCAAGTGATTTTGAACGGCGGCATCTACGCCCATCATCGTCTGCTGGCGCGCGCCACGATTCAAGAATTCACCGCCCGCCAAGCAATTGGAGACGCGGCCCGCACGCTCGGCTGGGATGTCGTCACCCAGCCGTCTTCCTCCGGCCATTTCTTTTCGCCCAGCAGTTTCGGCCACACTGGTTTCACTGGCACTTCGCTTTGGATCGATCCCGAGCGCGGCCTTTTCATCGTTCTGCTCACCAATCGCGTGAATCCCACCCGCGCCAACGAGCAAATCCGCCAGCTCCGCCCCGCCGTCCACGATGCCGTCCTGCAAGCCCTGGGACTGGCAAACGAGCCTGGCGCGGTTCGATAACTCCAATAACTCCAACGTCACAATCCTTTTTAGATTTCGTCGCAGTCCGCGAACGCGGCGCTGACCTCGGTATAATCATTTCAGCATTCCCAGGGGCTGCGTTTGAAGCCGTTAAAAACCGAGCAGCGAAATCCGCGAACTCGCGGGCTCGACAGGAAGCACACGCTCGAAATTCTGCGCGTTCTAAATCGCGAAGACGCGCGCGTCGCAAATGCAGTCCGTCGCGAGTTGCCGAAAATCGCGCGTGCCGTGGATGCCATCGTGAAAAGTTTTCGCAAGGGAGGGCGGCTCTTTTACGTCGGTGCCGGCACCAGCGGACGTCTCGCAGTCCTCGACGCCGCCGAATGTCCGCCGACTTTCGGCACGCCGCCGAAAATGGTGCAGGCAATCATCGCCGGCGGATCGCGAGCCGTGCGCGGCGCGGTAGAAGGCGCCGAAGACTCAGCAAAGAACGGCGCGCGCGACCTGGCGAAAGCAGGCCTTCGGCGCAGCGATGTGGTTGTTGGCCTGGCGGCCAGCGGGACCACTCCATACGTTTTGGGAGCGTTGCAGTTTGCAAAGAAGCGTGGTGCGGCAACAATCGGCGTCACATCCAATCTAAAGTCGCCGCTAGCGCGCGCCGCGAATATCGCCATCGCGCCGGACACCGGTCCTGAAGCTATCGCCGGTTCCACGCGATTAAAAGCCGGCACGGCGCAAAAAATGGTTCTCAACCTGCTCTCTACCGCTTCGATGGTGCGGCTTGGCAGAGTTTATGAAAACTGGATGATCTACGTGGCGTTGACAAATCAGAAGTTGCGGCAAAGAGGAGCCCGGATTCTCGAAGAAGCTACCGGCGCGAACGTGTCAAACGCGCAACGAGCGTTGCGTCAATCCCAACACGATTTGCCCGTCGCTCTCGTGATGCTCAAGACCGGCGCAAACCTGCGCGACGCGCGCCGGCGGTTGGAGCAAGCCGGTGGCAATGTGCGGCAAGCGCTCGAATCGCAAAGAAACAATCAGCCTCGCACAACTCGCAAGGGGAAATAACATGGACCGATTCAAAATCCAGGGCGGACGCAGACTGGAAGGCACCGTCCGAATCAGCGGCGCGAAAAATGCTGCGTTGCCTGCGATGGCCGCGGCGCTGCTGACGAGCGAGCCCGTAACCCTACAAAATATTCCGCACGTCCGCGACATCATCACCATGGCCAAGCTGCTTGCGCATATGCGCTGCCGCGTCGAGAGCCCGGACCTGCCTCCCAGCGAGTTCACCATCCAAGCAGAAACCGTCTCGTTGCAGGAAGCTCCCTACGAGTTGGTAAAAACGATGCGCGCCTCGGTCCTGACCCTGGGGCCGCTACTCGCGCGCTTCGGCTACGCGCGCGTTTCGCTCCCCGGCGGTTGCGCCATCGGAGCGCGCCCGATCGACATCCACATTCAAGCGCTCGAAAAACTCGGCGCGCAAATTTCCGTCGAACATGGGTACGTGGAAGCCCGCGCGAAGCGTCTGCGCGGCGCCACTTTCCGCTTCCCGAAAATCACTGTCACCGGCACGGAAAATATTCTGACCGCCGCGGTTCTGGCGGAAGGCGAAACCATCCTCGAAAACTCCGCGCTCGAGCCGGAAGTCACTGATCTCGCCGAACTCCTCATCAAAATGGGCGCAAAGATCGAAGGTGTCGGCACCTCCACGCTGCGCATTCAAGGCGTCTCGAGCTTGCATGGCGCCACGCACGCCATCATCCCCGACCGCATCGAAACCGGCACGTTTCTCGTCGCCGGAGCCATCACCGGAGGAGACTTGCTTCTCACCGACTGCGAGCCGAGTCATTTGGTCGCAGTTTTGAACAAGCTGAAAGAATGCGGCGTGGAAATCAAGTGCGAAGGAAACGGAAAGCTGCGTGTGCGCGCTGCGAAAAAACTAGTAGCAGCCGACGTCACCACCGAAGAATACCCCGGGTTCGCCACCGACATGCAAGCTCAGTTCATGGCCCTGGCCACGCAAGCCACCGGCGTCTCGCACGTTCGCGAAACAATCTTCGAGAATCGCTACATGCATGCCAGCGAAATTATGCGCATGGGTGCGAACATCGCAGTGGACGGCAATCTCGCCATCATCACCGGCCCCACGCCTCTCAGCGGCGCCCCGGTAACAGCATCCGACCTGCGCGCCAGCGCGTCGCTCGTTCTCGCAGGGCTTGTAGCCGACAACACAACCTGGATCGACCGCGTCTATCACATCGACCGCGGCTACGAACGCATCGAAGACAAGCTCCGCGACATTGGCGCCCGAATCGAACGAGTCTGACCGACGCTACAAAAGAAAAAGGGGAAGCGATTTCTCGCCTCCCCATTGTTCCGTTCCGGTTTAGCTTCTCGCTGTCTTAGAACTACCTACGAGTGCCCTTCCGCGGTCGCCGACTCAGCCTTTGGCCGCTGGTCGCGCAACACCGCCTTGCGGCTCAGCCGGATCTTGTTTCCCTCGATCGCGAGAACCTTCACCAGGATCTGGTCGCCTTCCTTCAACTCGTCGCGAACCGCGCGAATTCGCGCTTCCGCAATTTCGCTGATGTGCAACAGTCCGTCCGTCCCCGGGAAAATTTCGACGAATGCGCCGAACTCCGCGATGCGCACGACGGTTCCGAGATAAGTCTTCCCCATCTCGGCCGTTGCCGTCACGTCGCGAATCATCTTCAACGCTTCTTCCGCTGATTTTCCGCCCGACGCGAAAACGTGAACCTTGCCGTCGTCCATCACGTCAATCTTCACGCCCGTTGCTTCGATGATGCCCCGGATTTTCTTTCCACCCGGTCCGATCAGGTCGCGAATCTTGTCCGTGGGAATACTCAGCATGAAGAGATGCGGAGCGTACGTGGAAATTTCCGCGCGGCCCGTGGAAATCGTGCCGTCCATGTTGTCGAGGATCTGCAGGCGCGCTTTCCGTGCCTGCGCCAACGCCTCGCGCATCATGGCGATACTGACGCCGCTCACCTTAATGTCCATCTGTAGCGCGGTAATTCCCGCCCGGGTGCCGGCAACTTTGAAGTCCATGTCGCCGTAATGATCCTCTGCGCCGGCGATGTCGGTCAGGATGGCGTACTTATCGCCTTCCACCACCAATCCCATCGCAATTCCCGCGCAAGCGGATTTCAGCGGAACGCCCGCGTCCATCAACGCCAGTGAAGCGCCGCAAACCGTAGCCATCGACGAAGAGCCGTTCGATTCCAAAATATCGGAAACCACGCGCACGGCGTAAGGAAAATCCGTTTCTGGCGGAAGCAAATTCGCAATTGCCCGCTCGGCCAAAGCTCCGTGCCCGATTTCACGGCGTCCCGGCCCGCGAAGGAATTTCACTTCGCCCACCGAGAACGGCGGAAAATTGTAATGCAACATGAAGCGCTTGAATGTTTCCTCTTCGAATAACAGATCCAGCCGCTGCCTATCTTCCTTGGTGCCTAGCGTTGCCGTTGCGAGGGCCTGCGTCTCTCCGCGAGTGAAGAGCGCCGATCCGTGTGCGCGCGGCAGCACGCCGACTTCGCACGTAATCTGGCGAATCTGATCAAACGCGCGAGCATCGGGACGCCGGTGGCGCCCAATCATGTCGTCGCGGAAGATTTTTTCGCGCAAACGCTCGAAAGCCCGGTACGCCAGTTTGCGCTTTTCTTCGTCCTCTTCCGGAATCGCTTTCAGGATTTCCACCTTGATGCCGTCAATCAGGCTGTAGCTTTCCGACTTCGGATGCTTCTGCGTATCCACTGCGTCGCGCAGCTTCTCGCCCCACTGCTGCTGCATCTGCTTGTACATCGCTTCGTCAAACGCAGGAGGCGTAACCGCAACCTTCTGAGGTTTCACGCGGCTATGCAGTTCCCGAATCGCAGCTACGATCTTGCGAATCTCGCCATGTGCGAATTCCAGGGCATCCGCCACCACGTCTTCGGAAACTTCCAGGGCGCCCGATTCCACCATCACAATTGCTTCGTCCGAACCCGCCACAATCAAATTCATCGCGCTGGTTTTTTGCTCGGCCACCGTCGGATTGACGACCAGCTTGCCTTCAATCAATCCCACGCGCACTGCCGCAATCGGCTTTTCAAACGGAATCTTCGAAATAAACAGCGCCGCGGAAGCCGCCGTCACCGCAATCACGTCCGGATCATTCTCGCTGTCCGCCGAAAGCACCATCGCAACAATCTGCGTTTCGTTGGACCATCCTTCCGGGAACAGCGGGCGCAGCGGCCTGTCGGTCAGCCGCGAAGTCAAAATCTCGCGCTCGGAGGGTCGTCCTTCGCGCTTAAAAAATCCTCCGGGAATTTTTCCTGCCGAATAGGTGTACTCGCGGTAATCCACGGTCAAGGGCAAAAAATCTTTTTCCGTCGCTTTGCTGTCCATGCAGGCCGTGGCCAGCACGACCGTATCTCCATAACGCGCCACTACTGTGCGTCCGCCTACTTCCAAACTTACTTTTTCAAACATCAAACACGTCCTTTTTTCTCCGATTCATCGGAGGCTGATTTCAGATACGAGAGACAACTCTCGGGAACTACATCGAGGAAGGACAATGGCGAAGAAAAACGAGCGGATTACTATCGATCCATCAACGCAGTTCCAAACTTCCTTCAGGAAACCGCGCTACTTACGCAAGCTGAGTCGTTCCACTATCTCGCGATACCGATTCGGGTCGCGCCGGTTCAGGTAGTCCAGCAGCCGGCGGCGTTTGTTGACCATCATGATCAACCCGCGCCGTGAGGCGTGATCTTTTGCGTGGGACTTGAGGTGGCTGGTCAAATAGCTGATGCGCTCGCTTAACAACGCGATTTGCACTTCCGGTGATCCTGTATCTTTCGGGTGCGTCCGGAACTGCTCGATCAACTCCGCTTTAGCTTCCATCAACTTGCCCCTCCCCCTGAATCGCCGTGCCCTGCTCTACGCTCTTATCTCTTCTTCGATCATCAAAAATGCTAGCACAGTGCCTCCCAAGCGCAAAGCGAATTCCCGTTTACCCTGAGGCCGCGCCAGCGGCAGAAGGGCTTACCCTGAGTTCGCCGCTAGGGCCGACGACCGGCCCAGCTGTCTCGTCGCGGCCCTATTCACGGCTTCTGCGAATTCACCAGCGCCAAAAACTCATCCCTGGTTTGCTTGTTCTCGCGAAACGCGCCCAGCATAGCGCTCGTCGTCGCCATCGAATTCTGTTTTTCCACCCCGCGCATCACCATGCACAAGTGCCGCGCCTCGATGATCACTCCCACGCCTTCCGGGCTCAGGTGCTCCTGAATCGACTGCGCAATTTGGCTGGTCAGCCGCTCCTGTATTTGCAAACGCCGCGCGAACATATTCACCAGCCGCGCGATTTTGCTCAGTCCCACCACCTTCTTCGACGGGATGTACGCCACGTGGCATCGCCCGAAAAATGGTAGCAGGTGATGTTCGCACAAGCTGTAAACTTCGATGTCTTTCACCACCACCATTTCGTCATAACAAACGCTGAACATCGCCCCGTTCAGCAATTTCTCCGGATCCTGCCGGTAGCCGCTGGTCAGAAAGCGCAGCGCCTTCTCGAATCTTTCGGGTGTCCTCCGCAACCCTTCGCGGTCCGGGTTCTCCCCGAGCAGCACGATCATCTTGCGCACCAGATCGGCGATCCCTTCCGTCCCTGCCGCCGGCGGAATTATAATTTCCGTTGTTTCACTCATGTTTTCCTGGCTCCTCTTCATCCCCGAACTTCATCCACTTCGTCTTCAATCTCAAAGCTGTTCTTGCTGGTTTCCTCAATGCGAACCCGCTCGAGCCGCGCCAACGGAAAACTCTTCAGCCTGCGAAAAATCTCGCGTGCAACATTCTCCGTCGTCGCCGCCTCGCCCCGAAATTCCGCCACTTCCTCATTCAAAAATTTCTGATCGAACGGCTCAATCACTTCCCGCTGCACGAACGCGTCCAACTCCCCAAGATTCGCGATCATCCCCGTCTCCGAATTCACCGGCCCGGCCATGGTCACTTCCAACACATAGTTGTGCCCGTGTCCGTACGGATTGCTGCACTTGCCATAAACGCGCTTGTTCTCTGCCTCGCTCAATTTCGTCGTATGCAGCCGGTGCGAAGCGGCAAAACGATACCGTCTCGTCAGCGAACTTTTCACGCCCGCGCCCCGTTTCCACTCGCCGCATCCGCCGTGCAATCCACAAAAAGATCCGGAGACTCATACAGCCGCACGCGGTCCAACTTCCCCGTCGTGATCTTCGGCTGCAGCAGCTTCCAAATCACCGCCGCAATATTTTCGCAGGTAGGAATCTGCCCGGCCAGCTCCGGAACCTCGTAATTTAGGTGACGATGATCCATCCGCTCCATCACTTCCTTCTGCAAAATATCTTTCAGCTCCTTCAAATCGAGAACCATCCCCGTAGTCGGATCCGGCTCGCCCGCTATGGTCACTTCCAGCACATAGTTATGCCCATGTCCATGCGGATTATTGCATTTGCCGAAAACTCTTCGGTTCTCTTCCGCCGAAAAATTCGGGTTGTGATAGAAATGCGCCGCCGAGAATTCCACTTTGCGTGTGATTCGTATCATGCAGTCTTGGCCGGGTATTCCCGCCCCTTCCAGTGTACCGCTCCGTGGGTGTTCTTCCACCAGGACGCAATAAGAGCAACACAATAGAGGCACATACCGGGTACGTAATATTTGATGTATGAGACCGGGTACAGATTCCTGTAAAGCTCGATTCCATAACGAAACACTCGCCAAGAGAGCAGAAATGCCGCCAGAGCGGGCCAAAACCACGCCGACGCAACATGCCTTCGCGCCCATTCCATCCACAGTAACGAAAAAACGAAAAGTTCAGCCCACGGAAATACATCTCCAACCTCAAGCAGGACCGCCGTTGGCTTTCCACCCATCAACGGATACAGATTCTTCGTCCACCCCTGCCACATCGCGCCAAACCTTCTGTACATCCTCGTCCGCACTGTCCCTATCGGCGCGGTAAAGTAAATCCCGTAACCCGCGCTCTTCACCCGACGCGCCAGCGCCACATCCTCCAGAATCTGCCCGGCAATCGCCGTATGTCCTCCCAGCTTTTCGTAAACGTCTCTGAGCAAAAGCAGAAACTGCCCGTTGGCCGCCGCATCTGGCCGTGCGGGATCGTTCACTCGCGCAAACGAAAATTTGTTCGCCAGCCGGCAATAAACGAACGGAATCAGCGCGCGTTCCCAGATAGAACCCATTTCTTGCTCAGGCGAGTAGGAAACCAGCACCGCATCGTGTTCTACAGCGTCGCTAAGTGCCCGCCGTGTTGACCCGTGCAGATGGAATGTGTCCGCATCGGTAAAAAGCAGCCAATCCCCTTTTGCCGCTGCCGCCCCAATCGACACTGCATAATTCTTGCCGGCCCAACCGGGGGGCAGCACATCGCCCGTATTCAAAATCCTCAGTTTCGGTATGCGCAACGCAAGTTCAGCCAGAATCGCGCCGGTGCCGTCCGTGGACTGATCGTCCACCACAATCACCTCGCCAATCTCCGCCTGCGCCGCCACCGATTCCACCGCGCGCGCGATAGACGCTTCCTCGTTTCGAGCCGGAATGACGGCGGATACCATCGTTATTTCCTCGCGACTTCAGGCCAATTCTTCAAAACCAAATCAGTAAGGCCTTGTTTCACTATTTCGTCGTCGCTCCGCAAAATCGCCTCATAACACTTCTTCGCATGCTGCTGCGCAACTTCAAGTTCTCCTAAATTAAGCGCAACCTTGGCCAATCCGTAGAGGGCCAGAGGGTCCTCGGGACTGACTGCAAGGGACTGCTCGTGGTACTGTCTTTCCAATTGGAAGTTCCCCATGAAGTTGGCCACAACCGAAGCGCGGCGACACAGCACTCGTATCCATAGGGCGTCTCTCCGATTGACAGCCTCCGCGATCGCTTCGTCCAATAGTCCGAGAGCTTGCTCGTTCAGTCCTTCTCGCATCAGTTTTGTGCTGCTTGTCATCGCCTGTCTGAACTGGTTGATCTCCGTCATGGTAGGTGCCGGCGTTGTTATGGCGCAAAATGCTCGCTTTCAATTCGCGGATACCCGTATTATAGGTCGCTTGGACAAAGGACTGAAACGGAAACTAAATACAGGAGTGGCCCTCGCGTTTATCGCGGGCCTGCTATTCCTATTCGCCCGGCCCGACTACCGCCAGGGCGAACCCAGCCTCCGCGGACGCCCCGCCAAAGACTTTGCCTACACCCTCGACGGCAAGCCCACGCGCCTTTCTGACCTTCGCGGCAAGGTCGTCCTGCTGAATTTCTGGGCCACCTGGTGCCCTCCTTGCGTTGACGAAACCCAATCCCTGAATCAGTTGCAGCGCCGCATCGCCCCGCTCGGCGGCACCGTCCTGGGCATCAGCGTGGACGAAGACGCTACCGCCTACGATAATTTCCTGAAGACGTACAACATCACTTTTCCGACCTACCGCGACCCCGGTAAGGAAATTCCCCTCTCCTACGGCACCACCATGTACCCCGACACCTACATCATCACCCGCAGCGGCCGCCTCGACCGCAAAATCGTCGGCGCCCAGGACTGGACCGGCCCCGACCTAACCGCCTACATCAATACCCTTCTCAACGAAAAATAGGTAAGCTGCGACGTAAATTGAGCCACCGAATCTAATCTACTCACATGCCCGACGAACTGAGCAAGCCGACAAAAACCATGGAGAAGGACCCCGTCTGCGGAATGACGGTCGATCCAGACCGCGCTGCGGCGCAATCCGCGCACGACGGCAAGACCGTCTATTTCTGCTCAAAGGGCTGCGCCGCAAAATTCGCCGCCGCGCCGGAAAAATATCTGGACGCGCGAGCGCTTCCCACTCATAGAAATGATTTCGTCGTTCCACAAGGTGAAATCAAGACCACGCAAGTGAGTCCGGCCGCCGGACCAAAAGAAAGACCGGCCGCAGAGTACATCTGCCCCATGGACCCGGAAGTCAGCCAAGATCGCCCCGGCGCGTGCCCGAAATGCGGCATGGCGCTTGAACCTGCCGTTCCGATTCAACCGGAATCTCGCGTCGAGTACACCTGCCCGATGCATCCCCAAATCGTTCGCAGCGCTCCCGGCTCTTGCCCCATTTGCGGGATGGCGCTTGAGCCTCGTGACGCCGCCGCTGACCAAGACGAAAATCCCGAACTTGTTTCGATGACGCGCCGCTTCCGGACCAGCGTTGCGCTGACAATACCGATACTCGCGCTCACGATGTCCGACCTCATTCCGGGTCAGCCTTTGCAAAATATTTTGTCGCCACGCGCAATTGGATGGATGGAATTTGTTCTGGCCACGCCAGTCGTCCTCTGGGCCGGCTTGCCTTTCTTCGAGCGCGGCTGGGCGTCTATCGTCAACCGCAGCCTCAACATGTTCACGCTGATCGCCATGGGCACCGGCACGGCTTATGTCTTCAGCGTGTTCGCCGTCCTGTTTCCGGGAATTTTTCCCGCTTCCTTCCGTGTCATGGGCGGCGGACTCCCGATTTATTTCGAAGCCGCGTCCGCCATCACCGCCCTGGTTCTGCTCGGCCAAGTTCTCGAATTGCGCGCGCGCAGCCGAACCTCCGCCGCGATACGCTCGCTCTTAAAGCTTTCCCCCAAGACGGCTCGCCTCGTTCGCGCCGACGGCACCGAAATCGATGTCCCGGTCGAACACATCAACCGCGGTGACTCGCTGCGCGTGCGCCCCGGCGAAAAAGTCCCGGTGGACGGCATCATCATCGACGGTGAAAGTTCCGTGGACGAATCGCTGATGACCGGAGAGCCCATCCCCGTCGAGAAATCGACAGGAGCAACCGTGATTGGCGGAACGGTGAACGGCACCGGCACTTTCGTAATGCGCGCCGAGCGCGTTGGAAGCGAAACTCTTCTCTCGCAAATCGTGCGCATGGTCAGCGAAGCGCAGCGCAGCCGCGCACCAGTGCAAAAACTCGCTGACCGCGTCTCCGGATATTTCGTCCCCGCGGTGATTCTCGTCGCGATACTCACTTTCATCGTTTGGGCCATATATGGTCCCGAGCCGAGGATGGCTCACGCCCTGCTCAATGCTGTCGCGGTGCTTATCATCGCGTGCCCATGCGCCCTCGGACTCGCCACTCCAATGGCCATCATGGTCGGCACAGGCCGCGGCGCTGTCGCCGGTATCCTGGTGAAAAATGCCGAAGCGCTCGAAATCCTTGAAAAAGTTGACACGCTGGTTGTGGACAAAACCGGCACGCTGACCGAGGGACGACCGCGCGTGACATCCGTGATTGCCGCAACCGGCTCGGACGAAAGACAAGTTCTGCGATTTGCCGCCACCCTCGAACGCGGCAGCGAACATCCGCTCGCAGGAGCCATCCTTGCGGAGGCTAAACAGCGCGGCCGCGAGTTCGGGACTCTCGCCAATTTTCAGTCGCAAACCGGAAAAGGCGTCACCGGAAAAGTTGATGGAAGAAACACCGCGCTGGGAAATCGCGCACTCCTAGCTGAAATAAAAACCCCTGCCGGAGGTTTGGAAGAAAAGGCCAAGTCCTTGGAAGCCGATGGCCAGACCGTAATGTTCGTCGCCGTTGACGACGCCCCAATCGGAATTATCGGCGTCGCTGATCCCGTCAAATCAACAACGCCCGAAGCCCTCGCGAAACTCCACGCCGATGGAATCCGCATCATCATGCTCACCGGAGACAGCCGCGCGACCGCCGATTCCGTGGCGCGCAAATTGGGAATCGACCAGGTTCACGCGGAGATCCTGCCCGGCCAAAAAAGCGAAATCGTGAAGCAGCTTCAAGCCGAAGGCCACGTTGTCGCCATGGCCGGCGACGGTGTAAACGACGCGCCCGCGCTTACGCAAGCCGACGTCGGCATCGCCATGGCCACCGGAACAGACGTCGCGATGGAGAGCGCTGGAATCACCCTGCTTCGCGGCGATCTCCGCGGCATCGCGCGAGCGCGAATCCTCAGCCGCGCCACCATGCGCAATATCCGTCAAAATCTCTTCTTCGCATTTGTCTACAACTCTGTGGGAGTGCCTATCGCCGCCGGCGTACTCTACCCGTTCTTCGGTCTACTGCTAAGTCCGATTCTGGCCAGCGCCGCGATGACCTTCAGCTCCGTCTCCGTCATCATGAACGCGCTGCGTCTCCGCAAGGTCCAGTTGTGACTCAGTTGTGACCCAGTTGTGATTCAGATCAGCCCCTGCGCCGCAGCGTCAGCTCAAACGCTACTGCCGGGCAGCTTCCAATCTTCGCAGCACGGGGATTCTTGCTTGGCGCAAAACACTTTCTACCACGTTGTCTGTCAGGCGAGAGGCGTCGTAGTCAAAATGCAGGAGATTTTTTTTCTCGTCGTAACGAAATTTCTGAAGCCCATAAGTATTGGAGAACTCGCCCAGCGCGCGAAAATGCTCCGGCTTGAGGCGCTCCTGCAATTCGTACGTGGCGGTCATTAACGTCATGTGTGGATTATAACAGGAGAAATCGTGGAGCGGCCGACCGACCTTCGAAGTGAAAGGAGCTACGCGGCAAACGAGAAAAAAGAAGGGGCCCTCGCTTGGGATCGAGAGCCCCAAAGGTCGCGTTCCTTAGGACTTGCAGTAGGCGACTGCAAGCCCATGGGGTCATCCATCCTAGCTTCCCTCTCAGAGGCAGGTGGGAACGACCCGTTCCTCCCGATAAGTGGGCCCCTTCCTCCCCACGTACCAGTCGGTGCGGATCGTGTAGGAACGCGACCCACGCTCTGCCATATGCAAGTGGGAGGCCCAAGCTTCACCGCGGTCGCGGCACGCGTGTTGCCCATTTTCAACAACTTAACCTGCGCGTTGAAATGGAACCCGGGCCGTCGCGAACCGATTTGGAACCAGTTCGGGAACCGCTGTCCCGAATCGGTGTGGGCTTCCCCTCGGCTGCGGAAACGGCCCTACCTTTGCGATTAGTCTTAGCAACTCATTGTTCGGCGCGCACGCATGCTGCATAATGGAAACGCATTCGGAGTTCTGATGAACAAGTTTTTCATTTTGATTTTGGCCTTGGCTGCCGGGCTAGCGGGGATCGCGATCGGCATTGCCGCGGGACGATCGAATCTATCCACCGCACGTCGGATTCCCGACGCTCGCGCGCACCTCGAGCCGGCGCACGTCGTTACCTCTGTGAAAAATACTGCAACGGCGCAGTCCGATCGTATGAGCGTAATTCGATTCGCCAGTAATCCGCAGGCTGTCCCCCCGTTTCTCGTCCGCGACATTAACGGAGGCGTCGTTTCCACCGCGGAATGGCATGGCAAAGTCGTGTTCCTGAATTTCTGGGCCACCTGGTGCCCTCCGTGCCGCGAAGAAATTCCTGAACTGGTCGAGCTGCAGGCCCGTTACAAAGACCGATTGCAGGTGGTCGGAATTTCCATGGACGACCCGGAGGACATCAGCCGAGTAAAGCGATTCTCCGAAAAGGAAGGCGTTAATTATCCGATCGTTATGGCCAGCCGCGAACTATTGACGGAATACGGCGGCGTTCCCGCGCTTCCCACTTCCTTCGTGGTGAACACCGACAGCAAAATCGTTCAGAAACACGTGGGGCTGTATCCCACCTTTGTGTATGAGACCGAGTTGCGCTCGCTGCTCGGACTGCCGGTGGAAGCTACGGTCGAAACATTCGAAGACACCGGACAAATTTTCCTTAAGAACGCAGCGCTCGCCACCGAGCTCCCGGACGTGGATTTTACGGGGTTGACTCCGGAATTAAGGAAGGCCGCGCTCAAACGCCTGAATTCTGAAAGTTGCAGTTGTGGATGCAAACTTACGCTCGCGCAATGCCGCATCAACGACACATTGTGCCCGGTCAGCAAAAAGTTGGCCGCGCAAGTGGTGCAGGAAATCGCGGCTGGTCCTTCAACTTCTCCAGACGCAACGCCCGCTCCGGCGCCCACGTCGGTAGCGCCCACGCCCGTTCCGAATCAGCGGTAACTCCCCAACCTGCCCTTCGTCTTTTGTTGCGCGTTGAGTAAGCCTGACGCGCTTTCGCGGGCGCCTTCCTCGTAACGCAGAGTCATGGTCACCCAGCTAATCTCTGCCGGGATTCAGCCGAGCCTGCGGTGGCCCGTATCAGTCGCTTTTGCCGGGAGACAGCCGCAATCAGCGGGACACACTTCGCCTCGGGATTGCCGTAAAGCCGCGCGAACAAACGCGCTCGAAGATGGATTATGGCGCTCGAATGAATCTGCGAGACTCGCGATTCTCCGATGCCCATGGCCACGCCCACTTCTTTCATCGTAAGTTCGGCGAAGTGATAAAGCGCCAGGACTTCGCGCTCACGAACGGGCAACTGATCAACCGCGCCGGTTAACAAGCCCTGCATCTCCAAGCGCAAGGTTTGGTGGTAGGGATCCTCTTCGTCCTTGCTCGCGCAGCTGCGGAGCGCTTCTTCGCTGTTTCCGAAGTCTGAATCAGGCTGCAAGCTTCCGACATCGAGGCCGCGCAAATCACTGAGAAGACGCTGTAGTTGACTGAGGCTGATCTCGAGCGCCACCGCAATCTCCGTCTCGGTGGGATCGCGTCCAAGCCGGCCCTTGCAATCGAAGACTGCTTGCTCCAGTCGGCGAGCTTGGCTTCGCAGCGTCCGCGGGCTCCAATCCACCTGGCGCAGGCTATCGAGGATGGCTCCGCGAATTCGGAACTCGGCGTAATACTTCAATTGAACATTCTTGGCCGGATTGTATTTCCCAATGGCATCCATCAGTCCAAGCACGCCGGCGTGCACAAGATCTTCGAGCAGCACCTGCGGCGGAAGGCGGCTATGAATTCGCCGCGCGATAAAATTCACTTGCGGCAAATGCCGAAGCAAGAGTTGCTCGCGCTGCGCTTCATCCAGCGACGGATTTGAGCGGCCCGCGAGCTCACCCGCCGCTTCCACGCAATTCGGAGACAAATCGCCCGGGACCGGCGTTGCGAGCGCCAGGGTTTCAGGCGTGGTCATGAAGCCGCTCCGGCTAATAAAATGTTCGCAGAGCGCTTGCTCGAATGAGCGTTTGAATGCAACTCATAGCCGACACCTCGGACCGTGTGGATCAGTTTGCAATCGCCCCCCACGTCAATTTTCTTCCGCAGGTAATTAATGTAAACGTCCACCACGTTCGTGACCGTTTCGCCGGAAAGGTTCCAGACGTGCCGGACGATCTCCGCGCGGGAAGCACGTTTCCCGGGCTGTTGCATTAAATATTCGAGTAAGGAAAATTCGCGCGGCGTCAGCACAATCCCTCTGCCGGCGCGCTTGGCGGTGCGTTCCACGCGATTCAATTCCAAATCCTGCACGCGTAAAACGACTTCCGGAAGCCGGCTCCCGCGACGCATCACCGCGCGTACCCGTGCTGCCAATTCAGGAAACGCAAAGGGCTTCTGCAACAGATCGTCCGCTCCTGTATCAAGGGCATGGACACGCTCCGCCACGCGGGCACAACTTGTCAGAACCAGAGTCGGCAAATGCTCATATTTGTTGCGAACGAACTCCAAAATTGCGATGCCCTCGGTGGGAGGAAGATCAAGGTCGATGATGGCTGTGTGATATTCCCGATCCTGAAGCATGGGAATTGCTTGATGAGCGCTACTGGCAGTATCAACGGCATAGTGCTCTGCCTCGAAGCCTCGCTGCAACACGCCGACCAGCGCGGATTCATTTTCAGCGATAAGAATGTTCATGGGTACTCCTACGGAAGGGGGAATCAGGAAAAATACGGAGAGGAGATTTAATGTATTGAAACAGCGAAGGAGTGTCAAAGAAAATCGTTGTCAAAACACAACTATTTCCGACGACGACGCAAATCTGTGCCGATGTGAAACTGAATCGCGGATATTCCTAGAACGGCTGCAGCGATTTTCGAGTGCCCTTGGGAAAAGCCTACATTGATCTATGGATGCGTCATCTTTTCGGGCCGCACCAGCTCGTCAAACTCTTGCGCGGTCAGATAGCCGAGCTTTAGCGCGGCCTCGCGAAGACTTAGATGTTCATGATGAGCCTTGTGTGCAATTTCAGCAGCTTTGTCGTAGCCCACCTTGGGACTGAGAGCCGTCACAAGCATCAGTGAATTCTGAACGTTTTGCGCGATGCGCTGGTGATCCAATTCCATGCCAACGATGCAGTGAAGCGTGAAAGAACGGCAAGCGTCGGACAGAAGGCGCACGGAGTTCAGGAAATTGTGAATGATCACAGGCTTGAAAACATTCAGCTGGAAATTCCCCTGCGAGCCGGCGAACCCGATAGCGGCGTCATTCCCGAGAACTTGTACCGCTACCATGGTAACGGCCTCGGACTGCGTGGGATTAACTTTTCCAGGCATGATAGAGGAACCCGGTTCATTTTCCGGCAACACCAGTTCCCCGAATCCGGCGCGCGGGCCGGAGGCGAGCCAGCGAATGTCGTTCGCGATTTTCATCAGCGAATCCGCAAGCGTCTTCAAAGCGCCGCTGGCGAAAACAAGCTCATCATGCGCGGATAGCGCGGCAAATTTATTGGGGTGAGATCGGAAGGGCAAACCAGTGAGATCGGCAATCTTCTTTGCAGCGCGCTCCGCGAATTCCGGATGCGCATTCAGCCCCGTACCCACGGCGGTGCCGCCAATCGCGAGGTCATACAGGCCCGGACGTATCGTCTGGAGCCTATCGATATCGCGGTCCAGCAGACTAACCCAGCCTGACATTTCCTGACCAACGGTGAGAGGCGTGGCATCCATCAGATGCGTGCGGCCAATTTTCACCACGCTCGCAAAAGAACGCGCTTTCGCATCGATGGCGTCGCGCAGTTCGCTGACAGCAGGGATTAAAGCTTCAGCCACTCGAGACGCGGCGGCAATATGCATCGCGGTAGGAAACGTATCGTTCGACGATTGCGACATATTTACATCATCATTCGGGTGAATCGGCTTTTTGCTTCCCGTCACGCCGCCCGCTATTTCAATGGCGCGATTCGAAATCACTTCGTTGGCGTTCATGTTCGTTTGCGTGCCGCTGCCGGTCTGCCAGACGTGAAGGGGAAAATGCTCGTCAAGCTTTCCGGCAATCACTTCGTCCGCGGCTTGCACGATCAGCCGAGCCTTTTCCGCTGAAAGTTTCCCGAGATCCTGATTTACGAGCGCCGCAGCCTTTTTAAGGATTCCAAACGCCCGTATCAGCTCGGGCGCCATGGTTTCGCGACCGATATCGAAATGAATCAACGAGCGCGCGGTCTGCGCGCCGTAATACCGGTCCACGGGGACTTCAATTTTCCCCATGCTGTCAGATTCGATCCGCGTCTGCGTCTTATGCGCAGGCGACGCTTTAGCATCCAAGGTCAGTTCCTCCCGGCAACCACCAAAAGATAGCAGGCCCAACTAAAGGATACTGCGGAAAGTGCCCCCCGCGCAGCCCAGTTTCTTAAAGCGAGTAACGAACCGGACGCTGTGCGATTAGGCCCTCGCGTGGCCGTTTCGCACCTGGCTTGATTTTCCGCCAAAGGACGCCTGGGCAGCTGTCCAACGGCTGCACTACCGTACAGGAGAGATTTGGGAAACGTCCGCGATAGGATTCTGTGGGCGACTCCTAAATCAGACTAAGATTGATGAAGCAGAGGAAGCAGCAAACGCCGTCTGATCGCGACTTCTTTCTCGGGGGCAATCGGTTCTTCAATGGCTTCTATTTTCAAACGGCTTTTCTCGTCCGGCGGAGCGCAAGCAGGGACCGCGCAAATCGAGGAGCCTACGGCAGATGTTGTGGCAGCCGAAAAGCTTCTGGCTGAAGAAGGCCTCGGGCACAGCTCTGGCGAACAGCCACCCTCCGAAGAAGAGCTGAAGGAATTCCTCATCAAGAATTTCTTGGAAGATTCGAATCCGGACGAGATACCGCGGGAACGAAACTCGCCCGTTGCGAATTCCAGCACTGTATATGCGGGACCTGCATCACGGACCTTGGCGGAAATTCTCGATTTACCTTCTGGCGAAGAGGAATCCGATCCTCCCTCGTCAACGCCGCCAGCGGAAGCTGCAGCGGAGGTTCCTGCCGCCTCCCGAGTAACCGAAGCTGACTCTGCAACGAGTTCCGCGGGAGCCGGCCCCGAGCCCTACCCGACCTTAGAAGCCGAGCAAACAGAAAAACCCTTGGGCGAGATCTACGGCATGCCCTCCGGCGCGTTCGTACCGGATGCAGCCAGCGGATTCCAGGATGACTCTCTAACGGAGAATCCTTCTCAAGCTTCCGTACGATCAATTGCTGACGAGCCTGCCGCGAAAGGTCTGCCGCCGACTCTGACGGAAATTCCGGAATCCCTGCCTCCGACGATTACGGACGTTCTCGCAAAAACCGAAATGGAAACGGCGGCGGACGATCCCATCGTTATTCCTTCTTCGGAGTCCACAGAAACCGCGGAGGGTCCTGCGAGAATTGATGCCGGCGAATGGGCGCTGGAAGAAGCGCTCGGAAATCACAAGGAATGGCTCGATTCGCGAGGCGCACTGGGAAGGAAGGCCAATCTTCGCGAGGCCAAGTTGGAAGGCACGGAACTGATCAGCGCCAATCTGCGGTATGCCGATTTGCAAGATGCGAATTTCAAGGCAGCCGATCTGTTACTGGCGGACTTGCGCGATGCTTGCCTGGTGCGCGCGAATTTGCAGGACTCCTGCCTGGTGGGAGCGAATCTGGAAGGCGCGAATCTGGAGGGAGCTTCGCTTGAAAGCGCCATGGGTCTTGTGCCGCGGCAATTGGCCGGCACGAACCTGCGTGACGCGTCCGTGCCGGCGCAGATCCTGCAATTCGATGCGCTGGCGGAGTTTTCGCGAGCCTCGCAAGCGTCGGCGCGTATGTTCGCTGCGGTGATCTCCGCTAGCCTTCTTTCATGGCTGATGATCTGGAAAACGAAGGACTCTCAACTGCTGACGGATTCGGCGATTATTCCCTTCCTGCATTCTTCAGCCGCCGCTGCCGCGCTTCCCACGGCGGAAATTTACCTGATTGCGCCGGTGCTGCTGCTTTGTATTTACCTGCTGTTTCAATATCATTTGCAGCGTTTGTGGGACGCGGTGCTCGAATTGCCCGCCGTATTTCCCGATGGCCGCATCCTGGGCGAAAAACAGCCGCGAATCATTACCGGACTTCTGCGGCTACATTTCCACTGGATGAACCAGGATCCTCCCTCCACGCGCGTGATTGAGAAAAGCGTTTCAGCGTTACTCGCGTATTGGACTGTTCCAGCGGTGCTGATTCTTTTCTGGGGACGCTATCTGACCCTGCAAGAAATTCATGGCACGATTCTGCAAGAGCTTTTGGTCATAACCGCGGTGGGCATAGCCATCTACGCAACCACCCAAATCGGGCGGCCTGAGGCGCGGTGGATCGCGTCAGGGAAAAGTAAAAAAGGCATCTTCGAGAAACTCAGATATGCGAATCCAGCGACGCCTGTGATTATTCTCTTCGTCTTGCTGTCGTTTCTCTCTGTAGGAACGATCGTAGGAGTTCCACACGGCAAAGATCGCGCGCCGCAATTTTCCTCGTCGAGTATTCGGCGATGGGCTCCTGCTGTTTTTTGGTCGTTAGGATACGACCCGTACCCGGATGTGACCGAGGCTGCCGTTTCCGTAAGACCGTCCGCCTGGCGAAGCGATGGCACAGAAAGCAACGAGGAGCTTGCGGCGGTGCGAGGCGCCCGTCTGAACGAATCGCATTTCCGTTACGCGCAGGCCTATGGAATCTTTCTGGTGAACGCTCATCTCTGGCGTTCGGATTTTTACGGTGCGTTTTTGTCCGAAGCGGACATGCGCGGAGCCGATCTCGGCCAGGCCGATCTTCGATTGGCCATTCTGGACCGCGCGCAGATGAACCATACGAATTTCGATCGAGCTCGATTGGATGGCGCGAATCTTTCGCGCGCGGATCTGCGGGGCGCCAACCTTTCCTATTCCTCGCTGGAAGGTGCCAATCTGATTGACGTACGGCTGGACGGCGCGAGCCTCTATGGCGCGCACCTCGCTTCCGCAAACCTTCTTCGCGCGAACATGCAGAAGGCCGACCTTCGCGATGCACAATTGGACGGCGCGATCCTGGAACACGCGGACATGCAGCAAGCCTATCTTTGGTCTGCGAAATTGCCGAACGCGCGTATGGTAAACGCGCAGCTTGCCACCGCTATCTTCATCGATGCGGATTTGCGTGGCGCGGACCTTCGAGGCGCGCAATTCAACGGTACAGTGCTGAATGGCGCAAACCTGGAAGGCGCAAATCTGGACGGCGCTGATTTACGCGGCGCGCTGCAATTAGGAGCGGCGCAAGTTTGCTCCGCGAAGTCCCGCGAGGGTGCGTTGTTGGACGACGCGCTGCAAAAGCAGGTGGACGCGCAATGCGGCGGTCGCATTACTGCTTCGGCGCAGGCTCTTCCTTAGGTTTTCCCGCAGGCTTTTCGAAACGGCTGCTCTCCACTGGAATATTGGCCTGAATCTGTCCCCACTTGTAAATCGTCTCGCCATCCGCGCGCACGATTCGAATCAAAAACGGAACTTTCACTCCGCTCACGTCGCGATAATCTTCATAGTATGCATCTTGGGGAATCGCGCCCAAAGGGCTGTCGATTTCAGTCGAAACGCGCAGCAGCAATCCGGATTGGGCCTCGAAGTAATATTGATCGGATGTGCCGCTGGCGCGCGAAGCGATGACGCGATAGGCATCGTGCCCGTCGATTTTCGCGATGTCCTTCACTTCAAGGTGCGAGTATTTCTTCATGAGATTCTTTCCCGCGACGAATGCGGCCGAATCCTTCAGCCGTGTTAAATCGTCGCCGGACAACTCTTCCACTTCACCGCCCCGCTGTTGCCATCCGATCGTCCCGTTGTAACCCTGCGAAGTATCTCCGTGAGGGCCGCGGAGAATTATTAGGATGCTCTCCGGCGCTTTACGATAAGTCTCAATCTTTGAATGAAAGTTGCGCGATGTAATATCGAGGGATCCGGTATCCACGCGAGTCTCGATTTTTTGAATGGCCGCGTCCCCTCCGAGTGCCTGGATGTATTTCTCGACGATCTCTTGAGCGGACGGAAGCGCACTCGCCGCCGCGGAGGTTACGGATGGAACACCGGCTGGCTTCGTTGCGTCCCCCGCGGGAGCGGCAGCGATGCTGGCGGCCGGGGCGTTGGCCACTGAAGTTACATCCGAGAGCGTTGGCATGTTAGCCGCTTTCGCAGCACCGCGATGGCAGGTGTAGCAAGTCACCGCGCGATGTCCACCGAAACTCCCGTTATCAATCGCAAACATCATTTTCATCATTTCTCTGGCGCGTTTCTTCGGCGCCTTCTCATCGCTTTCGAACTTGTCCTCGACGTGGCAGTATTCGCAGCGGACTCCCAGAGCGAACGTCATGTAACGCATAGCCGGGAGCAGTTGATCTGCCGGAATACCGCCGAGCACTTCCAAATTCTTATACGCTTTGCCAGCCGTTTTTACTCCGGGCGCTGCGGCCTGCGGCAATGAAGGAGGCTGCTGCTCGGCGCCCGCCTGCTGCGACGCGTCGGCATTTTGCAGCATCGATCCTGTGTTAGCGACCAAGCTCGCAGGAATCCAGACCAAAGCTGCCATGGCCAATACAAATGAAACCGCATTTCCAGAAACTTTTTGCGGCGGGCGTTCGCTATTCATGAATTCGCGGTCCATCCTTTCCGGATTTGTAGAGTAAATCATACAGGCGATGTCCCGCGGAGGCAGAAGTTATTTGTGGAGCGCCGGTTGATGTAGCCGGGAGAAAACAGCGCATGGTCGCGCGAATAGCGCCGAAGAACTGAAATGGACCCACGAAAATCCGTGGGGAATCGGTTAGAATGAACGCCTGAATTATTCGACGGATAATGTTCCTGTGAATTCAATCTCGCGCGAAGTTCCCTCGCCCACATTTTTGTCGAAAGCTTCCACACTCGGGATCATCATTGTTACCTGGGCGCTCATTTATCTGCCGGCGCTCGGCCAGCCCGGCCTTCTTGACGACGCGGATTCGATCCACGCCGAAGCCGCCCGCGAAATGCTCCTGAATCACAACTGGGTCACGCTCTACGTCAACGGGATTCGCTATCTCGAAAAAGCGCCGCTGATGTACTGGAGCGTCGCCGCCAGTTACAAGCTATTCGGCGTGGGCGAATGGCAGACGCGTTTGCCGCTGGCGTTGAGCGTTTTAGGACTCGGTCTATGCGCCTATGTATTTGGCCGGCGCTTTCTGAACCCGGAGGCCGGATTTTACGCCGCCTTGATTTTGATTACGGCTCCCGGAATTTTTGTTTACACGCGATTTTTGATTCCCGATGCGATCGTAGCCATGTGGCTCACGCTGGGCCTTTATTTTTTCTTCATCGCTTACGAGCAGGAAAATCCGTCGCGATGGGTTTGCTGGGGCTTCGCAATCACGGTAGCGCTGAACGTTCTCACCAAGAGCCTGATCGGCCTGGCGTTCCCGGGTATGATCATCTTTGTATTTCTTCTGTTAACGGGAAATTTCAAGAAGCTTTTCAAAATGCGGCCGTGGTCCAGCGCGCTGGTGTTTCTGATCGTGGCGGCTCCATGGCACATTCTGGCGGCGATCCGCAGTCCGGCGCAGCCAAGCGGGCCGGAAAAAGGTTTTATCTGGTTTTATTTCGTGAACGAGCAGGTGTTGCGTTACCTGAATAAAAGAATTCCCAGGGACTACGACAAAGTTCCGCTGCTGCTTTTCTGGGCCTTGCTGCTGGCCTGGCTGATTCCGTGGTTCGTGTTCCTCTTTCCCGCGCTCAAGGAGATCCCGAGGCGCGTGCGCGACTGGCGCGGAAATTTGGATTCGCGTGCTCGGGCAAACCTGCTCTTTGGAGTGTGGGCCGGCGTAATCATGTTGTTTTTCAGCTTTTCAACTCGCCAGGAATATTATTCGCTGCCGGTGTTGCCTGCTTTGGCGTTGCTCACGGGCGGCTGGATGCAGCGAGAACGCGAATCCGCGGCCGCAAGTTCACTCCGAAAGTCCGGCAGGAGCGCCTCGCTTGTTCTGCTGATCATCGGCGTCATAGGTTTCGCCGCCGCGATGAGCGTTCTCGCCATGACTCACCCGTTCCCTCCCGGCACCGACATCGGAAGTGTTCTAGTGCCTCACCCGGGGCAATACGCGTTGTCTCTCGGCCACATGGAGGATTTGACCATCGAGGCCTTCGGATTATTTCGCACGCCGCTTTGGCTGGTCGGGTTTGTACTCCTGTTCGGCTCGGGGCTGAATTGGATTTTCCGCCGGCGTGGAGCGCCGCTCAAAGGCGACCTCGCTCTTACGGCTATGATGGTGGTGGTGCTGTTCTGCGTGCATCAGGGATTCGTAATTTTCTCGCCGGAAGTTACATCCAAAAATATTGCGCTGAGGATTCAGAAGGAATACAAGCCCGGCGACACCATTGTGGTCAACGGCAAGTACGAAACCGGGTCCACTCTGAATTACTATACCGGGGTCGAGCTTCACGTGCTCAACGGCCGAGATGGGAATTTATGGTACGGCTCATATTTTCCGGGCGCTCCGAAGATTTTTGAAGATAACGAATCCTTCAGTCGCCTGTGGCGCGGCGACGGGCGCGTATTTCTTTTCACCGAGGATTATTTGAAAGACCAGGCATTGCAGGAAATCGATCCCAAAACGATTTATGTCTTTGCGCGACAAGGCGGCAAGGTCGTGCTCACGAATCGCCCGCTGTGACCTACAATTAGCCCGCAAGCCTGGAGGCCTTCGATGCATCCTTGGCACGACCTGAGTCCTGGCGAAAACATTCCCAAGGAATTCCACGCGGTCATTGAGATTCCGCTGGGTTCGAGTGTGAAATATGAACTCGACAAGGGCAGCGGCATCATCAAAATGGACCGCGTGCTCTACTCCGCGGTCTACTACCCGGCCAATTACGGTTTTATTCCGCAATCTCTCGCGGAGGACCACGATCCACTCGATGTTCTTGTGCTCTGCCAGGTGCCGGTGGTCCCGCTCACGATCATGGATGCGCGGACGATTGGGTTGATGTCCATGATTGATTCGGGTACGAAGGACCACAAAGTGATCGCCGTCGCCACCGCCGATCCGGAATACAGCAGCTATCACGAGGCCAGCGAGTTGCCTCCGCACAAACTCGCCATGATTCGCCGATTTTTTCAGGATTATAAGAACCTTGAAGGAAAAATCGTGGAAGTGGATGCTATCCTGCCTGCGAAAATGGCCTATCCGGTAATCGAAGATGCGCTGGCTAGATACGATAAGAAGAGGCGAGCGGGTCACCACAAGAAATAATTAGCCGGTTCTATGTTTCCGCAGCCCAGAGCGGCTTCCAATAGCGCTACACTTGACACCGGCACGATTGCGGAGGTGGACGATGCGATGGATTCGAGCCCTGTTGCTAATCGCGATAATTTTGCCGTTATGGCTGTTCCTCGGCTCCGTACAAATCGGTCACGCAAACTCTCGTGCGGCCCGCGCGGAAATGCTGCATCCCGCGCAGCTCGGCAAAGTAAACTTCCCCACTTCTTGCTCCTCCGCAGCGCAACCGATGATGGAAAAGGCCGTCGCGCTTCTGCATTCGTTTCAGTACCTGCAATCGGAGCTGACGTTCACAGAGGCTGCGCAGCAGGACCCACATTGCGCCATGGCTTTTTGGGGAAAAGCGATGGCGCTTTATCACCAGCTCTGGGATTTTCCTGATGCAAAGGACTTGCGCGAGGGCCGCGACGATTTAGAGCAAGCCGGAAAGATCGGCGGCACGACTCCGCGAGAGAGCCAATACATTTCCGCAGCCGCTGCGTTCTACCAAGACGATTCCAAGCTTACCCACACAGCACGGGCGCAAGCTTATTCCACGGACATGGAAAAGCTCTACCGTGACAATCCCAAGGACACGGACGCAGCGGCGTTTTATGCTTTGTCGCTTGTTGCCCTCGCGGATTACGGCGAGCAAGGCCCGGCCAACCGCAAGAAGGCTCTCGCCATTCTTGATCCCTTGCTCATCACCGAGCCCGAGCACCCTGGCGTGGCGCATTACATCATCCACGCAAGCGATACGCCGGAGCTGGCATCCCGAGGCTTGGAAGCTGCGCGCGTGTACGCCAAGATTGCCCCCGATTCGTCGCACGCGATACACATGCCTTCGCACATTTTCACTCGCCTGGGCCTGTGGCAGGAATCGATCGATTCAAATATCGCCGCCATCGCCTCAGCGGCGAAAGCAACGGAGATGCACATGGCCGACGCGCATTACCAAACACACGCCATGGATTTTCTGGACTACGCCTACCTTCAGAGCGGACAAGAAGCAAAGGCGCGTGCCGTTGTGAACGACTTGCAGACCGTCCCTGGCGCGCACCACGGCGCCATTGAAAATATGCGCGCGACTTTCGAAGCGCGCAATGCAATCGAGTTGCACCACTGGAAAGAAGCTGCCTCGCTTGATGTCCCTGAGATTCCGCTGCGCGACCAGGGTATGACCTACTGGGCCAAGGCCATCGGAGCAGCTCGAAGCGGCGACCTGGATAGCGCTAAACAGGACGTTCAAAAGCTGATCGAAGCGAATGACGCATTTGATAAACACGAAAACGATATGGGAGACAAAGTGTATCCCGGAGAAGGTGTTCAACAGCGCGAAGCGGAAGCGTGGCTGGCTTATGCGGAAGGAAAATCCGGCGAAGCAGCGAAAATTATGCTGCTAGCCGCCGAGCGAGAGGAGGCCGAGCATGTGGATTCGCTCGGCATGCCGGCTCGCGAGATGTTGGGAGACTTATTTCTGGACCTCAAGAAGCCTTCCGAAGCCCTGACGGCATACCAAGCGTCGCTAAAAATGTCACCGAATAGATTTGACGGGCTGTACGGTGCAGCGCGGGCCGCTGAATCCGCTGGAAACGCTAAAGAAGCGCGCGAATATTACTCCCAACTGGCGAAAATTGCCGCGCCTGGCGCGGATCGTTCCGAGCTTCAGCAAGTAAGAGTAAACCTGGCCAAAAAGTAAAATCGCCGTCCCGAACAAATAGCACAACCGTATCCTTCGCTGGCCCTGTTTTAGACTTCCGTACAGTTGTGGCCCGGAGTGCCGTCCGCGCATACTTGCCGTGCAGGTTCAGCAATTTCGAGCCTGTATCGCAACTGAGGTTTTCGTCAGGGCACGACTTTAGTCGTGCCGTAAAGATGCAAAATCAGTGCGGCTTTAGCCGCTGAGGGACGGAATTTGCGGTTGTGACACAGACTCTTTCGCGGTCTTACAGACTCGATATGCGTTCCCACTCCTTCCACAAGTTGTTCGCGCCGGGGCTCGCCCTGGTCTACTTGTGCTGTGCATTCCCTGCCCGGGCAGCCGAAACCTCACCGATACAGTGCGGCGCGAACGAAGATCGCGTTTGGGTATATGACTCTCTGGACAGTTTTGACGTATCGCTGAAACTGAAGTGCGGCGAGCCGGTGGAAATCATCAGCCGGGCAAAAGGTTATGTAAAGATTCGCACTTCCACCGGCAAAGAAGGTTACGTCCCGGAGAAAGCTCTCCCCAAGCCTCCTGACACGGAAGAAAATAATCAAAATTCGGGTCCAGCGCAATCCAGCAGTTCGGAAGGCCCGCAATCGATCGCTGCCGCAGCCCGCGCCAAGACTTCCCCAAGCAGCGCTCCGGGTCCGGGTCCCAAGCCCATCGAACCCGCTTCAACGAACGTGAACCAGACGAAGTCTACTGCGGGCGCACACGCTCCAGCGCAAGATTCAAATAGCGCCGCCAGTTCCACGGCGCAGACAACCGCTGCTGCGGCGGCCAACACTAACGACGCTGCATTGAAGATGACGTCAATCAAGAGTGTTTCAGTTTCCAGCGCATCGGCCGTCGCCGCGACGTCTGCTCCCGCGGCTCCCGCCAAGATCGAGCTGGCTGACAATCTACCCAGCGAGCCCGTCACACCGAGCGTAAGCATTCACGCTGCGCCGAGTCCACGCGATCCCGACGAGGAAGAAGAGCCCGTCATGAAACCGTTGGAAAGCAAAGAGGTTTGCAGAATTTATTTCTCGGCATACGGCCTCTCGCCCAATCAGTACAAATGGATGACCCGGAACCGCGGCAAGAATTTCCCAGGAATTTGCCCCGCGCCTGCACCGGGCATGGTGGACTTCATCATCATCTTCACGCACGACGCGGACTTTTATAACGGCACCATGCCCACCCCCGCTCACACGGATAAGAACGGGTTTTCAGATTTCACGCCTCTAACCACCGTTGACACCACCGTCGTCTCGCCATCCGATGCCGATAAGAACCGGCGCGAGTATGTTTGGGTGTTTCATACCAAGAGGGGTACCTTTGATCCGGCGAAATTCTCCCCCAAGCGCCGGCCGCTGTTCTCCACCACGGAATCGAACAAGCTGGGTACGGCAGCCGGAGGCCGCTCAGCGGAAGACGCTTTGCGCTTTATCGAACAGCACGGCGTAGATCGCTGACCCGAGCCGGGTTGTTTTTCTCATCGTCCCATTTTGACCCACCGTTATAAGAAGAATCACACTCCCATTTCTTTCTTGAAAGCATGCACCGCTTACCGTAGAACTGGCATCTAGGTAATTATGACTCCGAGTGTCGTCAATCCGAGCATCACGCCTCGCGAAATCCTTACGTCCTGGGGACGCATTCTAACCGGCAGGGTCCCTTTGCTCTCCATCGAGATCACGCGAGAATGTCCGCTGAGCTGCCCCGGCTGCTACGCCTATGGCGACACGCATCTGTCCGGCGGCGTCACGCTGCGTGATTTGGCCGATAAGCGAGGAGATGCGCTGGTCGAGGGTGTGATTGGCCTTGTGCGCCAACACAAACCCATGCATGTCTCTCTGGTGGGAGGCGAACCTCTCGTTCGGCACCGCGAACTCAGCCGGATTTTGCCGGCGCTTAGCGACATGTCCGTGTTCACTCTGGTAGTCACCAGCGCCGTGATTCCAATCCCGGAAGAATGGATGAAGATACCTCGACTGCGCGTTGCGGTATCAGTGGACGGCCTGCCCGAAGATCACGACATCCGCCGGAAACCGGCCACCTACGAGCGCATTCTCAAAAATATCGAAGGCCGAGAAGTGAATATTCATTGGGTAATCACGCGGCCCATGCTCGCGCGTCCAGGCTACCTCGAAGAATATGTTGCCTACTGGAATGCCCGCCCGGAGGTAAACAGAATCTGGGTGAGCCTCTACACCCCGCAAATCGGCGAGCAGAGTGTGGAAATGCTCACTCGTGAGGATCGCGAAACCCTTGCCAGAGAGCTTCCTGCCATGACCTCGAAATATCCCAAGCTTCTGATCAATGAAGGTATCGCGAAAACTTTCATAAACCCTCCCAACAATCCGGACGAGTGTCTCTTCTCCAAAATGTCCGCGAATTATTCCGCTGACCTGAAAAGCCGCGTGGAACCTTGCGTTTTCGGCGGCACGCCCGATTGCACTCAATGCGGCTGCGCCATCAGCAGCGGGCTGCATTGGATTCAGACTGTAAAGGTGGTTGGTCCGCTGAAGGTGAAGCATTTCGTTGGAAGCTCGATCGGCGTCGGCTTGGCGGTAAATCGCCTCAGATCCGGATCGTTACGCCCTTCGCGCTGGAAAGCCAACAGACCGGCGAAAACTCCCGAACGGGATCTCGTGCAAATACGCCCTTAATCCCAACAGTTTCCCTTTCGATCTGCTAACTTCCATTTTTCTCTCCATCTTTCTTGTCCAGCGATATCGCGACTAAATCGTTGTCTCTGCCCACGCCCCGTCTTTCAACTTGCAGATACTAAACACGATATACCAGGCTTAGACGACTAGGACTAAGGCTCATCCGCATGGGTTTTACAGCCCTTAGGGTATGGCGTACATTCCGGCGACGTAGCACTATGCACCAGTGCCAGCCCGACCAAGGATTTTAGGCGGTTGTTCACAGTGTTCACAACGAGACAGATTTCGGCTGTTCGTTGCCGGATGATAACGATGATAACCCAGTCGCTCAATCGTTCTTAAATTTCAAATTTAAAGGAGTACGAAAACTATGTCGAAACATTTTCTAGTATGTTCAGCTCTAGCGTTGTTTTTAATCATGCCCGCGGTCTCGTCCGCCTCTTCCGATAAGGAAGACGACGTAAACCGCGCGCAGAGGGCCGCTACGGTCTTCCAAGAAATCATGAATGCGCCAGACAGCATTCCCCTGGACGTCTTGAACAAGGCTCAATGCATCGCGATTGTCCCGGGCGACAAAAAGTTCGCCTTCATTTTCGGCGCGGACTACGGCCGTGGGGTCGCGGTTTGCCGCACGGAAAATGGCTGGGGCGCACCGATCTTCCTCGCGGTTGAAGGCGGGAGCTTCGGCTATCAAATCGGCGGTTCATCGACCGATCTGATCCTGCTTTTCATGAACGACCACGCGTTGCACAGTTTGTTGAGCGATAAATTCAAGCTGGGCGGCGACGCAACGGTCGCGGCTGGCCCGGTCGGACGTAACGCAACAGCTGGCACGGACCTGAAACTAACTGCCGAGATCCTTTCGTACTCGCGCAGCAAGGGCATTTTCGCGGGCGTCAGCTTGACCGGCACAGTCGTGCAGGCAGACAAGAGCGGAGACGAGGCCATGTACGGAGCCGGAGTATCACGTCACGACGTTCTTGACGGAAGCGTTCGCACTCCCGAAGAAGCACGCGGTCTGGACAGTGCAATCGCTAAGTATTCCAAGTAGAAGTGTTCCAAGTAAGAGACCAATAGCGCAGACGAGGAGGCTCGTAAGAGCGTAAGAGCCTCCTCGGTTTTCGCACCTCGCCGCAAACCGCATTACGCCTCACACTATTGAACAGCGCAGCAGCCTCGCCATCCTCGTCTTGAAGTAAGATTCATTAAAATAAGATACATTGTCCCGATGTCGCGCCAATCTTTACTCGAATTCTTCCCGGAATACGCCCGCCAAGGCAGCGACATCGCCTTCATCCGCCATCGCGGATACCGCATTCAACGATCAACCTACAGCCACATCTCCGCCGAAGCGCGAAAGTTCGCGCGAGAACTTGAATCCCGCGCAATCGGCAAGGGCGACGCGGTCCTGCTATGGGCCGAGAATTCGCCGGAATGGGCGGTTGTGTTCTGGGGCTGCGTTCTGCGCGGAGCGGTGGTGGTCCCGATCGACCAAATCTCCACCGCTGAATTCGCATCGCGCGTAGCAAAGCAGGTCAACGCAAAGCTGCTCGTGTACTCCCAAGAAATTTCCGCGCCGGCTTTGCCCATTCCTTCCTTAGCGATCGATTCCATTTCTGAAACCATCGCCGGGCATTCCGACGCAGCCTATCCGTCCCCGCAACTCTCGCGGCAGGACGTTTTGGAAATTGTCTTCACCTCCGGCACAACTTCTGAGCCTCGCGGCGTAGTGATCACTCATGGAAACGTCCTTGCAAACATCGAGCCTCTAGAGCGTGAAATCAAAAAATATCTTCGCTACGAAAGAATCTTTCATCCGCTGCGATTTCTCAACATGCTCCCGCTCAGCCATATTTTCGGCCAGCTACTCGGGCTGTTCGTACCGCCGATGCTGGGAGCCGGCACTATCTTCCTTGATTCGCTGAGGCCTGCGGAACTCTTAGAGAGCGTTCGGCGGGAGCGCGTATCTGTGCTGATCGCTGTGCCTCGCGTAATCGAATCGCTTCAGCGCGAAATCGAGCGGCAGTTTGGAAGCGAAGGCCGCATCGAGCAATTCAGGAGCGACATCCTTGCCTCTGAAAAAGAGCACTTTTTCCTGCGCTGGTGGCGGTTCCGGCGAGTCCATCGCCGCCTGGGCTGGAAATTCTGGGCCTTCATTTCCGGCGGCGCGGCGCTTTCTGCGGCGACGGAATCGTTCTGGAACCGCCTCGGCTACGCTGTAATTCAAGGTTACGGCCTGACGGAAACCACTTCGCTCATTAGCCTGAATCATCCGTTTCGATCGGACAAAGGTTCAATCGGCAAACTCTTTCCCGGTTTGGAAATGAAAGTCGACTCGAGCGGAGAAATTCTCGTTCGCGGAGAAAATGTCGCTGCCGGATATTGGAGTGGCCGGCAACTCCAACCTGTTGTCGGCGAAGACGGCTGGTTTCGCACCGGCGATCTGGCGGAAGTGGACGAGCAGGGCCGGCTATTTTTCAAAGGCCGGCAGAAAAACGTGATCGTTACGCCGGCGGGAATGAACATTTATCCGCAAGACCTTGAACGCGCTTTGCGCGAACAGCCGGGCGTGAAAGAAAGCGTTGTGATCGGTCTGGAGCGTGACGGCAACGCGGAACCTTGCGCAGTCTTGCTGCTGGAGAACGAGACGGTAGATCCCGGCGTTGTAGTTCAGAACGCAAACAAGTCTCTTGCCGAATTTCAGCGCATGCACAAATGGGTGGTCTGGCCGGAACCTGATTTCCCCCGCACTCCGACTCAGAAACCGCTCTTCGCACGCATTCGCGAAGTTGCCGAAGCAAAACTCGGCATGCGCGCAGAAGTTCAAAGCTCCAGCGCGTTGAGCGAACTTATCGAGCGCGTCACTGGCCGCTCGCACGGCGCTCTTTCCGCCGGCACAACGCTGGACGGCAAGTTGAACATGAGCTCGCTCGATCGTGTGGAACTCATGAGCGCGCTCGAAGGACGCTATCAAGTTGATCTGAGCGAAACAAAATTCAGC
Source organism: Candidatus Acidiferrales bacterium (assembly GCA_050012235.1). GTDB lineage: Bacteria > Acidobacteriota > Terriglobia > Acidiferrales > UBA7541 > Palsa-295. The sequence goes on along the minus strand of JBEKHP010000007.1, from coordinate 115,057 downwards.
GAAGTAAAGACTGTGGCCCAACTCGAACAGCTTCTTCGAAACCCAAGCGCTTCGCGCGCCGATCAGGTTTACCCAAGGTGGGGCCAAAACTGGCTCGTCACTTGGATACGACTCGCGGTCTATTACTTGGTTGTAAGGCCGGCAACCTATATCCTGGCCGCTCCCAGAGTGGAAGGACGCGAGAATCTGCGCGGACTTAGCGGTCCCGTTCTGGTTGTCTCCAATCACGTTACGTACATCGATATTGGATGGATTCTTGCCGCGCTGCCTGCCAGGTTTCGCAATCGCCTTGCAACCGCCATGGACGGCGAACGCCTTGCCGGAATGCGTCACCCGCCCAAAGAAATGAATCTTTGGGAGCGCTTTGTCAAACGCCTGAATTATTTCCTAGTCGTATCGCTTTTCAACGTGTTTCCGCTGCCCAGAGAATCCGGCTTCCGCCGAAGTTTCTCTTTCGCCGGCGATCTTGCCGATAGGAACTGGAACGTCTTGATATTTCCAGAAGGAATCACCACACCGGACGGACGATTGCTGCCCTTTCAAGCCGGCATCGGTTTGCTTGCAGCACAATTAAATCTACCCGTAGTTCCGATGCGCTTAACGGGCCTGTTTGATTTGAGGCAAGCCGAACGCCGCATCGCGCGCCCCGGCCACATTCGCGTCACCATAGGCAAGCCCGTCCGCTTCCCCGCGGACCAAGACCCGAACGAAATCGCCCGCGAACTCCACCGCCGAGTCGCCGAGTTGGAATCGGACTAAAACGCGCCCGCGAGCTCTCACAGCGGGTACGGGATTGCCGAACGTGTGATGGTGATCCAACGCAAATCAGTGAACTCGTCCAGAACCGCTTTGCCTCCAAATCGTCCCCAGCCGCTGTCTTTCACGCCGCCGAACGGCATCTGTGGTTCGTCATGAACCGTCGAGCTGTTGATGTGGCACATGCCGGTTTCAAGGCGCTCCGCAATTTTCATCGCCTTATTGATATCGCGGCTGTAAATCGCGCTGGATAAACCGTACTCCGTATCGTTGGCGATCCGCAAAGCGTCTTCGCTATTTTCTGCAATGACAACGGATACAAGCGGCCCGAACGATTCTTCCGAGTAAACGCGCATGTCTTTTCCCACACCATACAAAACGGTAGGACCGAAACAGGGCCCTGCCGCTTTTCCGCCGCAGAGCAACTTCGCGCCTTTGCTGAGCGCGTCCGCGATGAGCGCTTCCAAGCGCTCGACCGTAGTTTTATTAATGACCGGACCGATCTGCGTATCCGGCAGAAGAGGGTCTCCAACTTTCAATGCAGTAGTCTTGGCCACAAGTCTCCGCGCAAATTCCTCGGCGATGGGTCGCTCAACAATAATCCGCTCGGTGGACATGCAAATCTGCCCCTGATTCATGAACGAGCCGAACTTCGCGGCCGCCACCGCCGAATCGAGATCCGCATCTTCGAGAACGATCAGCGGCGCTTTGCCTCCCAGTTCCAGCACCGTCCTTTTCAAATATTTCGCGGCCTTCTCAGCGATGATCCGCCCTACCTTCGTCGAACCCGTAAAATTAATCCTCCGCGTCTTGGGATGCGCTATCAATTCGTCCACCACATCAGCAGCATCCTTGGGCGCATTCGTAATCACGTTGATGACGCCCTTCGGAAATCCAGCCTGTTGAAATATTTCTGCGATCCCAAGATGGGTTCCCGGCGACTCCTCCGAAGCTTTAAGTACCACCGTGTTTCCATAAGCCAGCGGAAGAGCGACGGCCCGCACGCCAAGAATCAGCGGAGCATTCCACGGAGCAATTCCCACCACGACGCCAACCGGCTGCCGCGTCGCCATCGCTACCGTGTCAGGCAGGTCCGACGGAATGATTTCTCCGATTAGCCCGTACGTTTGCGCCGCAGCTTCGCGCAGCATTCCGGCGGCGAGGATGCAATTAAATATCCCCCAGCCGAACGTTCCGCCCGTTTCCTCGGTGATCAGCCTCGCAATCTCCGGTTGACGCGAATCCATCACGTCAGCCGCCTTCAGAAATAAACTTCGCCGCATTCCCGGAGGCGTAGCGCTCCAAACAGGAAAAGCCGCGGACGCAGCCTCAACCGCGCGTGCAGCATCCCGACGCCCAGCCGCGGCCACTCGCGCAATCACTTCGCCCGTAAATGGATTTCTCTTCTCGTACTTTCCGCCATCGGCAGCATCGGTCAGCACGCCATCGATAAACATCTGTTGGTTGCGTATCGCATTCGCCGGCACGCGTCACTCCTGGCGCATAGTTGTACCACTAATTTCTATCAATCCTTTGCGTGCTGCATTATATCTCCGGAAAAAAATCGATTATCGCACACGAGAAAGTGTTGACGACTTCAGCAGGCGCAGTTACATACTAAAACTCCGACGGGGCGCTGTTGCTATCCTTGCTCTCGCAACTTAAAGGAGAACTCGTGGAGCGCGATTCGCGCGGCTACCAAACCGGCCTTGTTGTTCTGGTGTTCTTCACTTGGGGCACCGTATTCCTTGACCGGATGAGCCTGGTCTATCTCGCTCCCTTCATCGCGCCCGATCTTCACCTTTCCCACGGTCAAGTTGGCCTGCTGGTATCGTCGCTCGCTCTTACCTGGGCGGTATCCTCTTTAATTTTCGGAGCGCTTTCGGACCGCGTAGGCCGGCGACCTGTGCTGATTCCCGCGGTATTCATATTTTCAATTTTGTCCTGGCTTTCAGGTATCGCCCGATCTTTCGCGCAGCTCTTCGTCATCCGCTCGCTGATGGGAGTAGCGGAGGGGCCTACTTGGTCCACAATCACCGCAACCGTGGAAGCGTCTTCGACTCCCGAATCGCGGGGGCGCAACGTCGGCATCGTCGTCAGCGCCGCCGCTCTCGTAGGACTGGCCCTCGCTCCCGTGCTCACCACGCAAGTCGCCGCCCGCTACGGATGGCGCTCCGCCTTCTTCATCGCCGGAGTTCCGGGCGTCATCCTGGGTCTGCTCCTTTGGCGCTTCCTTCGAGAACCAAAGCCGAGCGATTCCCAGACAGGTCACCTCAAACCTACGTTGAAAGGATATCTCTCCATCCTGGGCATTCGAAACATATGGCTTTGCTGCATCGCCAGCGCCGGCTTCATGACCTGGCTTTACGTGATGAACGCTTTCGCGCCTCTTTACATCACCGAAGTCTCCAAACATTCCGCTACTTTGGCGGGCTTGGTGATCGGAGCCAGCGGCCTGGGAGCGTTCGTCTGGGGCTGGATTTTCCCGTGGGTCTCCGATCGCGTCGGCCGCAAGCCCACGCTTCTTTTCGTAGCGCTTCTTTCCGCCGCCGTGCCCTTAACCTATCAAATATCCTATCTGGTCGCGCATCCCTGGCTCATGGCCACTGCCGGTTTCATCGCCAACGGAGGACAAGGAATCGCAGCGCTAACTATCGTCCTAATTCCCACCGAGAGCGCGCCGCCTGAATTTGCCGCTACAGCCATTGGATTGTCCACACTAGTCGGCGAATTATGCGGCGGTACGCTGGCGCCTACCATCGCCGGCGCTTTCTCCGACCACTATGGTCTCGTCGCTCCGCTCTGGATCGCCGCCGGCGGCGCAATCCTCGTTTTCCTCGCAGCCCTATTCATGCGTGAAACAGCGCCGTCACAGCTTCGCCAGCCCTCGTGAGCCCCCGCCTGATGTGGTCGTATGAATCCTTGAACGATGGCTGGTCGCTAGCGATTGATGGTCGCCGATAAAAATTTCCGCTAACCGCAGTTGAAGTACCACCCGCCGTATCGTAATCTAGAACCACTGCATCCGCGTTTCGGCGCGCCCGTAGCTCAGCTGGATAGAGCGTTTGGCTACGAACCAAAAGGTCGGGAGTTCGAATCCCCCCGGGCGCACCACTTCTTTCAAAGATTGTGCGCCACGAACCCCTGATCTGACGATTCGTGCGAAAACGTAACGCCCGCAGGCAGTTTCGATTTGATACTGCACTGGCTCGGGCTGCCCAGCCCGGCTTTTTCAACGCCCTCGCCCTGATGATTTTCGAGTTATGTGCACTACGGGACAGTATTCGAAATCCGGAAGCTTGACACTGTAACCCTTATGCAGCCACCTAAGGAGACTTAACGTGAAGATTTCCGCAGCATTCTTGACAGTCCTCGTTGGTTTGGGCGCGTCCACGACAGCCCAGGCCCAATCCACAGTAGTTGTGCGCGAACCCAATCAGACGATCGTTTACAGAGTGAACGTAGTTAGCCGGACGACACCGGCCTTGAACTACGGCCACGGCCGTTCCACAAAAGTCAATTTCCAAGGCACCGACCTGATGCAGAGCGCCAGGGGTGTAGCAACAGTCCAGTACAAACACGGCGCTACGAAAATCTCCGCTGAATTTGAAGGACTCGAAAGACCCTCCAGCTTTGGCAATGAATACCTTACCTACGTTCTATGGGCGATTACTCCGGAAGGCCGTCCCGTGAATCTTGGCGAGGTTCTAGTGGGTGAAAATCATCACAGCAAGCTGGACGTCACCACCGACCTGCAGGCCTTTGCCTTGATCGTGACTGCGGAGCCTTACTATGCGGTGCGGCGTCCCAGCAACGTGGTAGTGGCGGAAAATGAGATCCGGCCCGACACCGTCGGAACGAGTGAAGCCGTAAATGCGAAGTATGAACTCATCGACCGGGGAGGTTACATTCCCACCGGCTACCAGTTCGACGCCGTCGTTTTGAATGAGAGGCTCCCTCTCGAATTCTTCGAAGCGCGCAACGCATTGCGGATTGCGAGATCGGAAGGGGCAGATATCTTCGCGACCAGCAGCTATGAAAATGCCGTTGCGCAGATGAGGCGTGCGGATGAATTGGCGGGTGTGAGAGATGTCGACAAGAAAGCGTTGATCGCCGATTCGCGCGAAGTGGTGCAGACGGCGGAAGATGCACGGGAAATCGCCGTGAAACGCATCGACGCCGATCGTTTGGCCGCCGAAAGGGATGCGGCAGCGACGCAAATCGCTGACGCTACCGCCAGATCCAATGAAGATATGCGGGCGCGCAGGGACGCGGAAGCAGCAACCGCCGATGCCGACCGCCAGCGCGCAGAAGCTGATCGGGCTGCCGCTGTGGCGCAGCAACGGCAACTGGACGCCCAGGCGGAATCGAGTCGGGATCGCATTGCCGCCGCTAACGCCAGTCAAGCTGCCGCTGACGCCCAACAGGGCCAAATGGACGCGGAGGCGGAATCGGGTAGAGACCGAGCTGCCGCGGCGAGTTCGAACCGGCAACTCCAGCAAGCGGTGCAGGATCGCGAAGCACTTCGTGCCCGGCTGCTCGAACAGTTTAACGCCATTCTTACCACTCATGACACGGCTCGCGGTCTGGTCGTGAATCTGTCCGATGTGCTGTTCGACACCGGCCAGTACACGCTTCGTCCCGAGGCGCGGGAAAAGCTTGCAAAAATATCGGGAATTATTCTTGCCTACCCGGACCTAAGGCTGGCTATCGAGGGCAATACCGACAGCGTGGGCAGCGATGCCATGAATCAGGAACTCTCCGAGCAACGAGCGGGAGCGGTTCGCGATTACCTGGTAAAGCAAAACATTCCGTTTTCGTCCATGACGTCACGAGGATTCGGCAAGACGCAACCCGTCGCAACCAATGACACGCCGGAGGGGCGCCAGCAGAATCGCCACGTTGAGATGATCGTCTCAGGCGATGTGATCGGAACAACGGTTGGACCTGTATCGCAAAACGTGCCTCCGACCGGCCGTCCCTAGGACATTCGCGGAGGAATCGACAGGCGCCAGCGATTCAATCGGAGCTGGCGCCTGTCTGTGTTCTGCCGCCACGAAAAAGATAAGGGCACACATTCGGAGGATCGAAAATGAATGAAGACAGAAAGTCGGAACACGTCCAGCTGGAGCAGTTGTTGCAAGAGGCGAAACCACTCATGCTCCCGATGTTTCCCGACCAGCAAAAGATATGGCTTGCGGAAAGCCCGCTGGCCCAGGAGATTAAGTCCATTCTCGACAGACACCCGGAGTATTACGGCGAGATCCGCTCTGTGGTTGGCAGCGGAGTTTTCCCGGAACCGAAAGCTTCACGCTGACCTTCGGCAGGTGAGGGGGCTCCGTAAATCTGTGGCTCAACGTTCTAAAGAGATGGCTCACTTGCAGGGCAAATAAATGTCGAGCAGCGAATCCGATTCGAATCCTTAGGAGGACTTACATGAATTGGGACCAAATCGAAGGCAAATGGAAGCAGTCGTTAGGGCTAGTAAAAGAAAAATGGGGAAAATTGACCGACGACGATCTGACTGTGATTGATGGTAAAAAGGACCAACTCGTGGGAAAGATCCAGGAACGGTACGGAATAGCAAAAGATGTGGCCGAAAAGCAGGTGGGCGAATTTACACAATCATATGGAGAGGCCGCCAGAAAGCCCTAACAATAACCGGCTGAGTCATTCGCCGAGCGCGCCTTCGCGGCGGTCACGTTTTGGTACCGGTGATCCGCTTATCTTTCATTACCCTTACACTTGCTTTCACCAGTTTCTTCACCAATGTGGTTGGTACCGCTTTACCCGTTGGGAAGCTGACTATGGCTTTCGTTGTCGCATAGCCCGCAAGTTCCTTCCTATGTTCCTGAATTACCGGAGGGCGTACGTGTAGGCGCATGTGTGGTTTCTTGAAGCTGAACCACACAAACATCCCGTCATAATCAAATCCTGGATAGGAATATCCGGGCCACTGGAAATAATCGGTGCGTTCCGTGGCGCCAGGCGCTGCCGCCCGTATGGCCGCTCTGATCTTCGCCAAGTCGCCTCGCGCCTCTTTTGGACATCTTGTTATGTATTTATCTACTTCGCCATTTTTTCGTTTTTTCACGGTCGCGTTTCAGCCTTATTCTTGCTTCGCAGATTCAATTCCCTTGCCGACCCGAAATACATGCCCGTCCGGGTGACGCAAGTGGGTTTCGCGCACGTTCCATGGCATATCGGTTGGTGGAAAAGTGATGTCCAGCCCGGCAGCGACGCATCGCTTGTGAGTTTCATCAACGTCGTCCACAAACACCGACATCCAGACTCCGCGATCGCCCGCCTCGTCTCCGTCTGGTCCAAATGTCGCGGCGTTCGTGCCCTTGCCGCGCCCTCCCTGGGCTCCCTGGCAAAGAAATATCTCGCATTGGCCTGAAGTTACCGCTCCGAAAGTGGGAGGCGTGCCCCAATGCCAGAGCTTCCTCCAGCCCCACTTCTCGAACCACGCAAAACTCGCAGCGATGTCGGACACGTTCAATATGGGGACGATGTGTTCTGCTTTCATGGCCGGAAAGATAACACATTCGTGCCGCGCTGTGAGATCCTGCCCTCCGCCCACGCCGCTACAGCAGTGTTCACACTCCTATAACATTCCATTAACAAACACCCGGTAGCTTCGGCTCTCCTAGCTGGATCCCAAGCTCACGAGGTGAATGATGGCGACCGGAACGACCGCTCTAGATGCAAAGATTGGCGCAGGACCGGGCCGAATCGGCATGCTCGTTTTTGGAGTTGCCCTGATAATTGGCTTGATCTATGCGGGAGGACACCTGCTCTCTGACCTTTCGCAGATGCATGCCACCTCGGTTGGCCCGTACGTTCTGCTCGGCGTCGCGCTTCTGATCGCTCTGGGTTTTGAGTTTGTGAACGGCTTCCACGACACTGCCAACGCCGTCGCCACGGTCATCTACACCCACTCTTTGGAGCCGCACGTGGCTGTCGTTTGGTCCGGCATGTGGAACTTCATCGGCGTCGTTCTCTCCAGCGGAGCCGTCGCATTCGGCATCGTATCGCTTCTGCCCGTGGAATTGATTTTGCAGGTCGGAAGTAAGGCCGGATTCGCGATGGTCTTCGCTTTGCTGGTCGCAGCGATCATCTGGAACCTTGGAACGTGGTATTTCGGCCTTCCATCCTCAAGTTCGCACACTCTAATTGGTTCTATCATCGGCGTAGGCATCGCAAACCAATTGATGTCAGTCAAGTCCGGAACCAGCGGCGTGGACTGGGGACAGGCAGCGAACATCGGAAAGTCTCTGGTACTTTCACCAATCGTTGGCTTCATTGTCGCGGGTAGCTTGCTGTTGCTGATGAAAAAATTGATCCCCAGCAAGGCGCTCTACGCCGCTCCCGTAGGGAACGAACCTCCTCCCTTCTGGATTCGCGGGCTCCTCGTGTTGACTTGCACCGGAGTAAGCTTTTTCCACGGTTCCAACGACGGCCAAAAGGGCATGGGCCTGATTATGCTCATCCTGATCGGCACGGTGCCGACCGCTTACGCCGTGAACCACGCTGTCACCTACAGCCAGTCGCAGGATTTCGTTGCCGTATCCACTCAGACTGCCGGCGTGCTGGACCATTACGTTTCTTCCAGCGCCGTCATTGGCGATCCCACAACCGAAGTCACCGATTACATTCGCACGAAACAATTCACGCCCAACACCATGCTTGCCCTGCGCGAGCTCGTGAACGGAATCGGCACGGAAATTTCTCAGTACAAGGAACTCAAGGCCGTCCCGCAAGACAAGGTTCGCAACTTCCGCAACGACATGTACGTCGTGAGCGAAGCCCTGCGCCTCATGAAAAAGAGCGGGAACCCGCAGTTTTCGACCGCTGATTCGGCGGTCATAGCAAACTATAAAAAGCACATCGACAACGCGACAAAATTCATCCCCACTTGGGTAAAAGTCGCGGTCGCCATCGCGCTGGGCCTCGGCACCATGATCGGCTGGAAGCGCATCGTCGTAACCGTCGGAGAAAAAATCGGCAAGGAACACCTCACTTATGCGCAAGGAGCCGCGGCGGAAATCACGGCTATGGCCACCATCGGGGCCGCCGACGGATTCGGATTACCCGTCAGTACCACGCACGTGCTTTCTTCCGGTGTGGCGGGCACCATGGCTGCCAACCATTCCGGCTTGCAATGGGGCACGGTGAAAAATCTAGCGATGGCGTGGATACTTACGCTTCCCGCGTCCATCTGCCTGGCAGCTGTTCTCTTCTGGGCCTTTACCAAACTCAGCAGCTAACCGCATCCGAACTTTCTGTCACGCCGACTCGTTCTTGCTGCGCGCTCGGCGAAAACGCGACAAACATCTTGCGCCAGCCTCTCATCACGCTGATGCCATCTTAATTTTTCCGCGCACGATCCTTCTACCCACATCCCTCTCCCTCAAGCGTGGCGTCGCCCGTAGGGCGCAGCATGCTGCGCCCGGCGCGAGTGCTTGGCACCAATCGCGCCGAATGCCCTGATTAAAGCGCCGTCCCGCTTTGTAGTACCCGTTCGAGTAAACTAGACGTCGTATATCAAGCTGGATGCAGCAGCGAATGGAGTCACCCGCATGCGAAAACAGTTCTCCCGATACCCGCAGGTGCTCCTTATAGTTGGCCTGCTGCTGGGGTTCCCCCACACCGCTGCCGCCCAAGACGCCGATCCCCCTGGAAGAGTTGCCCGGCTGAATTACGCGCAGGGAGCGGTGTCTTTCGAAGCCTCCGGCGAAAACGATTGGGTCGATGCCAATTTAAACCGTCCGCTAACCACCGGTGACAATCTTTGGGTCGACAAGGATTCCAGCGGCGAAGTTCACATCGGTTCCACAGCTATTCGTCTCGCGAGCGAAACCGGCATTTCCATTCTGAATCTCGACGATCGCACCGCGCAGATTCAGCTCGTGCAGGGCACCATCGAAGTCCATCTTCGCCGTCTTGAGACGGGAAATGCGTGGGAAATAGATACTCCCAATGTCGCCTTCGCACTAAGCCGCGCCGGTGAATACCTGATTCAAGCCGATCCTGACGGCGGCTCCACGATGATCATTGTCCGGGAGGGCGAAGGCCAAGTTACCGGCGCAGGAGAATCCTGGGATCTCATCGAAGGCCAGCAATACACTTTTGCCGGCACCGATCAACTGATAGAAAATGCGCAGCAAGCCCCCGCCTTCGATGACTTCGAAAATTGGTGCCAGGAACGCGATCAGCGCGAGAACAATTCCCAGTCCGCAAAGTACGTCTCCAGGGACATCGATGGCTACTACGATCTCGACGACGCCGGAACCTGGCAAAATGATCCGGATGACGGCCCGATTTGGATTCCCACCGCCGTTGCCGGTGGTTGGACACCGTACCGCTTCGGCCATTGGGTCTGGATAGCTCCCTGGGGCTGGACCTGGGTTGCCGATGAGTCGTGGGGCTTTGCCCCATTTCATTACGGCCGCTGGGCCTTGTTTGGCGGTTACTGGGGCTGGATTCCGGGCCCGCTAGTCGTCCGGCCGTATTACGCTCCCGCCTTAGTCGGATTTGTCGGCGGTGGCTTCGGCTTCGCCGTCGGATTCGGCAGCGCCTTCTCGGGAGTAGCCTGGTTTCCGCTCGGGCCGCGTGACGTTTTTATTCCCGGATATCGCGCCAGTCCTCGCTACGTGCAATACGTCAACATCACCAATTCCCGCCTCGTGAACGTGGCGCAAGTAACCACTGTTTACAATAATTTTCGCGCGAACAACGAGTCCGTGTCGCGAAGCTATACCTACGCGGACAATGCGCGAGCTGTCACCGCCGTTCCGAAGGACGCTTTCGTAAACGCCCGCCCGGTAGGTTTAGCGGCAGTCAGCGTTACGTCGAAACAACTGACGAACGCGAAGATCGAGGATACTCACGCTCTGGCTCCCACGCACGCGAGCTACGTAGCATCGAACGCCAAAGCGGCCACCGCGAAACCTCCCGCCGCATTTGCGGACCGGAAATTCGCCGCCAAGCTAAATCCGCCCGCGCCCGCAAACCACCAATCCGCTTCGCGTGCGACCAACCAGCAAGCACTGCAGCCGCAAAAGAATGCAGGAACACCTCAGGCCTCTCCCGAAAGGGCTCCCGCTCAACCGGAATATCAGCAGCACCCGTCCGCGAAATTCACCCCGCCTACGAACGCGCGCGACAGCATGTACGACGTCCATCCGCCTCTAAACACGCAGCCCCCTCCCCAGCGCCAGCAGGAGCAACGGCCCTCTCCTGCGCCTCGACCGGCTCCGGCACCCTCGCCGGCACCGGCGCCCGCGCCGGCGCCGAAGCCCAAATAGCGCTCGACTGAAGCGAAGCGACTGCATGACATTTTTTCTTGGGTGTGCCGCGCGTGGATGCTACTGGCGCGGCCCTGCGGGGATGAACTGTCCGCTTGCGTGAACCTCGACCTTCACAGTGTCGCTGGCGCGAAGTAAAAAAGTACTCGCGCTCTTAATGCCCCACTGAACATAAGGCACGGAAAACTGCGTGGACGCTTCGATCTTGTCGCCAGCAGGCGGCTGAACGGAGAAAGTCATTGTGAGGTCGTGGTCCTGCCCGTGAATTCGAAAGACGCCTGACACCTCTACTTGCGAAGCACCCTGCGGTTTGATCGCGCCTTTTACGTGCTGCGGAGTGAAAACAATCTCCGGATATTTCTGGCTCTCCAGAATTTCCTCATGCATTTTCTTGTCGCGGCTTTTGTTGTCGCTGTCCCCGCTCGTCGAGTCCACGACGATTGCCCCGCTCGCTTTCCCGGTAGCAGGATCAAAGCTGATATGCCCGCTCTTGAGCTTGAATGTTCCATGAACCGTGTGCAGCGTGGAATCGAGCGTGAATTCGATGGTGGTTTGCGCCGGATCGAGGTCGACGCCTGATTCTTGCGCGCGAGCAGGTGAAGCTGCAAAAGCAAAAATCGCAACAATCAGCGCCGCATATAAACCTCGCAGCGGCCAAGCCCCTACCAACGGCGAGGTGCCGGTTCGCATAAACTTTCTCGGAACATTTGCAGTCGGCCCGTCAGGTAGGCGCGTTATTTCTTCGGCCAACATCAAGCTCGCAGAACTTGCCATCCAAGCCCCAATACTTCGCTAGCCTTCAGGCTTTCCTGCGCAGCTTCGGCCATGTGCGCGGACATAATTTTCGAAAACAGCGACGGCTTGGCGGCAAACAGCCGAAGCACTTTCCGCCTCAGCCATGCGCTCTGGTCCATGAGCAGCAACAAACGCGTCATTCGCCAAGGCGCTCTGGAAATCTCACGATGCGCAATTTCATAATATTCGAGGTCCTCGCGCGCAAAAGCTTCCGCCAAAAGTATTGCTTGCTCAAATGCCAGGCTCAACCCCTGCCCCGCGATTCCATCAACGGTAAAGGAAGCATCGCCCACCAGCGCCACGTTTCCGCTCGCCACGCCGCGAGCCCGCCCCAGCGCGGTCACGCCGCCTAACTCTGCCGTCAGCAGACGCGAGCCTTCCAGCCGCTTCGCAACCTCGGGAAAATAAGTCAAAGCCCGTTCGATTCTCAACTGCGGATTGTGCGAGAGGAGCGCGACGCAAATTTCATCGTCGCCTGTGGGCGTCACGAATAACTGGCAGCCCGGCCCCCAATGAACTTCCACCAGATCGGTCCAGGGAGCCACAGCGTAGTGACGCGAGAATCCGAAACGGGCAAGTCGCGGACGCCGCGAACTGAGGTTGGCCCATTTCCCCACAGCGGAATTCTGCCCGTCCGCGCCCACCAACCACCTGCACGGAAAATAAGCACCGCCAGCCCGAGCGCCTCGCCCGTCAAATCCTGTTACCCGGGCGCCCCAGTGGAAAGCCACGCCCACCTGACACGCGCGTTCCACCAAAAGCCGGTGAAGCTCAACGCGACGCATCCCATACCCCGTACCGTTGGCGATTCTTGCGCTGGCAGAATATTTCTCATCCGAAAAGCGGATGCCGCGGAACGGAAATCCGGCGCTCGAATTTAGACAAACTCCCAGGCTCCGCAGGTTACTAACAGCGCTGGGAAGCAATCCTTCGCCGCAGGATTTTTCAATCGGAGGTTTTCTGTAGTCTAAAACCGTTACGCGGAGTCCCTTTAAGCTCGCTGCAATCGCAGTCGCGATCCCTGCAGGCCCTGCTCCAATAACCAGGACATCCGCGCGCTTGCCCACACTGGGCCGCCTTTTACCATCTCAGAAGTACCAGCTCGGAACAAAACCCGGGCCCCATCGCCGCCAGAATGCTCAGCGATCCAGGCTCAGGCCGCCGGTTCATGTACACATCTTCAAGCACCAGAAGTACCGATGTGGACGAAATGTTGCCGACCTTGCGCAGGCATTCCCACGAAGCAGCTAGATCTTTTTCCGTCAAGCCCAGCGCCGTCGCCGTTGCTTCCAACACCTTGGGTCCGCCCGTGTGCATCACCCAGGTTTTGATGTCGCTTCGCTTGTGGCCTTGCTCCGCCAGAAAAGCGTCCACATCTTTGCCCAGATGCTTCACCACCGTATCCGGCACTTCCGGCGATAGTACGATGTGAAATCCTTTCTCCGAGATGTCCCAACCCATCACTCGTTCGGTGTGCGGGTAGAAAATCGATTTCGTCGCGAGAATCTCGGGGCCGTCGGACTTCCTCTTCGATCCCACTACGATAGTCGCCGCCGCGCCATCACCAAACAGCAACGCCGAAATCAAATGCGCCATCGACAGGTCATTTCGCTGCAGCGTCAGCGAACACAACTCGATGGACAGCAACGCCGCCGCTTGATCCGGATAGCCGTGAACGTAATCCGCTGCGCGAGCGATGCCCGCGGCGCCCGCCACGCATCCCAAACCAAATATCGGTACGCGTTTGATGTTCGTCGAGAGCCCGATGCGGTTCACCAGCCGCGCATCAATCGAGGGCGCCGCGATTCCCGTAACCGAGGTCACGTAAATCGCGCTCAGGTCTTTCGGCTTCATGCCCGCGCCATGAAGCGCCTTGCACAGTGCCTTTTCTCCCAGTTCGAGCGCGTGTTCGATCCACGCATTATTCGCCTGCCCCCAAGTCGTCAGGCTTTCATAAAATTCGATCGGGCGAACAAGATACCTCCCTCCCACTTGCATGCTCTCATCCAGGCGATCCAGGATCGCCGGATTGGGCAGCCGGTGCCGCCAATCGTTTTTCAGAGCTTCAGTCAACACCTGCTGGTCGTAGTAATGTTCCGGAAACGCACTCGCAACGCTGGCAATCCTCATCTAGTCTCCCCTCGTTTTTTGGCGTGTTTGCGCATAATACCCCGACTCGGAGCAATCTCCCATGTCGATTTGCATCTTTTGTTGCTTCTTATAAAAGCAATGAACACATGCCTGGTTTGTTTGTTTCGCCTGCCGGCGAACGATCAACCGCGGATAGGCTCGATGCGGACTTTGACAAATGCACCCCGCGCAATCACTAGACTACTTTACCAGATTACGTCCCAAGTCCTAAGCACATGAATGATTTTTGGCAAGAAATACAACAGGCTGCGGATTAGCCCTTAGGGGGAGAACAAGCGGGTAAATCTTCGCGGAAGCAGTACTTCTCTTACCTGAAGAAAAAAAGAACCCCAGGCCTGGGGGCGCAGGCCTGGGGCGGGGGGTTGAGGGGCATGGGGCCGGGGAAGCTCTTTTCAGCTACGAATGCCTAGTAATTCCAGCGCCGCAGAAACAACGTCGCTCTGAAAACCATTTGAACTCCGACTACCAGAATCGTGTCGCGTATAGCCGCCAAGCGCGCGCTCATATGCATCTCCTCAGAAGATCCCGTGTACGGCAGAGCGCTTGCCATTCCCTCGTTTTCGACCGCCATGCTTTCGTTTCTCAGCGCACTCATCCCGCCCCCCTAGTTGACTACGTAAACCGGATTATCGTGTTCCACTGCGACCACCATCGACTTGAAGATGTCTATGTCCCAGCTATCAGCGATTCGCAGGCGCACAATTTCGTTTGTTTCAGACATCAATCGCCCGCGCAGCGGCACCCTCATATTCCCTGCTAGAACTCGAAGAACCACTGGCTGGCCCATCCAGACTGCGTATCCGCCTTCCATGATGTCCCCCTCGAGTCGCTTTCCTCTCACACCTGCATCTTCGGACAGGGGGACGGGATGGCCAATGGTACAGGGGGCTATAGCTCGTAGGAGGAAAGTACTACCGCCTCCAATCTCGCGAGCGCGCCGTTTCTGCTATTGTAGTGAGAGCCTCTTACGAACGTCTTCGGACGAATTCATTGGAAATTACTTAAATGATCGAATTTTTGAAGGAAATTCTGGCCCGCCTCTACGACATCCGCGGCCTGCTCGAGTGGGGCGGCACTCTCATGGTTTGCGTCATTGTTTTTATCGAAACGGGGATGTTCGTCGGCTTCTTTCTGCCCGGCGATTCCCTGCTGGTTACGGCGGGCGTTTTCGCCGGGGCTGGAAAACTGCAATTGGCCTGGCTGCTTTCGCTCGTTACCCTGTGCGCCATCGCCGGCGACCAACTGGGCTATCTGATAGGCCGAAAAGCGGGCCCGGCCCTGTTCCGCCGCGAGGACTCACGATTCTTCAAGAAACGTCATCTGGCCCGCGCTCACGAATTTTATGAGAAGTACGGTGGTAAGACGATCATCCTCGCGCGATTCGTCCCTATTATTCGAACTTTTTGCCCTCCGGTAGCGGGTGCGGCCGGGATGAAGTATTCCCGCTATCTCCTCTACGACATCGTAGGAGGAATTTGCTGGGTCTGGGGAATGACCCTGCTGGGATACACCATCGGCAAGACCGATCCGCACATCGACAAACACATCCACTATGTAATCGCCGCGGTGATCGTCGTCTCGCTGCTACCCGCTGCCTATCACTCATGGAAGGCGCGCGGACACAAAACCGCTCTTCCACTCAAACCCGCGGAGTCCGAAGAAGATTAAATCTGGAAGGATCTAAAGAGAACTACTTGAGGAAAAGCCCTTCGCGCACCTGATCGCGGCCCACGAAAGTCTTCGACGAGCGGAACTTCCCAAAAATATCCAGGATTTCGCGGTTCTGAAAAACTCGCGCGTGAACCGATACCGTGGACGCAGGAAGCAGTTCAAACGTTTGCATATCCGCAATCCTATAGCGGCAGAACCGCTCGGGCGTGCGGCTGTGAAACAGCGATAGAACCGCGCCCCCGGGCCGCAGCATCGAGTACACCCTGTCCATTACCTTCGGCAAAAGCTGCGCGTCCAGATAGTCGAAAATATCCCACGCCAGCACTCCGTGAAAATGCTCCGCGGGATACAGCAAAGCGTTGTCCAGAAACTTATCCGCAAACATAGCCGGCGACACTTTCGGCATTTCGTTACCTACCGGCGCCTTGCGGAAATCTTCCTCTTCCGAGGCCAGAAACTCCTTCCAGGCGCGCAAAAGATCTTCGGTTGAAACGCGGAATCCCTTCTCAATGAAAAAACTTACAGTCGCCTGCCACACCGGCCCCAGATCGAGGATGCGCCCCTGCTCCGAATCGCTAATAAGCCAAAGAAATTCTTTCAGTCCATTCGACGTGCGAGCATTCGCGGACGAACCCGCTGCAGGCGCTGGACCCGGTTTATCGCGCAGGCCGGACACTGGCGTTGTATTGATCCGAGTTTTGGCCACCCAGCTCATCGCGCGATCTATTCGTCCTTGCCGGTTGCGGACATCACCTTCGTTTTGTCTGCGTCCGTTGCGCTCTCGGCTCTCGCGCCGGCCTGTGAAGCGGGGTTCCGTACCATTTCCACCTTGCCTCGCAACCGCGCCCCATCTTCAATCGCGAACCGCGGTGTCAGTACGCTTCCCTGCAATTTGCTCTGCGCTCCCAGCTGCACCCGCTCCCCGGCCTTCAAGTTCCCTTGCACCGAGCCCTCAATGATAATTTCACGTGCCTCGATGTCCGCTGTTACGCGGCCATGAGGCCCCACGGTCACACGAGCATTCGTCAGGCGTATCTTCCCCTGGGTTTCGCCGTCAATGTACAAATCAGACGTCCCGGAGATTTCTCCGGTGATCTTCAACCCCGACGAAATCGTGGTAATCCCATTGGGTGCCGCCGCATTGATCGGAGCCGTGTACGCTACCACAGGCGCGGCTGGCGCGCTAATCGCCTGTGCATTCTGCGCTCTTTCTTCTGGTGCTGGTATTACTGGAACTGAAGCCTGCGGAGACGGCTTGGCCTCAGCTGATTTATTCCACATTGGATTCCTCCCCCGGTTGCGGTATTGCGCCGGGGTGGCCTGGGTCCCGGACGGTATCCAGACTATAGTACAGTGCCGCCCCGGAGTAAATCGCGACGCTAAAATCAGTGCCGGATTCGGTACCGACGGGTATTAACGCCTAGGTCGCCATTCCAGCCCTCTGCGTACCTTTCGAGCGGTCCAATTCGAGCCAGGACGTCTGCACCTCACTGTGACGCATTTCCCACATCGCCACCACGTAGCCCGCCGATTCGTACAAGAATCGCTTCAGCCCGTTGCGCGTGTGCCACCAGGTGTTCGGATCGTATTCCGAGTCCGGCGCCGAAATCACTCGCAGCTCCGTTCCGGCCGGCAGCGCGCGCTGAAAAATATAATCTGCCCGGCGCGTGTGATAATTCGAAGTCACCAGCAGGACTTTCTTCCAGCCGTGCGCCGCGATCGCCTGCGAATCTGCGATTGCTTCTTCCCGCGTGTTCGTGGCTCGATGCGTTACCGGCACAATTGCATTTGCCGGCACTCCCAGGGCCTTCAAGTCACGCTCCATCAGCTCCGCTATCCCCGCATAGGGACGCAGCAAACGTCCGCTGGCCAGAATGTGCGGAGCCATGCCCGACTTGTAAAGTTGCGCCGCTCGCGCCGCGCGATCGGCCCCGTAGTTGTCGTCGCTCAAAATCACGATAACGTCCGAGACTTGCGGCGTTTCGTCCACGATCCAGAATTCTCCGGCGTAGCGCAAAATCGGGTGCCGCGCCAGATACAGAATCGCGACCACCACCACTACGAAAATCAGAAACAAAAGCTTCGAGAAAATTCCGCCGCGCTGGCCGTCTCGTCTTTTCAAGACAGTTCGCTCCCGGTGTTTTTCATATGCTCGGATCGGTCTTGCGCAAGCTCTCTGCCGCGTCTTCCGGCAGCGTCCCGTTGAAATAAATTTCCTTGATGCTATACGACTTGCTCCGTTGCTGCACGATGGGAAGAATTTCGATATGCCAATGATAATCTCCCGCAATCGTGCGCCAATACTCGCTCAGTTCACCCTTGGTTTGCAGCGTATTCGGCGACGTATGCAGCACCATGTGGTAGCTCTCCGAAACCTGTAACAATCTTCGCAGCGTCCGGCCCAGCAAGCTGGCCAGATTGTGCCGGTTTTCTCCCGGCAACCGCCCTTCGAACTGATGATTGTGAGTCCTCGGCATCAGCCATACTTCGTACGGCACGCGAGAAGCGTAAGGGCAAAAAGCATAGTAGTCGCCGACGCTTTCCACCATGCGCTTGGCCTGGCGAATTTCCTGGCTTAGAATGTCGCAGAAAACGCAGCGTTCGCGCTCGCGATACCATTCGCGCGCGCTCCGCAATTCGTACAGAATCCGCCGCGGCACGAAGGTCGTCGCTGTGATTTGCGAATGCGCGTGCGGCCATTCCTCGCCCGCTTGCGCCCCTTGATTCTTGAATACGGTCACATACTTGAATCGCGCGTCCCGTTTTAAATCCGCGATGCGCAACGCGTACGCTTCCAGCACTCGCTCGATCTCTTCATCGCTCATCCGCGAAAGCAAACGCGTATGCTCCGGGCTTTCTACAATTATTTCGTGCGCTCCCGTCGCCGCCATGCGGTCGTAAATTCCTTCGGCGCTGCGCCCCGGCTCACCCTCGATTCGATATAGTGGGCGAAAATGCGGATACACGCGCACCTGCCACGGCCCGTGCGCCGGCAAATCCAAAATCGCGCGCGTCTCTGGCCGGTTTTCCGAACACAATGGACACGGATCCGGCCGAACCTTTTCGCGTTCCGGGTGCCCGACCACCACCCAGCTTCGAGTGATAGGATCTTTACGAAGTTCCATTTTTCAGGGTAAAACGCGCTCCTCAAAATTCGACGCGCCATAGTATTACAATGCAGCGGCCCGACGGCAAAAGATAATCGCCGCTGATTCGATGCCACAAATTGCGTCAGTTCCAACAGAGGAACAGCGAGACAGGCTTATCGCTCGACGACGGAAGAAGCTCAGAAATTATCGCGTGTAATGTGTCGGAGTGGGCCCAACTTCCAGGCGGTGACGATCCCAGATAGCGCCTTCGCGGTTGTAATGCGCCATCTCAAAATCCTGCGTCAATTCCAGGCAATCGGTAGGGCAAGCATCCTCGCACAATCCGCAGAACATGCACCGCGAAGTGTCGTAGGTAAACGTGGTCAGAACTTTTCGCCGCGTGGCGTCATCTCGCAGCCATCCCACCACAATCAGATTTTCCGGGCACGCCAGCGCGCATAGATTACACGAAATACAAAGGGATTCGCCCGTCTCCGGATTCATGTTCAGCCGCGGCGCGCCGCGATACCGCTCCGCCATCATCGGCCGTTCTTGGGGATACTGCTCCGTGACCACATTCTTGGGCGCCTGGTAGCGAAAGGTCAGCATCATCCCCTTCACCAGGTCCCACAGAAAAATCCGCTTAAGAATTTCTTTCATTCACCGTAGTTTGACTTCCGCCCCTCCCAAAGTCAAGCCATCCAGTGTGCTTCCGGTCGGTATATGATGCTGCCCTTGGGTGACTTTCTGTGCCTCAAAACAAAATCCTCCTCCTTCTCGCAGGTGGCGATCGGCGGACAATCGGCCGCGCTGACCAAGTGGCAGCCATCGTGGCCAAGAGCCTAAAACTGTTCCCCAAATTGATTGCAGGACTCTGGTCCGCCGATCCTCTGATACGAATGCGCGCTGCGGACGCTGCCGAGAAAGTCACGCGCAAGCATCCCGAGTTGCTCACTCCCTTCAAGAAAGAGCTGCTGGGTTTGATGGCCGAGGCCACCGAACAGGAAATGCGCTGGCATCTGGCGGTCATGGTTCCACGGCTCACGCTCAACGCAGAGGAACGCGAACTCGCGATATCTTCGCTGAACGGTTACTTGGAAGACCGCAGTTCCATCGTCAAGACTTTCGCCCTTCAGGGCCTGGCCGACTTGGCGCAGAATGACTCAGTCATTCGACCAGGGGTGATCGAGACTCTCCGCGAGGCCACTCGAAGCGGTACGCCCGCGATGAAGGCTCGCAGCCGCAAGTTGTTGCTTCGTCTCGAGCGCGGCTGATAGTCCTAGATCGACCATCGAACGCAATTTCCTTGTATATTCCGTCTGGTCAAGTAGCCCGCCGAAATCAAAGAAGGAGGCGCTGTGAAAAAGACAATTAGAACGGTCATGGTCGTAGCTCTCGCAATCGTTGCTCTGCTTTCTCTCAAGATGTACGCCGCCACCCCCAAGAACCCCGCACCGCAAGTGTGGACTCCCGGCTGCGTGTCAAACGTGCCCAAATCCTGGGGTGCGTACAAGGGCGGTTCGGCACAGTCCGGACTAGCGTTTGAGGACAGCGCCGGCACTCTTCGCTTCCTCACCAACATCCCCTGTGACGGAACGCCGCTCGTCGCGCTCGAAATCCGCAGGACCGGACCGAGTTCCTCGAACAGCGGAAATTAGCAAAGCAAAAGCTTCCAGATGTTATTCTGGCTTTCCATGCCGGAAGACACTGCATCTGATCGCGAATTTATGCTCGCAGCTCTGGCCGAGGCTCAGCAGGCCGCCGAGCGAGCCGAAGTCCCCGTCGGCGCCGTTCTAGTCTTCGACAACCGCATCATCGCTCGCGCCGGCAATCGCACCATCTCCGATTGCGACCCCACCGCGCACGCGGAAATCGTCGCGCTCCGCGAAGCCGCCTCAATCCTCAAGAATTACCGCCTGCCCGGCGCGACGCTCTACGTCACCATCGAGCCCTGCGCCATGTGCTGCGGCGCCATGATTCAAGCGCGCATTGCGAGGCTCGTTTACGGCGCGGACGATGCAAAAGGCGGGGCCGTCCGCTCCTGCTTCTCCGTTCTCGACCACCCGCAACTCAACCATCGCGTCGAAGTCGCCTCCGGCGTGCTTGCCGACGAGTCCGCCGCAGCCCTGAAAACTTTCTTCTCCGCCAGACGGTGACCACCGCCGTCTCGCCCGCGTCTTCCTTCCAAAGTTTCCGCTTTCGAGCGCTTATCTGATTTGCCATTCGTGTCTCAATCTGCCTTACGCTGGCTCTTCTGTTGCGCTACACTTTTGACGGAGAAAATATCGAAATGTTCAGCGCGCCCGGATTGAGTTTCAGCCTCAGAAGTTATCGTCGAATACTTGCGAATTACGCATTGCCTCTGGCGCTTCTTTCGGCGCCGGCTTCCCTTCTCGCGCAATCCTCCCCTTCGGCGCCTCCTGCCGCGCAAACGCAAAATCACTCTGCTCCGCCATCGCAGGCCTCCTCCCCAGCGCCGCAGCCGCTTTCCCCCGCAGCCAGCAATCGCCAAAACCTCCTCGAACAATTCAACGATTCTCTCGAAGAACTCACTTCGCGCGTCTCGCCTTCCATCGTGCAAGTCCAAGTCACCGGCTATCGCTCCATCGAAGCCAAAACTCAGGACGAGACCGGCTTGATCGGCAGAGAGCGCAGCCTGGGTTCGGGCGTGATTGTTGACCCGGACGGCTACATCATCACCAATGCCCACGTGGTCAAAGGAGCGCAACGCATTCGCGTAGTCATCTCCTCGCGATCTTCCGGCGATTCCCAGGTGCGCGACAGCCTCGGCCTTGCCGACCACATTCCGCCCATAGACGCGAAAATCGTCGGCGTCGCCCCCACGATCGATCTCGCCTTGCTGAAAATCGAAGCAAAATGTTTGCAATCGCTTCCCTTCGCCGACTACGCGAAATTGAAGAAGGGCCAGCTCGTGCTCGCCTTCGGCAATCCCGAAGGCCTCGAGAACTCCGTCACCATGGGCGTCGTTAGTTCCGTTGCGCGCCAGGCAGATCCGGGCGTTCCCTCCGTCTTCATTCAAACCGACGCGCCCATCAATCCTGGAAATAGTGGCGGCCCTCTGGTGGACACCAACGGCGAGCTCGTCGGCATCAACACTTTCATTCTTTCCGAGTCCGGCGGCAGCCAGGGCTTGGGTTTCGCCATTCCCAGCAGCGTGGTGAAGTTTGTCTATGAAGAACTTCGCAAGTACGGCCGCGTGCATCGCAGCGTGATCGGTGCCGTCCTGCAGGACATCACACCCGACCTCGCCGCGGGACTCGGACTTACGCGGCAACGCGGCGTTATCGTTTGCGATGTGGATCCCGACGGGCCCGCGCAGAAATCCGGCCTTCAAATTCAGGATATTGTTTTGAGCTTGGATGAGCGCTCCATCGGAAGCGTCCCCCTCGCCGAAATGATTATTTCCACGCGGCCAGCCAGCGCCGTCGTCCAAGCGGAAGTGCTGCGGGGCGACAAAAAAATCACGCTGGAAATTCCGGTGACCGAAGAAAAGAATGACGTGGATCAACTGGCCGGCCTCGTCGATCCGGAAAAATCTCTAATTTCCAAACTCGGTTTTTTCGCCGTGGAGATTGATGACAAGCTCGCGCGGCAATTGGAAGAATTGCGTGAACCCTCCGGCGTGATTGTCGCAGCCATGGCCGCCGATCTCCTCGGTCTGGACACTGAGTTGCAAGCCGGTGACGTAATCCACGCGCTCAATGGAAAACATATCGAAACAATTGCCGAGCTGCGCGCCGCTTTGCGCGCTATGGCTCCCGGCGCTCCCGGAGTGCTGCAAATCGAGCGCGACAGCAAATATATGTACGTTACTTTCGAAATGGATTGAGAGAGCAGCAGCGCGGATATTCAGTGTTCGGCACGCGCAGTTGTGACCGTAGGAGGCCTTTGCTAAGCTAGGGACGCTGCAAGCCGCGGAGAGGTGTCTGAGCGGTTGAAAGAGCTCGCCTCGAAAGCGAGTGTCGGGGAAACTCGACCGTGGGTTCAAATCCCACCCTCTCCGCCATATTTTTCGCAGCTCAATCATTCACGAGCAGAAGCGATTTCCAGCGGGTGAACGTCCCGCTCGACCTTCCCCGCTATCTCATCCTCGGCCATTTCCAGTTCGTATCGTGTCTGCAGGTTCATCCAGAAAGTCGGAGTATTTTTGAAATATCGCGCGAACCGGAGCGCGGTGTCCGCAGTGATGCCGCGGCGCTCGTTGACGATATCGGCGATCCGCGTCACCGGCACGCGTAAATCCATCGCCATTTTGTTCATGCTTAGGCGCAGGGGCACCATGAATTCCTCGCGGAGGATCTCCCCTGGATGTACCGGCTTGAGTTTCTTTGCCATTCTGCCCTCCTAGTGGTAATCCACAATCTCAACTTCGTAGGCATGTCCGTCTCGCCATTCAAAGCAAATGCGCCATTGATCGTTGATACGCACGCTGTACTGGCCTTTGCGATCTCCTTTCAATCGCTCCAGCCGATTTCCTGGCAGATTCGAAAGAGTCCGAACATCCGGCGCCGCATCGAGCATGTCTAGTTTGCGAAGAGCCGGACGCTCGATAGCCTTGAACTTGCGCACTGACTCCCTATGGAAAAGTCGCTCGGTGTCGGCGCAGCGGAAGGACCGGATCACAATTCACAGTTTATACTGGTATTCATTAAATGTAAAGCAGTATGGTATTGAGAATATATCGAATCGAACTAGCGTCTTTCTACGTTCCTAGCTGTGTGTCGCGGCCTGCCTCGCACGCATCTTCTTAGTAGTACCGCTCGCAAGCAGCTCTTGGCTCGTCGGCAGCGACAAAACCTGAGATATAGTTGAATGAGACTATGACTGCTGATTTCGTGACAAAGAAGAGCCGGGGATTTCGCCTGCGCGCCGCCGTTTGGATTTTGATCTTCGTTTTTGGCGCAGTCACCGCTTGCGAAGGCTATTCCGTCCTCACCCACGAAGCCATCATCGATTCCGCCTGGGACGATGCCATCAAGCCGCTGCTCCTGAAAAGATACCCCGCATCCACTCCGGACGAACTGAAAACCGCTCACTCCTACGCGTACGGAGGCTGCGTGATTCAGGATCTTGGCTACTATCCTTTCGGCAGCCACCTATTCAGCGATTTGGTTCATTACGTCCGCACCGGCGATTTCGTGCAAGCCTTGATACGCGATTCGCAGGACTTGAACGAATACGCCTTCGCCCTCGGCGCTCTGGCGCATTACGCCGCGGACAACGCAGGCCATCGCATCGCCGTGAATCGCTCCGTGCCTATGCTCTACCCCAAGCTCCGCGCGAAATATGGAGACACCATAACCTACGATCAAAATCCCCCCGCCCATCTCAGAACCGAATTCGGTTTCGACGTCCTCGAAGTCGCCAAGGGACGCTACGCGCCGGACGCCTACCGCGATTTCATCGGATTTCAAGTTTCCAAGCCGCTTCTCGATAAAGCCTTTCAGGAGACCTACTCCGTGGAGCTGAAATCCGTCTTTTCGGACTTCGATCTCTCCGTCGAAACTTATCGATATAGCGTAAGCAAGGCCATACCTACCGCAACAAAAGTGGCCTGGGAGACCAATAAAGATCAAATCCAGAAGGATATTCCGGGAATCACGAAAGAGAAGTTCCTCTACCATATTTCCCGGTCGAGTTACGAAAAAAACTGGGGACGCAAATATCAAAAACCCGGATTTAAGGACAGTTTGCTGGCGTTCCTCTTCCGCCTGGTGCCTAAGATTGGACCGTTCAGCGTTTTCAAATTCAAAACTCCCACGCCCCCCGCCGAAAAACTATTCGAGGCCAGTTTTAATCAGTCCGTAACCGACTACGAAGCTTTTCTCCGTGAACAAAAAGACTCCGGCAAAATCGACCTCGTCAACGACAACTTTGACACCGGAACCGTGACTGGTCCGGGACAGTATCCGCTGGCCGATAAAACGTACGCCCAGTTGTTGGATCGCCTGGCCAAGAATCACTTCGCGCAAGTTTCCCCGGAACTCCGCAAGACCCTCCTGGATTTCTACAGCGATCCGAACGCAGGCTTCGCCACGAAAAAAGACAAGTCCGAATGGGCTAAAGTCTTAAAAGAAGTCGATGAATTGAAGAACGCCGCCACGGCCGAACTTCGCTGACCAAATGCTATTTCAGTCCGGACCGGCTATTTCGCTTCAGACACCGCACCAGTGAGCACCGTGATGGACGCCGCGGGAAGCTCGTACTGCGTTGCAGCCGACGGCACAATCGTCGAACGCGCTGGCGGCCCGTCCGGGTCGGCCTTCCCTCCTCCAACGAGCGGACGCCACTGATACTGCGCGCTTCCAAACGTCACCATTTTCACCGGACCCACAAAATTCCCGCTGCTGCCCGCCTTCAATCCGTCGAACGCAATTCGCACCGTGTGAGAATTTTCCTGATCCTTATTGATCACCAGCAGCGACCACAGCCCGTCAGGCCGTAGCGCCGCATACACGGTCACAAGAACGTGCCCTGCGCCATCTCGTATATCGCTCGCTGCGGGAAACAAGCGGTGCGCGCCGTCGTCCGGCTGTACCCAATCGAGATTGATCAGCTGGCTGGCAAAATATTGCGAGAGCGGCTGCTCCACTTGCAGATTTGCGTCCGTCGAAAACATGCCAAACGTGCCGAGCGATTCGTTGCACCCCCGATGGATTCCCATCGGCAAATAATGGAAAAAGTAAACGGCATCGCCGCCGTTGCTTAAAAACGCTCCCACGTAATCCGCCAGCCACAAAGCGCCCCAAATATCCACGTAAGCTTCCTCAGACTGCCACGCAATATTCGATTCCGTGATGAACATCGGAACATTCGCCGGCACGCCATCTTCGCGCCACACCTGCGTAATGCGCGTCACCAAATTCGCTTCATCGTACAGGCTGCTCCACGGAATCTTGCACGGTTCCATCGGGTAATGCTCGAAGGAGAAAAACGCGAGGTCCGAAAGCCGTCCGTGCGATTTCAAATAATCGATGAATCGCGTAGTCCACGAAGTCTTTCCCTGCGCATCCGGCCACGCTTCGATGTCCTTGTTCACTCCCGTGAAAATCGGCCCGCCCAGTTTCAGATTCGGATCCACTTTGTGCAGCGCCGTGGCCCATTGCAAATACAGCGCGGCGTAATCCTCCGGCGGAGTGTAATGCCCGTCCGGCTCTTCCCCCATCTCGACGTACGAAATTGGATAGCCGCGCTTTTCGATGTACGAAATTTCCGCCGCGGAATCTTCCGGAGTGCCGTACAGCATCGCAATCGGAATCATGGCAGGCAAGCCACGCGTGAATCCGCTGGTGAAAAACAGGTCGAACCCCACTTGGTCGCCGGCGTGTTCGTCGAGGTCAGAGGGTTCGTGCCAGGGATCTGCCGACGAGCAATACGTCGCAGTCTGATCCTGATCCGGAGTGTGGCGAATCAGGTCGTGAAACATTCCGTCGGAGGTCGTGGTCCCGAGATAAATTTCTCGAATGGCGTAACCCACGCAATTTCTGCGATCCGCCGATCCATGCGTGTCGCACGTGTTGGATGATTGCGTCATCAACACGCGCACCCACTGCGCGGAAACGGTAGCAGTCGCCAGCTGAATCGTAGCGATGCCGCCCTTTCCATCCGATACCGCGCCAGCGGGAAAAGTTTGCCATGCGCCTACCGTCGGCTTTTTTATGGGGTCTTCGCCGGTCCAATACTGCACCAGATATTTTTTCGCATAGGGCTCAGCCCACGCGATCCGAATTGCGCTGATGTCCTGTCGGCTGGAAAGATCCAGAAAAATCCATTGCGGATGAAACGAATCGTCTTCGCCTGTGAATGCCTGCGTCAAATATGGATTGCTCTTCCAGTAAGAATCCTTGTCGCCGTCGGTGAGCCTTGAATATCCCACCATGTCCGTGCCGTCGTCGCGCGTGACGCCGCGATGCGGCAGCGGATAGCCGTACGAATGCCGTATGAACGCACCCGGAACAGCGCTGCCGGTGAAATATCCCTTGCCGCCAGGATCGCTCCAAGTGCCCACAGGATTCCAATGCCAAGCTTCCATATGCAGCTCGGTATTTTGCCGATACGAAACCGGTCGCCACCCCGCGGAAAGTACTTCCTTCACCATCGGCTCGACGAAAAGTTTGTCCGCAGCCCCGTAAGGCAGCCGGTCGATTCCCGCTCCCAGCGCCCGATTGGGCACGATCGAATTCGTAGAATGTTCAGGCGCAGCGTCCACCCGAATCGTTTGCGCTTGCAGGGCAGAACCCGCGCAACACAAAAGAAACGACAAGAATAGTGCCGTCGCGAATGAACGCCTCAATCCTGGCAGAGCGGAACCCAATTCGCATTGGCGCGAGCGCATGATGGACAAGTTTTCTCTCCTGATTTAATCGCGGTAAAAACAACCTACTGGCAATTCCCTACGAACTTTTCTTCCCGCCCTTCCCCGAAACGGGTCCGCCAATTTTATTCAGCGTCTCCTGCGCTTTCGCTTTGTACGGACTATTGATCGAAACCGCTTCGGTCAGCACCGTCCGCGCTTCCGGAATCCGTTGCATCTTTGCCAGTGTAAATCCCAGCCGGTATAGATTGCGCGCGTAAAGAACCGTGTTCGACTTGAGCAGCGGGCTCGCCTGCCTGAACGCGTCCACAGCCGGCTGGTTGTGCCCTTTATCCACATTCACTTCTCCAATTGCGGAATATGCCAGACCCTTTTCAACCGCTACTTGTTGCTGCCATTGCTCGTCGCTCAGGTTGTCCGGTTTCTTCGCCTGCGCTAATTGATCGAGCGCGAGCTGAGCATCCGCCGCTGCCTTATCCAGTTGCTGGTTGTTTTCGCTCCAATAATCGGAGACCAAAATCAGCATGGAGATGTTATTCGGATCGGCCGCGAGAATTCTCTGCGCCGTGTCCATCATTTTCGGCGTGTCCTGCGCCGCTTGGTAGGCGATCGCGGTTTGTTCCCGCACCGTGACCGTATAAGGAGAATCAGGGAACGCGTTGACGTATCGCTCAAACAGCGCCGCGCGCGCCACCGGATCGGCGGTCTTATAGCCGGCGTTCACCAGCGCGTATTCCACGTAACCAATATCGCCTTGCACGTTGTTCAAACTCACATTTTTCTGCTGCGTCCATTGCTCCGCCGCCACGCCTTCCGGTGCGGGCGAATTTTTATACTTCGCGATGATTTCTGCCACTCTATCGCCGGCCGCAAATAACTTTTTCGTGTCGCCCTGTTCCTCGGCGGCATGAACCATATTGACCGCGGCGGAAAGATTGCTCGGATCGAGAACCAGCGTTTTCTCCGCGAATTCGTAAACTTTCGCATAATTCTTCTGCGCCAGATATGTCTGCACGTAAAGTTGATCGGCCAGCAGGGCCATATCCCCGTTGCCGAACTCCGCCGCAAATTTGTCGAGCAGCGCCACTTTTTCGGGCCCGTCGGGCGCCGCGTAAATATCCGCCAGAGCTTTGTCTTCCGGCGTCCCGGCGGAGACCGTAACACTCTTCCCAATTTGCGCAGAGTCCGTCGTCGCCATACCGAGGAAGATCGCCATGAGAATCACGAAACGCTTCATAGTCGCCTCCTGTTTCATTTACCGGGATCGGCAATTGCAGAAAAAGAACGACCGCCGCAACCCATCCGAGAAAGGTCTCGCGCGCATCTTAATTCGAACCCGCGGCGCGAGGCACATTTTTTTTCAACTTCCGCTCCGGCCTCCCAGCCATTGACGATTCGGCCGTTTCGATAGACCATTCACGGCGCACCAATCGTCCGCTAGGAGGACCCATGCCCGCAGCCACCTCTTTTGAAAAAATGGAAAACGAAAAACTAAGCGACCGCATCTCGCGCCAAATGCTCAACGGCGAAGACGCCACGCTCGCGCGAATCTTTATAGCACGCGGAGGCATCGTCCCGCGTCACTCCCATCGCAGCGAACAGTTCTCGTTTATCTTGTCCGGCGCGCTAAAGTTTAAATTTGATGACGGCGAGCTGGTCCTGCGCGCCGGCGAAATCGTCTTGATTCCCGCCGATGTTCCGCATGCGGCCGAAGCGCTCGAAGACACCGTGGACATAGACTTCTTCGCCCCGCGCCGCGAAGACTGGATCCGCAAAGATGACGCCTACCTTCGCGGCAACAACGCAGGCAAGGCCTAAAACAAATGGACCTCGGACTGAAAGGACGCGTCGCCATCGTGGCCGCTGCCAGCAAAGGCTTGGGCCGCGCAGTCGCTGAAGAATTCGCGAAAGAAGGCTGCGAAGTGGCCATCTGCGCGCGAACGCCGGCCGATCTCGAACGCGCGGCAAATGAAATCGGTCAGGCCAACAAACGCACCATATTTTGGCGCCCCGTCGATGTCACCAACCCCGACGCCGTCCGCGCTTTCGTCGAAGAAGTGGACAAAAAATACGGCCGCATCGACATTTGCGTCACGAATGCAGGCGGCCCGCCGGCAAAAAAGTTTCTCGATATTAGCCTCGAAGATTGGCGCGCAGCCGTCGAGTTGACCTTGCTGAGCAATGTCTATTTCGCCCGCGAAGTCCTGCCTCGCATGCAGCGCAATCATTGGGGACGCCTCCTGACCATCACCTCCGTCTCCGTTAAGCAGCCCATCGACGGCCTGCTGCTTTCCAATTCCCTGCGCGCCGGAGTGACCGGGCTCGCCAAAACCCTCGCAAACGAATTCGGCGCCGACGGCATCACCGTGAATAATGTCTGCCCCGGCTTCACCCTCACCGAACGCTTGGATGAGCTCGTAGAGCTGCGCGCGAAAGAAGCGGGAGTCAGCCGCGAGCAGGCCATTAAAAATATGACCGCGCAAGTTCCCGCCCGCCGCCTCGCGCAACCTGAAGAGTTCGCTGCGTTGGTAGCATTTCTCGCCTCTGAGCGCGCCAGCTACATCAACGGCACCACCATCGCCGTCGACGGCGGCCTGGTAAAGGGCCTTTTGTAATTCCCGGAGCATCTCGCGAGCTTCGTACCAAACGCCTCTCGTACTATAATTGTTAGTTTGCTACACGCAGTCGTTCGTCCAAGGGGGAAGAATGAATTACGCATCCGGGTCCGCGCGCTGGCATTTGCTGCTGCTGACCTGCGCTCTTGTTTTAACGGCCGCCTTGTTATTTTCAGCCATCGCCCGCGCTGATGAACCCTACGCCCGGAGCAAAGACTACGACTTGCAAAACGTCAAAACCCACCTCTGGTTCGACGTGGAACACAAAAAAGTTCGCGGCGAAGTGACTGAAAGCATTTCCATGCTGCGGGACGGCACAGAACAGATCAAATTCGACTCCGTGGACCTCACCATTCAGAAAGTTACGCTGGACGGCAACGACGCGAAATTTTCCACCACCGATAAAGAACTCATCGTTTCGCTGCAAAACCCTTCGAAACGCAGCGAGCATCATGACGTTTTCATTCGCTACGACGGCCAGCCCAAGAAAGGCATTTATTTCATTCTGCCGGACAAGAATTATCCAAACCGCCCCACGGAAATCTGGACGCAAGGCGAAGCCGAAGACACGCGCTATTACATTCCCATCTACGATTATCCGAACGACCGCACTACCTCGGAAATGCTCCTCACCGTTCCCGCGTCGTGGATCACCGTCTCCAATGGAGAACTCCTCGGCGCCAAGAACGAGCCTGATGGCATGAAGACCTGGGACTGGAAGCAGTCCCAGCCGCTTTCCACTTATCTCATCTCCGCCGTAGTGGGCGAGTTTGTAGAAAAGAACGACACTTGGCGCGGCATGCCGCTGCGCTTCGTAGTCCCTCGCGGTGACGAATCCAAAATCGATCCAACCTTCGTGAACACCAAGCAGATGCTCGATACTTTTTCCGACCATCTGGATGTGCGCTACCCCTGGGCGCAATACGCGCAAACTTCAGTGAACGATTTCATCGTAGGCGGCATGGAAAATACCAGCGCGACAACTCTCACCACTCGTGGCCTTATCGATCCGCGCCTTGCAGGCGAAACTCCCTCAGGCTCCGACAGCCTCGATTCCCACGAAATGGCTCACCAATGGTTTGGAGATCTGGTCACCTGCAAAGATTGGGCGAATCTCTGGCTGAATGAAGGCTTCGCCACATATTTCGAACATTTTTGGACCGAACAGAAATACGGCGAAGACGCGGTCGCCTACGAATTTTGGCGCGACCAGAGCCAGTGGTTCCGGATCCCGCGGCTCTTCAACAATCCGATTGTGACCCACGATTTTGATGACTCGCTAGAGAATTCCGGCAACATTTACAACAAGGGCGGCTGGGTGCTGAAGATGTTGCGCACCAAGCTCGGCGATCGGAATTTTTTCCGCGCGTTGCATTATTACCTCGAAACCTATCGCGGACAGAACGTGGTTACCGCCGACCTGCAAAAATCCATCGAGCAGGCCACCGCGACCAACGTGGACCAATTCTTCCAGCAGTGGATTTATCGCGCCGGCGCACCGAATTACAACGTGACCTACGCGTACGATGACGCCACGCATCAAATCAAACTCACCGTCAAGCAAACCCAAAAAGTCGATGGCATGGTTGGACTATTCGACCTGCCGGTGGACGTTGAAATTGCCACGTCAACCGGACGCAAAACTTTTCCGATCGAAGTGAGCAAATCCGAGGAAACATTTATCCTGGCAGCGGACAGCTCTCCGCTCATGGTCGTTTTCGATAAGGGCGACAAAGTTTTGAAGACTTTGGATTTCAAGCGCGACGCCGCCGCGTTGATTTATCAATTGAAGAACGGGGAGACCGTGCCGGACCGCGCCGAAGCCGCGGCGACGTTAGCTACTCCTGGCATCCGCGATAACCCGGGCGTGGTTCCTGCGCTGGGCGAAGCGGCGCAGCACGATCCTTTCTGGGGAGTGCGCTCGGAGTCTCTGCGCACGCTCGGCAAAATTGGCGGAGCCGACGCCGAGAAGCAGGTTCTCGGAGCCGTGACCGACGAAAAGCCCTGGGTTCGCGAAGTCGCCGTACAGCAGCTAAGCATGTTCAAAGGCGACGCCTCGCTGGGGCCGAAACTCACGGACATCGCCGCAAACGATAAAGCCTTTCATGTTCGCGCCGCTGCTCTGCGTTCTCTCGCTGGAATCAAAGCCGCGAACGCTTTCGATTTACTCACGGCAGCCGTCAAATCGGATTCGCCCGACGACATTCTCCGCGAAGCCGGGCTTGGCGGCCTCGGAGAACTGGGCGACGACCGCGCAGTTCCGCTATTGCTGGAATGGTCCGGCCCGGGCAAACCGCTCGATAGCCGCAGCTCGGCCATCAGCGCTGTCGCTTCGCTCGACAAGAAAAACAAGGAAATCACCCAAGCTCTCATTTCTTATCTGAAGGAGCCTTATTTCGACGTGAAAATCACGGCGTTATTTTCCCTGGGCCGCCGCGGCGATCCCGAAGCCATTGCCCCGCTCGAGGACTGGCTCAAGAGCGGCGATTTGCCCATCGGTACCACCTCATTCGTAAAAGCGCAGATCGCGGCCCTGAAGGCGCAAGCTTCCAGCAAAGCAGTCGGTGCCGAGAAAGCCCCCGCCAGTCCTGCGGCCGCGCCCGCGTCGGGTGCCCCAGATGCAGCAGCGCAGCCATCGGCGAATACTATCGGCGGCCAAGATACAACCATGGATGCGCTAAAGAAATTGCAGCAGCAAATGTCGGAAATGAACGCGCGCCTAGCGAAGATCGAATCGCAGCTCGCAACTCCCAAGCCGCCACCTCAAAAATAATTTCCGAACGGCTTCCGCGCTTTTTGTTCGCGCCCCATTTTGTCCAGACTGATGAATGGTGCCGTGCATCTGGTGCTCTGTTACTCAGGTTAGCGCCCGCAATTGACTGAGAGTTTCAGAAGGTTCCGGGCGGATGGTGTAGTCCGCATTCACGTCGGCAGCACGAATCATCCCTTGCTTATCGACTACGTATCGTGCAGGCATCGGTAATCGGTATTCCGACTCATCGTGGAATCTGTCCAGCGTGCTCCCGAATGACTTGTAAAGCTCGCGAAGATAATCCGGTAGAGTGAAGACCAGCCGAAACTGCTCTTCGATCTTCAGGTGCAGATCTGTCAAAATGTCGAAGTTCAGATTCAGCTTTTTGTGAAGTGCTCGCGTATAACGTTCGAGTTCTGGAGTGATTACGATGATCTCCGCTCCCAAAGCTCGGACTTCCGAATGGATTTCCTTTAGAGCCTCCAGCTCCATGTTGCAGTACGGTCACCAATGTCCTCGGAAGAAGCTGACTACCAGCGGACCCTGCTGCAGGAGGTCCGCCGAGGACACCTGCACGTGGTTCTGATTGAACAACGTAAAGCTCGGCGCATGATCCCCAAGCTTCAAGGCGCGATTTTCGATACCCGAGGCCGCGAGTTCGGCTGTCGCTCGATGCATTGTTTCGATGGCTTCGCGTGGCGCGTTGTATGGCGGAGCTCCGGATTCGAATGATTTCTTAAAATCGTCCAGTCGTTCCTGAAGATTTCCCATTGCATTTACCCTCTTTGCGCTTCACGACCAAACTCAGTTTCAGACTCTTTCTTGGATGCCGATGCGCCTTCTACGGTTTCAACGCCATCTGCCTCCTCGGCCTGGAGGCGGGTGGCGAACCCATCCGCGCGGCACCGGACTGAACCCATGCACGACTGAAACTCGCGGGGTGCCGCACTCTTTGCGTTTTTCTTTTCTGCAAAGGGTGCGGGTTTAGAGCCTGCGTTCCCAGACCCTTCCGTTCAGCGCTCCGGTCGAACTGAAAATCATTTGGCCGGAGAGTGGCTCCGCCAAGAAACAATCAATACGCCAGTAGAATTCGCAAATCGCGCAGATTATTCCCCGTAGGACCTGTGGTGATTGCATCTCCGAGAATCTTGAAGAAATTGTAAGCATCGCTGCGCCGAAGAAACTCCGCCGGTTCGATCCCCGCTTCTCGCGCGCGTTGGTGCGTATCGCCATCCGCGACCGCTCCCGCTGCCGGGCTGTTTCCATCAATTCCATCCGTTCCCGCGCTCAAAACCGTAATCTTCCTTCCCGCGATTTTCGGAACGCACGCCAGCACGAACGCCAAATTTCGTCCGCCGATTCCTTCACCCGTCACCGGACTGGGCCCAACGGAGTGACCACGAATTACACCTACGACAATTTGTCTCACTTGCTCTCGGTGCTGCACCAGGTGTCCTCAAGTACCATTGACGGAGCCGCCTATACCTACGATTCTGCGGGAAACCGGACAGCGAAGACGAACGAGCTGTCGGCGGTGACGTCGAACTATACGTACGATCCGCTGTATGAGCTGACGAAAGTGACCCAATCGACGAATACTACCGAAAGCTATTCGTACGATCCAGTGGGCAACAGGCTGAGTTCGCTGGGCGTATCGTCTTACACGAACAACTCATCGAACGAGCTGACTTCGTCTTCTGCGGCAAGCTACGCTTACGATGCGAACGGCAACACGACCAGCAAAACAATTTCGGGAAGCACGACAAATTACACATGGGATTATGAGAACCGACTGACGAGCGTTGTGCTCCCTGGCACGGGCGGCAGTTTGGCATTCAAGTACGACGGGCTTGGGCATAGGGTTCAAAAGTTGTTCACGCAAGGTTCGACCACAAACACGACCAACTATCTCCACGACGGAAGCAATGCACTTGTGGATGTCGATCAAAACGGAAATGTCCTTGCGCGCTACACTGCGACGCAGAACATCGATGAGCCTTTGGCCCAACTTCGGTCGGGAACCACCAGTTTCTACGATCAAGATGGTCTCGGTTCTGTGACATCGCTCAGCAGCTCCGCCGGGGCTACGGCGAATACCTACACCTATGATTCGTTCGGGCAAACAACCGCGTCTACTGGTTCGGTTACTAACAGATTCCAGTACACGGGCCGCGAGTTTGATGCCGAAACAGACCTCTACTGCTATCGAGCCAGATACTATGATCCGGCTGCTGGGAGGTTTTTGAGTGAAGACCCAATTGCGTTCAGCGGCGGAGTAGACTTTTATGCATACACACAAAATAATCCTGTTAATTTCGCTGACTCGTCTGGCTTGCTAAGCGTCTGCTGCCGTCAGGTCAAATCAACATTGTATGTCTTGTGCCATTGTTTCCTCGTACTGAATGACAACGCGACGACGCTCGGCGGTTATAAGTACGGCAGCCGTCTCATTCCAGAGCCGAACAATCCTGACGACAATCCAGTCCCGAAAAAAAGCGACTGCAATACACTGAGTTCCAAGATGTGCGATGATCAGAAGGTACGAAATGCATTTAAGAATCTCCAGAGCCAAACGCCTCAAAACGGGTGGCTTTATGGTGTGGAGGCTACAAGTAATACTGTTCCAGCTGTTGTGTTGCGAAACGCCGGTTTTAACTTCAATTTTCCGTCATGTGCTGTGGGCAGTGCATTCCCCGATCCTACTGTGCGCGCAGGCGCCAAGCCTAGCCCTCCGGAGTGGCCGACTACTTCTTCGCCTCAATAATGAGAATTATCGGGAGGAATATGTGATGATGCGACCGGGACGTTCCGTGACAAAGATCTCAATCATCTTCAGTGTGTTCGTCGGTATTTTAGGATGCGGATGCGACATTTTCGGTCTAGAGCGAGAGCGCCAGATGATTGATTCTTTGAAAGATGCGCAGCGGCGACAGGGATGGTATATCGTAGTCAAAGAACGGGAGATCGCCTATTTAGATTTGGAAACGGCATCTCTCAAATCTCTTTACCCAGACTCTTTGAACGTTGCAAGAAGTTCGTTTCTTGGAATGGCCTCCTTAGATCCACGCGAGAACAAGCTTGCTTTTGTCGAGAGCCTCGATCTCAGTAGCTATTCGCTGATAGCCTTTAACTTGACTGAACGAAAGAGAGAAGTCTTATTTCAGTTGCCGTATCTCCAAGGTCCAAGATGGTCTCCGGTTGAGAATCGCATAGCCCTCGAAGAGCGCACGACGGAAACTGACAATCGAACCAGTCTCTATCTCTATAGATTAGACAATAAGGATTCATTCTTGCTCGTGAACGGAGGCATAAAAAGTGGAGAGTTTCTATTTTGCTGGTCTCCGGATGGTAAGCGTATTGTCTATCAAAGCGATGATGACAAGATTCAGATCATTGACATAGCGTCCAAGCAACGCAGGACTCTAGATGCGGGTTGGTTTCCCACTTGGTCTCCTAATGGCAGATTTATCAGCTATAAAAGCAAAGAAAACGAATACGCTCTCTACGATCTGGAAACAAATCAAAAAACCGCAATCTTGCGGGGTGACGATGTTAACCGTAGTCTGGTTTGGTCACCCGACAGTCAGTACGTTGTGTATTCGAGACTAAGCGGCGGCCTTTTGAACCGCGCTACTGACGCCCTCTCGGTGAGCGACACCTACAGCGATCTCTATGCCATGAATGTCCAGTCGAAGGCAACAGTGATGATATATAGACATAATGGAAGCATATATCCAACTGATTGGGGCCGATTGAATTCAATCCCGCAATGATGAATGGCCGGTGGCGAACCCTTCCGCGCGGCACCTGAGTGAACACCTGCACGATTGAAACCCGCGGGGTGCCGAATCTTTTCTGCGGTTTCTGCAGAAAAGGTTCGGGTTTTGACGTGCTCCTGATTTGTCTTCAGGCTTTCGTTCTCGGCCCGTAGCGAATCCTTCCGCATCACACCGGGGTTCAATCGAGTTGACCCGCCCCCTAGCTCCGCGCATGGATCATACGACACCGAGACTTTTTGAACTCATGACCTTTGCCTCCGGCTGATTACAATATTCGTACGACACCGAAGACAACCTACTGAGCATTGAGGGCGCGAACAGTCACACCACATCGTTCACCTATGACGCGTTCGGCAGAGTCACCGAGACGACTTTCCCCTCAACGCACTACGAACAGTATGCCTACGATGCGGACAACAACCTTACCAGCAAGACTGATCGCAACGGCAATACGATTACCTACGTGTACGACGCGTTGAATCGGCTGACGCAGAAGAGCTATCCGAATTCGACCAGTGTTGAATACACCTACGATCTTGTTGGTAAAGTGTTGCAGGTGAACGATCCGACCGGGACGTACGGATTCTCCTACGACAACATGGGGCGATTGATCGGGACCACGACGCAGTACACGTTTCTGCCGTCGAATAATTTCACAAACTCATATACCTACGACGCCAATTCGAACCGGCTGACACTGACTGACCCGCAGAGCGGCGTGACGTCCTATGCTTACGACACGCTGAACCGGCTCAGTACGCTGACTCCACCGACAGCGTTCTCCAGCACCGGCTTTGGCTTTACCTACGACGCGCTGAGCCGCCGAACGCAGATGACGCGGCCGAACGGAGTGACGACGAACTACACTTATGACAATCTGTCCCACTTGCTCTCGGTGCTGCACCAGGTGTCCTCAAGTACCATTGACGGAGCCGCCTATACCTACGATTCTGCGGGAAACCGGACGGCGAAGACGAACGAGAGGACGGCGGTGACGTCGAACTATACGTATGATCCGCTGTATGAGCTGACGCAAGTGACCCAATCGACGAACACCACGGAAAGCTATTCGTACGATCCAGTCGGTAACCGGCTGAGTTCGCTGAGCGTGTCTTCCTACACAAACAACTCATCGAATGAACTGACTTCAACTTCCGCCGCGAGCTACGCCTACGATGCGAACGGCAACACCACGAGCAAGACAGCGTCGGGAAACACGACGAATTACACATGGGATTATGAGAACCGTTTGATCAGCACAGTGCTCCCGGGAACGGGTGGAACAGTGGCCTTCAAGTACGATCCCTTCGGAAGAAGAATCTACAAGTCCTCCACCTCCGGCACGAGCATCTATGCCTACGATGGAATAAACCTTGTTGAAGAAACCAACGCCACCGGGTCGGCCGTGGCTCGTTATTCACAGGGAGCGAGCTTTGACGATCCGCTGGCCCTGCTGCGGGGCGGTACAACCAGTTACTACGAGACTGACGGCCTTGGTTCTGTTACCTCGCTGAGTAGCGCGGCTGGGTCCATATCAAACACCTACACTTTCGATTCGTTCGGGAACCAGACGGGCTCCACTGGTTCGCTCGTGAATCCGTTCCGCTTCATCGGTCGCGAGTTCGACTCCGAAACGAGCCTCTATTACATGCGAGCGCGCTATTTTGATTCGCAAACCGGAAGGTTCCTATCTGAAGATCCGTTGGGGTTTTCTGTGGGCAACAATTTCTATACGTACTCTTTGGACAGTCCTATCAATCTCATCGATCCTGCCGGACTGGCGCCATGGCCATACGACTTTTACGAAAAAGCGCGAAAGGGTCTAAAGAAGGCCGATTGCGCTCTCAGCGCCGCTGCCTGCCAACTTATCGAGGATGTCGCCAGTCTCGATTCCATGACAGCCGATGCGGTTATCAACACCACGAGTGCTCAACAAAACTCAGGTTCAGGTACAGCCGCCAGCAACGAGGGAAGTCAAAGACTACAGTTGTGCCTGACAGCAGATGAGAACTGCAAAAATGCTCTAGAAAAATGTATCAAACTGGCTTTGACAAATCCGTTTCCCCCGCCATCGTGGCTGAGTGACGTGATCAATTCCTTTTCTAAAAATCCATCGACTCCAGCTCCTCCCATAAAGAGGAAGTGAACGAAAAATCAAGTCGATAGAACGCTCGGGGGCTTTCATGAAACTGTTCCTTGTGATCGTTCTAGGAGTGCTCGCGAGTTTTGGTCTGACGATTCTTGCTGAACTTGTTTGGTTCAGCTCTGCGATTAAGGGTGTCTGGTACGTCCACCCTCAGTTCGTATGCATCTCAGTGATAGTGGGGTTGATCGTTGGCGTTGCCGCTAGGAGGCAAGCGCGCCTCGCTGCCGCGTTGAGCCTCGCCCCGTGGAGCGTCTGGCTGATTGTGGGAGCGAATGCAGGACATACAACCATGTTACGCTGGGCCACCACTGTAACCCTCGTTTCAGTGTACTTCGCAATGGGGGTCGGTGCGGCGGCTCTCGTGGCCCGTTCTATGGTGAAGGTTAGCGAGTCCCCATCCCAGGAGCGTGCCTAAGCTCGCCAGAGACCACCGGTAGTGGAAGCAGCACAGGAGTGTCGACGTGGATTTAATCTGTCTTTGGGTAGGTTACATACTATGTTTCTTTGGAGGGCGGGTGGCGAACCCTTCCGCGCGGCACCGGAGTGAACACCTGCACGATTGAAACCCGCGGGGTGCCGAACCTTTTCTGCGGTTTCTGCAGAAAAGGTTCGGGTTTTGACGTGCTCCTGATTTGCCTTTAGGCTTTCGTTCTCGGCGCGTAGCGAATCCTTCCGCATCACACCGGAGTTCAATCAGGTCACGTTCTGGCTCGATACGAACAGACCACCAACATTGATGAGCCGCTCGCGGAACTCCGATCTGGGACAACTAGTTACTATCAAGCGGATGGGCTAGGCTCGCTCACCTCGCTGAGCAGTTCCGCTGGAGCGTTGGCGAATACTTACACGTACGATTCATTCGGCAACCTGACCGCCTCGACCGGGTCAATCACGAATCGTTTCCAATACACCGCCCGTGATTTTGATCCCGAAACCAACCTCTACTTTTATCGTGCTAGATACTACGATCCCAACGGAGGCAGGTTCATCTCGGAGGATCCATTTGATTTCGCGGGCGGAATCAACTTCTATTCGTACTCACGGAACAACCCGGTCTTGATCACAGATCCGTTTGGCTTGTCTCCACTTTCGAGTTGCCTAGGAGCGTGCCTGAAGATTTACTATGGGCTAACGAGGGACGCAGGAGTCATTTTGGGAATTACCGCCCCGATTATTCCGAAGGCAGTCACTCTGGCAGGAACTAGCCAAGCCACGTCTGTCGCTTCGGTTGTTCTCCGTAAAGTACTACCGTGCCGTATCCCAAGGGTTGCAGCGCCAACACTCGCGAATCTCGGTGCGAGGACCTCCGTACTCGGGACCGCTGTTGCGAGATGGTTGCCGGCTTTAGGTTGGGGGTTACTCGCGGTTGACGCTTACGGAATTCAGGACTGTACAAGGCAGTGTGAGCGGGATAATTGGTTTCCTAACGCCCCATGTACCAGTGGATGCGCGGCAAAATAAGGAAGAGGACTTCATGAATCTCTCAGGACTCTATGTCTTTCTGGCGCTCCTTGCGATTGGAATGCTAGCATTCGCCTGGTACTCGTCCAGAACGGATAGACGACGCCAGCAGGAAATAGCTACCTCCCGCCCTCTTGATACGCTGGAGACCTTTGTGGCGTCGTTCCGACCGGAGCTACAGCCCATTGCCAGAGCCATCTACACCCAGTTCCAAGAGTTTACCGTCAGAGGAAATCTTCCGTTTAGGAAATCTGATCCCGTTGTCAAAACACTCAGCATTGATCGTGACGATCTAGACGAGGCGCTCCTAAAGGTCGCGAACCAGTTCGGCTGCCGCAAGCCTACAAAGGAAGACGACAGCAAGTTCCACAGCAGGGAGACCTTCGAAGACTTCGTCGAATTTATCAACTATCTGCGACCAGTTGCCGCAAGCTAACTCCAAAACGAAAAACTCCTTTTCGGATACTTAGGAACTACAGTGCTTCGTGCCGTTGCAGGGCTTGTGGCAGCTCGGTGGTAGCTAAGTCAAGGTGAATCTCTCACCGAGGTTTTGGGATCGCGTGCCTAGACAATGCATGAAGCAACAGGCGGGCGGCAAACCCCTCCTCATCACACAATTGAGTCACGGATTGAATTTTCGGGTGCCGCGTTTTTGCGTTTTTCCTTTCTGCAATGGGTACGGAAGCTGATCCCGCGTTGTTAGGCGGGTGGCGAACCCTTCCGCGCGGCACCGGAGTGAACACCTGCACGATTGAAACCCGCGGGGTGCCGAATCTTTTCTGCGGTTTCTGCAGAAAAGGTTCGGGTTTTGACGTGCTCCTGATTTGCCTTTAGGCTTTCGTTCTCGGCGCGTAGCGAATCCTTCCGCATCACACCGGAGTTCAATCAGGTCACGGACTGAATTTTCGGGTGCCGCGTCCTTTGCGTTTTTCTTTTCTGCAAAGGGTGCGGGTTTAGACGCCGCGTCCCCAAACCCTTCCGTTCAGCGCTCCGGTCGAACTGAAAATCATTTGGCCGGAGAGCGACTGCCCCAGGAAAGAATCAATACGCTAGCAGAATCCGCAAATCGCGCAGATTATTTCCGGTGGGACCCGTGGTGATTGCGTCGCCGAGAATCTTGAAGAAATTGTAGGCATCGCTGCGGCGAAGAAATTCCGCGGGTTCAACGCCAGCTTCTCGCGCGCGATCGAGCGTTTCACCATCCGCCACTGCTCCGGC
The DNA here is from genome assembly GCA_050012235.1 of Candidatus Acidiferrales bacterium. GTDB lineage: Bacteria > Acidobacteriota > Terriglobia > Acidiferrales > UBA7541 > Palsa-295. The sequence goes on along the minus strand of JBEKHP010000007.1, from coordinate 73,979 downwards.
TGCCGGGCTGTTGCCGTCAATTCCATCCGTCCCCGCGCTCAAAACTGTAATCTTCTTCCCCGCGATTTTCGGAACGCACGCCAGCACGAAGGCCAAATTTCGACCTCCAATGCCTTTCCCCGTCACCGGACTGCTCACTTCCCCGCCGGCCAGCAACGCAACATGCCTTCCTGGATTGTCCTTCTTCAATGCGTCGAGCAGCGCGAGCAAGTGATCGGCAGCCTTTTCCAGCGGCCAATTATCCGTGGTGTTATCGGCCAGGCTGACGAACCCCTCCGCTTCGCAAGCGTGATGGCCTGCGTGCATTAAATCGTGCTCGCGCAGCAACAATTCAAAACGGGATCGCGCGAAAGCGGGGTCGCCGAGTTTAGGAGTTTCCGAAAGCGCGTGCCGTTCGAACAAGCCGCGAATGGGCACCGGCAGCCTGGGAAGCAGATCATACTGGCGCGCGATTCGTTCAGCGTCCTGGTTCGTCGTAGGGTCCGGCAACGTCGGCCCTGAGGCCAGCGCAGATTCTTCGCCTTCGGGAACGTCGCTGATTGCCAAAGTAATTTTTGTCGCGCGCGGCGCCGCAGTGGCCAGCCGTCCCCCTTTCGTGGCGGACAGCCGCTTTCGAATCACGTTGATTTCTTCAATGGGCGCGCCGCAAGTAACCAGCGCCTGATTCAGTTCCTGAAAATCTCCCAACGTGATCCCCGGCGCGAGTGGCTGTTCCACCAGCGCTGAGCCGCCTCCGGAAATCAAAAAAAAGACGAGCGTGCGCTCGTCGCACCGCGCAAGCCGGTCAAGGATCGCGCGCCCCGCCGCAAAGCTTTCCGCCGAAGGAATGGGATGCCCGCCGACAAACGATTTCCATCCCGCCAGCGCGCCAGGTGCAGAATTAGGCCCAACCAGGATTCCATCCACCTGAAATTCCGGCGCCAGATTTTCGCTCAAAGCTTCCGCCATCGGAAACGAGGCCTTCCCGAACGCGATTCCCACAATCTCGCGAAATTCGCGAAGATCGATCGCAGCCCCTGCCGCATGGATAACAGAGCCCGCGCGCCCAAGTTTTCGCGCAAGAACTGCCGGAATTTGAATCGCCGCCAGCGTTTCCAGAAACACGCGTTGCGCTGTCTGTTTCACGATCTTTTGCCCGCGTTAACGCGGCGGGAAAATTTCTGAGGTTTCACTGGCAAGCGGAAGCGACCAATCCAAGGCATAAACGCAAGACCTGTTCCTGTAACCCCCGAAACCCACGATCCGCCCTATTTCAGCCCCAAAGCATCCGCATTCAGCGCGTTGGACGGTCGTTTTCCTTCGAACAACGCGACCACGTTGTTCGCCGCCATCACCGCCATTTTCGTGCGCGTATCGAGCGATGCGCTCGCGATGTGCGGCGTCAGAATCACGTCCTTGCGCGTCAGCAGCGCGGGATGCACTTTCGGTTCGTGCTCGAAAACGTCCAGCGCCGCCCCCGCAATTTTCCCGTTTTCCAGAGCTTCCGCAAGCGCCGCTTCATCCACTACCGGGCCGCGCGAAGTGTTCACCAAGAATGCCGTCCGTTTCATCTTCTCCAGATTATCTTTCGAAATCAGATGCCTCGTGTCCGGCAGCAGCGGAACATGCAAGCTGATAAAATCAGATTCGCGAAACAGCCGGTCGCGATCCACGAATTCCGCGTTCAGTTCCTTTTCCACCTCCGCCGGCGCTCGTACCGCGTCGTTGTAAAGCACGCGCATGCGAAACCCTTGTGCGCGGCGCGCCACCCCGCGGCCGATTCTCCCGAAACCGACTATTCCCAGAGTCTTGCCCCAAACATCGCCGCCAATAAGCTGATCAAAATCCCATCCGTTCCAACTGCCATTCCGCATCCACGCATCACCCTCGACCAGTCGCCGCGCGATCGCCATCAAAAGCGTCCAGGCGAAATCAGCGGTAGTGTCGTCGAGCACTCCGGGAGTGTTTGTAGCCACAACCTTATGTTTTGTGCACGCCGCCACGTCGATGTTGTCGTACCCCACCGAAACCGTGGCCGCGATCCGCAGCTTCGGCGCCGCTGAAAGCAACTCTTCGTCCACTTTTTCCGTCAGCAGACAAATCAGGCCTTCCTTATCCGCGACGCGTTTCAACAATTCCACGCGGGAAAGTTCGCCTCCCTTCCAATAGTCCACGTTGCAGTGTTGGTCAAGAATCGTGCGTGCAGCTTGGAAGTGTTGTCGCGTGGAGAAAATCGCCGGTTTGCTCACCGCCCACCTCGCAAATTTGTTCCGTACGGGCGCCTAGCATACACCGACTAGCCCCCGAGCGCAGGTGGGCAATCATCGTAGTTTGCTCGAAGTTTTTCTTAGACCGTCACCACGATCTTGCCGATCTGCTCGTTCGATTCCATGTAGCGGTGCGCTTCGGCGATCTGGCTCAACGGAAATGTCTTGGCGATGCGCGGCTTGAAATTCCCCTTCTCGATGTGCTCGAAGACGTATTTCTCCGCGTGCGTCCGCAGCGCCGGCACCGAAACAACCTCGAATATCGAATACCCGCGCATCGACAATCCCTTCGGAAGAGTGATGAGCAGCGGAAACGGAGTCGGTTCCATGGCCAGGCTCCCATATTCGTAGATCGTTCCGTACTGCGCGGCCGCTTGGCACAGCGACTCGACGCCCTTCCCCCCGATCGGATCGAACACCACCCTTGCGCCCTTGCCGCCTGTGATTTCTCCAACCCGCTTCACCAAATCCTCTTCTTGCGTGGCAATCACGTGATCCGCACCCAACGACAGCAGTTCCTTCTTTTTCTTCGATGTGCGCGTGGTCGCGATACTCACCGCGCCCTCGACCTTCGCAATCTCAATCGCCGCAACTCCCACGCTGCTGCTCGCCGCCGTAATCAACACAAAGTCGCCCTTCGTTATTTTCCCGAGATGTACCAGTGGGCCATACGCCGTCAGGTACTGCATCCAAATCGAAGTCCCTTCCTGCGGCGTCAGCTTCTCCGGATAGGCCGCCAGAGAATACGCCGGAACGATGGCCACTTCGCCATACACTCCATATTTATCCGCGGCAAAAGACGGCACGGTACTGAATCGCTTGCCGAGCAATTTTTTGTCAACGCCCTCGCCTACCGCCTCCACTACTCCCGCCGCTTCATAACCTAGCGTGCATGGCGGATGCGACCGCACCACATACTTACCCTGCCGGAATAGCACTTCAGCGCGGTTCAACCCAATCGCCTCCACGCGCAGCCGCACCTCTCCCTTTCCCGGCTCCGGCGTCGGCCCCTCCTCCAACTTCAAAACTTCCGGTCCGCCGCATTCATGAAAGCGCACAATTTTCGCAGTCGCACCAACGTTTGAGTTCGCCATAATTTTCCTTGTACAGCTTCTCAGCCTTGGATGCAACGCCGACCGCGCGAGATTCAGACAGCGGTCCGATGGTCGCTGCCTCGCATCAGAAACGTCGCGCCTTCGCCATTTCGCTCCATCCGCATCGTGCGCCCCGCTGCGGCCCGTTGACGTCCCCCAACGCGGGCGTCTATAGTGGCCGTGAAGCCCGCGCGACACATCTCGCCGCGCAAAACTATGGATTCCCGCGTTATCACCGACCTAAAAAAACTTCTCGGCGCCGAAGCGGTTCTTCACCGCCCGGAAGAATTGTTGCTCTACGAATACGATGGCTCGGTCGAAATCGCCCGGCCGAATTGCGTCGCCTTCCCTAAAAACACTTCCGACGTGGTCGGTATCGTCCAAATCGCGAATCGTTATCAGGTCCCCCTGGTGGGCCGCGGCGCAGGCACCGGCCTTTCCGGCGGAGCGCTTGCGCGCCAAGGCGGCATCCTGGTGCCCTTTTCGCGCATGAATCGCATCCTCGCAATCGACGCCGAAAATCAGCGCGCCACCGTCCAGCCCGGCGTCGTGAACGCCGACGTAAGCGTAGCAGTCGCCCACTTGGGCCTTCATTTCGCCCCCGATCCTTCCAGCCAACGCGCCAGCACCATCGGCGGCAACGTCTCCGAAAATTCCGGCGGCCCGCACACTCTGGCCTACGGCGTCACCACCAACCACGTGCTCTCGCTCGAAGTTGTTCTGCCCACCGGCGAAGTCGTCCGCCTCGGCAGTCCCGCTCTCGATCCTCCCGGCTACGATCTTGACGGCCTCTTCGTCGGCTCCGAAGGAACGCTGGCACTGGTCACCGAAATTACGGTGAAACTTACTCGCAATCCTGAAGCGGTGAAAACGCTTCTCGCAATTTTCGACACTGTGGACGACGCCACCGAAACCGTCGTCGACATCACCGCGCGCGGAATCACTCCCGCCGCTTGCGAGATGCTCGACGGCTGGACCATTCGCGCCGTTGAAGCCTACGTCCACGCAGGTTTTCCGATCGATTGCGCCGCCGTCCTCCTGCTCGAAGTGGACGGCTTGCGCGAAGCCGTCGAGCAGCAAGCCGAAGATATCGCGGAAGTTTGCCGCCTCCACCGCGCCCGTGAAGTGCGCGTTGCGCGCGACGAGGCCGAACGCGCCCTGCTCTGGAAAGGCCGCAAGAACGCCTTTGGCGCCGTCGGACGCCTCTCTCCAACCTACTACGTTCAAGACGGCGTGATCCCGCGCACCAAACTCCCGGACACTCTCCGCCGCATCAACGAGATCGGGACAAAATACGGCTTCGAAATCGGCAATATTTTTCACGCCGGCGACGGCAACCTCCACCCCATAATTCTTTTCGACGCCCGCGAAGAAGAACAATTTCGCCGCGCCGTCGCGACCGCTGACGAAATCATCTGCTTCTGCATCGAAATGGGCGGCTCTATCACCGGCGAACACGGCGTTGGCATGGAAAAGGACCGCCTGATGCCCCTCCTCTTCAGCGAAGATGATCTGAATCTAATGCGCCGCGTCCGCGACGCCTTCAATCCCGCGGGCCTTTTGAATCCCGGCAAAATTTTCCCCACCGCGAAAGGCTGCGGAGAAATTCGCGTGCGCCCCTTGCCGGTCGGTGCGTCGCGCGCATGAGCACGGCCGGCGCAACCGTCGGATCCCGTCTGGCAGACATTGTCGGCCCGCAGCACGTCATCACCGATTCCGCTCCGCTCGCCGCATTTGCAGTGGACGACAAAACACCCGCTGTAGCGGTTCGTCCGCAATCGACTGCCGAAATTTCTGAAGTGGTGAAATTCGCAGCGAAAGAACATCTCGCCGTGATTGCAACTGGCGCCCGAACGAAATTAGGAATCGGTTTGCCCCCGCGCCAGTACGACATCGCTCTGGACATGACGCGCCTCGACCACGTCGTCGCTTACGACCCCGGCGACTTGACCCTGAGCGTCGAAGCCGGAATCCCGCTGCACAAACTCGGCGGAATTCTCGCCGAGCACCGCCAATTCCTCCCGCTCGGCGTGCCTTATCAATCCCAAACCACCATCGGAGGAACCATCGCATCCGGTGTGGACAGCCCTCTGCGCCAACACTATGGCACCGCGCGCGATTATATGTTGGGAATGGAATTCGTGACCGGCGAAGGGATAGCCTCAAAAAGCGGCGGCCGCGTGGTGAAAAACGTCACCGGATACGACATCCATAAATTAATGATTGGTGCGCTCGGAACGCTCGGCGTGATAACCCGCATAAATTTCAAAACCTTTCCGATGCCCGCTGCTAGCCGCGCCTTCGTTGCCACCTTTCAAACCGTCGAGCGCGCCTGCGGAATGAGGAATCGCCTGTCGCAGTCGCCCCTCGCTCCCATGACCCTGGAACTTTTCAGCCCCGGCGCCGCCGATCTTTTCTCCAGCGAAGCCGCATCTCGAATCGAACCGAATCCCATGCCGCAAAATGTGATTTCCGGAACGCGTTGGTCGTTTACCACCGGTTTCGCCGGAAATGAAAATGCCTTGAAACGCTACGAAACAGACCTGCGCAAAATGGCGGAAGAATGCGGTGCCGTTGATCTGGCCGTCCTCGTCGCCCCACAAGTCGCACCGGCCTTCGCACGCAAGCGCGAATTCGTTCCCATTGCGTTATCTTCATCGCCGGCGGCCACAATCCTAAAAATATGTGTCGTTCCGATGAAGATGTCCGAGGCGCTGAAAGCTGCGGGACAAGCAGCCGAAGCCAACCACCTGCCTTGGGTCGCCATGGCCCGCGGAGTCGGCGTAATTTACTTCGCCATGCTTCCAAAGGGACGCAATGACGAAACGAAACGGCAGTCTGCGCTGGCGTCGAACCAGATTTTCGCTGCGTGCGCGGCACTAGGCGGACACGCAACGATCCCCTGGTGCCCCGCCGAATGGAAAGACGTTCTAAAAGTTTGGGGACTCGATCGCCCCGATTTCGCGCAAATGCAAAAGCTGAAAACGGTTTTCGATCCTCTCGCCGTGCTAAGCCCCGGCCGATTCGTGGGAGGCATTTGAGCTGATGGCTGAAAATCCTCTGCAATCTCACGAAGACGCCCAGCGTGAATTCGCGCTCACGCTCAGCGGCTTTTCAGCCACGGACAAGCCCGAATACGAAGACTATTCCCGCTGCGTGCATTGCGGCCTGTGCTCGAATAATTGCCCCACCTACCGTTTGTGGGGACGCGAAGCGGATTCGCCCCGCGGCCGCATTCGCCAAATGGCGCTCGTCGATCAGGGCCGCCTTGAAATCGGCGAAACGTTCGTCACCCACATCGACCGCTGCCTGAATTGCCGCAACTGCGAAAGCGTCTGCCCTTCGGGCGTCGAGTACGGAAAGATTCTCGAGCTAACCCGCGCGCAGATCGAACAAAAGTACAAAAGACCCTTCACCTCGCGCGTTCTCCGCGACTTCGTCTATCGCCGGCTGCTTCCCCATCCTCACAGAATTGCCGGGGCCGCGCGGCTGCTCCGGTTTTATCAACGCTCTGGCCTCGCGTCCTTCGCGCGAGCAACGGGAATTCTGCGGCTCCTGGGCTTGCAGGAACGCGAGCAATTAATGCCCCAGATCGATTCCGATTTTTTCTTCACCGAACTCGGTAAAACCTTTCCAGCGCGCGGACAGCAGCGCGCTCGAGTTGCTTTCTTCGCCGGATGCATCGCGCAGGTCACATTCAGTGACCTCAACCGCGCAACCATCCGCGTCCTGCAAGCCAACGGATGCGAAGTGGTTGTCCCCGCTCAGCAACTCTGTTGCGGCGCGCTCGCGGCCCATGCCGGCGTGCGCGATGTCGCGCGCGATCTAGCCCGCGCAAACTGCCGCGCATTCAACGTCGACGAGTTCGACGCCATCATCACCAATGCCTCCGGCTGCGGCTCCACGTTGAAGGAATACACGCATCTGTTCCACGCGGATGGCCCGGATCTCGAAAGCGCGAAAAAATTCTCTGCGAAAGTCCGCGACATTTCCGAATTCCTGGCTGACCTCGGTCTCGTCGCGCCCATGCGCCCTCTTCCCATGCGCGTCACCTATCAGGATTCCTGCCATCTCGCGCACGGACAGAAGATTCGCGAAGCCCCGCGAAAGTTGATTCGCGCCATTCCTTCCGTGGAATTCGTGGAGATGCCGCTCTCCGATCTTTGTTGCGGCTCTGCCGGCGTTTACAACGTGACCGAGCCGAAAGCCGCGCTCGATCTTCTCACCGACAAAATGGCTAACGCCAAGCGGACCAACGCTCAAGCCATCCTCACCGCAAATCCCGGATGCATTCTGCAGTTACGCGCAGGCGCCGCAATCCACAACACCGGCCAGGAAGTCCTCCACGTAGTCGAACTCCTAGACCGCGCCCTCCTGGGAGCGCCAATCTCCTGATTGGCGGGTGTCAAATCCCCAGTGGTTGACTAGCGTAGACGGGCTTGCGTCCAAAGCGTGGACGGGGTTTCCCGGGACCGCCAATCTCCTGATTGGCGCCTTTTCAAATTTTTAGTGGGTAACTAGCGTAAAGGGGGGGCTTGCGGGCGAAGCGTGGGTGGATGTTCCGCCCGCAAGTATTGACTGCATCGGGGTAAACTCGTTCTTGCGAACCAGCCGTTATTCCTCAGCTGGCGGCACCGGCGGAGCCGCATTGCTGCGCCCGCCGCGCCCCTGCTTTACCGTGTAATCCGACGGCACCTGGAACAGCGTCGCCGCCGGCTCTTGCTTCTGAATATTCGTCACCTGCGAAATCGTCTCGCCCATGCGCGGATCGGTGCGCTTGGTCATCACCGTGATCTGCAACTCCGGCGAATACCAAGTCTCCTTGACGATCACGATAGGCTTCTCGTTGCCCATTTCGCCCGCCGGAATCGTGCGCGTGGTGCGCGTGCCCTGTGCTGAAACCCCGTTGATCGTTTGCGTGCCCAGCGATTCGGTTGTCGTATTCTTCTGAACTCTCGCCGCCATGCCGGCCGCGCGGGCGCCATCCGGCCCGTGGTTACGAGCTGACATTTGGCGCGCCGTCTTTGTGTTCGCTTCCAGAACGTAGTGCGTTCCCGCCACCGGATCGTTGATGAACGATACCTGCGGCGGAGTCTTGCCCGAAGCCGCCCACGGCCCGATTGCCGGCAGCGTCATATCGCGGCGAGTGCGGCCTGCAGTGTCGCGCGCCATCGTGCCCGTCGTGGTGCGCTCGATTTTGTTTCCATCCGTGAGCGTCTGCGTCTCCTGCGTTGAAAAGCTCGCCGTAAAAGGCGCGCCCGTCACGGTCTTGCCTGACAGACCCTCCTCGAAACCCACAAACCCCATGCCGTCGAATCCCGGCCCCATGCGTTCGAACATTGCTCCCCCATGGTGTGGCGGGGGCGGCGGAGCAGGCTCCGTCGGCTCGGCAGCTTGCGCCCAGGCACTCATGCTTACTGTCAAAAATAACACTGCCATCGCGCTCATACTCAGAAGCCAGGTTTTAGCTTTCATTCGAATTTCCTCCAGGTGTTTTTTCTAACTCTCAAAAATTAACGTTCGTATTTACGTCAGACACCAGCCGGATAGCCTGCGGCGTCCCGTCTTCGCTCACCAATAGGTCTGCGAAAACCCTGCCCGTGCCGTCACTCTCCCGAATCGGCAACCCAAAAGACGGTAGCGCCGAACGCGGAAGCGTCACTCGCACAATCGCCCCGCCTTCCAGCGCAGCCGGATCATCCGCGTACGGCAGCGGCACGAACTCCTTCGCATATTCGTCCCCGTCCGCCTCACTTGCAGCCGCTTGGTGCTGCCCCGCCATTGCAGAAGTGTCCGCCCCAGGAGCTGTCGCCAAATTTGCAGCCTGCGGTGTCACCTTGTCGGGCTGGGACGCAATCCGGTGCTGCACGCCCAATCCCAGCGCAATTAGAATCGCAGCCGCAGATCCAAGCGCGGCAAGCTGCCCGCGAACTCTCCGCCGCGATCCCGCAACCTTCGACGCCTGGAATTCGCGCAATAGTGCCGCTTCCACTCGCCCCGGCGCCTCGCGCCCCGCATTTTGCTGGCTCAAATTTCGCAGCGCGAAATCCAGCGCTTCCCCATCAGTAAGCAGCAGCCCGCAAGATGAACACGATTCCGCATGCGCCAACGCGCGCTCGCGAAACTGAAACCCCGAAGTTCCCGGCCGGTCCAGATCGTGATAAATCTCGTTGAATTCTACGCAATCCATAAAATCTGCCTCTTCCTTCATTCGCCCACCGCCGACGCCCGCCGCACCGGCTGGCTGTCGTGCAACTTCTCCACCAGCAAAGCACGCGCGCGATGCAGCCGCGACCTCACCGTCCCTACCGGGCATTCCAGCGCCGACGCCGCGTCTTCATAACTCATTTCTTCTAGCTCGCACAGAATCACAACTTCTCTGTAATTCTCCGGCAGTGTCGAAATGGCTTGCCGCACCCGCCCCACTGTTTCCAACGACGTAAATTCATCCCGGCTCAGCAAAAATGGGCCGCGCCCGTTGCCATTGCCGTTGGATACTCCGTTCCTCCCAACACGCGCAGAAGCGGCCAATAGCGAATCGAGCTCGTCCGCACCGTCTGGAAGTGGCAACGAGTGCCGCTCCTGCTCCCAACGCCTCCGCAAATGATTTCGCGCAATCCCAAAAAGGAAGCCACCGAGAGTGCCGCGTTCCGGATCAAACTTTTTCGCGTCTCGAATCAAAGTCATGAAAACCTCTTGCGTCACGTCTTCCGCCAGAGCCACGTTTCCGCTCATATGCAATGCAAAGCGGTAAATCGCCGGGTGCCTGCGCCGGTAAAGCAGCGTGAACGCCTCTTCGTCGCCCGCGATCATCCGCCGGAGCAACAGACCGTCGCCCATCAACTCCATCTCGCTCTTCATCTTATATCGTTTGACGGCTGGCCCCGACTCTCGTTACATATTCCGCCCCCCACCCCGAAAAGTTCCCTAATTTCGGCCCAGCTTGAAACTGCCCCTTTGCGTTTCCACCGCCACAGCGCAATCTCCCCGGGAACGCCAATCTCCCGATTGGCACCCGCCCGCTGAGCCCGCGCAACAAAAATCGCGCATCTCTAGCATCACGAACGCCGGAGGCGTGACATACGCTAGCCCCGCCCGTAAGGGCGGGGAAACCAAAGCCTTTATTAGTGCCGTTTTCCTTTCGGCGGAATTTTCGCCGAGCCTTCCGCTTTCGCTTTTCCGGTGTCAGAAACCTAGAACTCCACTATCTAATCGCGCTTCTTGACCAAACCGCCGCTCTTGAATAATGTATGGGCGGGCGAGCGGTCCTCTCGTAGTTCCTGCCACCGGCCGCGGCAGACTTTCGGCGTGCGCCCGGCCACCGGAGAAGCCATGCTAGAATTCGACCCGCACGTCCTCGAAGAGAAGCCCATCCCGCCGCCGGAGGATTTCAGCAAAAAAGCCCACGTCAAATCCCTCGAAGACTACCGAGAGATGTATCAAAAAGCCCTGGCCAACCCCGAAGCATTTTGGGGCGAACAAGCGAAAAAAATCGAATGGTTCAAGGCTCCCAAGAAAGTCCTCGAATGGAATCTCCCTCACGCCAAATGGTTTGCCGACGGCAAGCTCAACGTCTCCTTCAACTGCCTCGACCGCCATCTCGAAAAGAACGCGAACAAGCCCGCCCTGATGTGGGAAGGCGAAGACGGCTCAACCGTTCAATTCACCTATGCCGAGTTTCACGAACGTGTCTGCAAGTTCGCCAACGTTCTCACTTCACTCGGCGTGAAGCCCGGCGATTGCGTCACGATTTACATGCCCATGATCCCCGAGCTTCCCATCGCCATGCTGGGTTGCGCGCGCGTTGGCGCGGTGCACTCGGTCGTGTTCGGCGGATTTAGCGCCACCGCTCTTGCCGATCGCATCGTGGACTGCAAATCCACACTGCTCATCACCGCCGACGGTGGATACCGCCGCGGAAAAATCGTTCCGCTGAAGGAAACTGCCGACGCCGCTCTGGAGAAGTGCCCCACCGTCGGAAAATCCATCGTCGTTCGGCGCACGAAAGAAAAAGTCGCCTGGAAAGAAGGACGCGATTTGTGGTGGCACGAGCTGGAAGAAAAAGCCGAGAAAAACTTCCCCGCCGTCGAACTTGATTCCGAACATCCTCTCTTCATTCTCTACACTAGCGGCACCACCGGAAAACCCAAGGGCGTCCTGCACACTTCCGCCGGTTACCTGCTGCAATGCATGTGGAGCGCCCGGCTCGTTTTCGATCTGCGCGATGAAGACGTGTACTGGTGCACCGCCGACATCGGCTGGGTCACCGGCCACAGTTACATCGTGTACGGCCCGCTCGCCAACGGCGCCACCCTCGTGATGTACGAAGGCGCGCCCGATTTCCCGCGCAAGGACCGCTTCTGGGAAATCATCGATCGTTACAAAGTTTCCATCTTCTACAGCTCCGCCACCGCCATCCGCGCGTTCATGGCCTGGGGCATGGATTGGCTCAAGCCATACGACCTCTCGAGCCTTCGCGTCCTCGGCACCGTCGGCGAGCCTATTAATCCCGCCGCGTGGAAATGGTACTTCGAAGCCATCGGCAAAAATCGCTGTCCCATCGTGGACACTTGGTGGCAAACCGAAACCGGCTCCATCATGATTTCTCCGCTCCCCGGCGCGACACCCACAAAACCCGGCTCCGCCACCTTGCCGCTTCCCGGCATCATTGCGCGCGTTGTGAACTTGAAAGGCGAGCCCGTCGGCCCGGGAGAAACCGGTTACCTCACCATCCAAAAGCCCTGGCCCTCCATGCTCCGCACAATCTACGGCGACGACGAACGCTTCAAGCGCGAGTATTGGGAACGCATCCCCGGCGTCTATTTCGCAGGCGACGCCGCTCAGTGCGACAAGGACGGCTACATCTGGGTCCTCGGCCGCGTCGACGACGTCATCAAAGTCGCCGGCCACCGCCTAAGCAGCATGGAAATCGAAAGCGTCCTGGTTAGCCACGCCGCAGTCGCCGAAGCCGCCGTAGTCGCACGCCCCGACGAAATCAAAGGCGAAGCCATCATTTGCTTCGTCGCCCTGCGCACCGGCCACACTCCAAGCCCCGCACTCCGTTCCGCGCTGATGGATCACGTCGCCAACGCCATCGGCTCCATCGCCCGGCCCTCCGACGTTCGGTTCGCCGATGGTCTGCCCAAAACTCGAAGCGGCAAAATCATGCGCCGCCTCCTCCGTGAGCTAGCCCACAAAGGCGGCATCTCCGGCGACACCACCACGCTGGAAGACCTTACGGTGATCGACCGCCTGGCAAAAGCCCAGGCTCAAGAGGAAGAATAGCCAGAATAAAAGATGAATGCTGTGCGTGTCAGGGCACGGCTTTTTACCCTGAGCGCGCGCGAAGGGCAGCCGTGCCGAAAATCACCTCAACACTCAGGGGCTTTAGCCCTGAGGCCCGAGTCCGAGGGCTTCTCCGACCGCCGCCAGCCCAGCCTCGTTTTTCGTAGCGCCGGCGTCCCGCCGGCTCTTTTGACTTTCCTAACCGATAAGCTCAGCCCCGACGTTGTATCGCGCTGAATGAACGCGGAAAACTTCGCTCCGTCCCCACACCACCTGGCCCGCCCAAATCAATTCCGTAGGGGCACAGCATGCTGTGCCCGCTGCCACACCGCCTCGCATGAAAGGACAGGCCCAGACCTTTTTTCGAAGCCCATCCCGCCAGCTCTTTTGACTTCCAGGGGGTCGGAGCTTTCAGTTCACCCTGAACGAAGTGAAGGGCTCCGACTTACCACCGCCGGCCCTCAGGGGTCTTAACCCCTTAATTGCGCTCATTGAGGGAGGCAAACCATGACCACAAACGCCGCGATTCCCTACGCCGCCGTCTCTCGCGCGCGCTCCCAAGCCGCCCCGTGGTACGTCTGGTGCGGCCTCGTCGGCGTCTCTTCCATCGTCTTCGGCCTCTACTGGGACATCTCCTGGCACATGAGCATCGGCCGCGACACTTTCTGGACTCCCGCGCATTTGCTCATTCAGTTCGGCGGGATCTTGATGTGCCTGGTAAGCGCCTATCTGATTTTTTCCACCACTTTCGGCAACGATCCCGTCGCCAAAGCGGCTTCCGTAAAAGTTTGGGGATTCCGAGGGCCGCTCGGCGCCTTCATGGCTTGCTGGGGCGGCGTTGTGATGGTCACCTCTGCTCCCTTCGACAACTGGTGGCACAACTCCTTCGGGCTCGACGTCCAGATCGTCAGCCCGCCGCACATGGTCCTCGGAATCGGCATTTTGGGAGTCGGCATCGGCGCGCTGCTCCTTCTCATCAGCCGGATGAATCGCGCGGAAGGCGCGGAGAGAAAAAATCTTCTCCGCATGTATCTGTATCTCGGCGGCGTGCTGCTCTCGCTGCATTTGCTCTTTCTCTCGGAATATAGCTCGGGCGACCAAATGCACGGCGCCACCTTTTACCGCGCGGCTTCGTACGGTGTCCCGCTGATTCTAGTCGCGCTGGCGCGTGCCAGCGGATACCGCTGGGGCACTACCGTAGTCGCCGCGGTTTACACCGTCATTCAACTGGCGCAACTCTGGGGGTTGCCGCTCTTTCCTGCCACACCCAAGCTAGGCCCGGTGTTCACCAACGTGACGCACATGATTCCGCTGGAATTTCCCGTCCTGATTATAATTCCCGCGCTCGTCATCGATTTTCTTCTGAATCGTTACGCGCACAAAAATAAATGGCTGCTGGCTGTGATGCTGGGCGCCGCGTATCTTGCGGTCATGCTCCTCGTCCATTGGCCCCTCGGCGATTTCCTGATTGCTCCGGCTGCGCGCAATTGGATCTTCGGCCAAAATTATTTTTCTTACGCAGTCCCTCCGTCTGAATATCATTTTCAATTTGAATTCATTGACCGCGAAGCCACCTTCGCTCTGTTTCTCCGCGGGATATCGATCGCATTCGTCATCGCGATCCTTTCGTCCCGCGTAGGCCTAGCCGCTGGCGACGCCTTGCGCCGCCTCCGCCGGTGACCACGGCTAAATTTTAGGAGAATAAATGCGCCGTTTCGTTGCAGCGCTGGCCGCAATATTTTTTGCGCTGGCCCCCTGCTGGGCGCATGTCGGCAGCCCTGACGTTTACTTCCAGGGCCTCGCCGGCCCCTATCACCTGACCATAACCGTCCGCACCCCCGCTATGATTCCCGGTCTCGCCGACGTCGAGATACGCAGCTCCGATCCCGGCGTCACCAGCATTCGCGTCGTCCCTCTTTACATCGTCGGCGCCGGCTCAAAATATCCACCTCCGCCCGACCCGCTCGTGCAGTCAAAGGACGATCCGCAATATTTCTCCGGAAAAATCTGGCTCATGGGCTCCGGCTCCTGGCAAATCCGCGTGCAGGTTAACGGCGTGCAGGGCCCCGGCGAGATTGCCGTACCAGTCCCAGCCGCCGCGCGAAACACGCTCCCCATGCAGAAATCCCTGGGCGTGCTGCTTTTCGGGCTGATGGCTCTTCTGGTCTGCGCCATTATTTCCATTCTTGGCGCCGCGCGGCGCGAAGGAACACTCGATCCCGGCCAATCGCCTGAGCCCAATCAAAAACGCGGCGGCCGTTTTGTAATGCTTGGCACCGCCGTAGTCGTTGTTGCGATTCTGTTTTTCGGAAACATGTGGTGGAATTCAGAAGCGTTGGCAAAAGCCGTCGCCATGATTTACAAACCGCCGTCGCTGAATGTCTCGCTCGACGCCGGTGGAAAATTACTTCTCCGCATGGACGATTCCTCCTGGCACACCGACCGCCCGGATACCGTGGCGACCAAGCTCATTTCAGACCACGGTCACTTAATGCACCTTTTTTTGATTCGCACGCCCCAAATGGACCGCTTCTATCATTTGCACCCGGAACAGGCGTCCGGATCGCCTAATACCTTTACCATTGACTTGCCGGACGTCGCCGCCGGCCATTATCAGGTTTACGCGGATATTGTCCGCGAGTCCGGCTTCCCCGACACCATGGTCGCCGAGATCGATCTTCCCAATATTCCTGGGGTGCCGCTCACGGGTGACAATTCGGAGGTCACCACACACCCAATTCCAAATGATGCGAGCCTCTCAACCTCGAACACAGATGTAACGGAAAAAAGTGAAGTCGACACTCTTGCCGATGGCTACCATATGGTTTGGGAGCGCGGGCCGATTCCCCTTTCAGCGAATCATTTCGTCTGGCTGCGATTCCGCCTCGAAGATCCGCAGGGAAAGCCCGCAACGGACGTTGAACCCTACATGGGCATGGCCGGCCACGCGGAGATCGTGCGCTCGGACCGCTCAGTCTTCGCGCATATTCATCCCGACGGATCGGTCGCGATGGCCGCCCTCGAACTAGCGCAGAAAAATTCCGGCTCGCCCACCGGTCCAAACGGAACGTCGGCAATGGCGATGACAATGCAGATGCCCACCGGCCCAATTTCCCCGGAAGTTTCGTTCCCCTACGGATTTCCAAAGCCGGGTGAGTACCGCATGTTCGTGCAGATCAAGCGCGCCGGCCACGTGGAGACCGGCGTCTTCGACACTCAGGTCACTCCGTGAACAGGTCTCGAATCTCGGTCCCAACTCTGAGCTTTGTGGGTCGTGGCTTTAGCCACGACGTAAAGCCTACAAACCAAGAGCGGCTTCAGCCGCTGAAGTTCCGCCTTTGCGGTCGCCCCACAGGAGCTCTAGGTCTCGGACGGCCGCATCATTTTCGCCGCCGTCCGGGTGACGTACCTGCGAGGCACGAGCCGCTCCCCCTCTTTCATCAACCGGTTCATGAACCCGGAAATAACGTAGCTTTTCCCGGCCGCGAGCGCTTCGAGACCCACGCGCGCAACTTTCTCCGCCGCCTCGGAAGACTTGAAAACCCGGTCGGGCTGCTGCGCCACTTGCTGGAATTCCGTGGTCGTCGAACCAGGGCACAGCGCGCAAACCCGAACTCCAAATTCGCTCACCTCCTCCGCCACGCCCTCCGCAAACAAAAGATCGAACGCCTTCGTCGCCGCGTACACGGAATTGAACGGCACCGCCTGGAACGCCGCGAGCGAAGCCAGGATCAAAATATCGCCATGTTTGCGCGCCACCATCTCAGGAAGATACAAGCGCGTCAGGTGCACCACGGCAGAGCAATTCACCTGAATCATCTCCAGCATTTTCTCGATGGGTATTTCCTGCGTGTAGCCGAACGCGCCGAAACCTGCATTGTTGATCAGCAGTTCTACCTCAATGTTTTTCCCGGCGGTGAACTTGAAGATTTCCACTGGCGCCTCGGAACGGAGCAAATCGGCGGAGAAAACTTCCACTTTCACGCGATGTTGCGCGGAAAGCTCGGCGGCCAGTTTTTGCAAACGGTCGGCGCGCCGCGCAGTCAACACGAGATTCGCGCCAACGGCCGCCAACAGCTTCGCGAACTCCAGGCCGATCCCGGCGCTCGCCCCGGTAATCAACGCCCATTTTCCGGCCCAAGTTTTCAGCGCGTCGTCTGCCACAAAACCCTCCGATCAATGCTTGCCAACTGAGGATGAAACCACAAACGAAGAATCTTCGGAAGCAGCAAATTATTGTCCATTCACTGCTTCGACCCCGACGACGTTCACTCCGGCGCGCCTCGCGCTCGCAACAAGGCCACGGTTTTGCCGTCCGTTTTCCATTCAGCACTGGGGAACCTCAGCGCGTATCCAAGTGGCGTGCACTCAACAATTTCGTCCGGCCGTTCATAGTAACCTGGGAGTTTCACGCGAAGTGCCAGGTCTGCGCCGCGATCGAGCAGCAGCTGCGTTACATCGAGTCCGTGATCGCCGAACTGCGTGGCGGCATGGAAAATCGCCGTCTGCCCACCAACGCCCGTCTCGTCCAACTCCGCACGCGCGTTTACTTCCGCGCCACGGTCGAGAAGCAGCTCGGCCGCTTCTCTATTGCAGTACTCCGCGGCGACATGCAGCAGCGTCGCGCCTCGAAGCAGCAAGCGGCGCTGCGCTGTGCTGCCGAAGTCCAATTCCGGGAATCGGCGCTTCAGCAGGGTGGGGTCGGCGTCAAGACGTTCCGCTAGTCGATCGATCCTGCCGCGAAGCAAGTCGAGCACGCTGGGAACTTCGTACTTCGTCACGGCGCCGGCATCGAGGAGAAGGTCGATGCAGACGCTCAGTTGCGTGGAACGCCAGTATGAGCCGATGACGTAATCGAGCGCGGTGCCCGGATACTTTCGGCCCGGCTTGGCGCAATTTGGATTAGCGCCGTGATCCAGTAGCCATTTGAGGGCCGTCGCGTCCACCGTCTCGCAGGGCGCGAAAATGATGGGGAAGTATCCGTTCCACTCTGCGTTCACGTTTGCGCCGTGGCGAAGCAGCAGCTCCATCATCGGAATTCGATCGCCCTTAAGAGCCGCTCGCATTAGCGGTCCGTCACCACCCTGATGCACATCGGACCCGTTTTCGATCATCCACTGCGCGATTGCGAGCCGATTCGGGCCCGGTGGCTCGTAAGGCACCCGGCATTCTGCCGCCCAAGTGAGTGGGCCGTTTTTCCCATAGCCGAGCGGAGCGCCGTGCAGCGACGGGTTGCGAGTCATCAACGCCTTGACGCGCTCGAAGTCATTGGCGTCAACCGCGAGCTTGAGTTGGCCGACTTCTTCGAGAGCATCGACGTGGGCCTTGAGCTTTGGCCAGCTCGCAAACCCGTAGAGATGAGCAATCTTGAACTGCGCCTCAGTGAGCGATTCAGCACCGCCGGCTTTAAGCAGGTCCTTGGCTTGATCCTTCAAGTGGCGGAGATTGGGACGATCGGGAAGCGGACGCGGAGGGTCCGCGGAATTGGTCGGCACTGCGACCTCCTTTCAAAAATCGCCCGTTGTCCGCACATCGGGCTGAAAGAAGGATCGCTAAAATCCATTTGAAACAGGTGGGCTTCTGCCCTTTCCGCGGACCGGATGCGTCCCTAACGCTCGAGGAATGTTACCACAAAGATTGTCAATTCTTGCGGAGTTGGCCGAGGAATTAAAATTTGAAGACAATGCCGGCGGACACTTTAGGGTTGTACTGGTAAACGCTGAAGTGCCGCGTCCCTAGCATATCGGCTTCCAGGCGACCGCCGAAGCGGTGATGGGGCGGTATCAGGTCCACTCCTCCGCCAACCTCGTAGGCAAAGGCGTTCTCTCCGCCGTAAGGAGTTTGCGGTGTCAGCCGCGAGTATCCGAACAGACCATGGGCGAACACTTCCAAGCCGCGCGGGAGGGTATACCGAAGACGGGGACCTACCCCGCCGAAGAAAGTCCACGAACTATCGCCCGACAGCGTGCCATGGGCACCCATGACTTCGCCGTCGAACCCAATCCAGTCGCGGTAAAACCAGACGATCGAGGCGTTCGCGCCATTCTGATTTTCCGCGCTGCCGGGCACTACGTAGGCGCGCATGAAGGTGTAACCGATATACGCTTGCCAACTGTAGTTCTCGAACACGCCCTGGATGCCCTGGGGCTCGGGAACAGGAGCGGGAGCAGGAGGCAGAAGTGCGGGGTCCGCGAAAATCGCGGGCATAAAGACATTTTGAGCAACAGGCGCAGGCGCCGCTATGGATCCGGCAAAAGGCGAGGACGTCAGGGCGTAAGACGAAAAATTCACCTGCGCGCCCGCACCTGAAGCGGCCATCAAGCTGATTATGAATAAAAACGCGATATATCGCATAGGCTCATTACCCCCGACACACAACACTCCCCCGTGTTACCAAGCTTCAATTTGAGCAATGAGGCAAGCGGCTGTCTATAGCTATGATTCGCGATGCCGCTAGGGAATTACCACCTGTACGTTGGAACAGGCCCGCGGGCCTTTCAAAGCTAGCCGCTGGCAACGCCGAATGCCCGCGAGCCACCGTTTTGCGAAGCGACGCAATTCCCCGCTTGACTGCGCTCCCGGTTTTGCTATTCTGCATTCGCTGCTTTAACCAGCAGCGCTTATCAAGAGTGGCTGAGGGGACAGGCCCGTTGAAGCCACAGCAACCTGGTGCAAGTGCCAAGGTGCTAATTCCTGCCCAAGTGGGGAGAGATAAGATCCTCGACTGACCGGAACCCCGGTCGATTGAAGATTCAACTCCCAAATTGAAGTTAAACCAGGCTCGGCGTCCGCGCATGCGGATTTGCCGATATGCCCCATCGCAGCGCATCGAGCGCTCGCGCGGGCAGCGCCGCATCGCCATTTGATGCGCCACTGTTCGCCGAGACCTCGCGGCGCAGAGGCGGATTTTATCCGCCGTATCGGGAGAAACTTTTATGCCAGGAAGTTCGTCGGGGAGTGAACGCGTCGTAGTCATTAAGTTGGGCGGCTCGATACTGGTCAACCGGAAGGCTTACAAACGGGCGGCCATTTTTGTGCGCAACCGGCAGCGCGCCGAGCCGGATGAATGCCTCGTCGTCGTGGTTTCGGCGCAGGAAGGCGCGACAAACAAACTCGAGCTTGCGGCGCGCAAAATTGTTCGCGAGCCGCTGGCGGCAACGCTGGATCTACTGTGGTCCACGGGAGAAATCCGTTCGGCGGCTATTCTCGCTTTGGAATTGCAAGCGCTGGGCGTGCAAGCCGTTCCCCTGAATATTCATCAGGCCGGATTGAGGCTTTCTGCGAGCGGAAGAGAGGACGCGCATTTTTCGGGAGACGTTCAGTTCACTCCGGAGCGGCTCCACGGTGCTCTTGCGAAATGTCGCGTGGCGATAGTGCCCGGATTTTTCGCAACCGATGGTGAGGACACCATCGCGTCACTCGGACGCGGCGGTTCGGACCTGACGGCTGTTCTTCTGGCGAAGGGACTGCGAGCCTGCCGGTGCGAACTCGTCAAAGACGTACCGGGATATTTTTCCAGCGATCCGCACCAGAACCCGGATGCGCGCCCCATCCCGAAGCTTACGTTCGAGCAAGCGCTCGAGTTCGCGGATTCCGGTTGCGACTTAGTGCAGCGCAAAGCAATTGAAGCTGCGGCGCGTTGCGGGCTTCCTCTCGTGATCCGAAGTTTAGTCGAAACAGAGCCGCTCAGCCGCATCGTGTGCCGGGAAGCAAGCGGGACTTGGGCAGATGAGATTCCGTCGGCGGTGCAGGTGGCCTAGGAGATTTGCGGTTTTGGAAACACATAAGAGTTGGAAGTATTCCGGAACTTATTAAAAGCCAATTGATGAAAAAGGAGCAGAAAATGGAATTCGCAACCAAAACGATTCATGCAGGGCAACCCTCCGAACCAGAAACCGGCTCGCTGATTGCGCCGATTTTTCAAACTTCCACGTACGAGCAAGAATCGCCGGGGCACGACAAGGGTTTCAATTACTCGCGGACAAACAATCCCACGCGCGCGCGTCTCGAAACCGTGCTGGCGGAACTCGAAGGCGTCTCGCACGCGGCGCTGTTCGCTTCGGGACTTGCCGCGGAAAATGCGGTGCTGCAGGCGTATCTGCGTCCCGGTGACGAGATCGTGATCTCTTTGGACGTCTACGGCGGTACCTACCGGATTCTCAACAAGGTTTTTCAGCCGCTGGGAGTGACGGTAACGCAACTCGACGCTGCCGACCTGACGGGTCTTGAAAAAGCGATCAGCGACCGCACGCGACTCGTGTGGATCGAAACGCCGACAAATCCGCGCTTATTGGTGTACGACATCGCCGCAATTTGCAAGATCGCGCACGCTCGCGGCGCGCTGGTAGTGGTTGACAACACTTTTGCCACTCCCTATTTCCAGCAGCCCTTCGAGCTGGGCGCGGATATCGTGGTTCACAGCGTGACAAAATATCTTGGTGGCCACTCGGACACGATTCAAGGCGCGGCTCTCGCAAAAGATCTCGCGATTTTCGAGCCCATTAAGTTTTTGCAGAACGCAACCGGCGCGGTTCCCTCCCCTTTTGATTGCTGGCTGACGCTGCGCGGGCTGAAGACCCTCGAATTGAGAATGCAGCGGCACGAAGCAAACGCCATCGCCATTGCCAATGCGCTGAAGGAGCATCCGTTGGTTCAGCGTGTTTATTTTCCCGGGCTCAGCGATCATCCCGGCCACGATATCGCACGGCGGCAGATGAGCGGATTCGGCGGGATGGTTTCGTTCGAACTGGATGGGACGCTGGACGAAGTTGTGTCATTCGTTTCTTCACGAAAATATTTCACGTTGGGCGAGAGCCTAGGGGGCGTGAAGGCACTTGTGTGCCATCCGGCGACAATGACGCACGCTTCGATTCCCGCAGAGGCGCGCGCCGAGCTGGGATTGTTGGACACGCTTATCCGGCTTTCGCCCGGGTGCGAGAACGCGAAAGACTTAGTCGCGGATTTGCTCGAAGGTCTCGAACGATTGAGCGAGGAGCGAGCTTCGCGAAAGGCCGTTGCGGCGGGCGCCGACTAGTTCCATCGGAACGGAATCAGTCCATGGGCGGCAAACCGAGCGACTGGAGAGACGGAATGTTGGCGTGCGAATTCCGGGAACGACGGAAATGACCGGCTAATGCGCGAGTTTCTGCAGCATGGCCTTACCCTCTCCGTCGGTCAAGATGCCTTTGCGCATTAGAGCGATAATGACTTCGTTCAAGACATAGGATGATTCGTTGCGGGATGTTTCCCCGACAGTTTCCAGACTTTCTTCGGAAGATTCATCTTCGGGCGGGGATGCGCCGCTCAACTCGCTGAGCCATTTCTCAAGGATAAGAATTTGTCCAGGCTCAAGCTCCTTGAATTTAACCCCCATTCCCATCCCTTCCGCGGCGTAAGCGACGGTGGCCTGCGCCAGAAAGGGCGTTTTATTCTTCATGACGCGCATTTTCAGTTGGGAGCCAACGGGAAACGGGCTCATCATCTCGACGTAGCAGCCCGAGCGGCTTAGGTCGCTGACTCGCGCGCTCATTTTCGTGCGGCTTATTGATTCGACTATCTCGGCGTCAGCGCTCAAGGAATAGCGCGGGTGAACGCGTCGCTCCTCCGGGGCCACGGAGGAAGAACCCGCGACCGGCTTTTCGAGACTATTGGGCATAGCTCTGCGCTGTCATATTAGGTTTCGAAACAAAGGTCTGACGGGAAGGGGGTGGCCAAACCGCTCTAGCTGACGACAGTTGCAATTTTAGCGTTCCCGGCTGTGTTCGCACAACTCCGTTGCTTCCACAGGGTGCCTGTGCTGCAACGGCGACTGGACCGTGGTTCAACCCGGCACGGGATTCGTAATGTCACGGTCGGCCTTCCCTTCTCTAAATGCCAACTCAAAATCCCGAACAATTCGCTGATATGCTTGCGCGCGCCGGATGAGCGGAACAGGGTTGAGGAGTGCGGTACATGCCTGAAGAAAACCAGGCGTCACGGGTTGCAACTCCCGGGCTGACTAAGAGTCTTGGCCTGATTGACGCGAGCATGATCGTCGCAGGTTCGATGATTGGCTCGGGAATTTTCATCGTTTCGGCCGGCATCGCCAGGCAAGTTGCCAGCCCTGGCTTGCTCTTGGTTGTCTGGCTGGCAACCGGTTTAATGACGATCATGGCGGCGCTTTGCTACGCAGAGCTTGCCGCCGCGATGCCGCTGGCGGGTGGCGAATACGTTTTCTTGCGCGAGTCACTCGGACCGATGTGGGGGTTTCTGTACGGCTGGGCTACGCTGCTGGTGATCCAGACGGCAACAATCGCCGCAGTGGCCATCGCTTTCGCGAACTTCACCGGCGTACTATTTCCTTGGTTCTCTTCTTCCGCGTGGATTTTGAAATTGGGCGAGTTCGGACCTTATGCAACATGGTTCGGTTTGCTGGGTCCCTATAACGTTGGACTGAATACGCAAAACCTGCTGGCCATTTCCTCGATTATTTTCCTCACCTGGATCAGCACTCGCGACCTCCGTATCGGCGCCGCGGTGCAGAACATTTTCACCACAGCAAAAATCGCCGCACTGGCAGGACTGACGCTGCTGGGTTTTATGTGCGCCACGCAAGCGGCGCGCAATGCCAATTTCACGGATTTTTGGCGCAACGCGAAACTCTTTGAACTGCACGCTTATCAGGGCGGCCAACAGACTGTGTGGGTCGATACCTTGACACTGGTTGGGCTGGCTATGGTTGGTGCACTGTTTTCGTCCAGCGCGTGGACTAACGTCACCTACGTCGCAGCCGAGGTAAAAGAACCCAAGCGCAATCTGCCGCTTGCCTTGGCAATGGGTAGCGGGATTGTGACGCTGCTCTATGTTCTGGCGAATCTTGCCTATTTAAAGGTGCTGCCCCTTGCCGGCACCGCCGGCGCAGGATCGATTCTTGGACGGGGAATTCAGTTTGCAGACGGAGATCGCGTGGGCACGGCCGTGGCCGAGGCGATCGTCGGCTCGAGCGGCGCGGCTCTAGTAGCGATCGCGGTGATGATTTCTACTTTTGGCTGCAACAACGGCCTGATCTTAGCTGGCGCGCGCGTTTACTACGCAATGGCCAAAGATGGTCTATTTTTCAAAAGTGTCGGCGCGGTCAACCGGCACAATACTCCTTGGGTAGCGCTGTGGGTTCAGGGCGTTTGGGCCTGCGTCTTGTGTCTTTCGGGAACTTACGGGCAGTTGCTCGAATTTCTGGTTTTCGCCGTGGTGATGTTTTACATCCTGACGGTTCTGGGCCTTTTCATCCTGCGCTTCCGTCGGCCGCATATGGAGCGACCCTATCGAGTCTTCGGCTATCCAGTTCTGCCGGGGCTTTATCTCTTGATCGCTTCGTTTATCGAAGTCCAATTGTTGCGTTACAAGCCGCAATACACCTGGCCAGGACTGGCGATCATTTTGACGGGCTTGCCGGTTTATTGGCTCTGGCAAAAATCACAAAGAACGCGAAGACAGAACGAGCGGGAGAAGTAGACGCGCGGTTGTTTTCGTTTAATGCAGCGCTTTGAGTTCGATGCCTGCTAGCCGCAGAGTTTGCGCCACCGCCGCGGCAATCTGCGATGCACCCGGAGTGTCGCCGTGAATGCAAATGGTCTGCGCGCTCACGACGACTTCGGTTCCGTCGCGGGCAATTACTGTGTTGCGTTCCGCGATTCGCAGAGCTTGGCGGCCGGCTTCGACGGGATCGCGGATCAGCGCGTCGTCAAACTTGCGCGAGCGCAAAGTTCCGTTGGCCTCGTAGCGGCGGTCCGCAAACGCCTCCGCAGCCACTCGGAAGCCAGCTTCTCGAAAGACATCGAGCATCTGCGAACCAGCCAAACCCACCAGGGTGACGTCGCGGTTCCAGCGAGCAACTCCGTCTGCGATGGCTTCGGCGAGCGCACGATTACCCACCGCTTGATTGTAAAGCGCGCCGTGCGGCTTCACGTGGGAAACAACGGCTCCACAGCCGGCAGCAACTTCAGCGAAAGCCTTCACCTGCTCATACACGGAATCAGCGATTTCATCCGGCGGCAGATTCAGCTCCAATCGGCCAAAGTTGGCCTGATCGGGATACCCGGGGTGCGCTCCCACCGCTAGCTTCCAACGAAGCGCCTGCTCGATCGTTGTTTTCATGGTTTGCGCGTCGCCCGCATGTCCGCCGCAGGCGATGTTGACGGACGTGAGCGAGGGCATCAACAATTCCTGAGTGCCGTCGAGAATAGCTTCCGGCAGCTCGCCCATATCGCAATTCAGATCCATGCGTTTCATTCTAAAATCAACTCGTCAGATGCCAGCAGTTTCTCTTGCTCGGCCAGCAGAGATCGCGCGGCTTCCAGTGTTACCTGCTCAAATCGAATCTCGTCGCGAGGACGAAGCTGTCCCACGCAGTGGATATCCGCGGAAACTACGTTGGCGATCTTCGGGTAGCCGCCCGTGGTCTGTTGTTCCACAAAAAGTATGATGGGCAAGCCTCCGTGCGTCACCTGGACGGCGCCGAGCGAAACGCCTTCGGTGATCATCTCTCCGCCGGAACTCTGTGTTACTGGCGCGCCTTCGAGACGAAGACCCATGCGATTGGATTGTTCGCCAACGCGATAGGTTCCGGAATAGAAAGAGCGCAGCGACGACTCGGAAAAACAGGTGGATTGCGGGCCGGGAGTGACGCGCAAAGTCTGACGGGGCGCTAAACGGTCTCGCGCCTGAGAAGCGATGGTTCGTCTGCGGAACGAGCCGGTTGCGGATCCGATTTGCAGCACGTCTCCCTTCCGAAGCGCCCGGCCTTCGAAGCCGCCGAGCCCGCTTAATATGTGAGTCGATGCGCTACCTAGAAAAGGTTTGACAGCGATGCCGCCGCGAACGCACAAATAACAACGCGCCCCCGAACGCGCGGGACCCAGGCGAAGTGTTTGGCCCGGCCGAACTTCGATAGACATCCACGGATCGGCGGGCGCGCCGTCGAGAGTAGCGCCGAAATCAGAGCCCGTTAGCGCCACGATCGCGCCGTCTGGAAATGAAAATGTTCCGCCGAGAAGCGTCATCTCCAACGCAGCCGCGCTTTCCGCATTCGCGACTAGCCGGTTTCCCAGGCGCAGCGAAACCGGATCGGCAGCCCCGGATGGTGAAACGCCCAAAGGGCCGAAACCTTCGCGGCCCAGATCCTGCACGGTAGTTAGCAGGCCGGGCGCTTGCACCTGAATGACGCTCATGAATTCTCCAGCGCCGCGAATTGCACTGTGGAAATCGGCGTAAAGCGAACCAGATCTCCGATGGAAACGAAGCTCATGCCGCTTCGATCCGGGCGAAACATCGCGACCGGAGTGCGCCCGATCAGTCTCCATCCTCCGGGCGTTGCAAAGGGATACACACCGGTTTGTTTACCCGCGATACCTACACTGCCAGGCGGCACGCTCCGGCGAGGCGTGGCCAGACGCGAGGTCGCCAGCGCTTCGGGCAATTCACCGAGATATGCGAAGCCGGGGACGAAACCGAGGAAGTACGCGACGTAGGTGACTGACGAATGCAATTCGATTGCCTGCGCCGGCGTTATTCCGCAGGTCGCAGCTACTTCGTCTAAATCGGGACCAAATTCACCGCCATACGAAACGGGAATTTCAACATGCCGCGGCTCCGGGAGACGCACGTCCTCCAACCGGTCGAGATAGCGACGGAGAATCGCTTCCAGTTCGTCGTCGCACAATTTCAGCACGTCGAAGTTGAGCAGAAGCGAGCAATAAGCGGGGTGAAGATTTCGGACACCTGGAATGGGTTCTAACTCGAGCAGCCGGAGCAGTTGCCTAACGCGCTGATGGGAAGCCTGTGTGATCTTTTCGCCGAGGTAAACCAATAGCGATTGATCGCTTGCGGGCTGGAATCGAACACCGTCGGTCAAATCGATTCCTTTTTATTAAGACGCCGTAACTTTTGCGGGCCAGCGGCCGAGTCCAGAAAATCGTTGGCATCGTAGCACGCGAGCACGAGCCTGCAACAGGATACAAATGTGTGCAGTAGTGAACAGACACCCCCGGCTGCGCCTTCTAAGATGTAGCCCTGTGGCAGAGGCTGGAGGACCAAGGTGAAAAAAGGTCCAGAAGCTTCCGCCTGACAAACACCGGAGTTCGCAGGTTCCTTCCCACGCTGGCCGGTAGCAGTTCTTGGGTTTACACAGATATAGGGTGCAACACCTTGGGAGCGGTCGGAGTGAATCCCTGCGAGGAGGAGACAGCTCGATGCCGTTAGTTCAACTCGTAATGGTCTTGATCGTGGTAGGCGTCCTGCTTTGGCTGGTCAATCGCTTCATACCGATGCAGGGAACGATTAAGTCCATTTTGAATGCTGTGGTAGTGATCGCCGTAGTGTTGTGGCTACTAAACGTTTTCGGGTTATTCAACTCTCTATCCCATATCCACGTTGGGGCATAAGAAAACCCTAATGAACGCTGGGGAATTAGTCGCGGTTCTTTCGAGCTAAGCAAGAGATTGCGCCGGGCGATCAACGCCGGGCACATAGATTTACCGTAATGGAGGCAACACTCATGAAAGTACTTAGAGTCATCAGCACAACAGCCGTGTTCCTGCTTTTCGGGGCCACTGTTCCTGCGTTCGCGCAGGAGGAGCACCACGAAGAAGCGGCTAAGCCGGCGACGCACGAGGAAGCCGCCAAGCCAGCCAAGCAGGAAGAAGCTAAGCCTGCAAAGCAGGAAGAAGCCGCCAAGCCTGCTAAACAGGAAGAAGCCAAGCCTGCTAAGCAAGAAGCGGCTGCGAAACCAGCGAAGCAGGAAGAAGCCAAGCCTGCCAAGCAGGTAGCGGCCAAACCGGCCAAGCAAGAAGAGGCCAAGGCTAAGCCAGCGAAGCAAGAGAAACAGGCCAAGCCGGCAGAGCAGGAGAAGCAGGCTAAGTCCGAAAATGAAGGCAAGACTGCGGGGCGGGAACATGGTCAGCCGCAGCGCAGTGCAGCAGCACAGGAGAAACAACGCTCACAGCCGGCACTTCGGCTCAGCGCCCGCACCAGCGCTCGTATACCTGACGATCGGTTCCGTGCCAATTTCGGTGTAGGGCACACGTTCGTGATCAACGAACCCGTGATGGTCGGCGGATTTTCGCGCTTCCAATACGGTGGTTTTTGGTTTGGATTCGAGAATCCGTGGCCGGAAGGCTGGTATTACACAGATAACGTCTACGTGGACTTTATCGATGGCGGCTATTACCTGTGCAACCCGTACTATCCCGGCGCTCGAGTTGGCATTAGCGTCGTGCTCTAGAGCAGTCTTTCGGTTGAGCTTGGGGGCGACGGACACGTAAGAGGGCGAGTCGTCCCGGCGATGCTGGAAGAAAGACGGAGTTGCGTTCGTAGCACGGGCGAAAATGGAAACGGGAGGGAACAATGTTAGGAACTATATTGATCGTAATCTTGGTGATGGCGCTTCTGGGTGTATTGCCCAGATGGTCGCATAGCCGGGAATGGGGTTATGCCCCGACGGGCGGGGTCGGATTGATCCTGGTAATCGTCGTCATTCTCCTTCTTCTCGGGCGCATCTAGACGCTTCAAGGAGTCGGCCACGGCTCAGGGGGAGTTTTGGGTTCGTTTATTTTCGAGCGTGGGCATCAACGGCGTTCCGAGGTGAAAAATGGACGAGTCCAAGCGACAAGCGGTTCAGTTTCTGGAAAAGGAAATTAAGACGTACACAGCGCTGGCATTATTCTTGTCGAAAGCAGACGCCAGAGAGCGCGGCAAAAAAGGCGTCACAAGCCCCGCGTACTAGAGGGAAAGACTGCGAGAGGCTAGAAAGGTCGTGACCGAACTTCGAAAGCAGAATTAGCGCGCCGCTGATTCAGAATTTCAGCCGGAGTTGAGCCTCCAAATAATCTTCCGCTTCCCCACACGAAGAAAACCAGCACCCCAGTAAGTTAAGACAAAAACAATTTTGGACTGAATGGCGGAGAGGGTGGGATTCGAACCCACGGTTGAGTTTCCCCAACACACGCTTTCCAAGCGTGCTCCTTAAACCGCTCGGACACCTCTCCGTTTTTCGTTGTCGATCAGGTTAGCATATCCACCATGCGTGCCGGAGATGCTTTTGGGCGGACCAGTCTGACGCTGCGATTCGGACAGTCGCGAAGGGCCGCCAGCCACTGTATTGCATACAGCAAGCCGTAATTCTGACGGCCATATTGTGGGACAGCTTCTCTAGAGGGTTCTGCTCCAAAGTCTGGAACAGGCTATGGAACGGACGCAAGTGATATGAGTGCCACATTAAATATCGCTAGTAGTTGCAGACAAGACCCCGTTGCCGGATAATCGCAGAATCGGAGAGCTTTCCGTCCGCCCGGCCGTCTCTTATGATGAATTGTCCGCACTGCAGCACGGCAAACCCGGACTTCGCAACTTCCTGCAAGGAATGCAGCACCCCTCTTCTCTCCTCCGCAGATATGGATTCAGAAACAATTCAGATGGTCGATCCTGCCGCTATCACCCTCGGCAGCGATTTCGGAACGCGCTACCGCATTGAATCGCTCTTAGGCCAAGGCGGCATGGGGCGGGTCTATAAGGCCTACGACAAAGAATTGGATCGCACCGTCGCCATCAAGGTGGTTCGCGAGGGAGCCATCGGGCAGGCCGACGCTCTGAAAC
The DNA here is from genome assembly GCA_050012235.1 of Candidatus Acidiferrales bacterium. Taxonomy (GTDB): domain Bacteria; phylum Acidobacteriota; class Terriglobia; order Acidiferrales; family UBA7541; genus Palsa-295. The sequence continues at coordinate 44,728 of JBEKHP010000007.1, read as the reverse complement.
GTTTCAAGCAGGAGTTGGTGCTCGCCAGTAAGATTTCGCACAAAAATATTCTGCGCATTCACGATATGGGGGAAGTGGGCGGAGTGCGGTTCATCTCCATGGCCTACATCCAGGGCAAGGATCTGCAGCACATCATTCGGGAAAACCCGAAGATGCCGCTCGATCGCGTTTTGAAATTTTCTCAACAGATTGCGGAGGCGCTGGCGGCCGCGCATGCCGAAGGCGTGGTACACCGGGATCTGAAACCGCAAAACCTTCTGATCGGCAATGACGATCAAGTTTTCGTTTGCGATTTCGGCCTCGCGAAATCCTTTGAAGAAAGCGCGATTGGCATGACCCGCACCGGAGCTTTCCTGGGCACTCCGCGTTACATGTCGCCCGAGCAAGTGGAAGGCAAGCCCGCGGATCAGCGCGCCGACCTCTACGCCTTTGGTTTGATTCTGTACGAAATGGTGACCGGCGACGTCCCCTTCACCGGCGAATCCACACTGAAGGTGATGTATCAGAGAATTCAGGAAAAGCCAAAGAGCCCGAAGCTGATTAACGCGGACCTGCCGAATTGGTTGGTTCGCATCATCATGCGCTGCCTCGAAAAGGATGTTGCGGATCGTTACCAAAGTGCTTATGAAATACTAGCTGACCTTCAAGGTGGTAGGACACCGTCGAGTAGCGGCGTGTCACGCAGTGGCTCCAGCATACAGATCCAGATCCCGGAGTTCGCGGAGCGGCGCTGGGTATGGGCCGCCGGCGGTGTTGTCCTGCTAATTGCTCTGGCATTTGCTATCCCCCCGGTGCGCCACCTGATCCTCCCTGGCGGCAAGGGAACTTCGAGCGTCTCCGGTGTCCCGCCCGTCGCTAGCGGCCGAATCATTGCTGTGCTTCCGCTCCAAGTGCTTGGCGACCCGTCGCAACTCGGCTACTTGGCTCAAGGCATTGAGGAAGCGCTTTCGGCAAAATTATTTCAGTTGACTGAAGTCCACGTGACTACCGGTGAAGCCGTTGCGAAAGTTGATCAGAAGCAGCCTCTCGAGAAGATCGCTCGACAGCTGGGTGTGAACCTCCTCGTTCAGGGAACAGTTCAAGGGCAAGGCGATAAAATTCGCGTGGTCCTGAGTCTGCAGGACGCCGCCGAAGGCAAGCGCCGCTGGACCCATGAATTCGATGGCGTCACCGGGGACCTCTTCGCCCTTGAAGATCAGATTTACAATCAATTGGTCTCTGCGCTCACCATCACCCCGACGAATGAGGAGCTTGCCAAATCAGTGGCGCGCCCCACGGATAACGTCGCGGCATATGACTTTTACCTTCGTGGGCGCAATTCCCTGCGCGGAAACGACGCTAAAAGCATTCAGGCAGCCCTCGATTTCTACGATCAGGCATTGAAAGAAGACCCAAAGTTTGCTCTGGCATACACGGGAGTGGCCCAAGCCAGCTTGCGGATGTATGCGATTAAGAAGGATGCCTTTTGGACCCAGAAGGCACTGGCCGCTTCGCAACAAGCTCAACAGCTCAACGATAAACTTCCGGAAGTGCACTGGATGCTCGGCGCCGTTTATCGTGCCACCGGCAAGTATCCCGAAGCAATTGCCGAGCTGAACCGGGCTCAAGCTTTGGCGCCGAATTCAGACGACGTCTATCGGCGTTTGGGTAACGTTTATTTGGCGAGCGGCAATGCACCCCGCGCGATAGAAGCCTATCAAAAGGCCATCGACCTCAATCCCTACTACTGGATCAACCAAAATTCTCTCGGCAACGCCTACTATGAGGTCGGCGAATACGAAAAGGCCCTGCAGGCCTTCAAGAAAGTTACTGTGCTAGAACCGGACGTCAATGCGGGGTTCGAAAATGCCGGGGGCGTGCTGGTTCAGCAAGGCAAATACACCGAGTCGATTCCATTCTTGGAGAAGGCTATCCAGATTGAACCGTCTTCTGGCGCCTACTCGAACATTGGTACGGCCTACTTTTTCTTAAAGCGGTTCGGCGAGGCCTCTCAGGCATTCGAGAAGGCTGTAGAGCTCAACCCAAATGATACCGTCACAGTCGTGAATTTGGGTGACGCTTATCGCGGTTCGGGACAAGCGGACAAGGCCAAGGATGCGTATCAGCGAGCGATCTCCCTTGGTTACAAAGAATTGCAGACGAATCCACAAGACGCGACAGTAATGGCGGAGATTGCGTTAACGTACGCCAAAATTGGCAATCCTCAGGAAGCGGAGAACTTTATCCGGCGCGCTCGGGCGCAAGACAAGAAGGACGTCAACATAATCTATACGGAATCCCAGATCGACGCCCTGACCGGAAAGTCGAGCCAGGCGCTCGCGCTCCTGGAAGATGCGCTCCAGGGCCACTACTCCGCTGAAAACGCAGCGGTTGATCCAGATCTGGATAATCTCCGCAACAACCCGCAATTTGACGCTTTGATCAAGAAGTATTCAACTAAGAAGCCATAGGTCAACGGGGCGGGAGAGCTAGGCTTTCGCCGCTGAATAGGAACGCAAGGAAGGCCCGTTCGGGCTTGATACCACTGAGGAAGAGCGAGCAGGAACCCCATTCGCTAAACCGGTATTCAAGGGTAGACGAAGAGACGACTAAGATCCAGATGACTGAAAACAGAGGGACAGATCTAGTTTAGACTCTGGGCCAACCGTCTTAGCTGACTTGGCTAGCCCCAATTACTTTCCAGCCCTTCCGCCCACCGAATCCGAGGAGGAATACACCGCCAACGCCGAACAGCAACAGATCTGCCTCTGCCGGCTCAGGCATATCGACGTCCGCTCCAACTCCCTCGAACGACGAGAGTCCGTCGCAACCCACGCCATTGCAAGTAGCCGCAAAGATAAGCTCTGTAGGCGTGCTATCCGAACTCGTCAAGCACGGTCCAGAGTTAAATGCAGCGTTAGTAATTGCCACGATGTTGCAGGAGTAGAAGTCGTGTGGAATAGTGGGAGTAACGTCGATGAATAGCGTTTCGAGAGTGGTCGCACCGTCATAGGTGAAGACGGCCGAGCTGTCGATCGTCCCGTCGATCGTTATGGTATCACCAGAAAAGCAGAAAGCAGAATTTTCACCAGGCGAGCACACTGGTTCGTCCTCCGGCGCAGTTATTTCTACCTTGGGATCTGGAAGGCTGCTGCCGTCCGCCCAAGCTATGCCGGCGGAAACAGCTGCAAAAGCGATCAGAACTCCAAAACGCACCGCACCCTTAAACGTCATTCGAATCCTCCCCTAATAATTGCCTGCCGATCCTATTGCACTTCCGTAACCAAATCAACCTCAAACCTCCGGTCCGTAGGTCCTTTGTTTTCTTCACTCATACCACCGCTCTCGGGGCTGTAAATTCCCGGTATGCAAACTATTGTCCATTTCTGGAAACCATTAGCCCCGATTGCATCGTGATGTGGTGCTCGTATCCATCGTCAAACAAGGACTCGCGTCGTCCAGCACATCGCAGCAACAGAACCTATCAATTCAATACGCATGAAGAAGTGCAGCTAGAAGCGACACCGAGTCTACGCTCTCTGGCAGAAACATCCGGCAGTTTTTTTCTGTTGGCTCCCAGAGGCCCAGTTGCGGTGCGCTGACGTGCAATTTAGCTCGCTCGGTCTCGCCCTGCGTGTTTCGGGCGGTTGTACATCGAATTGCGTCTTTGCACCACTACAGAAGAGAGTAACCACTACTCCCAGTACTTGACATGTAGCTGTGCATGGGATAACACTCACGCGCGGAAATATTTGCGGGCGCGGCATCGAACACCAATTTCAATGCAAAGGCTCATTGAAAGGCGGCTTACTTTTTTCGCGACGCTACTCGGCGCCTGCGTCCTGTTATGCCCTCCGGTATCACACCCGCAGACCGTCCAAGAAGACCCCAATCGAACGGGGAAGCCCGGTCAGGCCGGGACAACCGAAGATTTAAATCGGCGTCTCGAGCAGCTGAATTCATCGCTCGCAGCTCCTTCAGCGGACAGCGAGCCAGGCGAATATCGAATCGGTGCCCACGATCTCCTCGAAATAAATGTATTTGAAGCGCCGGACCTGAATCGTTCGCTCCGTGTTTCAGCCGGAGGAGAAATCTCCATGCCGTTGCTCGGCGCCGTTCAATCCTCAGGGCTCACCGCGCGCGAGCTCGAAGGAACCTTGGAAGTGAGGCTGCGCCAATACATGAAGGATCCGCACGTCGGTGTTTTTGTCACCACTGTCGAGAGCCATCCCGTCTCCGTCGTCGGCGCGGTTAAGAAGCCCGGCGTCTTTCAAATTCGCGGCACGAAGACTGTGCTGGAAATGCTTTCTATGGCCGAAGGGCTGGCCGACGATGCTGGTGACCAAGTGCTCGTCATGCGCGGCGCAGGCCTGCATTTCGGCTCGGATTCGAATCGCGGCACCGCGAATCCCGACGCCGCAGATGCAGTTGCCGACCCGAACGATAACGACACGATAAAAATAAATCTGAAGGATTTGCTCGAATCCGGTGACGACCGATACAACTTCGCCGTTTATCCTGGCGACATCGTCAAAGTTACCCGCGGCGGCATCGTTTACGTCATTGGCGACGTCAAAAAGCCTGGCGGATTCGTGCTTAAGACCGATCAGAATATGTCCGTCCTCAAGGCCATCGCGCTCGCGGAAGGGTTGAACGCGACTGCTGCCAAGAGCCGTACGAAGATAATTCGGACGGACGAAAAAACCGGCAAGCGCGTCGAGTTCCCTATCGATCTGGGAAAAGTGCTCGCGGGAAAAACTCCCGACACTCCGCTAAAGGCGGCGGACATAGTATTCGTCCCGAATAGCTCGGGAAAAACCGTGCTTTATAAAGGAACCGAGGCCGTCGTCGCAACCGCCAGCGGCCTCATCATCTGGCGCTGATGGATCAAGAAACCAAAATCAGTCTCTACGACACCGCGCCGGCGGCGATCGCAAAACGCCGCGCGACCGCTCCTCCCTCGTTTGAGGTTGAGGAATTCGAAAAAGTCCCCGACCTGGTTGAATACGGCCGGGTCATAAAGAAGCGTCGCGCCACGATACTCACGATTGCTTTTGTGGTTTTCACCATCGGACTTTTCGCCACTCTGAAGGAAAAACCCGTCTATCGCGCGCGCGTGCTGGTGGAAATTCAAAAGGAAAATCCGGACGTGCCCACGCTGCAAGAGCTTTTTCAGGTGGAAAGCATCTCCGACACCTATCTGGAAACGCAGTACCGAATATTGAAAAGCGAGAATCTCGCGCGCCGCGTGATTGCCGATCTCAAGCTGGACCGGCTCGCGGAATTTAATCAGCCCGCGTCTTGGTGGAATCGCCCGAAACAGGAAGCTTCTTTGTCTCCGACTGTCGCTGCGGAAGGCAGTGTCTCGCCCGAGTCGGTGATCGACAATGAAGTGCTCAAGAAATTCCAAGATCGCCTCGACGTTGAGCCGCTGAAACGCAGCCGTCTCGTCGAACTCAGCTTCGAGTCCAACGACAGAAATTTGGCCGCGCAAGTTGTCAACACACTTGCCGCGACTTACATTCAGCAGAATCTCGAAGCTCGCTGGCAGGCTTCTCAAAAAGCTTCTGAATGGCTGTCGCAGCAACTCCTCGGGATGAAATCGAAGCTGGAGAAGTCAGAGGATGATCTGCAGCAGTACGCTCGCGATAACGGGCTTCTGTTCCTCGAGACGGACAAGGGAACATCGGAAAACATCGTCACCCAAAGACTCCGCCAGTTGCAGGAAGAGCTCACTAAGTCGCAAGCGGACCGTTACGAAAAGGAATCGCTGTACTTGCTGGTGCAGCAGGGGGATTTCGCGTCTCTTCCCGGCGTGTTCAATAATAAATTGATGCAGGACCTCACCGAAAAATTGGCCGAACTCGAGCGCGAACGCTCTCGCCTGTCTTCGATTTTCAATCCCGACTACCCGCAAGTGAAAGAATTACAAAGCCAGATTGACGAGGCGCAATCGACTTTGTCGGGCGAACGCGAGCGCGCGGCGAAGGCCATCACCAACGATTACCGCGCGTCGGTCGAGCGCGAAAATATGCTGCGACAAGCTTTCAAAGACCAGCAACGCGAAGCGGACCTCATCGCTGAAAAGTCCGTGCAGTACAACATTCTCAAACGCGAAGCAGACACGAATAAACAGCTATACGTGGGTCTGCTCGAAAAATTGAAAGAGACCGGCGTTTCGACCAGCATGAAAGCGACGAACATCCGGGTGATCGATCCCGCATATCCGCCCAAGAAACCCGACAGTCCTCGGATTCCGCTCAACCTGTCTCTGTCGCTTCTCTTGGGCCTCGGCCTCGGAATCGGCGCTGCATTTTTGCAGGAGCATCTCGACAATTCGTTCAAGACCGCCGGAGAAATTGAGCGCTTTCTGCAATTACCGGCGCTCGCGTCCGTCCCCGCAATTGCATCTTCCACTAACGGCAATGGACACGGCTTGTACGCACGCGCGCGCCACCTGGCGAATGACAAATATGGAAGCAATGGCATCGTCCCCTCTTGGAATCGAATCGAAGGCAATGGCCAAAACAGTCCTCTGGCTGAGGCTTTTCACGAATTGCGCACTTCCGTTTTGCTTTCCACCGCAAAACATCCGCCGCGAACTTTGCTGGTAACGAGCGCGAAGGGTGGTGAAGGTAAAACCACCGTGGCAGCCAATCTTGCTGTGTCGCTCGCTCAACTGGGAGAAAAAGTCCTTCTCATTGACGCCGATTTGCGCCGCCCAAGCCTTCACAAATTTTTCGGAGTCCCAAATACCGCGGGCCTCGTAAACTTCCTCACTGGAAATCCGGATTGGCGAAGCCTTCTGTCACAGGCCGCGCCGATCGGTCTCTCTGTGCTCCCCAGCGGGCCCGTGCCGCCGAACCCGGCGGACTTGCTCTCATCGGATTACATGCCGGTGTTGATCCGCGAAGCCTCGAAAGAATATAAGTTCGTGGTGCTCGATTCTCCGCCGCTGCTGAATCTCGCCGATAGCCGCGTTCTCGCCACTCTTGTTGACGGCGTAATCCTGGTTGTCGGTGGCGGGATCACCCCGCGCGAGCTCGTTCATCGCGCGTATGCTTCCGCTGTCGACGCCGGCTCGCACGTTCTCGGAGCCACCATCAATTTTGCCGACGCCAAGAGTGATTATTATTCCTACGGTTATCACCAGGAAAATAATGGCCACAAAGGTTGATGCGCGCGCCGGCGAATTTGTCTTAGTGCCGCCCTCGATTGACGCGCCCATCGCGATACTTGTTCAAACTTCACTCACTGTTGGGTTGGCGCTGGCTGTTCTTGCGTTCGGTGGCACCGGGAAAATTTCCTTTGCGATCGTTCAACTTTTATTTTTCGGCGTGGGCGCCTTCTTTGTCGCGAGCGCGCCGGAATCCGCGTTTCGCTTATCTGCGAAATCGCTTGTCATTCCGGCATTGTTAACCAGCGTCGTATTGCTGCAGCTTTGTCCTTTGCCGGAATCCTGGCTGCATCGCACTGCCGGGCGCGAAACTCCCATGGCTGGTGTGCTCGCTGGATACCTTAGTTTCGAGCCTCACGCTACGCGTGCCCGTTTATTCATCCTGCTTACTTGCTTCGTCGCCTTTTACTTTGCTCGAATCGTCAGCCAGGATCGCCGTCGCAATAAATTCTTTATCGCTTCTCTTGTCGCTCTCGGAACTTTTGAAGCGTTCTACGGCATGGTGCAGTACTTGACCGGCTGGCAACAAATCTTCGCCTACGTGAAAAAATTTGACCTCGAGGAAGCCACCGGTACCTATATCAACCGCAATCACTACGCGGGCTTTCTCGAAATGATCCTTCCCTTCAGTTTGGCTTTGGTATTTTACGAATACGCGAAATTGCGCGGGAATCGTGACAGGAGCACGAGCTTCAGAAGTCTGATCGCAAGATCGGGCCTCCAGAAGCTGATCCTGTGGCTGTGTGTTTCAGTAATACTCTGCGCCGCCCTTATTTTCTCGCGGTCAAGGATGGGTATCCTGGCGGCAACCGCTTCCGTTCTCGTCATTTTTGCCCTCATCGCAATTTCCCGATTTCACGGACCCACGAGTTCCCTGCTGGCAGCGATGTTTATTGTTCTGAGCATTGGCCTGGCTCTTTGGATTGGCCCCGGCCCCATCGTTTCCAGATTTCAAAACGTTGGTGATGAATACTCCCTCGGCGGTCCGAGCCGCGTTTCTATCTGGCGCGACGCACTTCCTCTCATTCGACAACATCCATGGTTTGGCACCGGCCTCGGCACTTTTCCGATCGCTTATACCAGCGGGCAAACTGCTTTCCTCGGCCAATTCGTAAACCATGCACACAACGATTACCTCGAATTTGCGTCTGACCTGGGCATTCCTGCCGCGCTCCTTCTTTTCGCAGCTATAGTGCTGATACTGGCTCGCGCCGTGCGCACTTTTCTCTTCAGCCACCGAGATTTCGAAAGAGTGGTCGCTCTCGGTTGCGCAGGAAGCATCGTAGCCATCTTGCTGCACAGCTTCGCCGACTTTAATCTCTACATCCCCGCGAACGCCCTTGTGTTCTCCGCGATTTTAGGGCTTGCAGTATCAGTGCGGTCTGAAGCTGCGCCTCTGCGGAGCCCGCAAATTGCCGCGTAAAGTTCAGCTATCGCTGAAGCGTATTTTCGATGTCGTTGCTTCTGTGCTTGGACTGCTGTTTCTAATTCCTGTATTCGCGCTAATAGCTCTCAGCGTGTGCCTTGATTCTCCGGGAAGTGTTTTTTTTAAATTGCGTGCCGCCGGCCAGGACGGAAAAGCCTTCGATCAATGGAAATTTCGCACCATGGTCCAGGACGCTCGGAATACGGCACATCGTTTTGAGACATCCTCGACCGACCCGCGAATCACTCGCGTAGGGCGCTTTCTGAGGCGCTGGAGCCTGGACGAACTTCCGCAACTTTGGAATGTTCTCCGTGGCGAGATGAGTGTCGTCGGACCTCGTCCGACTTTCATAGAAATTGCAACGGCATATTCGCCGGTACAAGCGCGACGCCTTCGCATGCGTCCCGGTCTGACCGGGCTGGCTCAGCTCCAAGGAAGAAATCTTCTTCCCTGGCAGCAACGAGTGGTTCTGGACATCGCCTACGTCGATCGCTATTCGCTCTGGCTGGACGTCAAGATTCTCGTGCGCACGATCCCTGTATTACTGCGTGGCACGGGTATCTACGGAGCAGACGGCACGGTTAAAATGCACGACTTGGCTTGACTCCGAAAATGAACCACGACAGATGCCGGGTGATTGTTTGGGGAGCAGGAGGGCACGGTAAAGTGACTGTGGACGCTTTGCTTGCGTCTGGGTCTTGCGAAGTAGTTGGAATCTTGGACGACGATTCCGCGAGAGCTGGGGCCAAGATTCTAGGAATACAGGTTTTGCATTCTCCGGGCGGCTTGCGAGCGCTTCTAGATACCATCGATCTCGACGGCATAGCAATTGGAATCGGTGACAATTACATTCGAGACAAAAAATTTCAAGAAGTCCGTTCATGCGGATTAAAGCCAGTGAACGTAATTCATCCCAGCGCTCATCTTTCACGCTTCGTGGAACTGGGAGTCGGGGTAACGATCTTTGCGGGTGCCACCATTAATCCCGGCACCGTAATCGAAGACAACGTATGCGTGAACACCGCTGCTTCCGTCGATCATGACAATTATCTCGAGCGCGGTTGCCACGTGTTGCCCAACGCGACCTTAACGGGAACGGTGCGAGTCGGTCAGTTTGCTTATATAGGTTCCGGTGCGGTTGTCGCGCCAAACATTGTAATTCACAAATATTCTCAGGTCGGCGCGGGCGCGATTGTGTTAAAAGACGTGGCGGAAGGCGTGGTTGTTGCGGGCAGCCCGGCGGTAGAAATTGGCAAACAAACTAAACGGCCTGGATAATTCGGAGTCGAGCATGTCTTCGGGGAGTTCTGATCTTCCGGCGATAGCGGGCGGACGCCCGATGTTTGAAAAGCGCTTGCCTATCGTTTCTCCGGAGGGCCTACCGGACGACGGCTTCCTTTGCGACGTGCAACGGATTTTGAGCAGCCGTCAGCTCACCAATTCCACGTTCGTCCGCGAGTTTGAGGAAGCGGCCGCGGAGTATGTTGGCGTGCCGCATTGTGTCGCAGTCTCCAGTTGCACGTCTGGGCTTATCCTTATTCTGCGCGCGCTGGAGCTTCAAGGCGAAGTGATCCTTCCCAGCTTCACTTTCCATGCCACGGCTCACAGTGTTCTCTGGAATGGACTCAAACCTGTCTTCGCAGACTGCGATCCTGAAACATTTTGCATCGACCCGCGCGCAGTCAAGCATCAAGTTTCTCCAAATACTGCTGCGATCCTGGCCGTCCATTTATTCGGAAACCCGGCACTCGTTGTGGACCTCCAAACCATCGCTTCCGACCAGGGCGTCCCGCTGATCTGCGACGCCGCGCATGCGTTTGGAAGCGATTTAAACGGGCGGCGAATTGGAACGTTCGGCGCCGCTGAAGTTTTTAGCTTTTCTCCCACGAAACTTTTGGTGGCGGGCGAAGGGGGAATGATCGCCACACGAGATGCGGACCTCGCGCGAAAACTGCGCGCCGCGCGTAACTACGGCGATAGCGGCAACTACGATCCGGACTTGGCGGGCCTGAACGCGCGCATGAGCGAATTCCACGCTGCTCTAGCGCTTCGCGGGCTTCCGTGTCTTGATGCGCGAATCACGCGGCGAAATCAAATACGCCTCCGCTACGAGCAGCGTCTTGGATCAATTCCCGGCATAGGTTTTCAGCGCATTCTGCCCACCAACCGAAGTGCCTGCAAAGATTTCTCGATCCTCGTCGATGAAGCCGTGTTCGGCAAATCGCGCGATTGGCTCGTCGAGGCCATGGAACAAGAAAATATTCAGGTGCGCCGCTATTTTTGGCCGCCCGTGCATCGCCAAAAACTCTACGGCGACATCTGGGACAAGGAACCTCTGCCGGTAACGGATCGAGTTTCGAGCCAGATTTTGAATTTGCCCATCTACTCCACTTTAAGCACCAAACAAATTGACAAAGTTTGTGACGCGATCCTGCGAAGCTACGAGTTCGCGAACAAATTCGGATTCGCCAGGGCGCAACGCGCGTGAAACACATGGACCCGCATCGGTATTGGAGCTCGCTACGAGGCGAGGGGCGCGCCTATCCCTGGAAAAATACGTTGTTGCGAATGGGTGTTGATGTTTTCCTGGTGAATGCTTCCCTGCTCTCCGCGTTCGCCGTTTGGTTTTTGTTTTACGTCGTGATTTTGCGAACGCCCGACCCGCAAGCGCTCGCCGAGCGTTTCAAGAACTTCGTGACGCATTACTGGCTGCTGTGGTCGTTCCTTGCGATTTTGGTGTTTCAGCTCAGCGGATTTTATCCGCGCACTCGAAACGTAGACGGCGCTCGCAAAGCCATCACGGTATTTCGCGGCGTCAGCTTGTTCATCGTGCTATTTGTTTTCGCGGATTATTTTCTTTACCGCGGGGCGCTGGTCCCCCGGGGCGTCGCGGTAATCGGGTGGATTCTGATACTCGCCACGGTCGGCGGGGTTCGTCTCACGAAACATAAAATCCTCGAGCGGTACCACGTCGAACTGAAAACTGATCCGGAAAGTGTGAGGCAAGTTCTGGTGCTGGGGGGAGCCGGGTTCCTGGGGTCGGTCGCCGTGAGGCGGCTGCTGGAGCGCGGATTCAAAGTTCGCGTGCTGGATTCGTTTTTGTTCGGGCAAGGGGGCCTGGAGGATGTGAAGGGGCATCCGGGCTGCGAGCTGGTGCGCGGGGACATACGCGACATCGGCCAGGTTGTGACGGCGATGAAGGGATGCGACGCGGTGGTGCACTTCGCGGCGATTGTCGGCGACCCGGCTTGCGAGGAAAATAAGCAGCTCGCGATCGAAGTGAACCGGGCGGCGACGCGGATGCTTGCCGACGTGGCGCGCGGGTGCGGGGTGCGGCGGTTTATTTTTGCTTCATCGTGTGGGGTGTACGGGGCATCGGAATTTTGTCTGGACGAAACTTCCGCGGTCAATCCGCTCTCGATTTACTCGCAGACGAAAGTGGATTCCGAAAATATATTGATGGCGTCGAAGGCTGCCGATTTCGCGCCGACGATATTGCGATTCGGGACTTTGTTCGGGCTTTCGGCGCGGATGCGGTTCGATTTGGTGGCGAATTTGTTCGTGGCGCGCGCGGCCGCGTCCGGGAAGATCACGGTGCTGAACGGCGATCAGTGGCGTCCTTTCTTGCACGTGCAGGACGCGGCGGGCGCGGTGATTGGGTGCCTGGACGCAGAGACGAGCGCGGTTTCCGGCGAGATTTTTAACGTGGGGTCTTCGGCGCTGAATCTTCAGATCGGGCAGCTCGGAGAGGCCATTGCGAGAGTGGTCCCGAACACGGAGATCGTCAGGATCGAGAATGCGGACCGGCGGAACTATCGCGTCTCGTTCGAGAAAATCGAGAGAGTTCTTGGGTTTCGATGCGAGCGGACGTTGGAGTCCGGGATCCAGGAAATTTACCAGGCAATTCGCTCTGGGCTGATCGCCGACTTCACGACTGACCAGTTCAACAACCAGACCGCGATGCGCGCCATGGCTGCGGCGGCGGGTGGAGAACTCGCGCCGGTGGGGCAACTCAGCATGCTGGAGCGGGCGGAAGCGAAACCTTCTTGATACTTTGCGGCACGAAACGCTTCGCGGATGAAACGAAAAAGAGTGAAAATGCAGGTACTCCATATTTGAATTTTTTGGCGATTTGAGCGAGTGACGGTTCTTTGTTTTCTGTAACTTACGGTGTGTTCGATAAAACGTAATTTGGCGATTTAATTTCATGGGCGAGGCTCGGAATTTTGGGGACACCGTGGGCGGCCAGTTGAGGGCGGTCGGGGAGAAGGAAAAAGCCTGACCTCTGAAGAGCCATCCTGCGTTAGGGCAAACCCTTCCTGTGTCAGGGTAAACGTGAGCTAGATGACCCCTGGCCGAGCTAGATTCCGCTCTGGCCAAGCCGCCCTGCGCTACCAATTTGATGTCGTTACTCATATTCATATATAGCGTGGCACGAAGCGAAAAAAAGGTCAAGGACTTGAGTGCTGTGTACACAGACTCCAAAAAAGATCACTGCGAATGAGTCTTGACGTAATCGTAGAAAGCTCGGCGCACTTCGCGCAGGACTTCGGGGTCGAATTGTTTGGCTCTTGCCAAATTTCGCGCGGACATAGTCTTCATGCGCTGAGGGTCGGCGGTCACTTCCATAATTTTTCGCGCTAACGCCTTGTAATCGTTGGGAGGCACAAGGTCTTCGGCGGCAAGCAGCTCTGGAATCCCGCCTACGTCGGAACCGATGCATGGACAGCCGCGCGCCATGGCTTCCAGCATGGCTCGGGGCAATCCTTCCTGACGGGAGGGCATCACAAACACGTCAACCGAGTCGAGAAAATCACGGATAGCCTGGCCAGAGGCCAATTGGCCCAGAAACCTCGTCTGGCGTGTTATCCCAAGTCGCTCGGCAAGTCCCTTCATCGCATTTGCATGGCGGCCATCGCCAGCCAGAAAGAATTCAAGGTTTAGACAAGCTGAACAGCAAACCGCCGCCGCATTCATCAGGACGTCGGGGCCTTTGTACAATTGAGCCAAGCTACCGATGAAGCCTATGCGAAGAGGCTTGCGGAAATCGACTCGCCGGTGCCTTTCCTCCAGAATTGGGGCGGGAGCGAACGCGGAATACATTAGCGCATCAGAAAATCCGACCGAGTAAGCACTATTCGCGGCCGGATAGCGTCGCTGCAAGGCTTTTTCTGTCACGTAGTGGACCGCAGCTGCTCCCCGGCACATGACTCTTAGGCCGCGCGCACCGATCTGGCGAAAGAAAGGTCGGAACATGCTGGGCCAAGCTCCCGGCCCAAGCGCGTCCCATGGATCACCTACTACTTCGAGGGCATAAGGCTTTCGCAGGCGCCGAATCTCGTGCCAGGCTAGCCGGCCGACCAAGCCGGGAACGCGAAGAATATAGGCGTCGGACTCGGCTATGGCTCGCCGCACGATCACGTTGAGCTCGGAAAGACTGAGAAAGTATTGCCAAGGACCCTGGTAATCGGGAAGCGGCAAGAACGATACCGAAGGCCCGTCCGCTCTTGCTTCTTTAGGAAAAGGACCGCTACTAACGCCTACTCGGGACAGGACTGCGATTTTTTCAAATGTATCGAGATAGGTGGACCAAAATGAGTAGCTTGTCGGCCCCTCACCGTAAATATGTCCATCCGGACCGCGCTTGTAATGGTGCTCAACTGCAACGAGGGCTTGCATTTGTCCTTGCTGGCATTGCGACAGGATAACGTCTCGATGCGGCAAAAACTGCCGCCGTAACCAGTGCGCCTTCCATGACCGCCGCGAATACCAGATTATCGCTGTCGCCAGTTAGAGCTGTTACGAACAATATCGTAAAAAAGGGCGCCAGAAACATCCGAGCATCCAGTGGGTCCCAGCTTGTCAATTTACGCCGATACCATCCGAGGAACCCGCCGAAAATCGCAAACATTGGGACAACACCGAACGGTCCGAAATTCAGAAGCGCTTCGCCGCTCAGCCCGTAGACTTGAGATGATCGCCAAGAAGTGGCCTTGCCTTGTTGCGCTTCGGTTCCCGCGTCCACTTTAAACTCAGGGCGGTTGGGCCAGATGTTTCTTGGGATCAAGATGCCGAATGCCCCCGCATAAGTGAGGCCCCATCGATAGTCGTAGTCACTGGGGTCCTTTATTAGATTGTGGAGAATTAGTGCATTGGAATCAGCGCGAGCAAAATCGCCCAATAATAGGTGCTTCATATCACGTTGATACCCTGGCGGCTCCAACCACAAAGTTGGCGAGCGCAGGATTTCGAGGCTAGCTCTCTTTTGCTCCTTATAAAAACCGTAAAAGTACATGAAGACAATCAATAAAATCAATCCGGCGGTCACCATCCTGCGAGATAGTTTTCGGAAACGGTAGTGAATGATTCCGGCCATCCAAAATAGTGCCCAAATCGTTGTACCCCGGCTTCCGTACCAACCCAGCAAGAGAAAGTGTCCGATACCAGCAATGCTTAGAAGCATTATTCCTGTTGTCAGACGGGGCCGATTCTTTCGGTTTCGATCTGACCAAGCGAAGACGATGACGATAAATGACAAGACAGCAAGCGGCCACGCGAAAACGAGTAACCAACCTTTTCCCACAAAGGCCTCTTGGTTATTCTCATAAGCCTCTACCACCCCTGAGATTCCACCCAGTTCCCACAAGTACGTTCCTACCCCGGCGGCGGATGAAGCCAAGGCGAGCGCAAATACCGGATAAAATCTTTTGCGATTTATTACCCATCGAGTCGCTGATCGTGCGGTGCGATTGAATATCCAGTTGTGAGAGCAGCGATAGGCAACCAGGCCCAACGCGTTCAAACACGCCATCGCTCCCAGCCATGGGCGCCAATCACCCCATAAGAGCATTTCGTTGCCGACTCCGTAGATATTCCAAACCGCGTGCAGTATGGGAGCCACGAAGAAACCATAGAAAGCTAAGCAACCAACAACGGTCCTTGGATCAAACACGTCAAGTCTGCCCCGCAGCCAGCGAACGACATCAACACCAGCGAGGATTCCACAAACTCCGACCGGCAGGAGAAACCATTGAAAGACGGCCTTACTCCATGCGATGCAGAAGAGAGCGATGAGGCTCACGGCTACAGCAGTAGTTGCATAGTCCCCTCGCACAGTTCGTCTACTGACTACCGGCGCAAGATTTCTTGCTCCGACGCCAAGGGCCCCAGCGGGTAGGACGCTAGACATGTTGTTCGACAGTAACGGGCCGAAGAGAAGATTGGACCGTGGAATAAAGGACCATGAGGTTCCGTAATGATTGTTGCATAGAAAATTTTTTTTGGATTTCCGCGCTCAAAACCCGAACCGATCCCAATCGCCCCGCATCCAGACCGTGGGTTACATTCGTAGACCAGAGATCCTTTCCCGAAGATAGCGCAAGAAACCTCACCGAACCGGGGACTCTTACGACCTCTCTCGGAACCGCATCAGAAACTAAACAACGCAGCCCAGCTGCCTGGGCCTCCAGCAAACAAATTCCCAGGCCCTCATAAAAGGATGGGAAAAGAAATAAATCCATCGCGGCGAGCATCAAACGAGGCACGTCGGTACGGACTCCGACGAAGTGCATTTCGCGGGATATGCCCATCTGTCGCACTCGACGCTCGATTTCGGGGCGGAGGGGCCCATCGCCAATCAACAGGAAATGAACATCTCGCCTAGACTTCAAGACAGAACCAGCAATTTCAAGAAGAAAGCGGTGGTTTTTCTGCTCGTCGAAGCGGCCGACGTGCCCTACAACTTGCACATCAGATGGGATGCCTAACTCGGCGCGAACCGCAACTCGATCGGGAGATTTCTGAAATGGCTGCAAGTCCAGACCGTAGTGGAGCACCTGAAAACGGCTATCCGCCCGCCAGTTCTCACCAAACAGTTCCGTGGCGGCTGGTTCGGAGGCTGCCAATCCATGCGTCGAGTAGCGACTGATCCAACGCTTCATAAGCTTCCGGTAACAAAGGCGAGTCAGTGAATCGCTCCTTCCATCATGCGTATTGTGGCTGTGGGCGATGCGGATCGGTATTCCTGCTGCTTTCGCCCAACGGAGCAGGGCACCCGAGAAAAAATGTACGTGGCTATGCACGACGTCGTACATGCCTTCGCGGAGTAGCTCACGAAAGTGGCGTTGGAACGACCATAGGTTTTGACTCCTCGGACACCTTAGTATCTTGCCGCCCAAACTTTCAACTTCCGCGGCGTAGAGACCAGCTTGCTCCCCGCACAGGCAGAAATCAAATTGGAAGCGATCGCGGTCAATATGTTCTAGCGCATGGAGAAGCCAAGTCTCAACACCGCCGGGGTTCATCGAGCCGAGCACGTGCATGATTCGGAGCCGCCTTTGAAGCTTCACGCCTGCGCTTGCCACTTGAATTGTCACTAAACAGCTCACTTTTTAAGAATTCAGAATTAGATTCGCGCGAAGACGTAGGCGTGCCCTCCACCCCAAGGCAGGATGCGAAGCTCGACCGCGCTAAAGCCGCATTGCCGGAGAACGCCATCGAGATGGACGAAACTGAATACCCGATATTCGTCGATTTTCCAGGGCAATCGGCGAATTCCGATCCGCATAAGCCCGCGTGTCGCCGCCAATACCGCCTGCTTCGCGATTTCCTTCACACGCCTCAACATTACCTCGCTCACGCTTCCGGTCATGCCATGCGCCCCAATCACTGGGACGTGAATGACCGCAAATGCCATTGGTCTGAGTACTCGACACATCTCACTGAAATAATTTTCGACAACCCCCAAATCGGAGACATGCTGAAGGACGTGGGTGGAAATACAAAGATCACAGGTTTTATCCGCAAGCGGGATGATCGGTTTCTCCAGTAAATGAAAGACGACATTGCTCGAGTTCGGTACCTCTCGCGCCATCGCCAAGCGATGGGGCGACACATCGAGCGCATGAACCACGGTAAAGTCCCGGGCTAAAGCGTTCGTAAGACGGCCTGCACCGCAGCCCAGTTCGAGGCACGTTTGCATACGATTCAAACCGATCTGCCGCAGATGGTTCTTCAGCATAGACCATTCTTCGAGGCCTGCTGAAAGATCGTGGGAGGCTCCGTAATCGAGCTCGCCATAAGCTTGCCATTCGATGTCGGAACTGCTTGCTTTCATCATCGCGCACCAGCGTTTGCGGCAATCTCGGAACGCCCCGATGGTTTCGAACTGACGGGATCTATCGATTGACTCGCGGCAAAAATACTGGAACCAGATTGGCGTCGGAGAATCCTTTCGTAGATGCCGACAATTTCGCGGCCGTTTCTCTCAACGTCGAAGAGAGTGCGAGCTAGCTTTTGACCCTCCGAGGCACGGCGTCGGGCCTCGGCTGTGTCTTGGAGAGCATCGAGGATTGCGCGCGCTAACGCGCCTGGATTCCGCGGAGGGACCAGCCATCCAGTCTTCCCGTCTTGGACGAGATCCGGCAGGCCGCCTACGTTTGTCGCGATCACGGGCACGCCACTTAAGAGCGGCTCGACCGCTCCGCCACAGTTCTCGGAGTAAGACGGGACAACCGCGAGATCCAAATCCGGATAAATCGCTGGGACATCCGATCTCGGTCCTAAAAAATTGAGAAAACCATCGCAGAGCTTCTCTCCAATACAGCGGAGGCGTTCCTCATACCATCCAGGCTTTCCCCACGCCCCACCAATGATCACTGCGCGGATATTGGGGTGAGCTTGCTTGACGATAGTCAGGGCTGCAATAAAATCCTCGTGGCCTTTCAACCCCCTCATCTGGCCCAAGAACCATTTCGGGGCATACATATACGCGACCATTCCGACCAGAGGAGCTTCCACAGGGATTCCAAGTTCATTTCGCAAAAGTCCGGTGCGGGTGCCGCGGAACGGTATCGTGTCGGTCCCAGCGTAGGACAAGAATACCCGACCGTCATTAATTCCCAATTCCAGGTATTTTTTTTGCGTCCAGCGGCAGGTCGCGATCCAGGAATCGCGGGGGACGGCTAGCGTAACGTCGAGCCAGGCAAAAAAACGATGTTCGAGGTGCAGGGGCCCTGGAACCTGGAAGACGCGGGGGATAGGGGATTTTTTGCCGAGGGCTAGGCGGGTGACGAAGGTTGGGCCGACGTGGTGAGTGTGGATCAGGTCGGGCCGGACGTCGGCGACGAGTTGGCGGCAGGCGCGGAGAGCGGCTGGGATGCGCCAAGGTTCGCGCGCGGGGAAATCGAGGTTGGCGCGGAGGACGGTGGCGCCGGCTTGGCGGTATTTGGGGGCGAGGCCTTCGGTGTCGGAGGGGAGAGCGACGACTACTTCGATGCCGAGCGAGCAGAGGACGCGGACTTGTTCGTAGGCCCAGTTTGCGCCGACGGCGGTTTTGACGATGTGCAGAACCTTCATCGCGGCGACCATTCTAATCCCGAAAGGAGGAGGTGGGGGCAAAATCGCGCGGGGGCTGGCCTCGGGCTCGCGGGCCTCAGGGGTTGAAACCCCTGAGTACTGCGGAGGCAGTCGGCACGGCTAGAGCCGTGCCCTGACGGAAGCAATTTACGATGACGAATGGGATTGCACTTGTGACGAGGCGGCGCTGTAAGGAACGCATGCGTGCGCGGTTCTTGATGGACAAAAGAAAGAAGGGGTGGTAAATAAGCAGCGGCGGGATTTTGTGTTTGAGGGGGATGCGGTGAGTGGATTGAGGGCCAACCCCGAAGACAAGATGCGGATTCGGACTTCAAGACTTTCCTCGTTGATGCTCGCGCTGCTGGCTATTTCCAATTTACTGGCTCCCACGATTGCGCAGGCGGGCAAGCGTTCCCAGGAACATCAGGCGCTGGGGTCGTTGAGCAGCGTGGGGGAAGTTTATGTGAACAATTCTCCGGCGCCGGCGGATTCGACGATTTTTAGCGGTGACACGGTGCGTACAGGCGCGGCGGGGACGGCGACGTTTACGGGCAGCGCGCAGGGGCAGGGGACGTTCCAAATTTTGGCGCAGAGCCAGATTGCGTTTAATGGCGGGGATCAGTATGTGGCGGAGCTGCAGTCGGGCACGGTGGTGATGAGTTCGAGGCGCGGACCGCAAGGGCTGAATTTGCGACTCGGGAGTTTTACGGCGGTGGGAGTGACGGACGGGGAGCAGTCGACGTCGAAGATTGAGAAGGCGGGGGACGGGACGTTTGCGGTGACTTGCCTGGACGGAAGCGTGATTCTGGTGCCGGTGGCGGGAACCAACGGGCTTTTGATGCAGGCGGGGCAGACGGTAAGTATTTCGGGGCAGGGGCAATTGTCGGCGGTGAAAGAAGTGGCGCCGCCGAATCCGACGCCGGGGACTGTGCAGCAGAAGAAAAATTATACGGTGTGGATCATTGTTGGAGCGGCGGGCGCGGGGGCGGCAGGCATCGGGATCGCCTTGGGCGGCAAGCATTCGAGTTCGTCGGTTAGTCCTGCTGAGGTATCGGATTAATTAGCTGCGAGCGCGGTGTTCTTCATGGTAGACCGGGAAACCTTTCAGTAATTCCATGCAGCAATTCAATTTGAGTTTTGCAACGCGGCGATTGGCGGCGCGGGGGACTAGTTTGCGTGGGTGGTTTGGAGGCGGAAGGTTGCGGTTACGTCCACACCGGCTTCGACGGGCTGGCCACCGAGAGAAGTTGGCTTATATTTCCACTGGCGAACGGCGTTGGCGGCAGCGGCTTCGAGGAGCGGCGGGCCGGACATTTGGTCGATGTTCTGGATGTTGCCATCGCGGTCGATGATTATGTGCAACTTCACGACGCCTTCGATGCGCTGGCGCTCGGCGTCTTCGGGATAGACGGGTTCGACGCGGGAGATTAGTTTGCCCAGTTCCAGGCTGGCACCTGTTTTGGAGATTTGCGATTTCATCTCGGGCGGAACGTGGATCGACGGGAATGGACTCGCGCTGACGGAAACTGTGCCTTTGACGACTTCGACCGGTGCGGGCGGCTTTGCGGACGCCACAGGGAGCGAGGATTCTCCGGGCACAGGCGCGTGAATTTCCGGCGGCGCCGTACTTCGTGGTTGCGACGCGACAACGGCCGGAGCTGCCAAGGGCGCAGAGGTGCTTGGTGCCGGAGAAGGTGAATTCTTCGTCGCAGAATTTGAGGCTGGAGCCGTCGGCGCGGGCTGCGTCGACGTAGGCCGAGTTATTTGAGTTTTGTTTTCTGCTGGCGCGGCGGAAGATTTCGACGGGGTGCTTGGCGTCGAAGGCTGGGCCGAGCGCGTGTCGCGGCTCGTCGCGTTTGATGCATTGGGCGAAACATTTGAGTGTGCGACGGGCGGCGCGGACTTCTGCGTTTGCGGCGCTGGAATATTGGCGGCCGAGAGATTGGAGTTGTTAGCACGGCTCGGCGATGGTTGGACACTTCCATTTAGCTTTGCAGGCTGCTGAGACTTTTCCGGAGTC
Source organism: Candidatus Acidiferrales bacterium (assembly GCA_050012235.1). Classification (GTDB taxonomy): domain Bacteria; phylum Acidobacteriota; class Terriglobia; order Acidiferrales; family UBA7541; genus Palsa-295. Next base: position 23,770 of record JBEKHP010000007.1, on the reverse strand, counting down.
TTTGTCGTCACAATCGGCGCGGACGGAGTTTGTTGCGCAGGCTGCTGAGACGATTCAGTCGGCGTTTGCGTGCTCGGCGCATTTTCCGTCGGAGCGGCGCTCGTCGGCGTCGGAGACGAATTCTGCGCCGAGTTGGAGGCATCGCTCGGCTGCCTATCGAACATTGCCAGGAATTGCGCTCGGCCTCCGGGGCCGGCCACCATCCATCCAGCTGCAAACGCCAGGAGGACTGCGACAAAAATGACAGCTGCAACGCCCCGCCAGCTTCGCGGTTGAGCGGCGGCGGGACTGGTCATTTCGGTACTAGCCACTTCGGGACTGGTCACTTCGGGACTGTTCGCTTCGGGCCAGTTGATTTCGACATGGGCCGGTTCGCTGATTTTCGGTGGTTCGCCGAGACGCTTTTGCAGAATGGGGCCCGCCAAGTGCAGCAATTCGGGCGGACGCGGAGCGGCTGGTTTTTCGGATGCGACTATCTTTTCGGATGCGACAACCTTCGCGGATGCGACGATCGGAGATGGAGCGGGAATGTTCTCCCGGCTTTGTGGAATCCGCGGCAGAGCCTCCGGGAAATTAGCCGCCTTTTTAGACTGCGCCGGGGCCGGCATTTCCAGCAGGCGTTCGGTCTTTTTCCGGACGGGAGCGACATTGGCAACGGATGCGCTCGCACTTTCAACCGGGGGCAGTTCTAACGCAACCCACTCGCGTATTTTCAAACGCGCTTCTTGGGACAGATTCACAAACTTTATTCCCGCATCTTTTCTCGATTCCCCGGTCCACGCGATCTTGGCGTTGGTCTTGACCACGTATGTGGAGTCAGGCAGGCGAAAACTAAGCTCGGGAAGGTCGTCATTGGACAAGCCTGCAACGGCCTGCACGTACATTCCTCCCTCGCTGAGGTTTAGAAGGATGCCGCCGTTGAAAGAACCCAGGTCAATGTATTCGAGCGACAAAACGCGGCGGCGTACGTGCGAGCGGCGATCCGGGACAGGCACGTTGCTCGGTGCCGGAAGCGGCTTGGCTTCCACGCTCGTCGAGGGTTGTGCAGCAGGCTTTTCCCTGGCGGTCTTGGTTTCGCGCAATAATCTGGCGGGGTCCGCAAGAATGGAATTCAAAGCCGTGCTGTCCACAAAAGTGCCCGGCTTGGCTTCCGAGCTTCCGTTCGAGGCGGGAGCGGGTGTGCCGTCCTCGGGACTCTTGGCTAACGCGGGAACGGCAAAGCGCGGGTGAGGGGGTTGGGCGCGTGAAGGTTCGTGCGCGATCCAGTTGCGTATGCGCTCGCGTGTCTCGTCAGCCAAATCAACGAAGCGTACTCCTGCTTCTTTTTGCGAGTCGCCGATCCAGACCACTTCCCCGCTGGTTTCGATCCATTCTCGAGATTCCGGCAGAAGAAAACGCATCTTCGCAACGGCGCCGACGGCTAAAGTCAAAGTGCCGGTGGGGGAAAATACCAAGCCGGTTTCGCTGATATTGAAAACGAAACCGTAATTATTGGCACCGAATTTCACAAAGGCTTGGGGCGAAACGGGTGCGCGTACACTGAGACGTCTCTCGTCAATGGCGAGAGGCTTCTTGTCGGCGTGTTGTCGGTTCTCCGACATGACTTCCTTTTGATGCGGAACAGCGAGCGAGAGTCTGGCCGATGTACTGCTCGATACCGCTATTCAACCGAGTATACGCCCGGCATAAAGCTGCTTACAAGGCAGGCGGGGCGAGGAGGTGTCGTAACTGGAGACTCTGGCACCAAAAGTCGGCGATCTGCTGGTAGCATTCCTTGCGATGACCTTCGAAGATGCACTGATTGAGGTTTGGCGGCAGGCTCTCGTTGAGAACGAGGACGTTGTGAAACTGGGCGCGGAACGCTATCCCGTGACAGTGAGCAAGGCGCAGCGGCTGCGGCAAGTGGCATTTGTGTTTGACGGAAAGACGATCATGGGGATCGAGCAGAACCCTAAAACCAAATCGCGATGGGCGCTGCTGGCGCGCTCGGGGAAGAAGGTGATGCAGTTTATTCAGGAGCGGAGGTACGTCGCGGTTGTGGCGGACGGAAAGGTGATTTTGTATGGGAAGTAGAAACCCGCTTGGATGAACGCCGCTGTGGGGCAAAAGGGTTCGCTGCCGGCAGATCTAAACCCGCACCCTTTGCTGAAAAGAAAAACGCAAAGAGTGCGGCACCCGTAAAAGCTAAGCGCTCAGTGTGGAAGGTTTGGCCACCCGCCACGTCAACTGCCTCACCTCTAGAGAGGTGAGCTACATTAAAAACACAAGCAGAAGCAGGTCCCTCGTCGGCCAAAAGACGGCCTCGCTCGGGATGACAGCGTAAAGCAAGATGCCGGGCTGAAGGCCCCGGCGCTACATTCAAACCTAAGGCGGAGCTGATCTCGATTGCTTGACCGTCGCGCATTCAGAGATCACAACGTAAAGCAACGGAAGTGCGGCTAGCGACGGGGGCGTATTGCGCGGGGGGCGGGGGTGGCCTATGATTTTGCGCGATGAATGCAGAGGAATGGATACGGAAGGGGATGGCGGAAGCGTCGGCGCGGCAACACGCCGAGGCGCTGGCGTGTTTCGAGCGGGCCATCGAATTGGAAACGGACAATTTGCAAGCTTGGGTGGGAAAAGGGGTGTGTCTGGGGAATCTTGGGCAGATGGAGAAAGCTCTGGCGTGTTACGACCGCGCGATCGAGCTGGCGCCGAAGGCGAGTTTCGGCTGGCTGAACAAAGCGCAGGCGTTGATCAATCTGAAGAGGTACGAGGAAGCCATCGAAGCGGCGAACTGCGCGCTGGTTTTGAATCCGCGCGACGCGCAAGCGTGGTTCAAGAGAGGGACGGCACTGCTTTGTTTGCAGCGGAATGACGAAGCGCTGCTGGCGTGCGAGCGCGTAGTGGCACTGGATGCCGGAAACTCCGGGGCGTGGTTCAACAAAGGGCTCGCGCTGCTGAGACTGGGACGGATGGAGGAGTCGAACGGCGCTTTCAGCGAGGCTTTTCGGCTGGGGGATCGCGGGGCCAGCCAAGGGCTTTGCGAAACACTTTTCGCGTTGGGAAGATTTGAGGAGGGCTTGGTTCATTGCGAAAAGGCGCTGGAGGTGGCGCCGAATAACGCGATGCTGTGGCTGCGAAAAGGTAGAACTCTGCGCGAATTGAAGCGGCCGGCGGAAGCGATCCCGTGTTATGACCGGGTGGTCGAGCTGGAACCGAAGAACCATCTTGGGTGGTACAACAAGGGAGTGTCGCTCTTGGATTTGAAGAGATACCGAGAGGCTCTGGAATGCAACGAGCGCGCGATTGAGATTGATCCGAGCTTTGCCTGGGCATGGTGCAACAAAGGAGCGGCGTTAGCGAGCATGGGCAAATACCGGAGAGCGCTGCCCTATTTCGAGAAGGCTGTAAGCATGGGAGACGCCGAGGCGAAAGCAGGGGTCGCATTTTGCTTGCCGCGCATGGCGTATATCTTTCGGTTTGTTCATTGGGTGGAGAAATTGGGGAGTCCAAAGTAAGGCATACCGGCACGACTCGCGCGCTCGACAAAATGCAGGGCGCTCGGCACGCGAGTGTCAGGTAAGACATCGCGCGTCAGCCATTGGTGGTGCGGGGCTAGAATGTAAGGATGCAGAAGAAGATCTTTTGGGCTACGTTCGCGATGCTGGGGCTGATTGCGGATATGGCGCTGCCGATGTGGTGGGCGCTGGCGGCGACGATTCCGATTGGGGTTGTGAGCTGGTGGTTCGCGTATCGCAGCGATTGGTTTTAGCGTCGAATTTCGGGAAGTACTTCTATCGGAGGTAAAGATGTTTAAGTGTCGGATGAGGTTCGTTCTTCGAATAATTCCCTATTTGTTGGCCGGCGCCCTGCTCGTTTCTTCAGCCGGGAGGATCGAGGCACAAGGGTCGGAAGCCGAACAAACGCTCTGGAACCTTGAGCACCAATATTGGCACTACGTTGAGGGCAACGATTTGCAGGACTATGTAGGCCTATGGCACAAGGATTTTCTCGGTTGGCCGTCGGTTAGTGCCGCGCCCGTTGACAAGGACCACATAACCGACTGGATCACCTCGCAAACCAGCAAGGGTCTGGCGTTAAAAACCGTTGAATTCAAGCCTGCTGCGATTCACGTAACGGGGAATGTCGCGGTAACGTGCTACTGGATCACGTATAAGTGGTCTGACAAAGACGGCATTGGCGCGACACACACGCTCCGTATCACCCATACGTGGCTCAGGGACGAGAAGGATTGGCTCATCATAGGCGGAATGTCTATGCCGGAAGCCACGACTCTTAGGAGTAATGCCAAGCGCTAGGGAGTGCAGTTGCGCACGGAAGCAAACATTTTCGGCACGCACGAGGGTTCTGTGTTATACTGCGTTTGCGCTTAATACAGCGGTTGTGGTTGTGCGGTCCCTCTGAGTGGTTGATCTGAGAATACCCGCCTTCAGTCTTCTCCGTAAGTCTTCAGCGTAATTTAAAACAAAGAACTGGTTATGAGCCGATCGTTGTGCCCCGCCTAGAGGGTGTGTGTGCGCGGCGACGGCCTGCCAGACAAAAAAGGTAAATGATGCAAAGTTCCACAGAAGTGATTTCAGAAGTAGAAGTATTTTCAAAGATGGCGATTTCCGCTTACACCAAGGAGCGGCTGGCAGCAGCCGGGTTTTCGATACCGACTCCGGTGCAGTCAGCGGCAATCCCGAAGGCGCTCGAAGGCAAAGACGTACTTGCCACGGCGCAAACCGGGACAGGCAAGACGCTTGCGTTCCTGATTCCGATGATCGAGCAGCTATTGCAGCAGGTGACGCCGGGAATCGCGGCGCTCGTGCTGGTTCCTACGCGCGAACTTGCGATGCAGGTTGTGGCGCAGTATGACGCGTTGCGAGGCAAACAGCTCGCACCGGCGGCGCTGGTGGTGGGAGGCTTGTCCGAAGGGACACAGCTGAACGCGCTGCGCAAAGGCGCCCGCGTAGTGGTGGCAACACCCGGACGGCTCGAAGATTTTCTCGGCCGCAAGCTGGTGAACTTCCGTTCGCTGCGTGTGCTGGTGCTGGATGAAGCCGACCGCATGCTGGATATGGGTTTTCTGCCGGCGATTCGCAGGGTTGCAGCAGTGCTGCCGAAAGAGCGCCAGACGATGTGTTTTTCGGCAACGCTGGAAGCTTCGGTTGCGCACTTGGTGCACGATTACATGCGGAATCCGGTGCGGCTCGCGTTCGGGTCGATACTGAAACCGTCGGAAAACGTGCAGTTGCAGGCTTACGAAGTTTCGAGCGATCGGAAATTCGGAGTGCTGCACCGTTTGTTGGCCAAAGAAAAGGGACGCTGCCTGGTTTTTGTGCGCACAAAGCACGGGACCGAGCGGTTGACCAAGAGCTTGAACCGCGAAGGGATTGCTGCCGCGATGATTCACGGCGGACGTTCGCAGTCGCAGCGCACGGCGGCCTTGGCTGGATTTCAGCAGGGACGCATTCGAGTGCTGATCGCGACGGATTTGGCTTCGCGCGGGATTCACGTGCAGGATATCGCGCACGTGATCAATTACGATTTGCCGGATATCGCGGAGAATTTCATCCATCGCGTGGGACGTACGGGACGCGCGGGCGAACGCGGAATTGCTTCGACACTTTTCGGGCGCGAACAACGCTCGGAGTTGATGCAAATCGAGCGGACGCTTGGTCTGCGTATCGAACGCGTGCAGTTGGCCGATGAACCGGCGCCGACCGTTCTGAACCGGAAACCCGTTCTGATCGGGCGCATGGAAACAGCGCTGCGTCAGAGGACGGGGCCGAGTTCGCAACGGATGACCCGGCTTGCGGGAGAGATCTTGCAAGTGCAATTGGAAAACTAACTAAAGCTGCTTTCGAGCAGCGCGCCGGTCGGCTATCAAGCGACCGGCGCTTTTTTTTTTTGCTTTCACCCGGCAGAGCCGTCGCCCTCGTGTGAAAACCTACAAAGCGGAACTCCAAGGGGCTGAAGCCCCTTACCTCGCCGTGCTGAATGTCGTGGCTAAAGCCACGACCCACAAACCGTAAATTAGAGCTGCGAACTACGGGTCGCTACCGTCCGGAGTAGAGTCACGACTAAACCTTGCAAGCGAAAGTGTCGTTTGCCACCCATGACGAAAGTGTGCACAATATTCACCGCTATTGGGAGGTGTGAAAATGTTTGTGAAGCGGAGATCGGCCGTGGTTCTCGCCGCAGGACTCGCCCTATGTTTTGGGCTGAGTGCGGCGTTGAAGGCGTCGCCGGATAACGATTTAAAAATACCGAAGCTTGAATTTCGCGAAGTGAAGCTCGATAACGGGCTGCGCGTGATACTGGTACCGGACCACAGCGCGCCGGTGTATTCCATCGACGTTTGCTACAACGTCGGGAGCCGCAACGAGCGGCCGGGCCGCACGGGATTCGCGCACCTTTTCGAGCATATGATGTTTCAAGGGTCGGGGAATGTGGGCAAGGGCGAACATTTCATCCAAGTGCTGAACAACGGCGGCGGGATGAACGGAACCACAAACGAAGACCGCACGACGTATTTCGAGGAGCTGCCGAAAAACCAACTCGATCTCGGGTTGTTCCTGGAAGCTGACCGCATGAAGTCGCTGAACATCACGCAGGCAAACTTGGATAACCAGCGCAACGCGGTGCAGGAAGAACGGCGGCAGGGCATCGACAATCAGCCCTACGGCCGGGCGGAACTGGATGTGGACAATCTTTCCTACGACAATTTCGCGTATAAGCATTCCACGATCGGCTCGATGTCGGACCTGAACGCCGCGACGGTGCAGGACGTGTCGGACTTCTTCCGCATCTACTACGCGCCGAATAACGCGGTGCTGACGCTGGTGGGCGATTTCGATCCGGACGAAGCGCTTACGAAAGTGAAAAAATATTTTGGCGGCATTCCGTCACAGCCCGAGCCGCCGAAGGTGCTGCTGGATGAAGAACCGCATTACGGCGAGCGGCGCGAGACGGTTTACGATCCGCTGGCGCGGCTGCCGCAAATCATCATGGCGTATCATATTCCGCCGGGCAACACGCCGGAAAATTACGCCATTCAACAGCTCGCGATCGTTTTGGGGCGGGGCGACAGTTCGCGTTTTTACCAACACCTGGTGAAGGATAAGCAACTGGCCTCGGAAGTAGGAGTGCAGGGCGATGAGCGAATCGGCGCGAGCCTTCTGTACATTTTTGCGAGCCCGCGTCCGGGCGTGAAAGTGGAAGACCTGGAAAAAGGCATCGACGACGAAATCGCGGCGGTGGTGAAAGACGGGGTGACGCCGGAGGAACTCGCCAAAGCGAAAACGCAGCTTTTGCGGCAATTCATCGAGCGCAGGCGGTCTTCCCTGTTTACCGCGATTACCATCGGCAGCTACGCCGTTTATTTCAACGATCCGAATCTAATCAATACGGTTCTGGATAAGGAAAATGCGGTGACGCTAGAGCAAGTGAACGCGGCGACAAAGAAATTTCTAGTGCGCGATCAGAGAACCGTGGTGATCACTTTGCCGGCGGCGGATGAAGCGGCAAAAGCGCCAAAGGCGGGAAAATGAGCGCAGCAAACTTGCGGTTCACGAAGAGAATCCAGTGGGAGGGAGAAGGCGCGATGAGGAGACTGGTTTCGAAGTCCGCGGCGTGCAGCGTAACTGCAGCGGCGCTGTTTGCCTTGCTGATTCTTGCGGCACCGAGCGCGCAGGCACAAGGACAAGGGCAGGACAAAGCTGCTCCGATGAGTCAGGTCCAGAGGTTGAACCGCGCGCCAGTGAATAAAGAGATTTTGCGCGTTCAGCTACCTCGTCCGACGGTTGCGAAGCTGCCGAACGGGCTGATGCTGGTGCTACAGGAAGACCACAAGCTGCCGACGATTGCATTCACGATGTGGATCCGCCCCGGACAGCTAGCCGACCCAGCGGATTTGCCGGGGCTGGCGTCTTCTACCGCGGATATGTTGACGGAAGGCACCGAACGCCGAACGAGCGCGCAGATCGCGGAAGAAACGGCCAAGCTGGGTGCGACGTTGGATGCGAGTTCGCGATTTGGGGTCAGCTACACGTCGGTGAATGCTTCGGGCTTGATCAACAGCACGCCGCAAATACTCGATTTGATGAGCGACGTGGTGCTGCATCCGGCGTTTCCGGCCAGCGAGCTTGAGAAGTACAAGCAGCGCGAAGAAGCAGGGCTTGAAGCGCGACTCGCGAATCCCAATTTTCTGGGACAACAAGCGTTTCGGCGCGTGCTTTACGGCGACACGCCCATGGCGGTCACGTCGGCGACCAAGGAATCGATCGAAAAGCTAAGCGTGGAAGACTTGAAGAAATTTCACGATAAGCACTTTGTCCCCGGCAATGCGATTTTGGGAGTGACCGGCGATTTCAAGACCGCGGAAATGCAGGCGATGCTGGAGAAGTATTTTGGCGCGTGGAAGGGTTCGGCGGAGCCGGAAGTGTCGTACCCTGCGGCTACGCCGCAGGCGACAAAAATAACGATGGTGAACCGGCCCGCTTCGGTGCAGACGTACATTGTCGGCGGGAATCGAGGAATTCGGCGGGACGATCCGGACTATTACAAGCTGGTGGTGATGAATCAGATAGAAGGAGGCGGAGCGCAGGCGCGGCTGTTCCTCGATTTGCGTGAAGAACACAGCTTGACGTACGGATCGTACAGCCGGTTCAATGCCGACATTTATCCAGGTGACTGGTTCGCGTTTGCTCCGGTGCGCACAGCGGTGACGGGCGATGCGATGGAGCGCTTCGTGTTCGAGTTCAAGCGCATCAATAACGAACCGGTGCCGCAGAGTGAACTCGACGACGCGCATCGCGCGCTGATCGCAGTTTTTGCGCTGTCGCTGGAACAACCTACGCAGCTATTGAACGACTGGCTAATCGTGCAGCATTTCGGATTGCCGATGGATTACTGGGACAAGTATCCGGATAACATTGGTGCGATCGATGCAGCGGGCGTGCAAGCAGCGGCGAAGAAATTCGTGGACCTGAGCCACATGCAGTGGGTGGCTGTCGGCGATCGCAAACAGATTCAAGACACGCTGGCAAAATACGGCACGGTCACGGTGGTTGACGTGAAGGGAAAAGCGGAAAATTAGTCGCGGGACAGCGATCGCGTTTTGTGAGTCTTCGGGCATGCACAGGAATCGTGCATGCCCTTGCCCTTGCAGCTAAGCTCACTTGATCAAACGAATCAACAATAACAGCACTACTGCACCGACGACCCCCATCACTAGTTGCGCGATTAATCCGTATGCGGCAAACCCCAGCAGGCCAAATATCCAGCCACCGAGAAGCGAGCCGATAATTCCCACGATCAGGTCAACCAAGACACCCATGCCACGGCCTTTTACAATTTGTCCCGCTAGGAAACCGACGAGGATACCGATCAAGATTTCCCAAAGCAGCCACATAATTTGCCTCCAAGGTTAGTGAATGGACTAAAGGCGTCTTCCAATGGTGGGTGCGGACGCCTAACTGAGCGCAACTCTAGCACAGGCAGAATGCAGGCGCTGCGAGAATGCTAGAATGCGGGAGTCGAGGGTCCGCACGGAGAGAGCGACCGAGTGAAAAGAGAATATGGACGAGCGAGACGTACGAAAATTTCTGGCTGAGGTGCGGAGCGGGAAGCTCGCGGTGGAGGCGGCCGTGGAGCGGTTGCGCGGGCTGCCCTACGAAGACCTGGGCTTCGCGAAGATCGATCATCATCGGGCGCTGAGGCAGGGGTATCCGGAAGTGATTTTCGCGAAAGGCAAGACGGCTAAACAGGTGAGCGAGATCGCGCGGGGGATGTTGCGAGCGAAGGCGTCACACAATATTTTAATTACGCGCGCGGATAAGAAAGCTTTTGCGGCGGTGAAAAAGGTAGCGCGCGCGGCGAAGTTTTATCCACTTTCCGGAGCGATTGCGATTCTGCGCTCGCGCGTAACCAGCGGCAAAGGATTGATCCTGGTGGTCAGCGCGGGGACGAGCGACATACCGGTTGCGGAAGAAGCGGTGGTTACAGCGGAAACGATGGGCAATCGAGTGGAGACGGTGTATGACGTCGGCGTGGCGGGGCTTCACCGGCTGCTCGAGCACCGCAAGAAACTTGCGGAAGCGCGAGTGATTGTGTGCGTGGCGGGAATGGAGGGGGCGCTGCCGAGCGTGGTCGGAGGACTGGTGGGCGTGCCGGTGATTGCGGTGCCGACTAGTACGGGATACGGGTCGAGCTTTGGGGGGCTTACGGCGCTGCTGGGAATGTTGAATAGTTGCGCGTCGAATGTGAGCGTGGTGAATATTGATAATGGATTTGGCGCGGGTTGCGTGGCGAGCGTGATCAACCGGCTGTAATGCGATTAGCTGAGGGCGGAAGCGAGGGCGGCGGCTAGGGCGGGTTCTTCGGTTGCGGGAACGGTGCGGAGATCGAGGATTAAGTGTTTGTTTTCGATGCGGGCGATGACGGGGGTTGCGCTAGACGGCTTGCGCAAACGCTGTTCCAGGTCCGCGGCGGAATGGCGCGGGCTGAGAATTGAAATTAGGTGGGTGGGAAGCTGCTGGTCGGGCGTGGAGCCTCCGCCGATAACTGAAAATCCTGGGACGATTCGGAAAGTTACATCGCTCGCTACCGACGGCTGCAATTGCGCGATAAATTTTCGCGCGCGCTCGCCGATGACGCCGGCTTCGAGGCGAATCATTCGAAGCGAGGGGATTTCGTCGAGGGCGCCGCGCAGGTACGCGCGCAAAGTGACTTCGAGCGCCGCGATGGTGAGTTTGTCCACACGTAGCGCGCGAAAAAGAGGATTCCGGCGGATGCGTTCGATGATTTGCTTTTTCCCGGCGATGATTCCAGCTTGCGGGCCTCCTAGCAATTTATCTCCACTGAACGAAACTACCGAAACGCCCGCGGCGCAGCTCGTTGCCACGACCGGCTCGGAAATACCATTTGCTGAAAGGTCGGCAAGGCATCCCGAACCCAGGTCTTCGAAGACAGGGATTTTCGAGCGGCGTCCTAGCTCGATTAATTCTTCGAGCGACGGGCGCTCGGTGAAACCGGTCATGCGGAAATTCGACGGGTGGACACGAAGGAGCAGCATGGTGCCTTTGGTGATGGCGCGTTCATAATCGCGAATGCGCGTGCGATTCGTGGTTCCCACTTCGCGAACGATGGCGCCGCTTTCGGCCATGACGTCCGGAATGCGGAAGCCGTCGCCGATTTCGATTAGTTCGCCGCGCGAGACGATCGTTTCGGCGCCTTTGGATAGCGTGTTCAACACAAGAAACACGGCGGCGGCGTTGTTGTTCACCACGATAGCGGCTTCCGCACCTGCCAGGACGGCGAGCATACGGGAAGTGTGAATATCGCGCTGGCCGCGGCGGCCGGTTTCGATTGCGTATTCGAGGTTGGAGTAGCGCGTGGCAATTTCAGAGATGTGCGCGGCTGCTTCGGTGGAAAGCGGCGCGCGACCAAGATTAGTGTGCAGGATCACGCCGGTGGCGTTGATCACACGGACCAATGACGGGGCGAGCCGCGCTTCCACTTCGGAGACCACGTCCATTTCGAGTTGAGCAGAACCGGTGGCCGAATCGCCGCGCTCACCCTTTTTCAATCGGTCTCGCAAATTCGCCAGGACAGTGCGAGCGGATTGAGTCACCAGTTTGCGTCCAGATTTCTCAGCGAGAGCTAGCAGGCGCGGGCGGCCGAGCAATTCATCCACGGAAGGAATTCCACGCATTCTGGCGCTGGAGCTATTTTGCGTTTTCTGCACGGGATTGGTTAACCGCTTCATGGCCGGAGTATTTGAACACAAGCGGAAACAGAGTAGCAATCACGCGTGTCGGCGGGGGATTTCTCTTGCGACATGGCCGCGCAGACCCGCATTGACGCGGGCTGCCGCAGCCCCTACGCTGGAAATGCAGTGACACCACTATGGCTACAGTTGACGAAGAGCTGAATCAGATCGAACGCGACATTCGGACGCTGAAGATTGAGTACGAACAATACTTCGGCGGCGGGCGTCCGCGTCCTCCGGCGGACACGCAATGGCGCACGGAATCGCTTTTGCGGCGGTATAACGAGCGCACGGCGGAGTTGAGCTTCGCGCAGCGATTTCGCTACAACAATCTTTCGCAGACGTACGCGAAATATGTGGATATGTGGCGCAAGAAAATGATGCAGAAAGAATCGGGCGCCCAGCAACGGCATTTCGGCGCAGCAGCGAGAGCGATTGAAGAGGAACGGGCGCGCAAGGCGGCAGCGAACCCGGCGCCAGCTTCCTCCGAGGGCCGTGGAGTTGCGGTGGCGGAAAGAAAAGCAGCGGAAGCGTTTGCGGCATCATTCTCCGATCCGGAGCGCGAAAACGAAAAAGTGCAGCAGCTTTATCAAAAGCTGATCGAAGCTCGAACGGAAACCGGGGAAAAAGCCGGGGCGCCGAGCCTGAAGGATTTTCAGGGCTTCGTGCGTAAGAAGACGAAAGAGCTTAAGGAAAAGGGCGGCCAGGAAGTGGAATACACAGTCAGCATCGAAGGCGGCCGGGTGAAACTGAAGGCCCGCGTTTCGAAGTAGCGTTTCCTGCCGACAGACCAACGGTTTTTCCCAATGCATTTGGCGTTGAGGCAGATTCCCACCAGCGCATTTATCCGAAGCTGAATCTCAAAATCACGCTTAGTTACGAGGGGGTTGCTTCAAAATCCAGCTCGAGATCTTTTCAAGAGCAATCGGAGATATGGTCAGTTCGATCTCGCCGTATTCGCTTGGAGCGCCGGTCTTGGCGGGTTGGAACAGGTGGTTTAAGCCAGGCAATTCGTCCACTTCAAAATTCTTGTTGCCTGAGGCTTCGAGAGCCTTGCGAATGGCGGGCAGATTCTGGTTCGGCGGCACTTGCAGGTCTTTTTCGCCGATGAGGGCAAGCACCGGGCATGCGACTTTTCTCAAGGCGGTGGCCGGATCGTACTGGATGAACTCTCGGTACCACGGAGAGCTGATCGCCTTAATCTGGGCGTTGATGGTCGCTTCCGGGACTTTATCTCCCAACACTTCCCGAAGTGCTTTCGCCAGTTCCGCGTTGTCTTTTCCCTGTTCCACTAGCGTTAGAATCTTCCTCTCTTCGGCCGCGGCTTTTTCGGCTTCGTCGTGGCTTTCGCCGCCGGCCTCAGCGATCAGCAAGGTCTGTTCGACAATGATGTCCTCCCCTGGGACTCCGGGTCCAGCCATCATTACAATAAAAGCTACACCAGGGTCGGTCGACGCGACCATCGGCGCAATCACTCCGCCCTCACTGTGACCGATGAGGCCGATCTTGTAGTGGTCAACTTCCGGGCGAGTCTCCAGGTACGCGACTCCTGCTTTGACGTCGCTTGCGAAATCGGAGGTTGTGGCAGTGGCGTAATCGCCGCCGGACTTGCCGACGCCGCGCTTGTCCGCACGCAGGACTACAATTCCCTTTCGGGTGAGATAGTCGGAGAGGACGAGAAACGGGCTGTGGCCAAACATAGGCAGGCTCTCGTCACGGTCATTCCTTCCTGAGCCTGCAATTAATAGCACGGCTGGAAACGTTCCCTTGCCGGGCGGAATCGTGAGGGTGGCGGCAAGCGTGATATTCGCGGCCTGGCTGGGATACGAAACATCTTCATGGCGATAAGGATAGGGTTTTGCCGGAATTTGTGGGCGGCGGCGTTCGAGTTGCACCGAATCTTTGGCACGCTTTAAGAGCAAGGGAGCGGAGCCACCTCCTTGCGACCAAGTCCCGTCGATCGTCGTTAGGTTCTCGTCGACTTTTCCTTCGAAGACGGCGCCGGCTTGTTTCAATTCCAACTTGAGAGCCGAAGCGTTGCGCGTCACGGCCGTGACCGGGAGCCCGTTGACACCCTGGTCGGGACTATCCATTGTGGCAGCGAGGCCATCTTCGGTAGTGGTGATGTGAAAGACAAGCCGAAGTTTGGCTGTGCCGGTGTCGATCACGCCCGCCCAGGAGCCGTCGATGTCGGAAGGCTTGGCAGTCTTGTGCTGGCCGTCCGCCCGCTTGGCCACGCGCGTGAAGTCCAACGGGAGCGGAATTCCCTGCGTGAAAGTTCCGGTGATTTCGGTGGCATCTTTATTAATTGTGCCCTCATAGGACCCGTGAATGGCAGCCGAAGTGAAGGAGAGTTTGGAATCGTTCAAAGAAATGGAAGAAATGGGAATCCCGTTGGCTCCCTGATCGATGCTATCCATGGTGGCTTTGAGGCCGGCGTCATCGCCCTTCGTGATGTGCAGGACTAAACGCAACTCCGAGGCACCAACTTTCAGCGTTCCCTGCCAGTCGCCAACAACGTCCTGGGCGCGAGCGGCGCAGCCCGTGGCAAAAATGAATAGCGCGAGCACGACTATTCTTTTCATGAATTATCGGCCTCCCGACTCCTTCACTGACGTAAAGTTCCGCACAACCGGATCATGAGATCGGAGATACGTGCAGTGCCGAAGTGTATCTCCGTACATCCACCCCATCATGGGGCTAAGCGCCTCTTTTGGGATTGGTGCTTCAACTCACTATAATTCAAAACGGATGACAGAGAAGAAAGGTTTCCTTCCTCACCAACTTTGTCATCTTATTCGTGGCGGAGAGCGATCACGGGGTCGACTTGCATGGCGCGGCGGGCGGGGACGAAGCCTGCCAGGATTGCTACGGCAGCGAGAATGAACGCGACGGCTGCGAGGGTAACAGGATCGTGCACGGAGACGCCGAAGAGCAAGAAGCTGATGAGGCGCGAGGCGACGAGAGCACAGGGTACTCCAATAACCAAGCCCGCAAATGCTAAGAGCAGGGTTTCGCGCAAGATCATGCGGAGGATCGTGGCGCGTGAAGCACCGAGCGCTACGCGAATGCCGATTTCGTTCGTGCGGCAGGAAACTGAGTAGGAAATCACGCCGAAAATTCCGGTGGCGGCGAGAATCAGGGCCATGGCGGCAAACAGGCCGAGTAAGAAAGTGCGAAATCTTTGTTGCGAGACGGAAGCGTCGATAAGGTCCGGCATTTTCCCTACGTCAGTTACAGGCAGGTCTTTATCAATTTTTTGAACTTCCTGGCGAATGGCGGCGGCCACAGCGTCCGCGCTCAGCGTGCTTTTCACCACTAAGTTCGCGCCCCAGAAAGGCGCTTGCGCGTATGGCACGTACATCATCGGGCCGGGAGCTTCACCGAGCGAAACGTCGCGCACGTCGCCGACGATTCCGACGATTTCGCGGTCGACGTCAGCATTAGGAGGAAACCCGAAGTTGAGCCGTTTGCCGATGGGATCTTGATTCGGGAAATAGCGCTGCGCCATTGTTTTGCTGATCACCGAAACGCGCGGGCCGGAAAGAATATCTTGTTGGTTGAAGAACCGGCCTGCTAGCAGTGGAATTCCCATTACACGAAAATATTCGGGACTGACGGAGGCGTAGTTCGCGAGCCGGGAATCGGCATGGGAAGCTGGAGGGGCTCCCTCGATGTCGAATCCGATGTTGATGTAGCCGTTGACGATTGGCAAGGGAATGACCACGGCGGAGTCTTTCATTCCAGGCTGAGCCTGAATTCGCGCGAGCAATTCGTCGGAGAAAGCGGTCCACTGCTGCGGCTTGGAATATTGAAATTGGGGGAGCGAGATTTCAGCTTTTACGAGGTGTTGGGCGTCAAATCCCGGACTGACCGCCGTGAGTTTCGAAAAGCTTCGCAGCAGCAAACCTGCGGCCACAAGCAAAACCATAGCGAGAGCGATTTCCATTGCTGCAAGAAAATTGCGAGCGCGGCGGCGATTTCCGCTTTCGCCCGAGCGGCCGCCGCCTTCGCGAAGACTCGCTTGTATATTGGAATTGGCGGAAAACATGGCAGGGACCAAGCCGAAAGCTATGCTTGCGACGGCGGAGAGGAGCAGTGCAAAAACCAAGACGAAATTGTCAACGCGGATTGCGTTCAAGCGCGGCAGATTCTCAGGCATCAGCGAGCCGAGTACTTGAACTCCCGCGTAGGCGAGGGCGATGCCGATAATTCCGCCGAGCAAACCGAGGACCGCAGTCTCGCTGAGCAACTGGCGAATAATTCGAGCGCGGCCCGCGCCTAGCGCGGTTCGGACAGCAATTTCTCGCGAGCGAGAAGTAGCTCGCGTGAGAAGCAGGTTGGCAATATTGGCGCAGGCGATGAGCAGCACGAGGCCGACAGCGGCCAGAAGAACCAGCAGCGCGGTTCTGACGTCTCCCACGATTTCTTTCTGCAGCGGCACGAGACGGACGGTCCAGCCTTTATTCTCCGCAGGAAATTCGCTCGCGAGCCTTTCGCTGATCGCGTCCATTTCGGCCTGAGCCTGCGCAATGGAAACACCGGGCTTCAGCCGCCCAAAGACTGGCAGCCAATGCCCTCCGCGACGAGCCATCCAGCTTCCAAAGAGAGGATCCTGAACGAGCGGGATCCAGACTTCCTGGTTCGAATTAATAAGAGGAGAGCGAAATCCCGCGGGCATGATTCCAACGACGGTGAATGGACGCTTGTCGAGGACAATCGAGCTTCCAAGAATCTTTGGGTCTGCTCCCAAGGTCCCGCGCCAGAGATTCTCGCTCACGATGACGACGGGTGGGGCACCTTGCTTGCCGTCCTCAGGGAAAAAAATGCGACCCTGGAGCGGCTTCACATCGAGAAGGGAAAAGTGCTCCGGCGTGACGACACAGGTTTCCACGACGGAAGGCTCGCCACGTCCCGTGAGAGTGAGTTGGTGAAAATTAATTGTCGCGAGCCCGCTAAAAACATGATTCTGGGCGCGCCACTCTTCAAAATTCGTATACGAAGTGCCGTTTTCCGGAATTCCTTCCTGGGTGTTCGCCGCAAATGCGGTGACCAATTGATTGGGATTGGCGTAGGGCAACGGTTTTAGCAGCACGGCATAGACGACGCTGAAGATGGCGGTGTTCGCGCCGATGCCGAGAGCGAGCGTAAGCACGGCGACGGCGGTAAAACCAGGGTTTTTGCGCAGCATGCGTAAGGCGTAGCGCGTATCTTGAAAAAAAGTTTCGAGGATGGGGAAGCCGCGGAGTTCGCGGTTGGTTTCTTTGAGTTGCGTGACGCCGCCCAACTTCAGGCGAGCCGCGCATCCGGCCTCTTCGGGGGACATGCCTCGGCGAATATTTTCGTCCGTCAGCATGTCGAGATGCGTTTGAAGCTCATGCTCGAACTCTTGGTCCACACGGCGCGGCGAGAGCCGCGTGCGAGTTCGAGAAGCGATCGCTCTGATCCAGGCAAACATTTGTCTATCCCCTGTCGGCGAGGCGTAGCACGCGGCCGATTACGGTGGAAATGCGCTCCCAATTTCGCGCTTCGGCGTTGAGCTGCTTACGTCCGGACTTGGTGATGGAATAAAATTTGGCTTTTCTGTTGTTGTCCGAAGTGCCCCAGGCGCCGCTAATCCAGCGCTTTTGCATCAGGCGCACGAGAGAGGCGTAAATTGTGCCCTGATTGATCTGCAAAGCTTCCTCGCTGATTTGTTCGATGCGGCGGGCGATGCCGTAGCCGTGCTGCGGGCCCATGGCGTCGAGAGTTTTCAGGACCATTAGATCGAGAGTGCCCTGGAGAATATCGGACTTGTCGGCGGCCATGCGGCCTCCTGTGGCGTGCACACAGGAGTATCGCGCGAGACGTGTGGGATGTCAACAGGGGTTTACGCGGAGCGGAGGGCGTCGGTGGGGTTGATGCGCATCGCTCGGCGCGCGGGCAAATAGCTTGCAAGCGCGGCTACGGCGGCAAAGACAAGGGCGCTGCCGGCAAACGTGAGCGGATCGGTTGCGCTGGTCTGAAACAACAGGCTGGCCATCAGACGCGTGAGGGCGAACGAAGCCACGAGACCGATGATGGTGCCGGCCACGGCGAGTCTGAGACCGTTGCCGATGACGAGCCTGAAAATATCGGCACTGGATGCGCCGAGAGCTATGCGGATACCCAGCTCTTGCGTTCGCTGTGCGACGGAGTATGCGATGACGCCGTAGATGCCGACCAGGGCGAGGATCAGCGCCGTGGCCGAAAATACGCCGATCAACAGCATCATCGAACGCGTTTGCGCGCTCGCCGATTCAAGACGTTCCTCCATCGTTTGCACGTCGGAGATTGGTTGGCCGCGGTTCACGGCAACGATTTGGGCGCGCAGAGCCGATACCAAACTGTGCGGATCCATGGAGCTGCGGATGCTGACGTAGAGCATGGGAGAAGCAAGCTGAGGATATGGAAAAAAGACTTCGGGTTGCGTGGGTGAAGCGAGGCTGTCGTTTTTAATATCTCCGAGCACGCCGACCACTTGGCACGGGGGGAACCTGCCGACCCAGACGAGCTTGCCGAGCGGATCCTGGTTGGGCCAGAAGCGGCGCGCGGTGGCTTGATTCACCATTACTACCGGAGTGGACTGGGCGTCGTCGAGATCGTTGAATGCGCGGCCTGCGACGAGCGGCATGCGCGTAGCTTTGGGATAATCAGGGCTGATCGATTCGATGAGGACGACGGTGCGGCGTCCAAGATCCACGTCCGGCTCGCCTTCAAAGCGAGCAGGAGCGCCGTGAGTGGGAAGAACGGGCAGCGCGGTGGAGATCGCCGCGGCGTCCACTCCCGGAATCGATTGCAGATGCTGGAGCGCGCTTCGATAAAAAGCGATGCGATCGGCAGGTTGCGGATAACTGGATGGCGGAAGGAACGTCTTCGCCGTCAGCGTATTTTTGGCGCCGAATCCTGGGTCCACCTTCCGGAGCCGCATGAAGCTGCGAATCAATAGACCGGAACCGATTAGCAGAACCATTGAAAGAGCGACTTGGGCCGCGACGAGTATGCTGCGCGCGCGATTGCGCCGGCGGCTGCCTGTGGAGTTGCGACCTTCGTCGGATAATGTCCCGCCGAGGTCGGGGCGGGATAGCTGCAACGACGGAGTAAGGCCGAAGAGAATTCCGCTCAGGACAGAAATCGCCGCGGTGAACGAAAGCACACGCAAATCCATGGGGATATCGGCGACCTGAGGCAAGTTCGTTTGCGCAAACGCTGCGAGAAACCGCGTGCCCAAATAGCCGAGAAAGATTCCCAGGGCGCCGCTCATGACGGCCATCAGCACGCTCTCAGTGAGTAGCTGGCGGATGAGGGTTGAGCGCGGCGCTCCGAGCGCGCTGCGAACGGCGAATTCTTTTCTTCGCGACAGCGCGCGGAAAAGCAGAAGGTTTGCTACGTTGGCACAGGCGATTAACAGGACGAACCCGACTGCAGCCGAAAGAATCAGCAAGGTCGGACGGACGTTCGCGACGAGATTTGACTGAAGGTTGCTGACGGTCATGGCGACGTCCGAGGTCGCGTCGAAATTGCCGGGCTTATCGTGCTTGTACTGCTGAAAGATGACTTCGGTTTCGGCGAGCGCCTGCGCGCTGGTGACGCCGGGGCGCAGGCGTCCGATAGCTTCGTAATACATGCCGCCGAGATTGACGCGGGCCGGAGTGGTCAGGCTGAATTCGATGATGCGAGGCATCCAGATTTCGGGCTGGCGGCCGAGCAACTGCACGCCGAATTTTGGAGGTAGAACGCCGATAATTGTGTAGTCCTTGGAATCGAGCGCGAGGTGCTGGCCGACCGCGTTTTGCGCTCCGCCGAAGATGCGGGTGGCCAATTCGTATCCGATCAGAACCACTTGGTTACCGCCGGGCTGATCTTCTTCGGGAGTGAAAGTCCGTCCGGCCGCCAGCTTCGCTCCGAGGACGTCGAAGAAGTTTCCGGTCACGCGCTCGGCGTCGATCTGCTCCGCGCCGTCAGGGACTGCGAGATTCACGGCGTCGAACTGATAAGCGGCGACGCCGGAGAAGGAACGATTCGCCGCGGACAGAACGTTGAAAAACGGAAGCGAAACGCAGCAACTGCCGTCCCGGTGGGTGCTGATGCGCACCAGTTGGCCGGGATCCTTATAAGGAAGCGAGCGGAGCAATACGGAATTGGCTACGGTGAAGATTGCTGTGTTCGCGCCGATTCCGAGCGCGAGCGTGGCAACTGCGAGGGCGGTGAACCCGGGTGCTCTTGCCAGCATCCGGAAGCTGTAACGTAAATCTCGAAGAAGCGTCTCCATGCAGCCTCCCAAATTTCAGCCCAAGGTGTAGAGTCGGCAGTCGCTGCCGGACGAGGTAGCGGCTATCGCTTACAGGGTCATGTAAACGAGGGTGGTGAAGAAGTCGCCCGTGACCGCTCCCTTTCCCCATGTGCCGTCGAGGTCGGCGGTGGGCTTTGCCGCGACGGCATCATCCTTGGATTTGCCGGCGGCCTTCAGCGTATGCACGCGGTCGCGCACCGTGACGAGCATTTCGTGGTGCTTAGCCAGCGCGGCCTTGTCGCCCACGGGACCGTGGCCCGGAACAATTTTCGTATCCGCGTCCGCAAGATTCAACCCGCGGGCGGTGCCGGAGATCATGCCGTCGATGTTGCCGCCCGTGCTGGGATCGATAAAGGGATAGGTTCCGTTGAACCAGACGTCGCCCATGTGCAGGACGTTTCCGTTTTCGTAGCGAACGGAAATGTCGGAGTCCGTGTGCGCCGGCGGAAAATAGGCAAGCGTCAACTGTTCACCGTTGAGATAGAGCTTGGTTCCTTCCGTGAAGGTTTGTTGCGGCCACGCGTCGGCAGGCGCCGGGTCGAAATGCAGGCCGAATGCGGCGATGTCCTGCGGGGCCGAAAGGCGCTTGCGGGTATTTTCGTGCGCGATGATCACCGCGCCGGCCTGATGCATCGCTTCGTTTCCATCCGTATGGTCAAAGTGCCAGTGAGTGTTGACGAGCACCTTCAGTGGAGCTCCGCCGAATCCGTCCATGGCCTGCTGAATTTTTGGCGCGGCGGCAGAGACGCCGGAAT
Source organism: Candidatus Acidiferrales bacterium (assembly GCA_050012235.1). Taxonomy (GTDB): domain Bacteria; phylum Acidobacteriota; class Terriglobia; order Acidiferrales; family UBA7541; genus Palsa-295. The sequence goes on along the minus strand of JBEKHP010000007.1, from coordinate 2,946 downwards.
CCACCAGTACCTTTCCATCGGCACCGCTCAAAACCACCATGTTTCCACCGGGGCCGGAAAGCAGATAGATATTGTCGCGAAGTTTTGTTGTCACCAGCGGGATTGAGCCCCACTGCGCCCTCATCTGTGCGAGGCGATCCGCGGGCGACGACACTTGCACCAAATTCTCCACTCGCGCCTTCGGCTGTGAAAGAAGGCTGCCGGGCAGCAGTCCAGCGAGGACGCCCGCACCCGCCAATGCGCCTCCGGCCTGCAAGATTTCCCGCCGAGTAGTTTGCTTGGGGAAGAGGTTTCTCACCACGTATGCCTCACATTCGAACTTCGGAATTCGGACGGCAGCATTCTAGCACAGCGCCCGGAGGCCACCTGTCCCAGCCCGGAAGGACAGCCTGTCCCGAGGTACCATTGGAGACGGACGGCGGCCTCGCGAAAATAAGTTTGCCGTGTGATTTCTTGTGAATCCGGGTTTGCGCAATCTTGAGAGCCTCCCGGACTTGGGGCACAGGATGAAGGCTCGAATTTTAATTTTTGGCATTTTTGTGGCCACTGTAACTTCCGCGCACGCCGGCTCGGTGAGCTACGCGCAATGCGGCACGTACGACTCCTACATCTTTATTTACAGAACGACCGAGAAATTCGAAGAGGCCGGAAAACTGCGCTGCGACGAGAAAGTTGAAGTCCTAAGCCACTCGCAGGGCTACTCGCAAATCCGCACTCTCGACGGACGAGTGGGTTGGGTGCACGATGCCGACATCTCAGAGACGCCTCCGCCGCCGCCGCGAAAATTTTCTTTCGGCTTGACCGAAACGAATCCGGAAGTCCAACCAAAGCCGGCGCCTAGTCCCATCGCGGCCGCCCGTCGATCGGAATCCTACCTGACGAATGCGGACATTGTGGTCATGTTTAGAGAGCGCGCTGACTCCGATGCGATCGTAAAAAAAATAAAGTCTTCTCGCTGCGCTTTCGACACGACGCCGGAATCGCTGCTGCAGCTTAAGGCGTCCGGCCTGACCGACAAAGTGATCCTCACTATGCTTGAGGCGCGCGACGCTTCAGAGACGCCAGAGCAGAAAAGTTCAGAAACCGTGGAAGTAAGGATTCCGGACGGCACGCCTCTGGAAGTCGAACTCAACGGCAGTGTATGGGCCGAGGGAGTGCGCGAAGGCATGATTGTGGAAATGCTAGCGGCTGAGGATTTAGTAGTGAACGGAGTGCCCGTCGTTGTGCGAGGAGCAGAGGCACACGCGCGGGTGATTGCTGTGAAGGAGCCGGGGTCGCGCGGTGGTTCCGGAGAAGTGGCGTGGTTCATGCAGGATGTTGTTTCCGTGAGCGGCGACCATATCCCTGTGACATTTGCTGCGAAGCAACCGGGAAACAATCGCACGCGAAATTTTGAAGGCTATCCGTATTTCTCGTCGGAATTCCACAAAGGCAGTCCGGCGATTAAGGCGACCAACCAGCATTTCCGCGTCGTGACGCACGGCGACACAGTGTTGAGTGTTTCTCAGTCGCTGGCGGCCGATGTACCGGCGCCGAAGGCGCAATCCGCGCGCCAAGTCTCGGCTCAACCGGAAGTGCTACCAGTGGCCGCGCCGTCGCCACAGCCCTCTGCAAAGGGCGAAGCGCAACCTTAGGGTTTCCACAAGGCACGACCGGGAAGTTGCAAACACTTCGGAAATAAAACCGACCAACTGAATCTACTGGTTCCAGGCGCGCATTCGCGGGATCCACCGCGGAACGTTCCTGCAATATTCTTCATATTGCGCGCCGAACATGCGGCGCAGGACGGGCTCCTCGACTAGCCGCACAAATAAATCTGCTGCGGCCACAGCCACGAACGCCACGGTGAGGGCCGCCCGATTTGCACGGCCAAAGATAACCCACAGGCTCAACCAGCCAAGGAAGAATCCCACGTACATTGGATTTCGTACATAGCGGTAAAATCCGACCACCACTAGCCTTTGCGGAGGAGCGATAGGTACGGGAGTTCCGTGGCCGGTCCAACCGAAATCCCAGATGCACTTTATTGCGACCGCAAAACCAAACACGGACGGCACGACAGCAATCCAGCGCCAGCTTTCCACAACACCCGGAGTGTCTACTCGAAATCCCAGCCAGGGAGGCAGCAACCAGAACCACAATGCGAGAAAACCTGCGCCCGCGGCCAGAGATGCGATTGCAGTCTGCCAATTCGTACCGCGATTGGCAGTTTGCGAGGTCCCGGCTTGTCCGCTGGTCATGAATGGATCCTCAAAGCCGAAGTATGCGCTTACATTGCAACACCAGCAACAAGCAGAACAGTTTGCAAAACCAAACTTCTACTTGGGCGAGAGGGTGACGCGGGCGATCCAGATCGTGCCAGCGAGCTGATTATCGAATTTGCGACTGGCGGGGCGGGCAATTTTTACGATTAACAGGCGGGTATCGGCACCGGTTTTGAATTCCAATTGGTGCGCGGACCAGTCCGAGGTGCCGGTTACATTTTCTGTGGAGACGAAGAGTTTCGAAGGATCGAAAGCGTCGAGCACCTCTAATCTTGGGCCGCTGTCGGTCGTAATTCCCTGCGCGCGCATGTAAGCAGAGAAAGTGTAAACAGTGTTGGGCGATACCGGCACGTATTGAAGCACGTGCGCATACTCTAGATTCTGCGTGCCGTTGAATTCGATGCGCAGCGATTTGCTGCCAGCAACGCCGACGGAAGAATCCTCGCTTACAGCGGCTCCTTGCACTGGAATCACGCGCCAGTCCAGACCTCCGTTCAGCAGCGCGAATGCGAAGTCGGCGTTGGTGATTAGATTTGGACTGGACTTGCGGGCGCGGACCTCTTGCGGGAAACGCGCGCACAGGGCGGCCCAGGCCGCAGTAAGGCGGTCCACATCGCGACGCTGAATGAGCGCGTCGAGATAAGGAAATGATTGAGCAAGCTCGAACGGTGATTTCAATTCC